>JANJTV010000009.1 GCA_024710905.1 Anaerolineales bacterium | reverse complement strand
CTGCTCCTGCATCACCACCCCCCTGGCAAACGGCTCCTGGTAGTACGTGCACAGGATCATATTGTCATGAATAGGGAATGAAAGCACCAGCCCATGCCGCTGGCGATCTTCAGGGACATGAGCCACGCCACTTTCGAGGATACGCCTCGGGCTGGCCCGCCGGATGTTGTTCCCGTTTAAGATCATTTCACCTTCGCTGGCTGGCAACAGACCAGTCAGGGCATAGACCAATTCGGTCTGGCCGTTGCCTTGCACCCCGGCAACACCCAGCACTTCCCCGGCCCGCACATCAAAGGAAACCCCCTGCACCGCCAGGTTATGACGTTCATCTTCGACAAAAAGGTCTTTGACCTGCAGGGTCATACCTTGCGGCTGAGCAGGCTCTTTTTCAGCAGTCAGCAATACTTCACGGCCAACCATCAAGGCTGCCAATTTTTTCGGGGAAACCTCGCTCGGGATGGCACTGCCCACCACCCGCCCGCCGCGCAATACGGTAATGCGGTTCGCCAGGGCCATGACTTCTTTTAATTTATGTGTAATGAAAATAATCGACTTGCCATCTGCCACCAAGGTATGGATGATCTTAAACAAGCCTTCTACTTCCTGCGGGGTCAGCACAGCGGTCGGTTCATCCAGGATCAGGATATCGGCATTGCGGTACAACACCTTAACAATTTCAACCCGCTGCTGGATGCCAACGGGTAAATCCTTAATGTAAGCATCCGGGTCAACATCCAGGCCATACTGGGCCGAAATTTCACGGATGCGTCCGGCGACTTTCTCTTTATCGAGGAAAACACCATTTTTGGTCGGTTCCACCCCCAACATGACATTCTCAGTCACAGTCATTACCGGGATGAGCATAAAATGCTGGTGTACCATACCAATGCCGCGCGCAATGGCATCATTCGGGCCATGAATTTCCGCCACATTACCGCGAACAGTGATCTTGCCCTCATCCGGTTTGTACAAGCCATACAGGATGTTCATCAAGGTGGTTTTCCCTGCGCCATTTTCACCCAGCAGGCAGTGAATCTCACCCTCGTTGAGATCAATACTTATATGGTCGTTTGCCAGCACACCGGGGAACCGTTTCGTAATGTCTTGCAGTTCCAGAACCTTGGTCATCGGGGATGTTCTCCTGTAACAGTGAGCAACCTTGATATGTCTTTCCAGAAAGAAACTTGCAACATTTTACACAATCGACACAATACCGATATTTTATCCTACAAATCGCCAGGTTGTATGACATTTTAGGAATAAAAAAAAAGAATGTCGGGGCTGTTACCAGCCCCGACATTCGGGTGTTACAAGTTGACTGCACTGAACGAATTATTCGCCCAGCACGCCGCTGACGGTCAGGGAACCGTCGGCAATCGCAGCAGCGATGGCTTCGAGTTCGGCATTCAGTTCGTCAGAAGCGCCAGCAACCTCAGCCAGGCCAACGCCGCCATTGGCGATGGTGCCGAGATAGACGCCACCGGCAAATTCACCATTGACCGCAGATTCAATCGTATCGTACACGGCCACATTGATGTTCTTCAGCACGGAGGTCAGGATGACACTGGACTGCTCGCCAGCGAGCAGGGCCCAGTCAGAGTCCACACCAATGACCTTGCAGGCGCTGGTTTCGAAGCAGTAAGCAACGGAGCCAATACCAACCGGGCCAGCCACGGGCATGATGATGTCAGCGCCTTCCTGAACAAAGGATTCAGCGAAGGAACGGCCGTCATCGAGGGACTCGAAGTTGCCGGTGAAGGCGCCATCAGCAGCAGCGCTGTTCCAACCGAGCACTTCCACGTTGGTGCCCTTCTGGGCATTGTAATACATCACACCGGCTTCAAAACCGCGCATGAAGATGGTGACGGGCGGGATGTTGATACCACCGAAGGTGGCAACCTTGCCGGTCTGGGTGCTGGCAGCGGCAGCATAGCCAGCCAGGAAACCAGCTTCGTCGGTCTGGAAGGTCAGGCCCATAACATTGGGCAGTTCGGTGGCGGAACCACAGCTGGTACCTTCAACGGCATCACCGAAGCAGTCCGGGTAGGAGTAGTCCACGATGGCGAACATAGTTTCGGGGTTGGCCTTGGCAAACGTGGCAGTGTCAACACCGAGCAGGAAGCCGACGGTCACGATCAGGTCGGTGTCCTCATCCAGGAACTGCTGGATGTTCTTGGCATAGTCAGACTGGCCCTGGGATTCCAGGTACTTGCCTTCGATGCCAAAGTCGGCCATGGCTTCTTCAATGCCCTTGTAGGCAGTGGCGTTAAAGGAGTCATCATCGATACCGCCCAGGTCGGTCACCTGACCAACCTTGAAGGCAACAGCCGGGGCTTCAGAGGAAGCAACTTCGGAGGAAGCGGCTTCGGAGGAAGCGGCTTCGGAGGAAGCAGGAGCTTCTTCGGTGGCCGGGGCAGCGGGGGCGCAGGCGGCCAGCAGCATGGCTGCAACCATCAGCGCGGCGAGCAGAGTGTAGATCTTTTTCATTTCTTTTCTCCTCGAAAAGGGGTAAAGGTTTAACTGGGTGATTCTTTTTACAGTGGCGTTACCTGTAACTTTGTACACCCACATCGGGAAATAAGTATAGTGCCGATGGTGCGAATCTGCAAGCCCGTTTGTTTAGACACTATCCTTAAAAAATGGTTTCACAACAATGTGACATCACTCCGGGGAGTGATCCAGACCTGCTGGCGAAGCTGACGGGCAACTTGCGAAAGTGGTTGACGCTGCACTGGGTGAATAAAATCCGGAAGGAGTTCAGCCAACGGCACGACCACAAAAGCATAAGCCCAAAAATCTGTGTTCAATGGCTGGTCATTGATCAGCAACAGGTCTATATCAATCGTGCGCGGAGCGTTCTTCTCGAGATTGCGTACCCGACCCAGGCTGGCTTCTATCGGGCGGATGATCTCCTCCTTAAACTGAACGGGCTGGAGGTTTGTTGAGACCATTGCACAGGCGTTCAGGAAATTCGGCCCATCAAACCCGACCGACTCAGATTCCCAGACGCTGGAAACAACCAGCACCTCCCCGGCCTGACTGAGCAAGCGCATGGCTGCTGGCAGATTGGTTTCAGCATGGATATTGGAACCAAGACTGAGGGTTGCGCGATGCAGATCAGTCATTTTTACTTCGTTCGATCTCCACGCCAACCGATTTAGCAAAACGCACCGCGCCAGGTTTTTCAACCCGCACAATCACCTTCTGTACCCCATTTTGCGCCAGGCAGATGCCGGCCAGGTCTTGCGCCAGGGCTTCCACCGTCAGGCGGGCGGCTGTCTCGGCATGCGCCTGCACAAGTTTCGTCAGGGCGCTGTAGTCTACGCAATAAGCAATGTCATCTGTTTCGGCGGCCTGGCGCATGTCGCTGAAGACAGTAATATTAATGAGGATGTCCTGCGTCTTCTGACGTTCCCAGTCACGGATGCCAATGATGCCGCGCACCAGCAGGTCTTTGATAAAAGTTTTGTCCAAGGCGCTCTCCTTGCGGCTACACCAGGTGCCTGCCGCCATCGATATGAATAATTTCACCCGTTATATAGGCCGGGCCGGCGAGTAGAAACAACAGCGCCTGTTCCACTTCTCCTGCCCCGGCCCAGCGACCTGCAGGAACCTGCCGGATGACCCTTTCCTCGGCAGAGGGGTCATCGGCAGGCGGCAGGATGGCCCCCAGCGCCAACCCGTTAACCTTGATACGTGGGGCCAGCGCAGCGGCCAGCGATTTTGTCATGGCCGCCAGGGCAGCTTTGCTAATGGTGTATGGGAAGTGATCGGTGCCGGGACGCAGGGCGCGCCAGTCCAGGATGTTGACAATGCGTCCGGTTTCGCCTTCGGGCAGCTGCGTGGCAAAGGCCTGGCTGAGCAAGAACGGGGCCGTTAGGTTGATGGACAGGTGACTCTCCCACGCTTGCAGGGTGGTAGCCTGGAAAGTTAACGGCTCAAAAATGGCGGCGCTGTTCACCAATCCATGCAGGATGGGGGAAAATTGCCGCGTCTGTTGGATTAAGGAGGAAGCGCTTTCAGGGTTGGAGAGGTCTGAGGGCAGGAGCCAGGCCTGGCGCCCGACCGCCCGAATCTCTTTTTGTACGGAAGCGGCCTCCGGCCCGGAGTTACCATAATGCAGGACAACATCCGCACCAGCCTGCGCACAGGCCAACGCCAACATACGTCCCACCCGCCGCGCCGCGCCGGTGACAAGGATGGTCTTGCCGTCCAGGGTCATCTCCATATTTTGATTTTATCACCGCCCAAAGAGGAGCGTTTTGGCCGGATTGGTGGCATTCTTGACGCCCGATTTTGCAGGTGATATGATGCCAGTGCGCATTGCAGATACCACCGCTCTGTTTGAGAACGCCTGAAATCCCAACCCACGAAAGGAAAAAAAATGGCCGTTAATCAAAAACCTCCTACTTATACTGGTGATATCGCTGCACAAAACATAGACCCATCCCAAGAGTATTCTGCTGAAAACCAGGAGATCAGCTTTAGCAGTGAACAACATGCCATCTGGGCCGACCTGTTCGCAGGCATCCACCAGCCTTACCTGATGGAGCACCTGTGCGCCGAATACCTGCGCGGCCTGGAAATGTTACAGTTGGACCCAAAATACATCCCCACCGTTGCCCACCTGAACCAGCAAATCACCTCGCGCACGGGTTGGCGCATTGAGCGGACGGTCGTACGCTATACCCTGGCCGATGACTGGTACAAGAAGTTTGCCCAGCGCATCTTCCTGATCACGGATTACCTGCGCACCCGCGACCAGATGGAATTTACACCCGAGCCGGATATGTTCCATGATATTTTCGGCCACCTGCCCTTCCTGACGCAAAAATTTTACGCCGACATTGAAGACAAATTTGCCCCTGCTTATATGAAGGCCACGCAGGATGAAAGGGAAGTGATTAAGCGCCTGGCCTGGTACAGCACGGAATTTGGCCTGCTGGTACAGGACAACCGCTTTAAGGTCTTCGGCGCGGGGATCATCTCCGGCCGCAAGGAATTGACGCGCACGATCATGGAGTTTTACCGCCTGGGCCGCGATAATGTGATCGACTTCAGTCGCCCGGTCTTCCCGCAGTTGAAAGCACATTTTGAAGCCAGCAAAACCAACCTGCACCGCATCATTGACGGGGTGA
Organism: Anaerolineales bacterium; assembly: GCA_024710905.1. Lineage (GTDB taxonomy): Bacteria > Chloroflexota > Anaerolineae > Anaerolineales > Villigracilaceae > JANJTV01. Next base: position 51,202 of record JANJTV010000009.1, on the reverse strand, counting down.
ACGCCTTGCACCAGAAGGGGCAGATGTCCTCCGCAGACCAGGGCTGGAATGTAGTGCTTTCGCTCTACCAGAGTCTGGGTATCAAGCAGGAAGGCATGTTCGGCGGCGAGGTGATTATTGCACCGTTCGATATTGAGACGATTGCGCGCATCCCGAAGACGGTGTATGCCTTCAACCCGATGCTGTTCGTGTGTGAATCAGTAGATGAAATGGACGCGCTACTCGATTCGTACCTGAAACCCATCTCTGAGCGAAATTAATATATAAAAGCGACGCACAGCCTGTACGCCGCTGCAAAAAAGATAAAAGGCCGGGTGGTTTGCAGACCACCCGGCCTTTATTTAATTAACCGCCATACAATTGGTCTGTCTTGGCCGCCATAATGAAGTCATTATTATGCAGGCCACGAATCTTGTGTGACCACCACTGCACGGTGACGCGCCCCCACTCGGTGATGATGAGCGGATGATGGTCTTCTTCTTCAGAGATGACACCAATTTTGTTAGTGAACGCGATGGCTTCAACAAAGTTCTTCAGTTTGAAGACGCGCTCCAGTCGATGGATGCCGTCCACTTCTTTCACCTGCCAGCCTGGCACCTGCGGGTGCAGTTCGGCAATCTCAGCTTCGGTCAGGGTGGGTTCGCCACCACGACAGGCGACGCATTTTCCAAATGCAAGGTTGGTCATACGAGGTTTTCCTTTCAGAAAAAAGTAGGCCTGAAAATTGTACCCTACTCTGCTAAAACGTATCCCCGCCGTCGGGCTGTGGCTCTTCTTTTTGTACGCCAGTGGATAAACCCCCGTTCTCCAGTTGCAGGCGGATAATCTCCAGCTGTTCCTGCAAATAGGCCGAGACCTCCAACTGCCCGCTAAACTGAATGCGGAACCCGGCCACCTGTTCGCCCGGCGTGAATTCAGCATGCATACCCGCCAAAAGAATCTCCTCAAGCGCCTGGTCGGGGTCCGGAACAATACTGCCCAACAACCGGTGGCGAATATCCGGCATCCATTGCGCCAGGTCCTGGTCGAGCCCCACCAGCAGGATGTTTTCCCGTGCGGCAGCTCGCAGGGCGGCCTGACCAGTGGTACCGCCGTACGCCATCAATACATCTGCTCCATCGGATACCAACCCTGAAGCCGAGTCTTCGCCCCAGAATGGGTCGGTGAACGAACCATCAAAACTGGAATTATTGTTGTAGCGAAGCGAGCAATTAACCCCGGCCAGCATGTGCCGTACGCCATTGCAAAACCCCTGCCCATACCAATTAACAGAAAGAATGGCTTCGTTGGGCAAAACAGCCGCCACCCGCCCCGTCTCGGTGAAGGAGGCAGCCAATGCCCCGGCCAGGAAACCGGCCTGGTCTTCAGGGAAGGTCACCCAGGCCAGGTTAGGCGGCAGGCGGGGAGACTCTTCGTCAGTGTAGGACTGGCTCAGGCCAACGAAGATTACTTCCGGGTGAGCCAGTGCGCGCTCAAGGGTTACTTCCCCCAGCCCGAACCCACCCGTCACCAACACGTCCACCCCGGCCGCCAGGAAAAAATCCACATTTTTACCATATTCGCGGCTGTCGGCCGTTTCGATGACCTGCGCCCGGAAGCCGTGCGTCCCGGCCAGTTGTTGAATCGCTGCCCAGGTCGACTGGTTCAGCCCGGCGTCTTTTAACCCGGCAGCGTCACTGACAAAGCCTACACAAAAGACCTGCTCGTTGCGGCAATCAGGCTGATTAAGTGAACAGGCCTGCGCCAGCAAAGCCAGCAGCAGGATCGCCAGCAAGTTGTGCAGCACAGGCCTGTTGAGTTGCATTGTCGAACTAGGCGGTTTTGGCTTCGCCGCGTTTTACGCCCAACATCATCACCAGCGCGGCGGCCATGAAGAGCGGGGCGACCAGCATGATGTTGTTGTAGTTATTGCCAGACAACTGGATGACCCAGCCGTTCAGGTTTGGCCCGGCAATTGCTGCCAGAGTCGAGAACAGGTAATACAACCCGGTGTAGGTGCCAATGCGGGCGTTATCCACCAGGTCTACCACCATCGGCAGTGAGTTGATGTTAATCAGCGCCCAGGCGGCGCCGCACACCATCAGGAAAATGCTGATGATCAGGATGTCGCCCAGCACCGGGGCTTTGGCCAGCACTGTCGTCAGGGTGGCGGCGGGAATCATATAAAGTGCCAGGATCATGCTCCCGAGCACCGTAACCCCCAGCCCAATCGTGGCCTTCCGCCCAAGCCGGGCGCCGATTAAACCCGCCGGGAGGGCGAACAGTACGAAAATGAGTGAGAGATGCCCGAGCAGGCGCGCACCGTCGGCCTCCGGCAGGCCAAGCTGGTTGATGGCATACAGGGTGAAAAAGGCTTCGATGGCGTTATAACCCACGAACCAGAAGAAAATTGCCAGGAACAGGCGGATGGGGCTTTTTTCTTTATCCGACAACAGGGCACGCAGGCTTTCAAGCATATCCGGCTGCGCCTCGCTGGTTTCATATTCTTTGGGTTCCTTGATAAAGATGAAGACCAGGATGGCCGAGAGAATGACCAGCGCCGAACCGGTCCAGAAGGGGAAAGCCGGATTTGCTTTATAAAGCTGGCTGCCCACCAGGAAGGCAATAATAGCGCCGATGCCGCCCATGAAGTTGATGATGCCATTGGCCTGCGAACGCAGGTGCGAGGGGGTGATGTCGGGCATCAGGGCCACCACCGGGGTGCGCCAGAGCGCCATGCTGAGCAGCAGGGTGCTGGTGCAGGCTACAAAGAGCGGCAGGACGGCAGCCAGGGGGATCAGGCCAAAAGCCAGCGCCCCTACTGGCGCGCCGATTAATATGAAGGGCATACGCCGCCCGATGGGAGTGCGCAACCGGTCTGACCAGGCGCCCACCGGCGGTTGGATGAACAGGGCAGCGATGTTATCCAGCGTCATGAAGAAGCCGATTAGGGCCGGTTCCAGGTTAAATTTCTGGGCAAGGAAAATAGGCACGAAAGCGTTATAGACACCCCAGATGACACTCACACCAAAAAAACCAAAGCCGAGCAGGAAGATCTTGCCGTAATTAAACTTTTGCATGGATTTTCTCCTTTGGGAGGGAAATGGGTGGGAAACTGTTAAAAAGAAAAGAAAGACGAGCTAGAATCATCATCCTTCCTCTTTCTTAATCCTTTCGAGCAATTTTCGGTCGGCGTCTGAAAGCCCGGCTCGTTCCAGCATGTCGGGACGGCGGGCGAGGGTGCGTCGCAGCGATTGTTCGCGCCGCCACTGGTCAATCTTGCCATGATCGCCGGTCAATAAAACCGGTGGCACGGCCCAACCGCGGAATTCCGGCGGGCGGGTGTAGTGCGGATATTCTAGCAGGCCGCTGGCGTGCGAGTCATCTTCCGCGCCGGTCGGGTCACCAAGTACACCCGGCACCAGCCGCGAAACGGCATCGATCAGCATCAGGGCGGGCAATTCGCCGCCGGTCAGCACGAAATCGCCAATGGATATTTCATCCGTCACCAGGTGCTGGCGGATGCGCTCATCCACGCCTTCGTAACGGCCAGAGACCAGTGCAACCTGCCCGGCGGCAGCCAGCTCGGAGGCAATCTTTTGGTTAAATACCCGTCCCTGCGGCGTAAGCAGGATGACCGGGCAGGCGGGCGGTTTACCCAGCACGCTTTCGACGGCTTCAAAAACCGGTTCTGGTTTCATCACCATGCCGCCCCCGCCGCCGTAGGGCATATCATCGGTGGTGTGATGTTTGTCGTGGGTGTAATCGCGGATGTTGTGCAGGTGCACATCAATTAACCCGCGCTGTGAGGCCCTCAGCAGGATGCTGGCATTCAGGTATGGCAACAAGGTTTCGGGCAGCAGGCTGAAGATATCGAAGCGCATGATTTCATTCTATCTGCAAGGCGGGCCAAAGGCAAGCGGGGATTTGTCTTTAGAATACTGTTAGAGCCGCCTGCCCATGCTTGACGCCTATCAAACGGGGATGATAAGATGATTCCATGTACTTAAGAGGAAGCAAATGGAGTATGCAAAAGCGGCGCAAGCCGATTAATTGGTTCCGGATCGGCGTATTGGTCATGCTGGTTTCGATTGCCGTTTATTTCAACCAGGTGATTGTCCCGACCATCCCACCGCCCTTTGTGCCAACCGGCACCCCCACTCGTAACCCGGAGTCACTGGTTACCGAAGGCGACGAACTCTACCGGGATGGCAAACTGCAAGCGGCCATTGACGCGTATTCCCAGGCAGTGCGCGCCCGCCCGGACGATGCGTCCATTTACATTACGCTGTCCAGGGTGCAGGTCTTTGCCGGGCAGTTTGACCAGGCCCAGGTGAGCGCCGAAAACGCCCTGCTGCTCAACCCCAACAGCTCCATGGCGCATGCCGTACGTGGCTGGGCCTTGCTTGCCCAGGGAGACTTCCTGCAAGCCGAGGCCTCGCTGCGGCGCGCGCTGGAACTGGACCCCAACAACGCCCTGGCGCATGCTTATTATGCAGAATTGCTGGCCGATCAATATATCAATGGTACCGGCGCGTTGGATGCAATTGACCGCGCCGCAGAATCATCCCGGATAGCCGTCAGCCTGGCACCCGGCGCGATCGAATCACACCTCGCACGCGGCTATGTGCTTGAAGTGACCGGCAACTACGACGAAGCCATCCGCGAACTGGAAGCCGCCAATGCCATCAACAACAACATTGCAGACATCCACCTGGCGCTGGGCCGCAACTACCGCGCCCTGGGGGTAAATGACAAAGCCGTTGAATCGCTGACCCGTGCCAACGCGCTCAACCCGAGCGACCCGATTCCCGACCTGATTATTTCACGCATCTATGCCGGCATCGGCGAATATGCCAAGGCCGAACAGTATGCCGAACAAGCCATTCAAGATGTTCCCACAGACGCCGCCCTGCGAGGCAACTACGGTGTCATGCTCTACCGCAACTTTAAGTGGCCTGAGGCTGTCACCCAACTGGCCTATGCCGTACAGGGCGGCACCTTGGAAGACGGCACACAGATCGATCCGCTCCCGCTGGTGGTCAACTCGCCCCGGGTGGCCGAATACTACTTTACCTATGGGCTGGTACTGGTCCGCCTGCAGCGCTGCGGTGAGGCCCTGCCTGTCTTCCAACAGATCCTGGCCACCATCCCCGGGGATGAAATATCCGTCTTTAATGCCAATGAAGGGATTCGCCTGTGCGCTGAAAGCGCTAGCGCAACGGCCACCCCCGCAGCGGTTACCGAAACACCAGAAGTGACCTCCACCCCCTAGAGTTAACCCATGTATATTGCACCGCGCCGCCCTTTATTTACCCGGCGGTCAGAATCCAACATATACCGCATGTTCTTCATTTGCCTGGGCATCCTGTTCGGCATCTGGATGATTTCCGGCGTTCGCACGGGTGCCATTACCCCGATACTACAGGTTACGCCAACACCCACCCGTACGGCGGGCTCCTTCCAGGCGGAAGGGCAGGCTCATTTTGCCGCCGGGAAACTGGATGCCGCCATTGAAGCCTACCGTGACGGCCTGGCGTTGGACCCGAATAATGCCCTGGCCTGGGCAGAACTGGCCCGCATCCAGGCCTATTCCTCCGCATTGAGAACCACCGATGCCGAGCGGGTCGCCCGCCTGGCCGAAGCCCTGGAATCAGCAGACCGCGCCAACGAACTGGCCCCGGATAGTTCCACGGTGGCAGCCATCCGCGCCTTTGTACTGGACTGGAACTCAAATTATGTTCCGGCTGCCGAGGCGGCAGTCTTCCTGACCCAGGCAGAGCAGGAAGCCGTACGCGCCCTGCAACTCGATAACACCAATACCTTGGCGTTGGCTTACTATGCGGAAACATTGATCGACCAGCAAAAACTATCCCAGGGTATCCAGTATGCCCAGGAAGCTGTACAGCGCGACCCCAGCCTGATGGATGTTCACCGCATCCATGCCTATTCACTCGAGTCGCAGCAGCAGTACCGCGCCGCCATTGAAGCCTACGACCGGGCCATTGCCATCAACCCCAACCTGACTTTCCTGTACCTGCGCGCCGGGGCCATCTACCGGCACTTGCAGGATTACGAAACAGCCCTGGAATATTTTGCCAAGGCGGTACGCATCAACGAACAGATCGGCGTACAGGACCCCATCCCGTACCTTTCCATTTCACGGACCTATTCACAGATGGGTGAGTTCTTTGCCGCCAGCCGCAACGTGCAACGGGCGATTGACTTTAATCCCGCCAACCCGGATGTCTACGGCCAGCTGGGCATTGTTTACTTCAAGAGTCGTAACTACGAAGGCGCCATCCCTGCCCTGAAATGCGCCCTGCGCGGCTGCACACCTGAAGAAAGCTGTGACGCGCGCGGCGGTTGCAATCCCGGCCAGGAGGGCTTTGCTGTGCAAGGCTTACCACTGACCCAGAGCACCCTGGTCTATTACTATACTTACGGTTCTGTGTTGGCCGCCCTGAGCCGCCCGCAGCAGAATTATTGCAGCGAGGCGATGCAGGTCTTTGGTGAAGTACGGGCGGGCGGCTACACCAGCGAGCCAACCGTGCTGGGCATTGTGCAGGCGGGTGAGGCAATCTGTGCTTCCCTGGGTACCACTACGGCCAGCGTACCACAAGCCACACCAACCATCCTCCCCTATACACCAACGCCCGGCCCGTAGCCAGGAAGCGAATCATCCATAATGGAAGCCGGCCCGGGGGAGCCAGCCGGTTTTGTCAGAAAAACGTAAGAATTTTTATAAGCCCCTTGACGTGCCCCTGTAAGGCGGGTAAGATATTTTTAGCACTCTGACGGTTAGGGTGCTAAAAATGTGTCAGCTTGTTTAATTCATTAACCCAACTCTTTTAGGAGGCGTTTCTATGGCTATTTCCATCAAACCCCTTGGAAACCGCGTCGTGGTCGAGCCGATCGAGCAGGACGAGGTAACCGCGAGCGGCATTGTGCTGCCCGACACCGCCAAGGAAAAACCCCAGCAGGGCATGGTGCTGGCTGCTGGTCCCGGTGAACGGGACGAAGACGGCGATCGCATCGCCATGGACGTGAAGGTTGGCGACAAGGTTCTGTTCGCCAAGTATGCCGGCACCGAACTCAAGCTGGACGGCAAGAAGTTGTTGATCCTGCGCGAAACCGACCTGCTCGGGATCATTGAAGGTTAATTTTCACTGGAGGAATGACGTATGGCTGCCAAGCAACTCGTATTTACTGAAGAAGCCCGCCGCAAGCTGAAGAACGGCATGGATGTCGTTGCCAACGCTGTGGCGACCACCCTGGGCCCGAAGGGCCGCAATGTGGCAATTGACCGCAAGTTCGGCTCCCCGACCATCACCCATGATGGCGTTTCGGTTGCCAAGGAAATTGAACTGGAAGACCCGTTTGAAAACATGGGCGCTCAGCTGCTCAAGGAAGCGGCCCAGAAGACCAACGACATTGCCGGTGACGGCACCACTACCAGCACCGTGCTGGCCCACGCCATTGTGAGCGAAGGCCTGAAGGCGCTGGGCGCCGGGTTTAACCCGATGATGCTCAAGCGCGGTATCGAAAAAGCGACTGATGTCGTTGTGGACGAACTGCGCAAGATGGCTGTGCGCATCGAAACCAAGGAAGAAATTGCTTCCGTGGCGACCAACTCAGCTGCTGACGCCGAAATCGGCCAGCTGATTGCCGACGTGATGGACAAGGTCGGCAAAGACGGCGTGATTACCGTTGAAGAAAGCAAATCCCTGCAATTCGAAACCGAATATGTTGAGGGCATGCAGTTCGACCGCGGTTACATCAGCCCCTACTTCATCACCGATTCCGAGCACATGGAAGCCGTGATCAGCGAGCCGTACATCCTGATCAACGAGAAGAAGATTTCGGCTGCCCAGGATATTGTGCCCATCCTCGAAAAACTGGTCCAGATCGGCAAGCGCGAACTGGTCATCATTGCCGAAGATGTGGACGGCGAAGCCCTGGCCACCCTGGTGCTGAACAAGCTGCGTGGCATGCTCAACGTGCTGGCCATCAAAGCCCCTGGCTTTGGCGACCGCCGCAAGGCCATGCTGCAGGATATTGCCATCCTGACCGGTGGCACCGTAATCTCCGAAGAAACTGGCCGTAAGCTGGAAACCGTCACCATCCAGGACTTGGGTCGCGCCGAGAAAGTTTCCGCCGACAAGGACAACACCACCATCATTGGCGGCAAGGGAGATGGCGCCGCCATCAAAGGCCGTGTAGACCAGATTCGTATTGAGATTGACAAGAGCACCAGCGACTACGACCGCGAAAAGCTCCAGGAACGCCTGGCCAAACTCTCCGGTGGCGTGGCCATTATCCGCGTGGGTGCTGCCACTGAAACCGAACTGAAAGAAAAGAAGCACCGCGTAGAAGACGCCCTCTCGGCTGCCCGGGCCGCCGTGGAAGAAGGCATTGTGGCTGGCGGCGAAATCTCGCTGATCAACGCCCTGGTTGCCCTCGAAAACGTCAAGATGGACAGCGAAGATGCCCAGGTCGGTGTAAACATCGTCCGCAAGGGTCTCGAAGCCCCCATCCGCAAGCTGGCCTCCAATGCCGGCCAGGACGGCTCCGTCATCATCGACTCTGTCCGCCGCGAAGCTGCTGCCAAGAAAAACAAAAATATTGGTTACAACGTAATGACCGGTGAACTGACCGACATGATCAAAGCCGGTGTCATTGACCCGGTCAAGGTGGTGCGTGGAGCTCTTGAGAACGCATCCTCCATCGCCGCCATGATCCTGACCACCGAGGTGCTCATCACCGACGTGCCCGAAAAGGACAAGGCTGCGCCTCCGCCCATGCCGGAGTACTAAGATAAAAAGTAAGGGCGCACTTTAGAAGTGCGCCCTTACTTTATTAATCGCTTTTTTTGTTCACGCGCCATATTTTTTATGGCGCGTTCGCGTTTCATCGCCGCAACCTTATCCGGCTGTTCTTCGACATAAACCATCTTCACCGGCCGCCGGGTCCGGGTGTAACGCGCTCCGGCGCCTGAATTGTGCTGTTTTTCGCGGCGGAGGGGATCGGTCGTCCAGCCGGTATAAAAGGTGCCATCCGCGCACTCAAGGATGTAGCAGAAGAAAGGCATGTCCGGTGGGCTACCCCGGGCGGGAGTTGCGCCCACTGCCCGTCCCAGCCCCAAAGAGTCTGCGCCAAAAATCCCCGGCTTTGGGCTTTTCCTGCTTCCCGAGTTGTTCGGAGGCCCAATCCGCCGCCTGGCGTTCATCTGCCCAGTGGATACGCCCGAGGCGGGCCTGTTCCACGTTTTCAGTCAATAGCTTGCTGTCACGGCGGGCAACCGCCTCACGCATGGATTGCAGGGCTGCAATCGCCAGGTCAAGCAGGCGCAGGGTATTGGCAGAATTTTCAACCGCGCTGGCAGCCAGGGCCTCCGGCGCATCTTGCTGGACAAGCAAACGACTGGCATTGGCAAAAGCCAGGCTGGCCAGTTTGCGGCCTTCAGGCCAGCCTGGCTGGTTCACAGTTGTGTTTACCAGGCTGGCTGCCAGGAATTGTGGCAGGATATGCACGGCGGTCATCAGGCTGTCGGCTTCGCCCATATCCATAAAGACCGGTTCAGCGCCAAGCATTTCACTCAGATCGGCGGCCAGTTTAATGGCTGCGCCAGGTGTGCCGGGCGGGGAAACAATGCCAATGGTTGTCTTTAAGAAAAGTGTGTTGCTGGCCGCGCCAACGCCAGAGCCAATATCTTCAAAGTGCAGGGCGCTGATGGACGGGACCAGCCCGACCAGGTGACGCCCCGGCGCAATATGCTTTTTGAACCAGGCCACCACCGGCGCTTTGACCGGGGAGGTATCCATCACAACCACATCTTCCCGCAGGTCCTCCCGGATTACCTGCAGGGTCTCTTCAATTTGATCCATCGGCAGGCATAGGAGCACCACATCCGCCCCGCGGGCCGCATCTGGCAGGTTGTACTCGATCTTGTCAATCGCGCCGAGTTTCTTGGCTTTCTGGACCACCTCGGGTAACTTGTCATGGCCAATGCGCACAACTTTTTCGGGGTATTTTGCCAGGGCCAGGCCAATGGATGCCCCAATGCGCCCCAGGCCAACAATTACAATATTTACAGGCATGGTCTCTCCGTGTATAATTATGGAATAAATGTTCGATTTTAATGGTAAAAAAATTATAACCGATGTGGATTAAATTCAGAGAGCCGGGGACGCCGACCCCGGCTCTCTACTGAAAAGGAGGAGAAGAGAAATCATCTACGCCCCTAATTTATCATGTCGAAGTATTTGCTACTTGACGTTTAACCTACGATTGCCCTACGATTGTTCGACAAACCGATTACAGAAATGAAATGTTCCTGTTAATCCGGTCGTTTTTCTCCCAATTGGTGAATCCCATGACAAATCATGCAATCCAAACTGAAAACCTGGGTCGTGTCTATAAGATCCACGGCAACCGCAAGGAAGAAAAGGTCCGCAAGGAACTAATCGCCTTGCAAAATGTCTCGCTGGAAGTGAAGCGTGGCGAGTTGTTCGGCTTGCTCGGGCCGAACGGCGCAGGCAAAACCACATTGATTAAGATCCTGACCACCCTGCTGGCGCCAAGCTCCGGGTGGGCCAAAGTGGCCGGGTACGACGTGATTAACCAGCCGCAGGAAGTGCGCCCACGCATCAACATGGTTTCTGGCGGCGAATCCTCCGGCTATGGCCTGCTGACGGTGCGCGAAAACCTGTGGATGTTCAGCCAGTTCTACGGTGTACCGGGCAAGGAAGCCTACCGGCGCATAGACAGTTACCTTGAACAGATCGGCCTGTCTGACCGCGCCCATACCAAATCCTCTGATCTTTCTACAGGCCTGCGCCAGAAAATGAACATTGTGCGTGGTTTCATCACTGACCCGCAGGTGCTTTTCCTCGATGAACCAACCTTGGGACTGGATGTAGGCGCTTCGCGCGACGTCCGCCGGATTGTGCGTGAATGGCTGGCCGAAGATGAAGGCCGTACCATGCTGCTGACCACCCACTACATGGCCGAAGCAGATGAATTATGTGACCGCGTGGCGATCATTAACCGCGGGCAGGTGCTGGCCTGCGACTCGCCCGCCGCCCTGAAACACAACCTGCAACATGATGCCATTTTTGAAATTGAAACCAGTCCGCTCAATGGGTTGGACGCCAACAGCCTGGAAAAACTCCCGGCGGTACGGAAGGCGGCTGTGGGTGAGTCCGAAAGCGGGGCGCGGCTGACGCTCAACCTGGCCGACGAATCCGGTTTGGGAGGCGTCATCAACCAGCTGGCCCAGAAGCAGGTCAACGTCATCAAACTCAGCAAGCGTGAAGCGACCCTGGAAGATGTCTTTGTGGACCTGGTGGGCCGTTCGATGGAGGAGGAAGAACATGGCGGGGAAGCTGAATAAAGTTGCGCCACTGACCGGCTGGCGGCTGTTCCTGGCCTCGGTGATTGCCCGGTCGTACCCGCGCATCATCGGCCAGCAGCGCGAAACCTCGTGGATGCTGTTTGATGTGCTGATGCCAATTGGCACGATGGTGGCATATGTATTTGTGTACCGCGCCCTGCGTGCGCCGGAGGAATACATTGGCTTTGTGGTTATGGGCGGCGCAATGACCGCCTTCTGGATGAACATCCTGTGGAGCATGTCGAGCCAGTTGTACTGGGAAAAAGAGCAGGGCAACCTGGCGCTTTACATCATGGCGCCCAACTCAATGATGTCGATCCTGCTCGGCATGGCGCTAGGCGGCATGGTGGCAACCACCCTGCGCGCGCTGGTGGTGACGCTGGCCGGGACAGTGTTGTTCGGCGTGACATACCAGGTAAGCAGTTTTGTGCAACTGTTCGCCGTCTTTATACTGGCCATGCTGGCGCTGTATGGCATGGGTATGATGCTGGCTTCGGTCTTCCTGCTCTTCGGTCGCGAAGCCTGGCACATGGCCAACCTGGCCCAGGAACCGATCTTCCTGGTTTCGGGCTTTTACTTCCCGATCACCTCCTTCCCGTTCTGGGTGTCGGCGCTGGCCTCGCTGCTGCCGCTGACCATTGGACTAGATGCCATGCGACAGTTAGTCTTCCCGTCCGGCGCGCTGCTCGGCTTCCTGGATGTGGGTACAGAGATCGCCATCCTGGCCGGGTTGAGTGTGGTTTTCATCAGCGCGGCCAAGATCCTGCTCGATTACACCGAGAAACTCGCCATCCGCGAGGGGCGCATTACGGAAAGCCGCAGGTAAACCGTGGATATGACAAAAAATATCTCGCTCCGTTCTTTTGTAACCGCCACCTGGCTGGGCTGGCAGATTGAATCAAACTGGGCCGACCCATTCCTGTTCGCAGTGTATTCCATTGTCAAGCCGCTTTCCGGCGCGGGCATCCTGGTGATCATGTACAGCATCATCACCGGCGGGCGCTTTGAGGACCCGCTCTTCCCGTATATCTATCTCGGCAATGCGTTTTACATCTATGTCGGCGCGGTGATGACAGGCGTCTCGTGGGCGGTGATCGATGACCGTGAGCATTACAAGACCCTGAAATACATCTATGTCGCGCCGGTCAACATCCCGTTTTACCTGCTGGGGCGCGGGGTCAGCCGCTTCCTGACCGGCTCCATGGCAGTGATTATCACACTGGCGGCGGGCATCCTGTTCCTGAAGGTACCGGTCAACCTGGCAACTGTGGACTGGGGATTGTTCTTCATTTCCCTGCTGCTGGGTGTGGTGATGCTGGCCATGCTTGGCCTGCTGCTGGCAGGCATCACCCTGATGCTGGTACGCCACGAGGGATTCGTGGGCGAGGCGGTCGCCAGCGCGTTGTATATCTTCAGCGGCGCCGTCTTCCCGCTGGACATCCTGCCTGCCGCGATTCGCCCGATTGGCTACTTTATGCCTGTCACATACTGGCTGGAATTGCTGCGACGCGCCCTGGTGGGTGATGTCGCGCAGGCCTTTCCGACCCTGGCCGGGCTGGGCAACCTGCAATTGCTGGGCATCCTGGCCGGATTGTCACTGTTCTTTGGCGTGCTTTCCATTTATGCCTTCCGCTACTGTGACCGGCGCGCCCGTGAACTCGGGCTGATTGACCGGACAACAAATTATTAAGCAAAAAGTGGCGGCCGCTGGGCCGCCACTTTTATGATCGATTAAAACAGCACATGCATTTGCAGGAACCGTTCCAGCGTTTCATAATAATCCACGATGGTTTCGGTCTTGCGCCAGCCATGCCCTTCCCCTTCATATAATTTATAGACATGCGTCACTTTGTTGGCGCGCAGGGCCGCCACAATCTGCTCGGAATGCTCGGGCGGAACAACCTTGTCCTCCGCGCCCTGGAAAACCGCAATCGGGTCACGGATTTTTTCCGCATGGAAGACCGGCGACCAGGCCTTGAATTTCTCCGCGTCTTGCGGCAGCACGCCCACCAGCGAATCGTTATAGCGTTCTTCGAACTTGTGCGTGCCGATAATAAAATCGAACAGGTTAGCCACGCCATACAGGTTTACGCCCGCCCGGAACACACCGGGGTGATGCGCCAGCACATTTAACACCGTGTAGCCGCCCGCCGAACCGCCGATGATGACCATCCGTTTCGGGTCGGCCAGGCCCAGCGCTGCCAGCGCCCCGGCCGCGCCCACCGCATCTTCCACATCCGCTTTGCCCCACTGGCCGCGCAGCTTTAACATATAACTGCGCCCGAAGCCAGTCGAGCCGCGATAATTCACTTCAAGGTAGCCATAGCCGCGCGAGGCAAAATAAGCCGCCGCCGGGTTAAAGGCGCTGCCCCGCGCCGAGGTCGGCCCGCCATGAATATTGACCAGTGCGGGTGGCAGGCCCCTATCCGTAAAGGCCGGGTTGCTTGGCGCGTAATACAATCCGTGCACCACTGTGCCGTCCGGCGCGGGCCACTCAATGGCCTGCGGCTCGGGCAACAGGGCCGGGTCGATACTTTCGCTGTCCGAACGGCGCAAAATGATCTGGCTGTTATTTTCAAGTAACACCAGCCGTTCAGGAATTTTGGGAGAGGAGCCGATAAAAGAGATGTCACCCCGGCTGGAGACAGACACCTGCCCCAGGGAGCTATACGGCGCGACAGGCAGGGAAACAGGCTCCCCCGCAGCGGAATCCACTTCAAGGAGCGAGTGCCAGCCCCGGTCGTTTTTGACGATCACGATTTTGCTGCCTCGCCAGCCCAGGACGTGCATACCCTGCCCCCAGGCGGGCGGTAACAGCGAGGCGTCTTTGAGCAGGGCCTTCTTTTCGCCAGAATCAAGGCTCCGGGCGTAGAGCGTATCCCATTCCCCGTCGTTGGCCAGGAACGCCAGGCTGCGGCCATCCGGCGAAAAGGCGGGCTGGAAAGTCGGCGTGTCAGCATCCCCATGGATGTGTTTCACATCCACCAGTTTGTCGCCGTGCAGGCGGCCGGTGAACAGCTGCGTGCCATCCCAGGGCATCTGTGGGTGATTCCACTCGACCCAGGCGATGCGCTGACTGTCCGGGTGCCAGGTGGGCTGCATGTAAAAATCGGCCCCACGCCTGAGCTGGATCGGCCAGTGCTGGCCGTCCGAATCGACCAGCGCCAGGCAATCGGTGCGCTCATAGGTATGGACGAACAGCACCCAGTTGCCATCCGGCGAAACGGCCGGGGAAGCCAGGTCACCAAAGGCCGGGGTGATCGGGCGCGGCAGCCCGCCGGAAAGCGCCACGCGGTACAGGCGTCCTTTGCTGGCAAAGACTACGAAGCCGGGGCCAACCGCAAAATCGCCGCCGCCATAGCCCACGCCGCCACCGATTTTTAATCCACCCGAGAGTTCGCGCGGCGCGTCTGGCCCGGTTTTGGCCCACAGACTGCTCTTGCCGCTCAAGGCGTCGAGCCAGACAATGGTTTCACCGGTCGGGTCGAACTGGGCATCTTCGAGGCGCAGTTTGCTGCCCAGCATGGCCGGGCTGATGTGGGAAGGCCAGAGGCCGAAGGGTTTTTGTTGGGGGGGCATAGTTAGATTTTAGACTTAAGATTGTAGAGAAAGGATTGCTTTATGACAGTTGGTTTTCGCGGAAGAAAAAGATCATATCCACGTCGCCGGGGGAGTAGCCAAAATCGGTCAGCATGACGGCGGCTTCGGCGCGATGCTGCGTGCCGTGGTTGATAACGTGCACCAGGATGCGCCAGATGGTCTGCTGCATCGGGTCGCCTTTCATGGTGCGGTAGTGCAGCACCGTTTGCAGCGCGGAATCATCCAGGTTGTTGAGGAAGGCCGTAAATGTGGCCTGCTCCTGCTCCCAGGCGCGGATGAAGTCTGCCGGGGTGGGGAAGTTCTCCGGTTTGGGCAGGCTGGCGGGCATGTCCTCGCCCTGGATGCGCCGCCGCCACAGGGTTTCGGCCAGCAGGGTATGCGCCAGTGTGCCGCGCAGGCTGCCATAGCTGGAACTGTTGGCCGCCAGGAATTGCTCCGGGCTGGCCTGACGCAGGGCCTTGATGATGCGGGCGCTGGACCAAAGGTTGTACTGCCACAGTTCGCGGAGGGTTGCTGCGTTCATGGTTTACAGGTGGGGGGAGAATTTGGCAACCAGTTTGTCTTTGGGCTGGTAGCCGCTGACGCGCTCAAGCAGGGCGCCTTTTTTGAGCAGCATGACGGTGGGCAGGCCGAGCACACCGTACTGGATCAGGATGTTGGGGTTCTGGTCGGCGTCGATCTTGACCACTTTTACGCGGCCTTCCCATTCCCCAGCCAGTTGCTTGACGATTGGGTCAACCATTTTGCACGGGCCACACCAGGCAGCGGTGAAATCCACCAATACGGGCAGTTCGGCCTGGGAGACTTCCTTTTCAAAATCGGCTTCGGTGACGTAGGGAACTTCAGTCATGGCGGTTCCTTTCGGGATATTAAAATCTTATCATGGATGGGCGTGTTCGGTGGTCAGCATTCAGCGGTCAGCCACCAGGCCCGGGTAGGTGATGGCGATTTGCCGAACCGGGCAATTGGTGATAAAATTCTCGCTCGCAAGTGGCCGGGCGTGTAGCTCAACGGCAGAGCAGTGGCCTTTTAAGCCATTGGTTCTGGGTTCGAATCCCAGCACGCTCACTGAAATCCCCGTCATGGGGATTTTTTGTTTGGGCTAAACAAAACCCCACAATTAAGAAACGAAACAACTACAGCTAACTTAGACTACTCTACTAAATTTTCTGTAGCGCCAATCAAGCGCATCTCGACTTGGGAAGTTTTTTGGTAAAGAAGGGAGAATAATCTTCTTATTGTGTAAGCCTTTTAGCCCATGCTGTAAAACAGGTCCATCTTCTTCATCCAGGATATCTGCTCGGACTTTAATTACATAATCTGGTGTGATACCAATAATAAAAGCGTCATATGCTGCATGGTGTAATTTGCAAAGCGATAAACCATTTTCAATGGTGGACTTACCTTCTGGCATGTTATCTGGAATGATGTGTGCTGCATCAAGTAGTTCTCTATGCTTCAAATGGCAAAGCGTACACTGAGATTTGTAAGCATTCAAGACTTTTTCACGGAAGCTACGCTGGTATAACCTTACCTTAACAGTTGAAGTTAAATAAGCATGTCGAGCATCTGAAATTTCTTCAACTTGGCGAGTGATGATGGAGTCAGCATATTCAATAGCAGGAATAGCATCATCAACTGCAATCTTAAATGCCAGCTTGCCTGGATTGTCCTCAATAATATAAACGGGATAAGTCGCCAAATATTTTCCTGGCTCGATACCGTGCAAATAAACAAGCGGACGTTTTAATTCAAAAACTTTTCGTAACCCCACATTGTCACGATGATTCGGATCAATACCACGATAACGATAAATTAAAAAGTTATCTTTACCAAAATAATCATCATATGGGCCCTTTGGTGCAGTTGTAATTGAAAGGGGTAAATCTAAAATTTGTGGCTTGAAAATCCCTTGAGGAGCTACTAGTGGAATTCGTTGACCTTGGAACTCAAAACCTTGTTCAAGGAGCTTTCTTGGAAGTACATCACCTAGCAAATTGATTTGCTCTGCAAGCCAATTGAATGATGCCAAACGAACTTGAAGGTCAATCTCCATAAGAAAATTTTACATGTATTTGCAGAAGTTTGAACAAGATTCTGCTATGATGAAATCGTGTATAGATAAATCTATTACTTCAATTCTGCCCGGACTTCCGAACATTATTAATAAGGTAAAATCGCTGTCTACCCCAACAGAGACAGAAAGCCTTATGACCACCGATACCAAACAAGTCATTTACTCCATGATGCGCGTCGGGCGCATCCACCCGCCCAACAAACAGGTGCTGCGCGATATTTCACTCGGTTTCTACTACGGCGCCAAGATCGGCGTTCTCGGCCTGAACGGCGCGGGCAAAAGTACCCTGCTGCGCATTATGGCCGGGGTCGATACCGATTACGTCGGCGAAATTGCAATGAGCAAAGGCTACACCGTTGGCTACCTGCCCCAGGAGCCGGAACTGGACGAAAGCAAAACCGTCATCGAAATCATCCGCGAGGCTGTGCAGCCGATTGTGGACATGCTGGCCCGCTACGAGGAAGTCAACGCGCAGTTCGCCGAGCCGGATGCCGACTTCGACGCGCTGATTGCCGAACAGGCCAAATTGCAGGATGACCTGGACAAACACGACGCCTGGAACCTGGATTCGCACCTCGACGTGGCGATGGAGGCCCTACGCTGCCCGCCGGGCGATACGCCGATTAAGGTGCTTTCCGGCGGCGAAAAACGGCGCGTGGCCCTCACCCGGTTGCTGCTGACCGAACCCGACATCCTGCTGCTCGACGAGCCGACCAACCACCTGGATGCCGAATCCGTCGCCTGGCTGGAACATCACCTGCAACAATACAAAGGCACGGTCATTGCCGTGACTCACGACCGCTACTTCCTCGACAACGTGGCAGGCTGGATTCTTGAACTGGATCGCGGCTATGGCATCCCCTGGAAGGGCAATTACTCCTCCTGGCTGGAGCAAAAACAGGAGCAATTGCGCCAGGAAGAAAAAGCCGAAACCAAACGTCAGAAAACGCTTGAGCGCGAACTGGAATGGATTCGCATGTCGCCCAAGGCCCGCCAGTCCAAGGGCCAGGCGCGCGTAACAGCCTATGAAAAATTGCTTTCGCAGGAAGTGGAACAGTACCGCGGCGAACAGGAAATCTACATCCCGCCGGGGCCGCGCCTCGGGGAGGTTGTCATCCAGTTAAGCGGGTTGACCAAGTCATACGGCGACCGCCTGATCCTGGAGAACTTCTCCGCGAACATTGAACCCGGCTCCATCGTGGGAATCGTTGGTCCCAACGGCGCGGGCAAAACCACCCTGCTGAAGATGATTACCGGGCAAGAGCAGCCCGACAGCGGCGACATCCGCATTGGCGAAACCGTAAAACTGGGCTATGCCGACCAGAACCGCAGCCTCGACCCGGAAAAGACAGTCTACGAGGAGATCACCGGCGGCGCGGAACAACTGGAACTGGGCAACCGCAAGGTCAACGCGCGCGGCTATTGTTCTTCATTTAACTTCCAGGGCGCAGACCAGCAAAAGAAAGTCGGTACGCTTTCGGGAGGCGAACGCAACCGCGTTCACCTGGCCAAGATGCTCAAGGAAGGTAACAACGTCATCCTGCTCGACGAACCGACCAACGATCTGGACGTAAACACACTGCGTGCGCTGGAAGGCGCGCTAGAGGAGTTTGCCGGTTGCGCCGTGGTTGTCAGCCACGACCGCTGGTTCCTCGACCGCATCTGCACGCACATCCTGGCTTTTGAAGGCGACTCTCAGGCGCGGTTGTTTATGGGCAACTGGAGCGATTACGAGGAAGATTACAAAGCCCGCTATGGCAAGGATGTTAAGCCGACGCGGGTGAAGTACAGGACGTTAAAGCGATAATAACAGCAGAAGGCCGGAGCAATATTGTTGCCCCGGCCCTTATTTATTTAAACAACCAGATGATCTCCATCTTTGCCTGCGCGCCGGGAGGGCTGTGCCAGACCTCGCGGGGCGGTTCTGCCATCTGGTAGCCGTTCTTTTGAATCCAGTCCGCGGCGGCGTCGTAAGCGCCGAGAATTGCAGGGAAATCACACTGCACCCCGATCATGGTTACTGAGGCTGCATTCCCGCCTTCAAGGGTCTTGACCTGTGCTTCGCCATTTGGCTGCACGGCTTCAGTAATCGGAAGGCAGATTTCAATCGGGCCGTCCTCCTGCTCATTGATCGAACCGTGAAAGATGCCAAAAGGAGCGCCTGCCTTCCGGTTCCCCGCCAGGGCATAGAGTGTTTCAAGCGATCGCTGGATGGTTTCATCCAGCTTGTTCACCTTAACACGGCGGGTAATGCTAAGTATCTGTTGCGCTGCAATGGCCTTTACGTCCACTTCGATAGTCATAGGGGTTGTCTCCAGTTGAATGGTTCGGATAAATTGCTGAACCTGTGCCTGAATCCGCACGGCCTGTCTCTCCCGCATGGAGGCGTATTCCCACACCAAGGCTTCGGCTTGCACCGGTGAAGAATCCAGTGCCACCAGCACCTGCCGAATGGTGGCAAGCGGCATGTCCATATCGCGCATGTTCCGGATCATGCGCGCGCGAGGCAGTTGACCTGCTTCGTAATAGCGGTAGCCCGACTGGTTGTCCACATGGCACGGCTGGATGAGGTCCAACTGGTCGTACAGCCGCAGCGCCTTGATGGAAAGCCGGGTCATCTCTGAAAAAGTACCAATGGAAAGCAGATTCCTGGGTTGGTTCATGCCGTCAGTATACAATCTTCCCAAGGGGGAGAGTCAAGGGTTATGTAATAGTAACTTCACCAATATCACCAGCCCGCGCTGGTAAGGATGTTGAAGAATAGAAGTCAGGGTCTCACAAAACAGTGAGACCCTGACTTCTATCTCGGGTGATGTAGAACTACCCCAAAATATCCATGCCGTATTTTTGGATGACAGGCATGAGCGCTTCCATTTCTTCGGGGGAAGGCGGGGTATCCGGTTTTGGGGGCAGGGCAATAGAATCCGCTGGTTCACTGGTCTCAAGGATAAAGTCATCAAAACCGGCTGGCGAAAGGATGAAGAGCATACGCGATGGACCTTTATCCACACGGTAACGATGGGGAATTCCTTTCGGCCCAAAAAGGAAAGAACCGGGCCCGGCCTTAATCGTCTTGTCACCTATTTCAAAAGTTAGCGAACCTTCCAATACCCAGAAAGCCTCGTCCTCGTTGTAATGAACATGCAAAGGTGCTTGCTCCCCTTCATGATCGATCACTTCTACAAGCGCGAATCGTCCACTGGTATCGTTACCAGCCGCCTTGATGATTGCCAAGCTGCCCATCCACCAACGGGCCTCGCCCTCTTTATTGTTTAATGCAAAAGCCTGGCTTGCTGAATTTGTACTCATTTCGCCTCCTTTGGGTGGGACTAAAAAAGGTATGCCAATCACTCTGATGGACGGACAACCCAAACCGACAACAATTTATAAACGGTTTGTTCAATCTCTATCCGCGACATGCCTCGGCGCCGAAAGGAAAGGTATACAGGAACATCGAGCAATGCACCAATTTCTTCCACTGTCCGCCTGTCTGGTTGAATGGGCTGGAAAGCAATTTGAGATAGACCATCCACCAGTGATTTGAGATATGCTTCCCACTCCTGTACAGCAGGCAATGTGCGCTCCTGGTGGTCAACTTCCAGGTATGGTTCACCACGCTCGTAAAAGTCGAACAAGGTTTTTAATAATCGCGCTATGCGATCTTCCAGGGTTACTGCATTGGCAAAAATTTCATTCGCATCATCCAGCGAGGGGGGTTGAACAATTGCATACATTAATTCGCCACAGGCAGGCACAAGTTCATCAAGGGAGGGAAAGTAGTTATATACCGTTGCCAGTGAAACATCGGCGTGGTGGGCAATATCCTTCCATGAAGTGCCAAAAATTCCCTTTTTGCTATGCAAATGAATAGTCGATTCCAATATGCGTTTTCGAATGGCCTCAGTAGTTGCATTTCGCCTGGTTTTATCGTATTTACGTGGCATGGCTGCTCTTTTATATAGAAATAATTTCTATATAAATTTTAGCAAAACAAGAACTTTCTGTCAAGCTCACCTGCAGGTAAAATAACACTATTCCCGCACACCGCTTATTTTCTCTGAAAGGACTCTCCTGTGAAAAAGCGCCTGTTTCTTTTACTGCTGCCAGCCCTGCTGCTGGCCTGTACCCCGGCCGCCACCCCAGCCCCGGACCTGCCAGTTGCCCGACCCAACGAACCGTTCGTCGCCAGCCCCGGCAGCCAGTTCCGCGTGGAAATTGCCGGGAACCTGACCACCGGCTACACCTGGGAACTGATCGGCGGGCCGGAAAACGGAGTCGTCGAACTACTGGAAGAAAGCTACCAGCCATCCAGTCCACCGGATGAAATGCTGGTCGGCTCGGGCGGCACGCACCTGTGGACCTTCCGCGCCGGCACGCCCGGGGAAGCCAAACTGGTCTTTGGCCTGTACCCGCCCTCCAACGAACCGGGTGAGCCGGAACAAGTATTGACCTTCATTATTGTCGTCAAATAAAACAGGCCTGCCCCGGCAAAATTGCCGGGGCAGGTTTTCTCACTTTTCCCTGGAGGAAAGGAAAGCGTATCTTACTGGGCGCGCAGCAGCACCGCATCAATGACGTGGATGACGCCGTTGGAAGCTTCGAGGTCGGTGATGATCACTTCCACAGTGTCGTTCAGGAAGACCTTGCCATCCCGCACGCTGATGGTTACATCCTGGCCGAGCGCAGTCGTCGCCAGTGAAAGGGTAACCACATCGGCGGCCATTACCTTGCCAGCCACCACGTGGTAGAGCAGGATATCTGTCAGGGCCTGCTTGTTCTCAGGCAGCAACAGGCTTTCCAGCGTACCTTCCGGCAGGGCGGCGAAGGCATCGTTCGTCGGGGCAAATACAGTGAAGGGACCTTCGCCGCTCAGGGTTTCCACCAGTTCGGCAGCCTGCACAGCAGCCACCAGGGTGGTAAAGCGCTCATCTGCAACGGCAATGTCAACAATCGTCCCGGCTTCTTCTTCGGCGGGCGGCAGGATGACAGCATCAATGACATGGATGACGCCATTGCTGGCCTCGATATCGGTGATGATCACCTGGGCCTCGTTGATGTACACGTTGCCCATATCCACGCGCACAGTTACATCTTCACCCAGCACGGTGGTGGCGCTGGTCAGGCCAACCACGTCGGCAGCCATCACCTTACCAGACACCACATGATAGAGCAGGATGTCCGTCAGGCCCTGCTTGCTCTCAGGCTGCAGCAGGGTTTCGAGGGTACCTTCCGGCAGGGCGGCAAACGCATCGTCGGTCGGGGCGAAAACAGTGAAGGGGCCTTCGCCGCTCAGCGTCTCAACCAGTTCGGCAGCCTGCAGAGCAGCCACTAGGGTCGTAAAGCGGCCATCAGCAACAGCAAGGTCCACAATGGAGCCCAGCTCAGGGGCAGGTTCGGGGGTCGGTTCGGGCGTAGGCTCCGCTGTCGGCGCGGGGGTCGGTTCCGCGGTGGCAGCCGGAGCACAGGCGGCCAACACAAGTGACAGGACAAACAGGACAGACAACAAACCAGTAAAGCGTTTCATTTCCATACTCCTTGTTTTATTTTGTTTATATTTTGTAAAGGTTTTTTCCGGATAACCTGGACAAATTCTATGCTAATTTTGGCCAGGTTCAAGGCCCCTGCCCAAATCTCATACAGAGTTCTTACGAAAAACGCCTTTTTCTTAACTCCCCTTAATCCCGGGGCCGATTAAAGCAAAGGAACATCCCCGCCTGCCACGTGTTATACACTCCATGAAACAAATGAGACTCCCCCCGATCTGGATCGCCCTCGGGCTGGCCGCACTCGTAGCGGGCTACCATTTCCGGGAGGTTTTTTCCCGGTCATGGGCCTTCTTCAGCGACCCGGAGCAAATCCGCCAGGCTGTGCAGGCTGCTGGGCCATGGGGTTGGCTGGTGCTGGTATTGCTGCTCATCCTGCAGGTCTTCCTGGCATTCATCCCCGGCCACATCCTGATGGCCTCGGCTGGCTACCTATACGGCCTATGGATGGGCATCTTGCTCGGCTGGCTGGGCCTGGCGCTGGGCGGGCAAATGGCCTTCTGGCTGGCGCGCCGCTTTGGCAGGCCACTGGTAATCCGTTTTGTGGCGCCTGCCCTGCTTGAACGCTGGCAGGCTTTTTCGGCCCGGCAGGGGGTGTTGTTCTATACCATCAGCCTGATCCTGCCAATCTTCCCCAACGATGCGATGTGCTATGTGGCCGGGCTGTCAGACATCCCGGCACGTAAATTCCTGCTGGCCAACCTGTGCGGCAGGTTCATCGCCTCGAGCGTATTGGCGGCGCTGGGCGCATACGGCGCGGAGTTCAGCCCGGGGGTCTGGGCCAGCCTGGCCGCGGCAGTCATCCTGGTGATGCTATTTTGGAAATTCTTCGGCGAACGGTTTTTCCGGTTAAAAGCAAAAACACCCCCTGCTTGATCCGCAAGGGGGTGTCTATCTTGAGCAATGGCTACGCCTTTGGCTCGGCCGGTTCAGCCGGGGCCGGGATATTCATCCCCGCTTTTTTACCCTGTGAATAAGAAAACCAGACGACCAGGCCCAGCAGCGCCAGTGGAATCAACAGGCGGAACAGCCCGCCGAACAACATGAAGCCCAGGCCAAACGGGGCCATGCCAAAACCACGCTGCATAAACCCGCTATCAAAGCCTCGACTACCAAAGCCATGCATCGGCATACGCCCGCCAAACCCGCGCCCGGCAAAACCATCGGGAATCAGGTCCGCGCCGACATGCTGGCCAAGCATAAAGAATCCATAGCCCACCAGGGCAAGTACCAGCAAGCCCGACGCAATCCCAAGGATCCATTTCCAGTTAATGTTCATTATTACTCCTTTTTGCCAATTGTTGCCCTGATGATAGCAAAGCAATGTAAAGTTTTTATGAAGGCCGCCCCAAGCTTGCATAAAGAATCAGGATGAACATCGCCCCAAGGTTATGACATTTACAGGTTCTGCCCTTGCCGGGCCGGGGATAAAATTCGCCCAATGAGCCCCAAATTCTCCCCATTCTTCTCCTTTCTCAGTGCGATTGCCGTCATCATCCTGGTCACCCTGTTTGGGCCCGAGGAAAAATCGCTCGGTGCCAACGTGCGCCTGGTATACCTGCATGGCGCCTGGGTGATTGCTGCCGAAGTGACCATGCTGGCCGCCGCCATTGCAGGCGGGCTGGGGTTGCTCGGGCAGGTTGTGCCGTCCATTCGCAAAGATTGGCTGCATGCCTGGTCTGCGGCACTCGGGCGCACCGGCATCCTGTTCTGGGTCAGCTACCTGCCGCTCTCCATGCTCGCCATGCAGGCCAACTGGAACGGCCTGTTCCTGGCCGAGCCACGCTTCAGGCTGGCACTGACCTTTGCCGTGGTCGGCCTTTTGTTACAAGCCGGGCTGTGGATCATCGGCCAGCCCTGGTTGACCTCCGCGGCCAATATTATTTTCCTTGTCACCTTGCGGGTAGCCTTCGCCGGGGCAGAGGATGTCATGCACCCGCCGCCCTCACCCATCTTCAACAGCGGGCTGTGGCATATTATCCTTTACTTTGTGTTGCTCAACCTGCTAGCCTGGCTGGCAGCCTATTTCCTGTCCCGTTCCTTCCTATCTCTGCCAGAAAACAATCCTGGCATAACTGGAGAGAGTCATGAAAAAAATATTAATCCTTTTTAGCCTGTTAACCCTGCTGCTGGCAGGCTGCGCCAGCCCGGCCCAAGGCCCGGCCACGCTCAAAATTGCTATCCTGCCGATTATTGACGCCCTGCCCATGTATGTGGCCCAGAAGGAAGGCCTGTTTGAAAAACACGGCGTACAAGTGGAATTCATCCCCGTCTCTTCCGCGCCGGAGCGCGACCAGTTGCTGGCAGCCGGGCAAGCCGATGGCATGATTAACGAGACCATCTCCACTTTCTTCTTCAACCGGGAAAACATCCAACTCCAGATCGTGCGCTACGCTTTGCAGCCTGCCCCGCAGGCAGGTCATTTCTTCATCCTGGCCTCCGGCACAAGTGGCATCACCAGCCCTGAACAACTCAAAGGGGTGGAAATTGGTGTTTCGCAGGGCACAGTCATCGAATATGTCACCGAACGGCTGCTGCAAGCCCGGGGTTTCCAACCTCACGAGATCAAGACGGTCGCCGTCCCCAAAATCCCAGACCGTATGGCCCTGCTGGCCTCCGGCGAACTGCAGGCAGGTGTGCTGCCTGACCCGCTGGGCGGGCTGGCCGTTCAGCAAGGCGCAGTAATCGTGCTGGACGACTCGCAATACCCGCAGTATGGCTTCAGCGTCATTAGCTTCCGCAAGGAGGTCATAGACGCCAACCCGCAGGCCATTCGCGGATTCCTGGCCGCCATCGAAGAAGCCACCATCCTTCTCAACAGCAAACCCGGCGAGTATGCCAGTCTGCTCAGCGAAACCAATCTGGTTCCCCCGCCCCTGCTTGAAACCTACCAGGTGCCGCCATTCCCCGCTGCTGGCATCCCCAGTGAAGCCGAATGGCTCGACGCGTTGGTTTGGGCCATGCAAAAAGGACTGGTCGAAGAGTCTGTCAGCTATATAGATTCGGTCACCGGCGAATACCTGCCTTAATAAATGGCCGGGAGGCTTAAGCCTCCCGGTTTAATCATGTTCACACTTCGCAACGTCACCTTCAGGCATGGCTGCCAGACGCCCATTTTCGATGGGTTCAGCTGGCATGCTTCGCGGGGCGAACGCTGGGCCGTGCTTGGCCCCTCCGGCTGTGGCAAAACCACCCTGCTGACGCTGCTGGCCGGGCTGCAAATGCCAACCGACGGACAGGTAATGGTCGATTCCCAGCCCCTCACGCGCCCACGTCCTCAAACCGGGTTAATCTTGCAGGATTACGGCCTGCTACCGTGGGCCAGCGTACGCGAGAATGTTGACCTGGGCCTGAAAGTGCGCCATTTCTACGGGCAGGATGGACGGCATACCCCCGAGGGCTGGTCTCCCGTACAGACAGTTAATTCCTGGCTGGAACGCCTCGGCCTGGCTGCAGTTGCTGGGCAATACCCGGCCCAGCTATCCGGCGGGCAGCGCCAGCGTACAGCCATTGCCCGAACGCTCATCCTGCAGCCAGACCTGCTATTAATGGATGAACCTTTTTCTTCGCTAGACGCCCTGACTCGCGAAGACCTGCAAAGCCTGACCCTCGAATTATGCGCCGAACACCACCTGACGCTGGTGTTGGTCACCCACGCGATTGAAGAAGCCGTGGCCGTAGGCAGCCGTATCCTGCTGCTGGGGCAGCCACCCAACCGCCAGCCCCGCCTGCTTGAAAATCCCGGCGCAGGCCAGCCGGGGTTCCGTGCTAGTGCGATCTACCAAGCCATGTGCCAGGCCATCCGTACGGAGTTAAGCCATGAAACGGCGTGATGTCATCCTGGCCGGGCTGGCGCTGGCCGTCCTGTGGCAGGCAGCCTCCATACTGCTGGCGCGACCCATCCTGCCCTCCCCCTGGGAAGTCACGTTGGTGCTGGCAAAAGAATTACTGTTTGGAGAGCTATGGCTGCACGCCGCTGTCAGTTTATGGCGTGTCAGCGCGGGCATGCTCATCTCGGTCTTTCTGGCTGTCCCGGCCGGGCTGGCCATTGGCCAGTCAAAACGGTTAAACCGTATCTTCTCACCACTGATTTACCTGCTCTACCCGGTGCCCAAGGTAGTCTTTGTGCCGGTGGTGCTGCTCTTCTTGGGGATTGGCGATGCCGCCAAGATCGTCATCATTTTCCTGATCCTGTTCTTCCAAATCCTGGTTTTGGTCCGCGACCAGGCGGCCGGGCTGGCCCCGCAACTGATTCAGAGCCTGCGCAGCATTGGCGCCGGGCGGCGGGCGTTGTTCGTTTTTGTGTACCTGCCCGCCAGCCTGCCCGCCATCCTGACGGCCCTGCGACAATCGGTCGGGACGGCAGTGGCCGTACTATATGTAGCCGAATTATTCGCCACCCGCTACGGGCTGGGATATTACATCTATTACAACGGCAGCACATTGCTCAACTACCCGGCCATGTATGCCGGGGTGCTGGCCATGAGCTGGTTGGGGTTGGGTTTATACTTTACGGTTGATTGGCTGGAAAAAAAGGTCTGCCCGTGGAAGTTCGCCTAAAACAACGCCAGGCCTGCCCAGAAGGACAGACTGTAGAGCAGGGAGACCAGACCGGTCTGGCCCAGCACGGGGTTGAGTCCCGCCCCTGTAACGGAAAGCAGCCTGCCGCTGGCCTGGCAGGCCAGCGGCACAGTTGCCAGCGCCAGCAGCCCGCCCGGCTCAAGCTGGCCCATCAAGACCAACCCGATCGGGATTAGGTAGGCTAGGCACATCAAGGCAATGTACTGGGCGCGTGTGAAGCCTGCACCCAGGCGAACAGCCAGGGTGCGTTTGCCTGCGGCACGATCTGTTTCGATGTCTCGCAGGTTGTTGACAACAAGGATGTTGGTGATGAGTAGGCCGCTGGGGATGCTCATCCACCATACCAGGGTCGGGAGGTTGCCCGCCTGGACGTAATAGGTGCCAGTGACGGCCGCCAGGCCAAAAAAGATAAAGACAAAAACATCTCCCAGGCCGTGGTAGCCGAGCGGATATGGCCCGCCGGTGTAAGCCACCGCCGCAAGGATGGCTGCCGCACCCACCCACAGCAAGTGCCAGCCGGCGTGGTTGGCCAGAAGCAAGCCGAAAATTGCCGCCAACCCCAGCACCACCAGCATGCCCGCCTTGACCTGGCGCGGCGTAAGGTAACCGGCCTGGGTGACGCGCACCGGGCCATAACGCACCACATCAGCCCCGCGTTCATGGTCATAGACATCGTTGGCCAGGTTGCTGCCAACTTGCAGTAGCAGGGCGCAGGCCAGCGCCGCCAGGGCAGGCAGCAGGTCAAAATACCCGGCCTGCCAGGCCAGGGCCCAGCCCATCAACACACTGGATGCGGCGGCAGGCAGGGTGCGCGGCCGGATAGCCAGCCACCAGATGTTTAGCCAGGAGTTAATTTTCTGCATTTTGTTGCTCTGCGCGCGGAGTATATCACGGAGGTACCCATGACCCAATTAAGCGGTGATGAACGCGGCACATATGTGCAGGCACTTTTTACGCGCATTGCATACCGTTATGATTTGATGAACCGCCTGATGACTGGCGGTCAGGATGTTGCCTGGCGGCGGCAGGTGATTGAACTGGCCCGATTGCAACCTGGGAATTTCCTTTTAGACCTGGGCGCAGGTACCGGCGACCTGGCCCGCGAGGCGCTGGCCCAACAGCCGGAGGCGCGGGTACTGGCAGCAGATTTCACCCTTGAGATGATGCGCGCCGGGCAGGCCTACGGCCCATTAAATTGGTCTGCCGCCGATGCATTGCGCCTGCCCTTCCCAGATGACACCTTTGATGCCGTTGTGTCTGGCTTCCTGATGCGGAATGTTGGCAGTGTGGCCATCGCCCTGCAGGAACAGCTCCGCGTGCTGAAACCCGGCGGGCGGCTAGTGATTTTAGATACGACCCGCCCGCGCCGCAACCTGCTTTCACCGTTCATCTGGGTACACATGCACGTCATCATCCCGACACTTGGCGGCCTGCTGAGCGGGTTCCGCGAGGCCTATCACTACCTGCCCGATTCAACCGAGGGTTTCCTGACCGCCGAGCAATTAAAGTCATATATCGAGCAGACAGGCTTTAAAAATGTGATATTCAAACGGTTGACCCTGGGGACAATTGCCATTCACCACGCAGAGAAATAAGCGCATCTGATACACTTGGGGCTTGCGGAGCCCCATGCAACTATCTCTCCAAATCATCATCTTCACCTTCCTGCGGATCATCCTGAACACAATACACCGCATGGTTTATCCGTTCCTGGGTGTGTTTGCGCGCAGCCTGGGCGTGGATATTAACACCCTTTCGCTGGTGGTGACCTCGCGTTCGGCCATCGGCATCCTGATCCCCTTCATCTCTTCGATGGCCGACCAGAGGGGGCGCCGCTTTGGTATGTTGGCGGGGATCGCCACGTTTGTACTTGGCGTAGGAATTGTGGCAGTCGCCCCCTCACTGGTTACCCTTTCGGTGGCCTTGATCCTGGCCCTGGTCGGTAAATATATTTTTGATACGGCCATGCAGGCTTATCTCGGTGACCGGGTTCCCTACAAAAAACGCGGGCTGGCCCTGGCAGTCACTGAAACCAGCTGGTCGCTGGCATTTATTGCTGGCATCCCGCTGACCGGATACCTGATTCACACATACGGGTGGCCCACCCCGTATGCCTTCTTTGGCGGGTTGGGTCTGTTCATGCTGGGCATCCTGTGGCGGATCATCCCCCGAGAAGATGCGCATCACACGCCTGCCGAAAGCCCCTGGGCGCATTTCAGGCAGGTGATTACAAATATTCCTGCGCTGGCAGGCATCAGCATTGCACTGTGGGCTAGCGCAGCCAACGAACTGGTAAACCTGGTCTTTGGCGTCTGGCTGGAGGACAGCTTCGGCCTGCGGATTGCGGCGCTGGGGGTGGTGGCAGCAATTATTGGCGTTTCAGAGTTGGGCGGGGAGGGTCTGGTGGCGCTTTTTACAGATCGCCTGGGCAAGCCGCGTGCCCTGGCGCTGGGGCTGGCAGGCAATGCGGCGGCGGCGCTGGCATTGCCTTTTGCCGGGCAAACAGAGTGGGGCGCCATGCTCGGGTTGTTGTTCTTTTACATTACATTTGAATTCATCATGGTCAGTCATGTGCCGCTGATGACGGAAGTCGTACCCGGCGCGCGCGCCACAGTGATGTCTTTTAACCTGGCCGGGCATTCGCTGGGCCGCGTACTGGGAGCCTTGCTGGCAGCCTTTTTGTACCAGTCTTTTGGGTTCGGGGCGGTGACAGTACTGGCAGTAATGTTTAATATTTTTGGCCTGCTGGCCTTGCGGCGATTAGGGCCGGGATTACATTAACCCAGGCAGGGCCAGGAAACATTTTTCTTGTTAGAATAAGTTTCCCGATAACAGGAGGAAAGCTTAATGGATTGGATGATCTTACTCATGCTTGGCGGCGGCCTGGTGATATTGATTTTTGGGGCCGAATTGCTGGTGCGCGGCGCTTCACGCCTGGCAGCCGCAGTGGGAATTTCACCCCTGGTGATTGGCCTGACAGTGGTTGCATTCGGCACTTCCTCGCCTGAACTGGCGATCAACCTGCAGGCTGCCTTTGGCGGCAGTACCGAACTGGCCCTGGGCAATGTAGTTGGCAGCAGTATATTCAACATCCTGGTCATCCTTGGGCTGGCAGCGCTGATTACCCCACTGGTGGTGCACCAGCAATTGATTCGCCTGGATGTGCCCCTGATGATTGGCGTCTCGGTGCTGACCTGGCTGATGGGGCTGGATGGCAACATCGGCCGCCTGGATGGGCTGATTCTTTTCAGCGGGCTGGTGGCATATATCGGGTTCTCGGTTTACAAAAGTAAAACAGAGAGCAGGGAAGTACAAGACGAATACACCAGCGAATTTTCAAGCATTAATCACCATGGCTGGAAAGCAACCCTGGGCAACCTAGGCTTGCTGGCAGCCGGACTGGGCCTACTGGTGGTTGGCTCCAACTGGCTGGTGGAGGGCGCAACCGCCCTGGCACGCGCCGCCGGGGTGAGTGACCTGCTGATTGGCCTGACCATTGTTGCCATAGGTACCTCCCTGCCCGAAGTGGCCACCTCGGTGGTGGCAGCCTTGAAGAACGAACGGGATATTGCCGTGGGCAATGCAGTTGGCAGCAACCTGTTTAATATTATGGCAGTCCTCGGGTTGACGGGCCTAGTCGCCCCCAACGGAATTGTGGTTTCTGACACAGCGCTATATTTTGATATCCCCGTGATGATTGCCGTAGCGATTGCCGCCCTGCCAGTGTTCTTTACCACAGCGGGAACTATCTCCCGGTTGGATGGCGGATTATTCTTACTTTATTACATCATCTATACTGCGTACCTGGTTTTCGATGCCCTGGATCAGCAGGACAGCCGGGCCATGCTCACGACCATGTTATTCTGGGTGGTTGTCCCACTGACCGCCATCATTCTTGGGATAACATTATTTAACGAGTTTCGGGCACGAGCCAGCCAAAAAGCATAATTTTTCAAATCACAAATATTTTCAAGGAGCGTATGTGGATATAACGATTGTCTTATTACTGGTTGGTGGGTTGGTTGCACTGGTCGGCGGGGCCGAATTGCTGGTACGCGGCGCAGCCAAACTGGCTGTGGCGGTGGGCATCTCCCCATTGGTCGTTGGCCTTACTGTAGTGGCATTTGGCACATCTTCGCCAGAATTGGCTGTCAGCGTGCAGTCTGCATTTAGTGGCAGCGCAGATATTGCCCTGGGCAACGTGGTTGGTAGCAACATTTTCAACATCCTGCTTATTCTGGGTCTATCTGCCATCATCACCCCGCTAATCGTTAACCAGCAGCTTATCCGGCTGGATGTACCGATCATGATTGGCGTATCCATCTTGTTGCTTCTCCTCGGACTGGATGGCAATATCGGAAGAATCGATGGGTTACTCCTGTTTTCTGGTGTAATTGCCTACACAGCCTATGGCATCTGGCAGAGCCGAAAAGAAAACCAGGATGTGCATAAGGAGTACGAAGATGAATATGGTGACAAGGGAAAAAACACAGGTTGGAAGGCCACCCTGCTCAACATTGTCTTCATTCTTGCCGGTCTTGGCTTGCTGGTGCTCGGTTCAGACTGGCTGGTAAAGGGGGCTGTCTCGCTGGCACGCCTGTTTAACGTCAGCGACCTGGTGATTGGCCTGACCATTGTGGCCGCTGGCACTTCCATGCCAGAAGTGGCCACCTCGGTCATGGCCGCCATCAAGGGTGAGCGCGACATTGCCGTCGGGAACGTCGTCGGCAGCAATATCTTTAACATCCTGGCCGTGCTGGGGCTTTCCTCGCTGGTTGGCCCTAACGGTATCAATGTCTCACAGACCGCCCTGGCCTTCGACATCCCGATCATGATCGCCGTGGCCGTGGCCTCCCTGCCGGTCTTCTTTACAGCCCACACCATCACCCGGCTGGATGGCGGCCTGTTCCTGGCCTATTACGTGGGTTATACCTGGCTATTGATCCGCAATGCCGCCGAAAAGGTCACCAGCCCCGAAACGCTGACCACTTCCATGCTCTGGCTGGCTGTACCATTCACGATGGCCATCCTTGCGGCTTCAGCCTTCGATGAATTCCTGCACCGGCGCAGGAACGGCAACTAAGCATCACCAAACCGCCTGCCTGCGCAGGCGGTTTTTCTTTGGGTACAATGGGGTTCACTAAGGAGAACCAGCCATGTGCCGAAGCATCAAACAACTGCGTCATACGGATGTTCGTCCCACGGACGAGGAGATCCAGGCCGCAGCGCTACAATTCATCCGCAAAGTAAGCGGATACCGAAAACCCTCGCAGGCCAACGCCCCGGCCTTTGATTCCGCAGTAGAGGAAGTGACCCTGGCTACCAAACGCCTGCTCGAGCAGTTGGATACCGGCAAAAGCCGCGCCGGTGGTATAAAATAAGCCCATGCTGATTCATTCTGCCAACCAACTGCTCACGCTGACGGGCGGGCCACAACGCGGCAAGGCGCTCGGCACGCTCGGCATCATCGAAGACGGCGCGGTGCTCGTCCGTGACGAGAAAATCCTTGCCATCGGGAAGACCGCCGAGCTGCGTGCTGCCTATCCCAATGAACCCCTGCAAGATGCCGCCGGGTGTGTCGTCATGCCCGGTTTCGTAGACCCGCATACGCACCTGGTCTGGGGCGGCGATCGCGCCAACGAATTTGAGATGAAAATGGCTGGTACGCCCTATCTGGACATTCTCGCGGCAGGCGGCGGCATCCTTTCCACCGTAAAGGCCACCCGCACCGCCAGCATCGAATCCCTGGTGGCGCAGGCCCGCTCGCGCCTGTTTCGCATGTTCGCGCACGGCACAACCACTGTGGAAGCCAAAACCGGCTATGGCCTGCAAACGGCCACCGAACTGCGCCTGCTCAAAGCACTGCTGGCTCTGGAAGAAGAAAGCCGGGTGGATATTGCCATCACCTTCCTCGGTGCGCATGCCATTGCTCCGGAATACAAAGATGACCCGCAGGGCTATACAGACCTGGTCTGTGAAACCATGCTGCCCATCCTGCAACAGTGGTGGGAGACGCACGCCCCCGAGCGCAACCTCCCGTTCGTGGATGTCTTTTGCGAAAACAAGGCCTTCGACCTGGCCCAGAGCCGCCAGATTCTGGAGAAAGCCCGCAGCCTGGGCTTCCCGCTCAAGATTCATGCCGACGAGTTCGACAACCTGGGCGGGGCCAGCCTGGCAGCGGAACTGGGGGCAGTCTCAGCCGATCACCTGGTTCGCACCTCGGAGGCCGACATCGCCGCCCTGGCAAAAAGCAACACTGTGGCAGTTTCGCTGCCCTGCACCCCGTTCGGGTTGGCCGAAAAAGACTACACTCCGGCACATAAAATTATTGAGGCAGGCGGCATGCTGGCCCTGGCCACCGACTGCAACCCCGGCACCACCTGGAACGAATCGATGCAATTTGTCATTGCCCTGGCCTGCCGGGCCATGAAGTTAACCCCCGCCCAGGCCATTGCCGCCAGCACCATCAACGCCGCGCACGCCATCCGCCGCGCCGATACAGTCGGTTCGTTGGAGGAAGGCAAACAGGCCGATTTGCTCATCCTTTCCGTGCCCGATTACCGCCACCTGGGCTACCGTTACGGTACAAACCTTGTGCGCCAGGTGGTAAAACGCGGACGAGTGTACTCGGTGGATGTCGGCTACTACCGGACGGCGTAACCCATGCTGATTCTTGAAACAGAACGGCTGCTTTTACGGCGGCTGGTGATGGATGATTTGCCAGACTTGGTACGCCTGTACAGCGACCCGCAAATCCGCCGTTACTTCCCTGAAGGCGTCCTAACTCCCGAAGAAACCCGCGAAGAGCTGGAGTGGTTCTTAAACGGCCATCCCCGCCACCCTGAGTTGGGCCTGTGGGCCACCATTTTCAAACCTGAAAATAAATTTATAGGCCGTTGCGGTCTGTTGCCCTGGGAAATTGATGGGCGGCACGAAGTGGAGATTGCCTACCTGATTGACCCGGCCTACCAGAACCGTGGGCTCGCCTCGGAAGCGGCCAGCGGCATCCTGCAATATGCTTTTGAGACGCTGAAACTCTCGCGCCTCATCTGCCTGATTGACGGGGAAAATATCGCCTCGATCAAGACTGCAAAAAAGATTGGTATGACATTTGAGAAGGAAAGCCGTGACGAGAAGGGGCCGTTCCAGCTTTATTCCATTGAAAAGGGAAGAGCACATGAAAATTGACGTTATTGGCGTGCCGATTGATTTTGGCGCAGGCCGCCGCGGTGTGGATATGGGCCCCAGCGCCATCCGTTATGCTCACTTGCAAAAAGAGTTGGAAAAACTCGGCTACGAGGTGGAAGACAAAGGCAACCTGGATGTGCCGATCACCGAAATGTGCACGGTCAGTGAGCCGAACCTGAAATATATTGATTGCATTGTACCGATGGCCCGCCGGGCAGCCGGGGCGGTTGCCACAAGCGTGCAGGCCGGGCGCTTCCCGATTGTATTGGGTGGCGACCACAGCATTTCACTTGGCTCGGTGCGCGGCGCTGCCCGCCAGATGAAAATTGGTGTGATCTGGGTGGATGCGCACGCTGACTTCAACACCCACGAAACAACGCCTTCCGGCAATATTCACGGCATGCCGCTGGCCGCCCTGTGCGGGCTCGGGGATCCGCGCCTGGTACAGCTCTGGGACGAAACCACGCCAGTCATTGACCCCAACCGGGTGGCCATCATTGGTGCGCGCGACCTGGACCCCGGCGAAAAGAAAAGCCTGCGCGACGCAGGTGTGATGGTAATGAGCATGGAACAGATCGACCGCCTGGGCATGTACCAGTGTGTAACGAAGGCCATCGAACGCGTCAGCCGGGAAGTGGATGGCATCTACCTGTCGTTCGACATGGACGCCCTCGATCCGCAGCATGCGCCCGGCGTGGGTACGCCTGTTCCAGGCGGGTTGAGTTACCGCGAGGCACACCTGATCTCGGAACTGGTGGCGGAAACCGGCAAACTGGTGGGCATGGACCTGGTGGAAGTCAACCCCATCCTCGACGTACAGAACCAGACGGCCCTGTTGGGCGTGGAATTTGCCCTTTCGGCCCTCGGGCGACGCACCTGGGTGGAATAAAACCCTAATCGGGACTACAATACCCCCATGCAAACCGGACCCATTTTAGTTGTTGAAGATGTACCCAACGTGCTCGAACTGATCGAGGTTACCCTGCGTTTTAAGGGTTACCAGGTCATTACCGCCAGCAACGGTGAAGAAGGCCTGGCAGTGGCCCGCACCGAGAAACCTGCCATGATCATCACCGACATCCTGATGCCCAAACTGGACGGGTATGCGTTTGTGCAACAATTACGCACCGACCCGGCCACGCGCGGCATCCCGGTGGTGTTCCTTTCAGCCACGTATGTGACCCCCGAAGACCGTGAATTTGCCATGAGCCTGGGCGCTTCACGCTTCCTTGAAAAACCAATCGATACCGAGGACTTCCTGCTGACAGTGGCCGAGATTATGACCAGCGACCCGGTCACTTCGCCGGAGCCACTTAACTCAAGAACCTTTTATGTTGGCTATAAAGAGCGACTGGAACATAAACTGCGCCATAAAAGCACGCAGATCTCGCGCATCGAGCGCCTGATTCCCACCCTGCCGGAAGCCCAGCGCCCGGCCTTCCAGGCCATGCTCGACCAGGCCCTGCTCGACAAAACCCACATCCAGCAGGAATTGCGTGAGATTTACCACGCCCTGGATGAATTAAATTCAGACGAGTAACACATGAACAACCTCCCCGTGTTAGCCGACCTGGAGCGGATTGCGCGCCAGGCTGGGCAGATTTTGCGTGACCATTATGAGAAAGATATCCACGTCAGTTACAAGGGTGAAATTGACCTGGTGACCGAAGTGGATCACAAATCCGAAGCGTATGTCATCGGCGAGATCCAGCGCCTGTTCCCCGGCCACCAGATCTTTGCTGAGGAAAGCGGCGAAACCGAAGGCAACAGTGGGCATGTCTGGTACATCGACCCGCTGGATGGCACGGTCAATTACGCGCACGGCGTACCGATGTTCTGTGTTGCAATTGCCTACTGCGCCAACGGGGAACTGGCCCTCGGGGCGGTTTATGACCCGATGCGCGACGAAATGTTCCTCGGCGAACAGGGCAAAGGGTCGTGGGTCAATGGCCGCCCATTAAGGGTGTCTACAGCGCAAGAACTGGCCAAAAGCCTGTTGGTGACCGGGTTCCCGTATGACACCTGGCACGCCAAACGCAATAATTTCGATTATTTTGTAAAATTGGCCAAAATGACTCAGGGCGTTCGCCGCCTGGGTTCCGCCGCACTGGATTTGTGTTATGTGGCCGCCGGGCGTTTTGACGGTTTCTGGGAACTATCCATGAAACCGTGGGATATCGCCGCCGCCGGGCTGATCGCCCGAGAAGCCGGGGCTGTGGTCACCAGTGTGGATGGCGACCCGGATTTCCTCAAACCACCGCAATCCATCCTGGCCGGGAATGCTGAAATCCATAAAAAATTACTGGAACAACTACAGTAATCGCAGGAGGAAAGATGACCAATTACAAACTGGCCCTGCTGGGCTTTGGCAATGTTGGCCGGGCCCTGGCCGAGTTGTTGCTTCGCAAGCAAGAAGAACTTAAACGAGAGCACGACATTACCTTCAGCGTGGTAGGGATTGCCACCGGCTCGAAAGGTCGCGCCATCGCCCCGGCCGGGCTGGACCTGCCCGTTGTACTGCAGACTGTTCAGGGTGGACAATCTCTGGAACAGTTCAGCAAGGTAAGCTCGACTGGATCGCTGGAATTTATCGAGAGGTGCGGCGCGGATGTACTCTTTGAGAACAGCCCGGTGAATTATGAGACCGGCCAACCTGCCATTGATCACATCCGCACGGCGCTAAACCTGGGCATGCACGTGGCAACCGCCAACAAAGGCCCGGTGGTGCATGCCTGGCGCGAACTGAAAGACCTGGCAAAGAGTAAAAACCGACAGTTCTTCCACGAATCTGCCGTCATGGATGGCGCGCCAATTTTCTCGTTATTCCGCGGGGCCTTGCCCGCCGCGCAATTGACCGGCTTCCGCGCCATCCTGAATTCCACCACCAACCTGATCCTAACCCGCATGGAGAATGGTGACACCTTTGATGCCGCCGTAAACTATGCACAGCAGATTGGCATTGCCGAAACCGACCCATCCGGGGACGTGGACGGCTGGGATGCCGCCATTAAGATTGCCGCACTGGCCACCGTGTTGATGAATGCCCCGCTTAAACCACAGGAGATTGACCGCACAGGCATTCGCGGCATCAACCCTGCAATGATTGCCGAGGCCCGGGCGCAAGGCAAACGCTATAAATTGATCTGTACCGCTGAAAAGAAAGATGGCAAAATTACGGGCCGGGTTGCGCCGGAATTGATCCCCAATACATCGCCGTTCTTCAACACCGAGGGAACCACATCGATTGTTGAATTCAAAACCGACGTGCTCGGCGACCTGACGCTAATCGAATCAGACCCCGGGCCCCACACTACAGCGTACGGCCTGCTGGCCGATTTTATTCACGCTGTGAAATAATAATCGGGCGCACAAGATTGCGCCCGATTATTATTTAGACCAAACCCAGCTTAATCAAACTCTCCGCCATGGCTACGGTCATTTCTTCCAGGCTGCGCGGCTGCCAGCCAAGCACGGATTTTGCACGCTGGCTGCTGGCCGGTTTCTTTTTATCCAGCAGTGGCACTGTCAGGGCAATGGTTTTATCAAACAGGGCCAGGAAACGCACCATCAGGCTGGGGAATTCAAGTGTATTGATTTTATAGCCGCGCGGCTTGTAGTGTTTTGCTAGGATTAAGGCCAGGTCATGCATCCAGCGACTCTCGGCAACCAGGATGAAGCGCTGCCCGGCAGCCTGCGGATTCGTCATTGCCAGCAGGTGCGCAGCGGCCACATCACGCACATCTACAAAATTAAAGAAGACGCGCGCCGTGCCGGGAACATCACCTTTAAGAATTTCATGAACAATCGCTGCCGAGGTGCGGGCGTGTTGATCGGGCAACGGGCCAAGCACCAGGCCGGGGTTGAGCACAACCAATTCCATTTTGCTGCTGTCTTTAATGCTTTCCAAGAATTCCCAGGCCGCCCGCTCGGCTAGCGTTTTGCTTTTGGAGTAGGCACCAATCGGGCTGTTAACATCCGACCAATCGTTTTCATCATACAGGTCTTTGGCAGGCAGGCTATCGGCCACCGCGGCCACCGAGGAGGTCTGCACCACACGCTTCACGCTTGCTTTTGCGGCGGCCTGCAACACGCGCAAGGTGCCCTCGCGTGCCGGACGGATCAGGTCGTCTTCATGCTCCGGTTCACCGGTCGGGAAAGGCGAGGCAACATGCAGCACATAGTCCACAGCCTGCATGGCCTGCTCCCAGCCGGTATCAGACAACAGGTCGGCCTCTACAAACTCCAGCTTGCCCGGCGGCGCGCCCATCGCGTCCAGCGTGGCGCGCACCTCCGCTTCACGTTGCAGGCTACGCAGCGTGCCACGCACAGCATATCCGGCTTCAAGGGCCTGGTGAATGCAATGCAGGGCAATAAAGCCGCTTGCGCCAGTAACAAGGATCTGGTTGTTTTTTGACATCTGCTCTCCCGTTCACGATACAATAACGCGAGAGTATAGCACCTCACCCTGTAAAAGTTGTGCTTTCTACGGGCTTCATATAATAGGTTTACAATCCATTTTACGATGACCACCCGCCATACTACGTACCTCGCCCTGGGAACCAACCTGGGCGACCGCCCTCGCAACCTTGCCGCCGCGCTGCAGGCCCTGCCGCCGCTGGTGTCAGTGACTGCCGAATCTGCAATCTACGAGACACCGCCCTGGGGCTACGCCGACCAGCCCGCCTTCCTGAACATGGCCGTCAAAGCGGAAACGGAATTGCCGCCGCAGGAACTCCTGGCACACCTGAAACAAATCGAAGCATCGCTCGGGCGAGAAAAAACCTTTGCCAACGGCCCGCGCCTGATCGATCTCGACATCCTGTTCTACGATAACCTGGTGCTCGAATCCCCGCCGCTGGTCATCCCCCACCCGCGCCTGCACGAACGGGCGTTTGTACTCCTGCCGCTGGCCGACCTGAACCCGGAACTGGTGCATCCCAAACTGGGCTGGTTCGTCTGGGAAATGCTCTTGCAGTGCGATATCACCGGCATAAAACTCTTCTCACAGGAACACAAAGAAAACCCATGATCGAATTTGCCCTACTTGCCTTCGCTTCCATGTTCCCAATGGTTAACCCACTCGGGACAATCCCCGTGTACACCGCCATGACGGGCAAGCTCTCTCCTGAAGAAGCCCGCCGGGTGGCCTTCAAAGCCAGCCTGACCGCCTTTGTCATCCTGATCCTGTTTGCCCTGACCGGCCAATTTATCTTTCAGTTTTTTGGCATTTCGGCCAATGCCCTGCGCATCGTCGGTGGAATCATCTTCCTGCTTATGGGCTACGAAATGCTGCAAGCCCGCCTGACACGCACCCAGTACGACGACGAAGCCACGCATGAATATATTAGCGACATCTCCATCACCCCGCTGGGTATTCCTGTCATTTGCGGGCCGGGGGCCATCACCTCCGCCATCATCCTGATGGACCGCGCCAGTTCGTTGGCCGAAAGCGGCATCGTGCTGGGTATCATCACCCTGGTCTTGATAATCACCTATCTGTTCCTGGTTGGGTCTCAACAGGTGACCAAATTCATCGGTGAGAATGGTAACAAGGTGATGCTGCGGCTCATGGGCCTGATCGTCATGGTGATTGCTGTAGAATTCTTCTTCAGCGGTCTGAAACCTATTTTGCGGGATATTTTTAATATCCCCTCCTGATAATTGGAAAAGGCAGGCTCCCCCATGCCGTACTCAACACCCCTGAAACACTCCTCGCTGACAGTTGCCGGTCGCAGCCTGGCCTGGGGCGAGCGCACCTACGTGATGGGTATCCTGAACATCACGCCAGACAGTTTCTCCGGCGATGGGCTGGCCGGGCATGAACAGGTGATTTCTACCGCCCTGCAGCAAGCCGGGGACTTCCTGCAACACGGCGCGGAACTTCTGGACGTGGGCGGCGAATCCACCCGCCCCGGCGCACAACTCGTCACCGCGGAGGAGGAAGCCGCCCGCATTGTACCGGTCATCAAGGCACTGGCAAGGGAATATCCACAGGCCATCCTTTCTGTGGATACGTACAAAGCCAGCGTGGCCCGTCAGGCGTTCGACGCCGGGGCACACCTGCTCAATGATGTCTGGGGCCTGCAGGCAGATCCGGGCATGGCGGCCATGGCGGCGAAATATGATGTGCCGGTCATCCTGATGCACAACCGAAGTAAACCGTCCAATACCGAGGTACAGCAAAACCTGGGTGGCCGCTATGTAGGCGTGGACTACGCCAATTTGATGGAAGACGTGGCCCGGGAGTTGCTCGCTTCCGTCGCCCTGGCGCACAAGGCAGGCATCCCGGATGAGAGAATCATCCTGGACCCCGGCATCGGCTTCGGCAAGACTGTCCAGCAAAACCTGGAATTGCTCGACCGGCTGGGCGAAATCCGTGCATTGGGGTATCCCGTCCTGCTTGGTCCGTCGCGCAAATCGTTCATAGGCTACACCCTCGACCTGCCGCCAGACCAGCGTGTGGAGGGGACGGCCGCCGCGGTGGCCGTGGGAGTTGCGCGCGGCGCAGATATCATCCGTGTGCACGATGTACAAACCATGGCGCGGGTAGCCCGCATGACCGACGCCATCACCCGAAGGAGGCCGGATGGGCAGTCAATACGATAATGACCTGTTAAAAGAAGCCACTTACCACGTAAGGTCTGGCGATTACGAAACAGCCCGCCGTTACCTGCAGCGCGCCCTGGACATCGCCGACGACCTGGACACAAAAATGCGCGCCAATTATTTCATGGCAGTGATCTCCAGCGAACCGGCCGAAAAAAGAAACTACCTAGAGAATGTGCTGGCGATAGATCCTGTACATCCGGAAGCCCGGCGTGAACTGGCCCTGCTGGATGGCCGCTTGAAACCCTCGGACATTGTAGACCCGGACAACCTGCCCGCCCAATCCACCGACCCGCAAAATGTGCGGGCCAACCGCTTCACCTGCCCCAAGTGCGGCGGCAAGATGGTCTTTGACGGCGACGGCAGCCTGACCTGTGAATATTGTTCGCGAAACGAAACCCTGGAGAATGCCCCTCCTGAAGCAGAGAAGGACTTTATTGTGGCGATGGCCACCGGGCAGGGACATCGCAAGCCGGTTGCAGTGCAGATATTCCACTGCCAGGGCTGCGGCGCGGAATTTATCCTGCCGCCCAAGGTAA
This sequence comes from Anaerolineales bacterium, assembly GCA_024710905.1. GTDB lineage: Bacteria > Chloroflexota > Anaerolineae > Anaerolineales > Villigracilaceae > JANJTV01. Next base: position 9,694 of record JANJTV010000009.1, on the reverse strand, counting down.
TTTCAAAAGACTGTTCCTACTGCGGTTCACCGCATGTCATCTCGCAGGGCAGCCGGGAACTGCTTGAACCGGATGCCATCATCCCGATGGCCCTCGACCAGCGCCAGGCCGCCCGCCAGCTGGTGAACTGGGTGGAGAAGAATAAAATTGAACCCAGCAGCAAAGTACAGGCCCCGCGCGGCATCTACCTGCCCGTCTGGACATTTGACATCGGCGGTAACGTGCCCTGGCATGGCATGGTGGAACGGGACGACCGACTGGTGAAGGTGTCTGGCATCCAGCCGGTTTTCCACAATGACCTGCCGATCCCCGCTGCCAGCCACTTGCCCACGCTGATGGAAAAACTGTTGCCGGAATTTCACTTCCCATCGGCGGCAACCTATAACCCCCGCTATCTCTCAGGCTGGCCTGCTGAAGTCTACGAATTTTCCATGTCAGACGCTTCCCTCAAAGCCCGCCAAAAAGCTGTCTCCCGGCTGCGTCGGGACATCAAAATCCAGCATCGCGGCGTGATGAACCTGAGCTACAGTACCTCTGGCATTTTTGTCCAGTCGTTCAAACTGGTGCTGGCGCCCATCTGGTTGACCGAGGTACCCTACGAAGGCCAGACCCTGCCGGTTGTCATTAACGGCAGCAGTGGTCAGGTGCACGGTGAGACTCCCTCTCGCGGCATTTTGGACTGGCTGGGAGACTGGCTGAACGCGGAGTAAAGCCCCATTTGATACAATCAGGTCATGCTGTCCATCCTGCCTGTCATCCGCCAGCGCCGTGAGCGCCGCCTGCGCGAGCGCGCCGTCGCCGACCAACGCACCCAGCGCACTGTACTGGGTGGCGGGTTGGTGTTTTCGGCCCTGCTGGGACTGCTGATTATTCTCGGCGCATTTGCCTACGCCAGTCTGGCGGCAGACCTGCCCTCCATAGAAATTGTCCCCGCCTTGCTTGACCCGCAAAACGGCCTGCTTTTACAACCCACAAAACTGTACGACCGCACCGGTCAGCATGTGCTGGATGTGCTCGCCCCGCAAGATTCCCCGCGCACATACCTGCGACTCGACCCGCAAAGCCCGCTGGCGCGTATCACTGTCGCGCTCGAAGACCCCGGCCTCTACCAACATGACGGATTCACCTGGCAGGGGCTGGAAGATCCGCGTGACCACCCCACCCTGGCCCAGCGTTTGGCCGCGGACCTTCTGCTTTGGAAAGAGCCGCCCAGCCTGCGCCGAGCCCTGCGCGAACGATTACTGGCCTGGCAACTCACCCAGGCCTACGGGCCAGACCAGATCCTTGAATGGCACATCAACACCGCAAATTATGGCCGCTTCGCCTTTGGTGCACAGGCCGCCAGCCAACTCTACCTCGGAAAACCGGCCACTGACCTGACCTTGGCGGAAGCCGCCCTGCTGGCTTCCACAGCCCAGGCACCGGCCATTAATCCGCTAGATGCCCCTCAGGCGGCCCAACAACGCCAGGCCGAATTGCTGGCCTGGCTCGAAATCACCGATGTTTTCCCCCTTGAAGACCTGCAACAGGCCGGGCAGGCGGAAGTGGAAATTCGGCAGATTCCCCCGGGGCTGCCTCCTGTTTCACAGGCTGTCACCAGCCTGGCGCTGCTCCAACTGGAAAACACCCCGGGGTATCAGCGTTTTATCATGGGCGGCGGCAAGATCTTAACAACCATAGACTTTTCCCTGCAACAAGAGGCGCAATGCGCGGTCAGGTTGCAGGTCACCCGCCTGGCTGCCGCCATCGAACCAGATTGCTCGCTTTCAGCCAGCCTGCCGCCCCTGCCGTCCAACCTGTTCATCGATGCACCCGCGGCCTCGGCCCTGGTCATGGATCCGCGCAACGGGCAAGTCGTGGCGCTGGTTGGTGAAACCCGCCTATCTGGCGAGGCGGCCTATATGGCCATTGGCCGCCCCGGCACCCTGCTGACATCTTTTATTTACCTGGCTGGTTTCACACGTGGGCTCAGCCCGGCCAGCCTGGCCTGGGATGTGCCGGGCGAACAAAACGCAATCGAAAACCTGGACGGCAAGTATCACGGCCCAATCCGTTTGCGACTGGCGCTGGCCAATGATTACCTGCTGCCTGCCGGACAGGTCTTTAACGAAATGGGCAGCGCCGCAGTCTTGCAGACCATCCGCCCCTTCGGGCTGGAACCGCCTGCTGTGACCGACATCACCAGCTACCTTGACTCGCAACAACGCGTTTCCATGCCGATGATCGCCTCGGCATACAGCATTTTTGCAGCCAACGGTGTACAGGCTGGCCTGCCCATTTACAACGAAACGCTCAGCGCATCCGTTGTCCTGTCCGTTTCAAGTATTGACAACCAACCCTGGCTGGATTGGTCTACACCGCAAACCCGCCAGGTCACCTCGCCGCAACTGGCTTACCTGATCAACAATGTGCTGGGGGACGAATCTGCGCGCTGGCCCAGCCTGGGCAACCCGAACCCGTTCGAGATTGGCCTGCCGGTAGCTGCCAGGACAGCCCAAAGCCTGGATGGGCAGGATAACTGGGCTATTGGCTATTCCACCTCCCGCACCGTGCTGGTCTGGATGGGCGGCGGGCAAATTCCGCCCCGGGTGACTGCCGGGTTGTGGTCTGCGCTGATGCAAACAGCCAGCCGTACGGCAACGGCTTCCGGCTGGCCCCTACCGCCGGGGGTGACCAGGCTGAATGTATGTGATCCCTCCGGACAATTGGCCACCGAAGCCTGCCCGAATGTGGTCAGTGAAATTTTCCTGAACGGGTACGAACCGACACAGGCAGACACCCTGTACCAGCAGTACAGCATCAACCGCGAAACCGGGCTTCTGGCAACCGTCTTTACCCCACCCAACCTAGTTGAAACGCGCACATTCATCAATTTCCCGCCCGAAGCCCTGGAATGGGCGGTTGCCAATAACCTGCAAACCCCGCCAACCGCGTACGATACCATCCAGCCTGCGCCTGCCCGGCCGGGACTGGCATTGTTTGCTCCGGGGATGTTCGAATCGGTCAGCGGGCCGGTGACAGTGCTTGGTTCAGCAGGCGGCGAAGGGTTTGTGTCTTACCGCCTGCAGGCAGGGCAGGGGTTGAACCCCGACAGCTGGATATTAATCAGCGATGGGAGTGCCCCGGTAGAAAATGGCATCCTGGGGATATGGGATACGAACGGCCTGGGTGGGTTGTACACCATCCAGCTAGTGGTGATACGCAACGACCAGCGTGTGGAAACGACAGCCGTACAGGTGACACTCAGCGGGCCGTAGCCGCTCACAGAAAAGTTTTTTTGTCAGTTGGTTATACTTTCCTGGTCATCCAATTACCACTCATAAAGGTCAGGTCTGCATAGATAGTGATTGGTAATAAAACAAGATTGGACATCACCAGAAACGCCGGCAAATAAGGCCAATCCTGAGGGTGGCGCACCAAATGAAACAACTGCCGAACAATTCCGCTTGTGATGTAACCAACCAGGAACCCGGCCAGGATAAAACCAGGCTGGTGGAATTCCGGATACAGCTGCCATAAATAATGGTTTCTTGATAACAGACCGAGCTTAACCAAAAACACATCGAATATAACAAAAAGGTACACCCACCGCAAAATCACAGTGGACCAAACAGTAAACATCGTATAAGGGTATCGAAACAGCCAGGGAGTATCGCGGATGACTGCGCGTGAAGAACCACGGGCCCATCTTAATTGCTGGCCGACAAACCCTTTAAAGGTACCCGGCGCATCAGTAAAAACAACACTGGCAGGCTGGTAGGTCGCTTTATACCCATTACGCAAGAGATAAGAAGTTAATGTACGGTCATCCCCATTGATACATCTGAAGCCAAACAGGTACTCGTGCTCCAGTTCCGGTGCGGCGGCTTTCAACAAATAGGTGCGTACTGCAAACAACCGCCCCGGTAAACAGGAAACTGCACCATTGATGGCCTGTCCGCTGACCAGTATGCCAAAACGCAAATCTTCCCGCCAATCGAGAATGCGCCGAATCCAGTTGCCACGCACCATAATCTTTTGGTACGGGGTTACACCACCAATTTCCGGAGATGTAAATGTTTCTTTGAGAATGCGAATGGCGTCAGGCTGGATGATTGTGTCAGAATCCAAGATTACCGAAATCCCATATCGGGCTTTTTCTGCCCCGCGGGCAATCGCTGTCCGTTTATCAGCAACGGGCAGGTGAATTACCTCGAGACCCTTTTTCCTGGCATATTCCCCATTGGCAACCCCATTAGGCCCATTGGAAACCACAATGATCTGGTATCTCATCCCCATGCAACCTTCGATAAGGGAGGTTAAGACTTGGTGCCATAAGCCCGGATCTTCATCCACTACGGGAACAATGACCGAGACGCCATAGTTATTTGGTTTCGTTGGGGGAGGGGTAAATCGCCTGCTCCGGACGAGTTTATAAAGGAAAACCACCCACGTCAGGACAAAAAAGAATAAAAATAAGCGCACTTCCCCAATATAGAAATAATCGATTAACTGAACAAAAAATGGAACCATGGCGTATCTCCCAAACGCCCAACCCGCCAGCCCGTAACCTACCAAGCATAAAATTTATAACCCCGATTGCCGTATCGGGCAGCGGGAATTATGACATATTTGCCTTAAATTCGGCGAATTTGCTCCTTGCTGGCAGATACGTGAAGGTTATTACCTTGAGCCTTTGGTGACATTATGTCGGCAGTTTTAATACTTGGTACAATTGGCAAGAATGAAAACTTTCACAGGAGAATGCAATTGACCAAGACCCTGAAAGTCGTCATCCCCATGGCGGGATGGGGCACGCGCATGCGCCCGCACACCTGGAGCAAACCCAAGCCACTGGTGAGCGTAGGCGGCAAAACCAGCCTGGAACACCTGATGGATATGTTCTCAAGCCTGCCCGCAGGGTGGGAGGTGGAATATATCTTCATCGTCGGGCCGTTCCTCGGCGAACTGCAGATCCCCGCCTTCATCCAGCAGTATTACCCCAACCTGAAAGCCCGTTATATCACCCAGCAGGAGATGAAAGGCCAGAGCCATGCCATCTGGCTGTGCCGTGAGCACCTGAGCGGGCCAATGATAATGTGCTTCTCGGACACCCTGATGGAAACGGACTTCTCCTTCCTGGAGAATGAAGCATCAGACGGGGTGGCCTGGGTTAAGCCTGTGCTTGACCCGCGCCGTTTTGGTGTGGCCGAGTTGAACGCCGATGGCTGGGTGACACGCTTTATTGAAAAACCCCAGAGTATGGAAAACAACCTGGTGGTGGTGGGCTGCTATTACTTTAAGCAGTCTGAGCAATTGCTGGCCGCCATTGAAACGCAAATCAAAAACAATGTCATGTTGAAGAACGAGTTCTTCTTAACCGACGCGATCAGCATCATGATCGAACAGGGAGCACACATCCGCACCCGGGCAGTGGGAACCTGGCTGGATACCGGCACCATCGAGGCCACGCTCGAGACCAACCGCTACTTGCTGGAAAATGGCCACGCCAACACAGAGGAACTGGATGCCAACGGCAACACCTTTGTTGCGCCAATCTTTATTCATCCTTCGGCAAAGATCAGTGATTCGGTCATCGGGCCATTCGCTTCGATTGGCGCGGATTGTGTCATCCAGTCGGCCCAGGTCGAGGACAGTATCCTCGAGGCGGGCTGCACGGTGGAAAACGTCAGGCTGGTAGGCTCGTTAATCGGGAAGCAAGCGCGGGTGAGTTCGCCCGTCCCGCAGCAGGCTGCGCTCAAGTTAAATATTGGCGATACATCCAGTATCGAATTCTAACCATCCCCATTCACAGGAGGATCCATGGCCGAAATTGGCAACACGCGTTATCTCTCCACCCGGGTGGCCGGGCTGAAACCCTCGGGCATCCGCAAGTTTTTTGACATTGCAGCGACCATGAAGGATGTTATTTCGCTGGGCATTGGCGAACCAGATTTCACCACACCCAAACCGATCCTGCAGGCGGGCATCCGCTCGCTGGAGGCAGGTGAGACGCATTACACATCCAACTCGGGCAAAATAGAGCTGCGGCAGGCAATCGCAGATAACTTGAAGCGGTTGTACGGTGTCAGTTATAACCCGGTGGATGAGATCATTGCCACGGTGGGCGTCTCGGAGGCGCTGTACCTGACTTTTACGGCCCTGTTAAACCCCGGCGACGAGGTGATCATCCCGACGCCCTGTTTTGTGTCCTACCAGGCGGAGGTCATCCTGGCCGGCGGCGTGCCGATTGAAATCCCCAGCCGGGTGGAGAACAATTTCCAGGTCGACCCGGACGACATCCGCCGGGCGCTGACGCCGCGTACCAGGGTGATTTTTGTCGGCTACCCGAGCAACCCGACCGGGGCGGTGGCCGAACGCGATGTAATGATTGAAATTGCCAAAATCGCTGAAGAAAACGATCTGATGATCGTCTCTGACGAAATTTATGACCGGCTGGTGTACAACTTTGAGCATGTTTGTATGCCCGGCCTGGGTGAGAGCATTAAGCAGCGCACGGTGCTTCTAGGCGGGTTCTCGAAGAGCCATGCCATGACCGGCTGGCGCATTGGTTATGCGGCCGGACCAGCCGACATCATCAAAGGGTTGGTGCGCATTCACCAGTACACCATCATGTCTGCACCAACCACCGCGCAGGATGCGGCCATTGCCGCCGTGCGTGAGGGCGAACCGCATGTGGCTGAGATGGTGGCAGAGTATGACCGCCGCCGCAAGTTGATTGTCGGCGGGTTGAACCGCCTAGGGCTGACCACCTTTGAGCCGCGCGGGGCCTTCTACGCCTTCCCGAACATCAAGGCCTCCGGCCTGACCGACGACGAATTCGCTGAAAAGTTATTACAGGAAGAACATGTGGCGGTTGTGCCGGGCAATGCCTTTGGCGCGGGCGGGGACGGGTTTGTTCGTTGCTCGTACGCCACCGCTTACGATAAGATCGAGGAAGCCCTGCACCGCATGGAACGTTTCATGCAGCGGCATGGCTGACAGCAGACAGTTGATAGCGAAGAGCTTTCAGCACGGAGCAATCTTTTATGGAAATCCTCGGCATTGACATTGGAGGGTCGGGCATCAAGGGCGCGCCGGTGGACACAAAGACCGGCAAACTACTGGCCGAACGTCACCGCATCAAAACTCCCAAAGGCGCTGAACCGCAACCAATGGCTGAAGTGGTCGGCCAGCTGGCCCATTATTTTGGCTGGCAGGGGCTTATCGGGGCAGGCTTCCCGGCAGTCGTCCAATATGGAGAAATTAAAACCGCCGCCAACATCAGTGAACAATGGATTGGCCAGAATGCCCGCGAATTGTTTGCCGCCGCAACTGGCTGCGAAGTGACCGTCATCAATGACGCTGACGCTGCCGGGCTGGCCGAGATGAAATTTGGCGCGGGCAAAGGCCGCCGCGGCACCGTACTGATGCTCACCCTCGGCACAGGGATTGGCTCAGCCCTGTTCAACGACGGGGTATTGATCCCCAATACCGAGTTCGGCCACATGGAAATTGAGTGCGAGATTGCCGAACTGCGCATGTCCGACGCTGCCCGCCAGCGCGACGAACTCTCCTGGAAAAAATGGGCCCGGCGGCTCACCCGATACATTGGCAAGCTCCACTTGCTCTTGCAGCCCAACCTGATCATCCTCGGCGGCGGGGTCAGCAAGGATTACGAGAAATTCCTGCCGCTGCTCAAGGTCAACTGCGAGATCGTCCCGGCCCAGTTCTTTAATGAAGCAGGCATCGTCGGCGCCGCGCTGGCCGGGGCCAAGAAGAAAAAGTGACCCAGTGTTAAATCAAAACTAGGCAGCCCTGAAGGGCTGCCTAGTTCGTGTTTAATCCCTTACGCTTTCTGCACAATCAAAATTTCGCGGTTGAAGCGAAACTCGCCGTTTTTCGAGAGGACCTTCCCAGCCAGCGTCTCCGGCACATCCACCAGAGTGTGCTGGTCCTGGATGAAAATCTTGCCAATCGTACTGCCGGGGATATCGGCATGAAAAGCCAGCGTCCCGACCACATCCTTGGGGCGGATACCATGTTCGCGGCCCATGTTCAGGCTCAGGCGCACCATGCCATCCTCGTGGGAATTCGGGGCGACCTCCCGGTTTTTGGAATGGGGCATTGGCACACGCGGGAATTTCTTATCACGGAAACTGCTTTCACGCTTGCCATCGAACCGGCCAGCGGGCTCACGACGAGCGTCCTTGCCGTGCCCAAAGCGGGGACGGGCCTGGTAGTCAAAGATCTCACCTACTGGGGCAATCGGGCGCACTTTTTCCTCGCCGCGCGACATCTTCAGGGCGGCTGCGGCAATCACCAGCGGGTCCAGCCCCTCCTCCACCAAAGCGGAGACCATCTCCAGCTCGCGTTTAGCACGGCCACGATTAATCCATACTTTTAGTTTTTCCAGCAGGGCCTTTTCACGGTGAACCAGGATGTCATCCTCGGTCGGAACTTCGGCCTTTTTCATTTGTTGCTTGGTGAAATGTTCAATGCTTTTCAGGCGGCGTTTTTCTTTGGGGGCGACCAATGAAATGGCAATGCCCGTCTTGCCTGCCCGGCCTGTGCGACCGATGCGGTGGACGAATACTTCCGGGTCATCGGGCAGGTCGAAGTTGAATACGTGGCTGATGTCATCAATATCCAGGCCGCGGGCAGCCACATCGGTGGCAACCAACACCTTGACCTGATTCTGGCGGAAGCGGTTGAGCGTGCGCTCACGCGCATCCTGGCTCAGGTCGCCGCTCAACACCTCGGCAGGGTAACCGCGGCGGGTTAATTCAGCCGACAGGTCACTGGCGCCCAGGCGGGTGCGGGCAAAGATCAGCGCACTGGTAATTTCTTCAATTTCAAACAGGCGGGTCAGGGCAGCCGTTTTATCCTGTTCATTGACCAGGTAATAACGCTGTTCAATCGCAGAAAGGGTCATCTGTTCACGCTCGATCGTAACCGCCTGCACATCGTGCATATATTTTTCAGCCAGGTGGCGAATCTGCTTCGGCAGGGTGGCCGAAAACAGGGCCGTCTGGCGATCGGCGGGCGTTTCGGCCAGGATGGTCTCGATATCTTCCACAAAACCCATCGAGAGCATTTCATCGGCTTCATCCAGGACCACCGTGCGGACGTGGCTGATGTCCAGCAGTTTCTGGCGCATCAGGTCCATCAGGCGGCCGGGGGTGCCAACCACCACGTTAACACCGCGGCGCAGACGGCTGATCTGGCGTCCATAGGAAGAACCGCCATAGACAGCCAAGACCTCGGCGTGCATATGCTTGCCGTAGGTTTCCATGGTCGTGCAGACCTGTAAAGCGAGTTCGCGGGTCGGGGCTAGCACCAACGCTTGGACGTGGCGAGAGCCGGGTTCGAGTTTGTTTAGGATGGGGAGGGAAAAAGCAGCGGTCTTGCCTGTGCCAGTTTGAGCCTGGCCAATCACATCCGCGCCGGTCAGCATGAGGGGGATCATGCCCGCCTGGATGGGCGTCGGCTCGGAATAGCCAAGCTCGGTGATAGCCTGCAGCAATTCAGCACGCAGGCCCAGTTCGGAAAACAGGGTCATCAAAACTCCTTATGTTGTTACCGGGGAACCCGGTCAAAAGGGATGTTTTGACAACGTCGTCAACCTGCCTGCCAAATCGGTGGGGCGCCTCACGGCGCGCCGCCGCCCAACAAAAATGCCCGCGCGTTACGCATCGGGCAATCATTCGGACAG
>JANJTV010000141.1 GCA_024710905.1 Anaerolineales bacterium | reverse complement strand
GAACACCTGTATGACGTGCTGACCGAAGGCAAAGCGGATGCCGCACTGGTGGCCTCCATGCTGCATTATGGCGAGTACACAGTGGGGCAAGTTAAGGAGTATTTGGCTGGACGGGGCATTAAAGTCAGAATGCAGAAGGATGAATGATGAACATCGAACTAACTTGGGATGACAAAGGTTTGATTCCAGCCATTGTACAGGATGCCGCCACTAAAGACGTGCTAATGGTCGCCTGGATGAACGCTGAATCACTGCAAAAAACGCTGGAAAGTGAAGAAACCTGGTTCTGGAGCCGTTCGCGACAAGCGTTGTGGCACAAGGGCGAGACAAGTGGCAACACGCAAAAGGTGGTTGAAATCCGCTTTGATTGTGATGCAGATTCGCTGCTGGTGTTGGTCATGCCTGCCGGGCCAGCTTGCCACACCGGCGAAATCTCCTGTTTTTACCGAAAGTTGGAAACCCTATGACTATGGACGATTTGTACCAACTCATCCTTGAGCGCAAAAATAACCCCAAACCGGGTTCTTATACCAATTCCCTGTTGGATGAAGGCTTGCCGCGTATGGCGCAAAAGGTGGGCGAGGAAGGTGTGGAGGTGGCGGTTGCTGCGTTGGCGCAGGAAGATGCCCGCCTGGTGGGGGAGATTGCCGACCTGGCCTATCACACGCTGGTCTTGATGGCCGCGCGCGGGGTTACGCCGCAGCAGGTGCTGGATGAACTGGCTTCCCGTCACCGTTCATGAATCACCCGTGCGGGATACAGCCTCCGGGCGGATTTTCAGCCAGGCAATCAGTGCAGAGAAGAGCACAGCGCCAACGGTCAGCCAGTAGGGCAGGGCAGGGCCAAAGGTGTCCCAGAGCTGCCCGCCGATCCACGGGAAGGGCAGGCTCAGGATGCCCAGGCTGGTGCCGAAAAGGCCAAAGGCCAGCCCACGCTTGTCTTCCGGGACGGCCTTTGAAATCAACGATTCGAAGGCTGGCATCAGGCAGCCCGCACCCAGCCCAAGCAGGAAAAGTGCCAGCCCGAACATCAGGATGTGGTTGGCAAAAATAAACACGCTGAGGGCCAGCGCCTGGAGCAAAAACCCGATGATCATGACCAGGCGTTCGCCGCGCCTGTCTGTCAGCCAGCCGCCGACAAATGAAGCCAGGATAATTCCCAGGCCCCAGGCAGCCCAGACCAGGCCAATCTGGTCTGTTGCCAGCCCGCCGATCTCGTTCATGTAAATTGCATGGAATTGGTAGGTCATGCTGAAAGATGTATCGCCAATGGCATCCAGCACCCAGATCCAGGTGATGATGCCGCCCGCAAACAGCAGCCCGGCCATGCTGGCAAACTGGGTCTTGAATCCATCAAGCGATAATCCTTCCCCGGTTTTCTTTCCTTCGAACCCGCCGCTCAGCGCCATCCAGATGCGTAACAGGGTGGCCGCAGCATAAATCACCCCAGCCACTGCCAGCATTGGGCGGAATCCGTAGCCGCTTGCCAATATCCCTCCGAGCAGAGGTCCGATAATGGTGACCGTCATATAAAGGCCATTGGTCAGCCCGAAGACTTTCCCGCGCGTTTCTTCGGAAGTCTGGTCGGCGATGTACGAGCCAAAACTTGGCCCAACCATCGAGTTTGACACATATTCCACGCACAGGGCCACCAACACCCACTCCCAGCTTGGGGCCAGGACGAACATCAGGTAGGCGAAGGCGGCCACCGAACTGCCCAGCGCAATGGTACGCAGGCGGCCAATATTGTCCGAGAGCCAGCCGCCAAAGATTTGCAAGCTGAGCGGCACCAGCGCCGCCAGGGTATACACCAGGCCTACCTGTGCCACGGAGGCCTCCAGGCTGGTCAGGTAGAGTGGCAGCATGGTATAGAGCATCTGCCCGGCAATATTGGCCAGGATCATGGCCAGCAGGAAGAACAGCAGGTTGCGGGTCAGCGCTGCGAAGTAGTTCTGCACAGGGGTTACGCTTTTTTGTCCAGCCAGAAAGTTAACAGGGCAGCCAGCCCGGCCATACCTGCCAGCAAGCCGAGCGCCGGGAGGGCGGCGGGTATTGTCGGCGGCCCGGCCAGCACAAAGATGGCTGTGGTGCGGCCCGGCACAGTAAATGTGCCACTTTCCCCGTCGAACACGGCCAGTTTCAGGCGTTCATCCACCGAGCCTTGCTGTACCGGGTGGAGTTCAAAGTCCTGGTTCGCGAAATGCCCGTCTGAGATTCGGATGGTGTTGGGGCTGGCGTTTATCAGCACAACAATCTCATTATAGGCTGGGTCATAGTTCTTGGTGTCGCGCAGGTGCAGCACAATCAGGCCGGGGATTTGTTGCGGGCCGACATTGAGATAGGAAAGTGAAGTCTGGATGTCCTCCGCCGTGTGTAACCTGAACAATGGGCTACTCTTACGGATTTGCAAGTATTCGCGGAAGACTGCCGCAGAGAATGTAATTTCCTGCTCCCCGGCTTTCAGGCTCGGGTTGGCCAGCAGCGGGCGGAAGATATCCCAGCGTTCGCGGCCCTCGCCGGGCAACCCTACGCCCCAGTTGTTGCTCTGGTAGGTCCAATCGATTTTATTAAACCAATCACCGGAGTTGTACGAGTTGCGGTCCAGCGATTTTGACCGCAGCAGGTCATCACCGGCATGGAAGAAGGGAATACCCTGGCTGAACATGACCGTGCTGAGCGCAATGTTGTTCATGCGCACGCGCTCTGCAAGCGAAGTGCCCGGCGCAGCCTTGAGTTGGATTGAATCCCACAGGGTTTCGTTATCATGCGCCGAGACATAAACTATATTTTCCTGCGGGTCTTCGGTGTAGCCTGCCGCCGAGCCGTTATAGAGCACCAGCCGGGCCGGGACGAGGTCGCCGTTGCCGCGGATAATCCCAAATTCGCGCAGGTTGCCTGCCATGCCGATGCGCGTCCAGTCGGTATAGTCGAACAATTTCCACTTTTGCTGGTCGCCATCGCGGAATTCGTTGCTGTTGGGTTCGTAGAGCAGGCCGGTGGCAAAGCCCTGTTCACGCGGGTCGCCAAACGGGTTGCCGCCGCGCACGGCATCGCGCAGGCGGTCATTGAACACGCCAATGCCTGTGCCGCCGATGTTGTGCTGCACGGCGTTCACACCGCGCGCGTTCCCCGCTACTTCGCCAAAGTTCCAGCCTTCGCCATAGATGTAGATTTTCTTGCCGTCCACGCCGTCTTTTTCGAGCGTCAGGCCATCGAGCGCGGCGCGCACGGCTTTCATATCTTCGAGCATGTGGTGGCCCATCAGGTCGAACCGGAAGCCGTCCACTTTATATTCCCTGGCCCACAGCACCACGCTGTCCACCATCAGTTTGCGCATCATATTGTGTTCGGTGGCGGTATTCTCACAGCAGGTCGAGCTTGTGACCTGTCCGGTTGTATCGAGGCGATGATAGTAACCGGGCACCACACGATCCAGTACGGAGCGTGCTTCCTGACCGCTGGCGTTAGTGTGGTTAAAGACGACATCCTGCACGAAACGCAGCCCTGCCTGATTGACCGCTGCGACCATCTGGCGGTATTCCAGAATGCGCTGCGCTCCATCGGGATTGGTGGCATAACTGCCTTCCGGTGCCATGAAGTGGAAGGGATCGTAACCCCAGTTGAAGCCATCCAGATCGCGGATGGGTGTAATTGCCGCCTGTTGTTCTTCGCTATCGGCGGGCAATGCGGCAAATTCTGCATAATCC
>JANJTV010000153.1 GCA_024710905.1 Anaerolineales bacterium | reverse complement strand
GCGTCAGCATCCAGAAAGCCGTCTCAGCCGGGCTGGCTTTCCGCCCACTGGTGCAAACGATCCGCGACACCCTGGCCTGGGCAGCCACCCGCCCGGAAAATTATGCCTGGCGGGCCGGGATATCCGCAGACCGCGAAAAAGAATTGTTGGAGAAACTGGGTGTTTCGTAAAATCCTTATCGCCAACCGGGGCGAGATTGCCATCCGCATCCTGCGCGCCTGCCGCGAACTGGGCATCCAGACCGTGGCGGTCTATTCGCTTGCCGACCAGAACGCCCTGCATGTACAACACGCCGATGAAATTGTGGAAATCGGGGAGGCAGCCCCGCGCGAGTCTTACCTCAACATCCACCGCGTGCTCCAGGCTGCCAGCGCCACCGGCGCAGAGGCGGTCCATCCCGGCTACGGATTCCTGTCCGAGAACGCATCCTTCGCTGAGGCCGTTACCGCCGCCGGGCTGGCCTTCATCGGCCCGCCTGCCAGCGCCATCCGCGCCATGGGCGACAAAGCCGAATCAAAAATTGCGATGAAAGCCGCCGGGGTACCCACCGTGCCAGGCATGGAAGGCTTAACCGAGACGGATGATTTCACCCGCGCCGCAGGGGAGATCGGCTACCCTGTGCTGGTCAAGGCGGCGGCCGGGGGTGGCGGGAAAGGCATGCGGGTGGTCCGCTCCGCGCAGGAAATGCCCGAAGCGCTGGAATCAGCCCGGCGTGAAGCCATCCACGCTTTTGGCGATGACCGGCTGTTAATCGAAAAATATATTGAGCACGCCCATCACGTCGAAATCCAGGTCTTTGGCGATCAGCACGGCCACCTGGTACACCTGTTTGAACGCGAATGTTCGGTACAGCGCCGCCACCAGAAAATCATCGAGGAAAGCCCATCGCCATTGCTCACGCCTGCACTGCGCCAACAGATGGGCGAAGCCGCTGTGAAAGCCGCCGCCGCGGTGGGCTACTACAACGCCGGGACGGTGGAATTCATCCTCGACCCGGCCAGCGGCCAGTTTTATTTCCTCGAAATGAACACACGCCTGCAGGTGGAGCACCCGGTCACGGAACTGGTCACCGGCCTCGACCTGGCCCACTGGCAGATCCGTGTAGCGGCAGGCGAGAGGTTCCCCTACCAGCAGGCCGGACTTTCACAGCGCGGCCACGCCCTGGAATGCCGCGTGTACGCAGAAGACCCGGCGGGCGGCTTCCTGCCCAGCACCGGCTTGCTACTGCGTTTCGACATGCCACAGGGGCCGGGCATCCGCGTGGATTCGGGCTTTGCCGCCGGGCAGGAAGTCAGCCATTTTTACGACCCGCTGCTGGCAAAAATCATCACCTATGGTGAGACGCGTGAACAGGCCCGACTGCGCATGCTGGCCGCCTTGCGCCAGTGCGTGGTGCATGGCGTGACCACCAATATAGATTTCATGCAGGCCGTGCTGGCACACGAAGACTTTGTCAACGGCAAGGTGCACACCCGCTGGGTGGAGACCTCCTTTGCGTGGCAGCCTGCCCCGGCAACGCTGGAAGCACTGGTGACTGCCGCCCTGGCTACGGATGCCAACAAACCTGCCACCGCAACTGCCGCCAGCCACGAATCCGAACCCTTCAGCCCGTGGAAGAGCAGCAACGGGTTCAGGAACTAGTCATGAAGATTAACATTGATAACCGCAGTCTCGAACTGACACCTTCCGCCGGGGGCTACACCCTCGACCTGGAAGGGAAAACCCTGCGCGTGGAGGTGACGGGCAACACCGGCGGCGAACTACGCCTGCTGCTGGACGGCCAGCCTGTGCGGGCCTCCGTCTCGGCGCAGGGGGAGAAACGCTGGGTGACCATCAATGGCCAGACCTGGCAGCTGAGCAAGCAAGCCGCTAACAACCGGCGCAGCGGGCAGGCCCACCATGCCAGTGGCGAGTTAACCGCGCCCATGCCTGGCGCTGTGCGGGCGGTGAACGTCGGTGAGGGGGATTCCGTCAGCAAAGGCCAGACCCTGCTGGTGCTGGAAGCCATGAAAATGGAAATTAAAATCGCCGCCCCGATGGACGGCGTTGTACAGAAATTATTGGTCAAACAGGGGCAAACGGTGGAAAAGGAGCAGCAACTGGTGCAAATCGGTTAACCTCGATTATCAATCCGTCAAAATTCCTTTTGCCAGCCACCAGGGGCGGTTCTCCACCAGGTTGGTCTTCTGCGAAATCATGCGATTTTCGGCGCAGGCCGGGTAAATTTTGCCCGCCGTCAGGCCGGAGGCGTTTGGCGCGCGCGTCACCAGTGGGTAATTAATGTTGCCGTCAAATGGCTTTTGCCACTGCGTCCAGAGCGTAAAGTCCTTATCCAGCGCCAGGATCAGGCCCGCGCCTGCCTGGGTTGGTTGGCTGGCCACCACCACATTCATCCGGTTTTCGGCGGAACGTTCCAGTAGGCCGGTTTCCACTTCCCATTTTTCCAGTATCTTGGTTGGCACGGCCACCACGTCCACATCCTGCAAGGCCGCCAGCCGGAAGACCTCCGGGTAAATTGTGTCGCCACCCACCACCAAGGCTAATCGTCCCCAGGGTAGGTCGATTGTTTCCAGTCTGTCGCCCAGGCGTGTGGCCCAGGGGTGCCGCCCGCAGGCATGCAACTGTGGCTGGCGCAGCAAAACCCCGTCCCCGCCCAGCAGGATGCCTTCATGAGAATCCGCTGTGGCTACTGAAAATGCTACTGTAAGCCCTGAATTGCCCAGTTCGGCCAAGAGTGTATCGATCACCATTTCAGCCTCAATGGTTTCATTTTCAGCCAGATAGAACAATTCTGGCAATACCAGCAATTGGATTCCGCTGCTGGCAGCCTGGTGCACCGCTTCAGCCGCTTCTGCCAGGCTGGCCGCACCCGGGCTGCCAAACTGGTATACCCCGGCCTGAATCTCCGCTGACAGCGTGTGCGCGTCCCGGGGGCGCGGGGAGGCGGCAATCGGGGTGTACAGCTCCGGGCGGCGTCTGGCGAGGATGTCCGTCCCATCCGGGCGGCGTTTATTTTCCGCTTGCGAAACATCAATATCCGCATAAATCACCGCTTCGCCAAGTTTCGGCGCCCTGGCCAACACAGTGCCATCCGGCGCAAGGATCTGGCTTTCGCCTGCCCCGGCAATTGCTTCTGCAGGGATTTTCAGGCGGTCGGCCACGATCTGGGCCATTTCGGGCGGCACC
Organism: Anaerolineales bacterium; assembly: GCA_024710905.1. Lineage (GTDB taxonomy): Bacteria > Chloroflexota > Anaerolineae > Anaerolineales > Villigracilaceae > JANJTV01. The sequence goes on along the minus strand of JANJTV010000153.1, from coordinate 66,000 downwards.
AGCCCGCCGACCTTGTTGGCCGCCACCACATAGACCTTGTTCTCTCCCGCGCGAACGGGGATGTGCAGCGAGGCCTCGTCGTGGGCAAAGGAGTTCAGGCTGTTGAGCAGGATGTGCGCGCCGTGCACTGCCAGCGCACGAGCTGGCTCGGGGATGACGCCATCCATGCAGCAGTACATGCCCAGGGTGCCAAAGGGCGTTTCCACCAGTTCGGCGGGTTGGGTGGCAGGGGTCAGGAAGTTATTCTCATTGCCCATCAGGATTTGTTTATCCACCACCGCCAGGCGTTGGCCTTGCGGCCCGTACAGGATATTGGTACCGGTTGCTTTCGGGAATTCGCGCCGCAGGGTGACATTGACCTTGACGTAGCAATTATGCTGGCGGGCTTTGGCAGCAACTTGGCTCAAAAAGTCACCATCCAGGTCTACCGATTGTTCGTAGCAGTGTTCCTGGTCGCGGAACCACAGGATGTGATTGATGAATTCTGGCGTAACAATAAGTTCGGGTTTATGTTGGGCGGCCTGGTCGAGCATGCGCAGCACGGTTTGCAGGTTGGCCTGCTGGTCTTCTGTTACAGCAAACTGGATGGCGGAAACGCGGATGGTGGTCATGGGGTATTTCTCTCGTTTATGTTTGGTTTTCAGGCAGGAAGGCTTTTGCCCCGAAAAGCACCAATCCCTGCGCAGCGACAAGGATCATGTTTGCGCCACGCGCCACCTGGGCGGCGGCATCGGTGCGGCTGGCGGCAGTAATCCCTGCGGCGATGCCTGCTGTTTTCATCACGCCAATCGCCCGGTCGATGACCGCCTGCACTTCAGGGTGATTCGGCCCATCGGGGAAGCCCATGGTGAGCGACAGGTCGCGCGGGCCAACCAGGCAGGCGTCCACACCCGGTACGCGGCACAGGGAATCAAAAGTTGGCAGCAGGTTCTGGTCTTCAAACTGGATGATGACCATGGTTTGTTCGTTGGAAAACTGCACATATTCAGCCGCCCGGTTGGAATAGCCCATGTAAGCCGAGGCGCGCGAAATACCCAACCCGCGCTTGCCCTGTGGGGCATATTTCACCGCTTCGACCAGCATTTGCACCTCGGCGGGGGTTTCCAGGCCGGGCATCATCACGCCCAGCATGCCCGCGTCGAGATATTGCAGCACCAGTTTCGGGTCTTTGGGGCCAACCCGCACCAGCGGGGTGATGTTCCCCCGCTCGCAGGCACGGATGAAATTCACCGCCTGGGCCGGGTCAATCAGGCCGTGTTCGGCGTCCAGTATGTAATAGTCAAAGCCAGCCATGCCGCACAGTTCGGCCATTTGCGGGTCATCGGAGGTGGCAATCACGCCATAGATCGGCTGGTTTTGCTGCAATTTCTGTTTGGTGCGGTTAGGTTGGATGAACATGGGTTTATGCTCCAGGGAATTTTGGCAGGTTCCAGAGCATCAGGCCGGTTTTTTCATCCCTGGCGCGGTGAACAGGATTCCCGTCGTAGGCCTGCAGGGTGAACTCCAGGGCAAAGGCCAAGGCCCGGGCGGCGTGCCCGGCCAGCACCACAATCCCCTGCGGGGCGGAAGGGTCCTGGTAGGCCACGGCCAGGTGCATATGGACGTGGGGTTTTCCCTCCAGCAGAGCAATCGTGCCATGCCCGGCCACCACCTCCAGCGGACGGGTGAAGGTTAACGGGGGCTTTCGCAGCTGGCTGTCAAAGTCGAAAGCGCGGAATTCGACCTCCCGCAGCCCGCCGAGCAGGTCAAAACTTGCGGCCTGGATGTCATGCATCGCAGCAATTTCGGCCAGCGCAGCATGCACATCTGCATCCTCCGTTATCGTGCCCATAAAGACACGTGTACCCGCCGGGTTGATGTGCTGGAGAGTGATCATGCCGGTTTATTGCGCCTTTCCCACATGGCGCGCAAGGCCTGGATTTCGCCAGTGTGGCGGGTGCCGTCAATTAAGCAGATTTTGACCCAGAAGTAAAAACTGCGCTGTGGGTCGCTGCCGGGGGCCAGTTCCTGCAATTGTTCGGGCGTGCTGGCCTGCAGGAAACCTCCCAATTGCTGGCAGGCGGCATCGAAATAGGCCAGCCCATCTTCGAGGCTCATGACCGGCACGGCTTTCATTTCTTCTACTGAAAAGCCGGTCAGCATGCCCAGTTTGTTCCCACCCAGGCCGCGCGGATCGTAGGCGTATTTTTCGGCCCAACCCTGTGTGAACCACAGTTCGGTTTCGGCAGGCTTCTGGAACATACGGTGAACGTAGACCGCATCCATGACGCGCGCCAGGTGCCAGATGGTGACGGCAATGTGATTGGCTTCGGGGTCAGGCTGCCAGGTGAAGGCTTCGGCGGGCAGGTTTTCGAGGCTGGTATGGATGCCGCGCTTGTAGGTTTCCAAGAAGTCGAGCAGGATATCTTTGCTGGTTAGCATCAAATCACTCCTTCGGCTTTCAGTTCGGCCAGTTCGGCCTCGGTTTTGCCCAGCAGGCGGGTGAAAACTTCCTGTGTGTGCTGGCCGAGGGTGGGCGGCGGGGAAAAGGCGTCTTCGTAGGTATCAGAGAGCTTAATCGGGTTGCCGGGCATTTTGGCCGTCCCGCCCAGTGGGTGCGCCACCTCGACAATCATGTTGCGGGCCAGCACCTGCGGATCGTTCACCGCCTGGGCCAGATTGTTGACCGGGGCGCAGGGGATGCGCGCCGATTGCAGCCGTTCCAGCCAGTAGGCCTGGGTATTGCTGCCCAGAATCTCGTTCAGGCGGGCGTTGATCAATTCCTTGTTCTTCAGGCGTCCCGGCTGGAATTTATGCTCTTCGGTGTTCAGGTCGTCGGCGGGGATGACCGTCAGCAGGGCTTCCCAGAAGTTATCGGCAATAATGGCAATGATGATGTAGCCATCCGAGCACTGGAAGGTATCATACGGCACATGCACAAAATGGCCGTTGCCCAGTTTATCGGGGATGATGCCGGACAGGAAGTGCATGGTGGCCATGTAGTTCAGCAGACTGATCTGGGCATCCAGCATGGAGATATCCACATGCTGGCCGCGCCCGGTGCTGTTTCGCGCCTGGAGGGCTGCCAGCACACCGATGGCGGCCATCAGCCCGCCGCCCAGGTCGCCAATCGGGATGCCGGAACGGGTAGGCGGGTTGCCCGGCTGGCCGGTGATGCTCATGCCGCCGCCCATGGCTTGGGCAACCATATCAAACGCCGTGCGATCCTTGCCAGGGCCGGTTTCACCAAAACCAGTAACGATGCAGGTGATGATGCGCGGATTGATTTGGCTCAGGCGCGAGTAATCAATTTTCAGGCGCTCGGTCACCCCGGCGCTGAAATTGCTGATCACCACATCTGCTGTTTTGACCAGTTCGTAAAACACAGCCAGGCCTTTTTCAGACTTCAAGTCCAGCGTGACGCTTTTCTTGTTGCGGTTGAGGGTCATGAAATACGCGCCAAAGCCGTTCAGGCTGTTAGCAGGGTCTTTTTCAAGCAGGCGGCGGGTGCCTTCGCCCGTGCCGGGCGGCTCTACTTTGATGGTCTCAGCGCCGAGGTCGGCCAGCAACATCGCGCCATACGGGCCGGAGAGCATGTGGGTCAGGTCTAATACGCGAATTCCTTGCAGGGCTTTCATAAATTCTTGAGATACTCCATCACTTCATTTTTTTTCAGAACGTCGCCATATTTGCTGTTGATGTCGAACAGGTTGGCCTCATGCGGACCGGGATGACGATCTGCCACACATTCCTGCGGCACGATGACGCGAAAGCCGTATTGCATGCCATCCACCGCTGAGGCGCGAATACAGCCCGATGTGCTGCAGCCAGTTAACAGGATCGTATCCACGCCCAGGCTGGTCAGGGTGGCGGCCAGCGAAGTTCCAAAGAAGGCGCTGGCATATTGTTTGACGATGATGATGTCACTTTCCACCAGCGTCAGTTCAGGCACGATTTCGGCCAACGGTTCGCCTTCTATCATGGTCTTGAGCACCGGCACTTTCTGGACGAAAATGCCGCCGTCAGCGTAGTTTTTGTTGTACAGCACTTTGGTATACAGCACCGGGATGTGCTTTTGGCGCGCCAGGGCCAGCAGGTCTGTCGTCTCTTTGACTGCCGAGGCGACATCCGGCGCGTAGAGCGGCGCGCCCGGCGTGGTGTAGGCTTTGATGAAATCCACAATCAACAGCGCCGGGCGTTTGCCAAAGCCCAGGCGGCCATCGAAAACACCCTTGTAATTGTCTTTCAGGTCATTGCTCATTGGTTTGACACCTTACCTGCCAGTGTTGCTTTCCCTGCTGCCATTCGTAGGCGGTCAGCAGTCCAGTTTGCTCGTTCACCCAGAAGCGGGCGCTTTCGTCGTAATGTTCGCCTGTATAGCTGAAGGCGCTTTCGGGGTTGCCCTGTTGCACCCGCCGGGCGGCGCGCAGGTCTGTGTGCGGGGCGAGGAATTTTTCCTCGTTGGCGGGGTCCATCAGCCAGGGCAACAAGACTGTCTGCGGCTGGCCGGTTTGGGCAAGATGCAAAATGATCGGCCCAACGAAAACACGCAGCAACGGGAAGACCAGGAACGGCTCATTGAGCGCGAGGCCTGTTTCGCGGCAAATGCCATTGACCATCCGCCGGACGTTTACTTGCCCGCCACAAATTTCATAACTGGCGGCAATCTCGTTTCCCTGAGCCATAAAACGCGCTTCGAATTGGGTGACGGAATCGCCCTGTTTGACAGCGGACAGGCCCAGGCTGGTCCCGTAGGCAAGCCGCTCCGAGCGGATGATTTCGCCTGCGGGGGCGGGTTCAACCTGCCAGGTTTCGAGAATATCGGTCGGCTTGCCATCCAAAAAGTAGATGTAGAAGCCTTTACGCACGGTTGAAGAAGCGATTCAGGGCATAGCCCGCGTAGCCGAAGACGCCCGTGCCAACCGTGTTCATGAGTTGTTCGATCCACTGCATGGTTTCGCTGCGGTCGCCAGTGCGCGCCAGGCCCTGCAACAAGAGGATGGCAACAATGTTGATAATGAACAGCACCGCCACCAGGGTTTGTTTGTTCTCCAGCGCCTGGCGGATGGCCGTACCGCTGACGGTGAAGTTGGCGATGGTGGTCAGGCCGAGCAGCACGAAGAACCAGTAGCGAGTGTCAGCGTAGGTGTCTTTGAGATATAGGGCAGTGAGGTAATGAGCGGCCATGATGACCAGCGGGATGAGCCAGCCCCATGAGAAGGTGCTTTTGCCCGCCGCCACGCGGCGCGCGGAGATAAACGCCCAGGCCATCAGGGTAAAGCCGCCGCCCAGCATGAAGAAAAGCTGGTCGTCCATCCAGGCGATGTGCTGGCCGGTCAGGGCGATGTTTAACTTCCAGGCGGCTTTGGTGCCGCCGCCCAGCATGATCATCCACGCGCCGAGCAGGCCAAACCAGCGGATGAACGGCCTGCCGCCGGAGAGTTTGTTGAACAACTCGGCCAGGTAAAACAAGCCGACAGATGACAGGGCAACGGGCATGAAGTCTTGCAAGGCCAACGGGACGCTGTAGGTTTCTTCCATAAGTTCCTCCGGGTTTGTAAGCGCGAAAAATTCAAACTCTTTAACGCAGAGCCGCAAAGACGCCAGATGGCCTTTTATGACGATAAAACTTTGCGATTCCACGCCTTTGCGTTTAGTCTCTAACTGATTTTATTCGCAAAGACCTGTGTGGCCACCAAACCGGCGGCAAAGGCCACCTCGCCCACGTTTTGCAGGGCCAGCAGGCTGGCACCCGCGCCCGCCGCAATGAACATGAATAAAGAAGCCGCAAACAACCAAGGGAACTTGCGGTTGCGCCACAGGATGATGCCAAAGACCAGCACCACCAGGATGGTCGTGACCGAGGGGATAGGCGGACCTTTCAGCGGGTGGAAGTCATTGACATAACGCAGTACATTGCCGTCCACCTCCGGCACCAGGGTCAGGTTAAAGACATCAATATACGCGCCTAGGCCGATCATGGCCGTGGCCAGCACACAGATGATGATGTGCCAAGTTTTGCCCTGGGCAAACTTAGAGCCGCTCAGACGCAGCGCGCCAAAACAGGCAATCATCATGGCCGGGGTCAAAAAGGCATGCACCCAGTAACGCGGCGCGTTGATGTTCTTGAGCAGCTCGCCTTGACCGAGAAACCCGCCAGAAGCAATGGCAAAGTTGTCGTAAGCCAGGCCAAAGGTCACGGCCAGCACCAGCGCAAAATACCAGTTGAACTGCTTGCGAATCTGGACCGTGCCATACATGGCGATCCCCAGTTGCATCAGGCCCAGCACAATAAAAAGGGCATTTTCCATCTCTTCCTCCTCCTTAGCGCAAAAAGTCGTGCAAGACAGTTGCCAGCGCCTGCGGCGCCTGGTCACAAACATAAGGGCCCTGCCCGGCCAGCACCTGCATCTGCCCGTTTTTCAGTAGGGCGAAAGCCGGTTCAAGGCTGGCGCGCAGGGTGTCGTGCTCCCCGGCCATCACCAGCACCGGAATGTCCAGCCCGGCCAGTTGCTCGCCAAACGGCTGGTCAAAAACCGCCTGGTAGGCATCCGGCGCATACAACCGGGCCTGCTGGGTCAGCAGCACTTCGCGCTGGACAACTTCCAGGGGCAGGGATTCATCCCGTTTGCGGATGCGCTCCCAGATCTGGGCCAGGTGCGCGCCATCGGGATCCAGGGCGGGCACACGAAGGGCGGCCTTCAGGCCAGCCACCTGTTCCGGGCTGAGGAGCGGCGGGCCGGAAAGCGCCAGCCGCCTGACAAAGCCGGGATGGTCATGCGATAGCTGCACGCCAAGCGCTGCACCGGTGTGGTGCCCGAACACAAAACAAGACTCCACGCCGATGTTTGTCAGTGCGGCGTGGAGGCAGTCGGCAAGGAACTTCACAGAGAAGCCGGGCGGTGGCGCGAAAGATCCGCCAAAACCAGGCGTATCAGGCGCAATGATGAAGAACTCATCCGAGAGCAGGCGCATCAACGGCTCGAACATCGCGCCCGAACTGGCGGTCTGGTGCAGCAAGACCAGCGCCGGGGCGGAGGGGCTGCCCGTTGAACGGAAGTGCACCTGCCCGTAGTTCGTATCGGCGTAGCCTTTGTGGATTGGGTAAGTATTTGACATGAAGCACCAGAATGTTATAATGTTATAACATTTAGGCAGCAACGTCAAGACAAAAATAGTCCGAATAAGAAGGAGACCTCCCCCATGACTGACTCTCTCGGCTGGCGCAAAAAGTTTGGCGTCATCATCCCCTCCACCAATACCATCGTTGAACCCGATTTCTACCGCATGACCGTGCCGGGCGTCACGCCGCACATCTCGCGCATCCACATCCGCGACCAGAACCTGAGCAGCGACGAGGCCTTTGAGAACCTGCTGCAACAGATCCGCGTGGAGATTGAGTACGCCGTGCAACGTGTGATGACCGCCGAGCCGGATTATATGGTGATGGGCATGAGCGCCGAGACCTTCTGGGACGGCGTGGAGGGCAACCGTAAGTTCACAAAAATGATCTCAGACTGGGCAGGCGGCCTGCCTGTGGCCACCGGCGCGGAGGCCTGCGAACGGGCCTTGAAGTTGTTTAACGTTAAAAAAATTGGCGTGGTCACGCCTTACCAGCCGGTGGGCGACAGGAACGTGGTGCGCTTCTTTAACGACCTGGGCTTCGAGGTGACGGCCATCAAGGGCCTGCGCTGCCCGACGGCCATAGCCATTGCCCACGTGACCCAGGACGAACTGCGGAACGCACTACTGGAGGTCAACAAGGACGCCGACGCGCTGGTACAGGTTGGCACCAACCTGAGCATGGTCGGCCTGGCCGATGAAGCCGAACGCTGGCTGGGGAAACCGGTGATTGCGATTAACGCTGCCACCTACTGGATGGCGCTGCGTGACAATGGAATCAATGAAAAAGTGTACGGGGCAGGCAGGTTGTTGCGGGAGTATTAGGGAGCTTTCGGCGTTCAGCAGTCAGCGGTCAGTGAAAAGCGCCTGCCCCAGGGTTGGTTTGCCGATTCTGGGGCAGGTTATCGTTGCGGAAAAACCGGACGGGTCATTGCCGCAAAATCTTCTCCATCGGCCGGCCTTTGGCCAGTTCATCCACCAGCTTGTCCATGTAGCGGATATTTTGCATGAGTGGGTCCTCGATCTCCTCGAGGCGCACGCCGCATATCACACCTTTGATTTGCGCGCGGTTAGGGTGCAGGGACGGGGCCCGGGCAAAAAAGATTGCCAGGTCGTTGCCCTGATCAACCTGCTGCTGCAGGCCGGCCCGGTCGTAGCCCGTCAGCCAGCAAATGACCTGCTCCACTTCTTGTTTCGTGCGATTTTTGCGCTCCGCTTTTTGGATGTAGAGCGAGTAAATGCTGGCAAATGAATAGCCAAACACGCGCTGGCTGGACTTGTTGTTCATGGCGAAACACTCCTCTTACTTTTTTGTGCCGCAAGCAAACGCCCAACGGTTTGCGGCATCGTCCCAGTTAGGGCATATGCCTGCGTATGCATTATCCCATGCCCTTGCAGGACAGACACTATGTTGGGCGGTTGTATGGTTATCTGGCGCTATTTTCTTCAGTATTCCTTGGCCATCTGCTGAATTGCCCAAGCTTGACTCTGACGAGTGAGCACCTGAATAGCATGTTCTGGACTTAACCATACGAGTCGATGATCCTTTTCGATTCCATCTCCACGTTTGGATGCAAGTTGTACTTGATAGAAGTTACCATGGATCTGATAATACTTTCCATCCACGCGGGCTTTTATATAATCAACCGCTTCACCCATCTCTGCGAGCACCAAGACGTCATAGCCAATTTCCTCAAGGATTTCCCGCTTCAAGGCAGCCACTTTTCCCTCACCGGAATCGATACTGCCTCCTGGGAGGAAGTAACCCGTACTGGTCTCAATGACTGCAATCTGCTTATGATTATTTTCAATTATCGCATACACGCCGGGACGCTCAATATAGTCTATTCCATCAAGTCTGGTTCCAAATTCGAGAAGAGGAGGTTTCTCTGCTGGTCTGGACTGCATGTTCTTTACACCTTTCTTGTGGCTTCACGGCTTGCCGCCCAACAGTTTGTGACATCGTCCCTTTAGGGAAGATACCCTTACGGGCAAATGCCTGCGGGTGTATCATCCTGGGGCGCTTTGTTGGGCGGTGTTTTAGCAAGATGACTCTGTGTTAATCAGTTTCATAATCTTTTCGATATACAAGAACATCTTGTATCACTTGAAAATCAAACGACTCGTAAAGCCGAAAAGCAATATTTCGATAGTTATCTGTTTCAACAAAAACATTCTTCGCTCCAAGGGACTGTAGGCGATGCAATCCTTCCGAAAGGGCGACTCGCCCCAGCGCATACTGCCGAAAATTTTTGTGGCTACCTAATGGTTCAACATGTCCTGTCATTGAATTTTTGTCAAACCAACAAATACAAAAGGCGACCAAATTTCCGTTGGCTGATTCGACAACAATATCTAACTCGGGCATGTAATCAGGGTGTTGAAGTGTGCGCATTCGCCAATCTACCGTCATATTTTTACTTTCAAAAACAGATTGGTGAAGGTCAACATAATTCTGTACTTCCTTCTCTCCCGCCAATGAGCGAACGGTAAAGCCTGCTGAACGAGGTTTGTACACTTTTGCAGGCGTTTGAGATGAACGATGCATGAGTACTTTTGACCAAGAATCATCGCCCACATCCGATTGACATTTGAAACCTGTATTTTCCAAGTCGTGAATTCGGTTAATTTGCCCGGAGAAAACCATGACAAACCATGCAGGACGCTCGTAAGGCGTTTTTTGTACTGCTTTAGCGCGTTGATCTGCCCATAAAAGGATTTCTCGATGCAAATGGTATTCTTTTTCAGGATGGCATACATAATCAATTGTCCAAAAAGGCGTCTGAAGTGCCGCCCAGGCGACAAGTTGTTGATTTTCATCCACCCATAAACGGATGTTTTCAGGATTGTCAAATGCCCATGAACTTAAACGATAAGGCAAATCTATTACATGGAGATTATTTTCTGAGCATTGGCGAGCCAGCGCAGCCATTAGGTATTTGTCCTGCTCTGCTGAAAAAGAGCGTTGCATTATAGCCATATGATAATCATCCATAATGATTCTGGAATTTATACTGAGTGAACCGCCCAACGACTTGCGACATCGTCCCCGAAGGAGATATACCTTACGGGCATATGCCTGCGGGTGTATCATCCCGGTGCTCTTGCGGGACGCTTTGTTGGCACGCTTTTGGATTGCAGAGACTGACTTTTCTTTTCAGTTTTTTATTTCTTGCCCCAACCAAAGCATAAATTCTACATCCATCGGGGCAAGAGCAAATTTTTTCCTTAACCAAATTTGCCTTTGTAAATATTCATCGTAATTATCACGACGACTCCACGCACATTCTAACGCAGGAAAATCATATTTTTTGAGTTGTTCGAGCAAAATATTATCAAGTGGCACATGGCAAAAAGGATAGGCAAAACTAAAACCTTCTACTCGTTCTTCGCCAACTGTAAAAATATATTTCAAAGTCATGTTGACCCATTTTTGAGCCTGACCGATAAAAAGATGAAAACCTTTTTCGTCATAAAGAGCGGTTATTTTTTCGCAGGTGGTTTTATGCCAATTATCAAAAACTTCTACCGTCATTGATTTGGTGGAAGAAAGCACTTTTAGACCATTAAGCGATTCTTTTAACAAAATTACTGCTTCATAGTACAGTTGACCTGCTTTTTCAAATTTACCAAAACCGTGCATTGTGCGATTGAAGTCACGATAGGCTCTATTGATACAGGCTTTTAATAAATCTTGGTCTGAACCAAAATACAAGTAAACCAAGTAATTTTCATAATCTGTACGTGTCAGTGTTGAGCCAGTGTTCATTTTCTGAAGATGTTTTTACTATGTTGTGCAAGGGGCGTGCCAACTATTAATTAGGCAGAAACGATGCCGCATAAAACCCCGATTTTCGTCTTATGCGGAAAATCACCGCTTCCCCTACTATACAAAAAATCCCCGCCAAAAACAAGCCCTTCCCGCCGCCTAAAAACGCGCAAGAATCGGGTGGCAGCCCGGGCCGGCATCTTTTACACTTTCCGCATCACTTCCAAATTGATGACGGAGAAACCATGCACCAGACCATCCATCCCAAAATCCTTTATTTCGGCACCCCGGTTGTGCTGCTCAGTACCCTGAACGAAGACGGTTCCGCCAACCTTGCGCCCATGTCTTCGGCCTGGTGGCTGGGGCAGTCCTGCATGCTCGGCATGGGCATGCGTTCCAAAACCGTGGAAAACCTGCTGCGCGAAAGAGAATGCGTGCTTAACCTGCCCTCGGCAGACCTGGTCGGCGCGGTGGACCGCCTGGCCCTGACCACCGGGAAAAACCCCGTGCCCGGTTACAAACAAAACATGACCTTCCAATACATTCCAGACAAATTCTCCCATGCCGGGTTAACCACCGCGCCGTCACAGGATGTGCGCCCGCCCCGCGTGGTGGAATGCCCCGTGCAATTGGAGGGAATCGTTGAAAAATTCCACCCGTTTGGTGCGCCGGATGACTTTGCCATGGCGATTGAAGTTCAGATTGTGCGGGTGCATATCGATGAATCGATTCTAAACACCGAAAAAAGGCATCACATCGACGCAGACAAATGGAATCCGCTGATCATGAGCTTTTGTGAGTTTTACGGGCTGGGCAAAAACCTGCATCCTTCCCGGCTGGCCAGAGTGTTTTAACGCAGGATGTCCGCCTCTGCCGTCAGCGCTGCCTTAAAAACAGCGGCCAGCCAAAGGCTGACCGCTGAACGCTAAACGCTCAACTGCCCACTCCCGCTAATGTCCGCCCGCAAAGACCTCACCATCCTCATTGCGCGGCACGATCTTATTGCGAATCAGCAGCCCGATTACCACCACCACCAATCCCAGCGCGGCGAACAGCACAAACGGTCCCTGCGGCAGCCAGTGGTCAAACAGGTAACCGCCCACGCCGGTGGCCGTCATGATGCCAAACGTGCCGCACAGGCTGAAAATGCCAATCACCGAACCGCGAATCTCTCCCGGCGCCTGCTGGGCGATTAACACCCCGCTGGCAATCACCCCGCTGATCTCGCCAATCCCGATCAGCACCGCCACCACAAAAATCAAACCGCTGGTTGGGTCGGTCACCAGCAAGGTGGAACCGTATCCAACCGAAGCCAGCGCCACGGCAAAAATGGTCGCGTTGGCGCGATTCATGCGATCTGAGAGCATGCCAAAGACCGGCGCAAAGACCAGCGCCGCCGTCTGGGCAATGCCAATCACCATCCCCCCGCGCGCGAGCGCATCGGCTGTCGAAAGACCGCCATGGGTTGTGCCATACGTCACCACCCACAGCGTGAAAAACGTACCCACAATCGCCAGGTCACCGCGTGAAATAAACGCCGCCATGTAAGAAAGCGCAATGCCGGGGTCTTTGGCCGCCGCAATCCCTTCACGGGTAATCTGCCACAGGCTTTTCTTCTGCTCCTTCTGGGCCTGGGTGCGGGCGCGCAGCCCGGCCACCATCACCAGCGCTGAAAGTCCCGCCACAGCCGCAATGATCCAGTAGGTCCATTCCCCGGCTTCAAAAGGCGTTGCGCCCCGGCCAATGAAGATCTTCGGCAATTGCAGGGCCACGAACACGGTCAGCAATGCGCCAATGCCGTTGCCCACGCCCTGCAGCCCGGCCGCCTTGCCGCGATCTTCATTGATGGCGTAATCCGCGATCACGGTCGAAATCATGGTCGTGGCCGCCGCCGAACCGAGCGCGAACAACCCGCGCAGCACATACAGGGTCAGCAGCGAATCCACGGTCGGGTACAGGTAGAGCGCAGCGGCCATGATCAGGAAGCCGCTGGCAAACACATACCGTCGCCCGATCTTGTCCGAAAGGCTGCCCCACATGCCAATGCTGAGCAGGATCACCACCTCGCCCAGGAAACCCAGCGTACCACTGATTACCCCCTGCTGGCTCTCAGGGATGGCCAGCACCTCCGCCAGCAGGAAAGGCTGGAACTGCGGCAGGAAGGTAAACACAAACAGGGAAGTGATCGTGGCGAAGTAATAGGTAAACATGTTCTTCATGCTCACCCCCTCCACCAGCCGAACCGGACCGAACTTCTTCTGCGGGATTGCTGTTGTCATCTGTTCTCTCTCCTCGACAAGAAAAATGGAAGCACGCACTGCAACTGTTTATTGATTACCGAAACTGGCTCCCGACCACCTGCTGCCGTTAAAAGGGCCGGGGAGTCTCCCCCAGTTCCAGCGAAACCCACTTTAATTCGGTGAAATGCTCCACCGAGTACTTCCCGCCGCTGCGGCCCACGCCAGACATCCCGTACCCGCCAATGGGCGCCATCGGGTCAGACTGGAAGGAATGCGCCCCGACATGCACAGACCCGGCCCGGATGCGCCGCGCAGCCGTCAATCCGCGCACCAGGTCATTGGTCAGCACCCCGGCGCTCAGGCCGTAATCGCTCTCGTTGGCTATGGCAATCATTTCATCAAAAGAATCCACTTCCGTCACACTTGCCACCGGGCCAAACGTTTCCTCGCACCAGAGCGGCCCGCTGCGCGGCGGGTTGTAGATCACCGTCGGCTGGAAGACCAATCCGCGCTGCACTTGGCCGCCAGTTAACAATTCGCCGCCGCCCGCCAGGGCTGCCTGCACATGGCTTTTTACTTTTTCCACCGCGCGCTGGTTGATTAATGGCCCGTAGGCGGTTTTTTCATCGCGCAGGTCACCCAGGTGCAGGCTGGCGGCCTTTTTGGCCAGCGCTTCGGCAAAAGCCCGCCCGAGCGGCTGTTCCACCAAAATCCGCGCCGAGGACATGCAGATCTGCCCGGCGTGTGTAAACGCGCCCACGGCGGCAATTTCGGCGGCCCGGGTGACATCCATGTCGTTAAGCACCAGCAGCGGATTTTTGCCGCCCAGTTCCAGTTGCACCCGGCGCATGGTCTCGGCTGCAATTTTGGCAATCCTGATGCCTGTGGCCGTCGAGCCGGTCAGGGCAATGCCATCCACGCCGGGGTGGCGGGCCAGCGGCTCGCCTACTTCCGCACCGAAGCCAGTGATGACGTTAAAGACCCCGGCGGGCAGGCCTGCCTCGTGCAGCACCCGCGCAAACTCCACCGCGATCAGCGGCGTCTCTTCAGACGGTTTGGCAATCACTGCATTGCCTGCGCCGAGCGGGAAAACGACCATCTTGGCCAGCAGCACCAGCGGCGCATTAAATGGCGAAATGGCCAGCACCACGCCCAACGGCTCGCGCAGCACCATGGAAAGGCGATGCGGTTTTTCGTTGGGCAGGGTGTCGGCGTACAGGCGGCGCACTTCGCCAGCCGCCGCCCGCAACACTGAAGCCGTGTAGAGCACTTCATATTTGGCCTTGATGATGGTAGAGCCGCTTTCATCAATTAACAGGTTCAGAAGCCGGTCATAACTGGCTTCCACGTGGTCGGCGCATTTCAGCAGGATGCGCTCCCGTTCCGCGGGCGGCAGGCCGGACCAGTGCAAAAAGCCGCGCCGGGCCGAATCAACGGCATCGCTAACATCTTCTGCTGTGCCGCGCGCAGCCAGGCCCAGCGCCTCGCCAGTCATCGGGGCCAGGCTTTCAAAGGCCTGCCCGCCGCTGGCAGGCACATCCTGCCCGTCAATAAAATGGCCGTATGTCTTCATGAAAATATCCTGTCTTCCAGCATGGAGGCCCTGAGCAAATAGGCCCGCGCCCGTTCAGGGTCGCTGGCCGCCCCGGACAGGCTATCGTTACGCGCCTGGCGGGCCTGTTCGTCCTCCATGACCATGTTGTTGTATTGCTGGTCGGTGTACAACTGCACTGACTGCACAGCATATTCCCGCCGTTGGCTGGCATATTCATCCAAAACGGAATCCGGTTCCCCCTGCACCAGCCGGGTGAATTTTTCCGCCAGGTTGGCCGCATCGTGAATCCCGCTGTTCATGCCCATCCCCCCGGAGGGATTGTTGTTATGGGCTGCATCGCCCAGCAACAAAACGCGCCCAATTTTGAAAGAATCAGCCACACGTTGGTGCACGCGGTAGAGCTGGGTGGTCTTGATGTTAAAAGGCGGCACCGGGCCAAAAAAGCCCGCCACCCGGGCGCGCAGGTTATCCTCTTGCAGGGCAATGCTTTCTTCTTCGTTGTCGCGCATACGGAAGACAATCCGCACGATGTCTGGCAGGTTCAAGATGATGACCCACTCGCGCGGGTCAAAGATGTAGCAAACCTGGGCCGCGCCGGGCAACAGATCGCCGGTTTGCAGGTCGGTGCCAATTAAGAGAAAACGGTCTTCATAGGTCTTGCCCTGGAAGCCCACCCCAAGCTGCTTGCGAACCGTGCTGTGCGAGCCATCCGCGCCGCACAGGTACGCGCCCTGCACGGTTTTCGGGCCATCCGGCGTTTCAAAACGGGCAGTCACTCCATCGCCATCGTCTGTAAAATCAATCAGGCGGTGAGCCATATGCATGGGAATCCCGGCTGCTTCCACGGCGGGCTTGAGCACCCGCGTGGCAATGTGCTGCGGGCATTGCAGGCGGTAGGGGTAGGGCGTGTCATTGGCAATGGCGCTGTAATCAAAATCGGCCACCACCCGGCGCGGGTCGCGCTCCCAGTATTGCAGGCGGTCCACTTTATAGCCATGCCGGATAACCTCTTCCACCACGCCCCATTGCGCGAACAACTCCAGGGTTGGCGGATGGAAAGTGCTGGCGCGAATCTGGGTGTTCAGTTCCGCGTCGGCTTCAAAGACCTGCGCCGGGATGCCCGCGCGGCCCAACGCCAGCCCTAGGGATAACCCCACCGGCCCCGCGCCAATGATCAGGATTGGTTTTTGGAAAATCATGCCGTTTTCGCTTCTCAAATGTTATAATGTTATAACAATATAACCGATGAAAAGTCAGATGTCAATCAACCCGACTTTCCTGGCAGCCAGACCAAACATTAACATAAAACCAATATTGTTATGGTTTAATCGCCTCAAATAATTCTTATCAAGGAGAGAAAGTCCTCATGCCAACCAGCCGCACCGATATTTTCAAACTGGGAGATAATTTCGTCACCATCATTGGCGATGATGTAAATGTGGGCCAGCCCGCCCCGGAATTTACCGCCAGCGCTGCCAACTGGGCACCGGTCAACCCGATCAAGGACGCGAAGGGCAAGGTCATCATTCTGTCCGCTGTGCCTTCACTCGAGACGGACGTGTGTGACCGCGAAACCCGCCGCTTTAACGAAGAAGCCGCCAAATTGAGCGACGACATTGTTATCTACACCATCAGCACCGACTTCCCCATGACGCAAAAACGCTGGTGCGGCGCGAGCGGTGTGGATAAGGTTGTAGTCGTTTCGGATGTACTGAATGCTGAATTTGGCGAAAAATACGGCATCCTGATTAAAGAACGCCGTTACCTGCGCCGCTCGGTCTTCATCGTCAACCGCGAAGGCATCCTGACGTATGTCAACTACCTGCCCACGCTCGGCACTGAGCCGGATTACGACGAAGTGATCGAAGCGGCCAAAGCCGCCCTGAAGTAAAAAACAAACTCCCCGTTCTTATTGATCGAACGGGGAGTTTGTTATCTGTTAGAAAGAAAACCCGGCGCTATTTGAAGCCAGGAAAGCAAACGGCACGACACAGCACAAAGCCAGGTCAAAGATGATTAACACCAGCCATAAAACCCACAGGGCCGGGGCGTTCTTCTCCAGAACAGCATCAGATGGATTGGCAGGGTTGTAATACACCGTCACCAACGAATTGACCGGGTATTTCGCAATCACTTTCCCAGCCCCCATGCCACCCACTTCCATGCCCGGCGCAATCTTCGTTCCCTGATAGGCGTTCGCACCTACTTTGTAGGCATAATGCACCACCGGGTAAGACGTACTGCCGCCCTCACTATCTGACCGTTCTTCGAGGTAAGACCTCTGCACCACCCCGCCCGTGGAGGGCCACTGGGCAATCTCGCCCATCTTGCGGCGTGTGAAGATAATGATCGCCAGGAAGATGCCATTCAACAGCAAGAAAACGCCACACAGCACCACGGTAACAATAATGTTTTCCAGATTGAAATCTTGCATGGTAGTCTCCAGTCTCAGGCAAAGGATTAAAACCTTTCAAAATAGTATCATAAACACGGGTAAGAACCAATCACCAACCCGCATCCGTGCCATGCACTGCCAAATTTCGTTATAATCAGCCCAGATGCATCAGGAGGCGCTTTATCTATGTTCATGTTCGAGGGATTGGATCGCCGCAAGGAAGAAGACCGTGTAAAAAACGAGGGCAGGCTGCCCCCGGGCCAGTCGCTCACGCTTAAGTTCCCAGTACTACACTACGGGCCGGTTCCGCCATTCAACCCCGCCACGTGGGATTTCCGTATCTGGGGCGAGGTGGAAGAAGAGAAGACCTGGAACTGGGAAGAATTCAACCAGCTGCCTCGCGCCAGCCTGGTGATGGATATTCACTGCGTCACCCGTTGGAGCAAGTTCGACACCCGCTGGGAGGGCGTTTCAGTCCGCACGCTGGTGGAACAGGGATTCATCAAAATCAAACCAACGGCCAAATATGTCATGCAGCATGCCGAGTACGGATTTACCGTCAACCTGCCATTGGATATCGTCCTGCAGGACAACTTCCTGATGGCGACCCATTTTGACGGCCAGCCCATCGATGCCGATCATGGCTACCCCCTGCGTGGGATCGTCGGCGCAATTGCCGGGCGCGAAGACCTGGAAACCCCCTACTTCTGGAAAGGCGCCAAATGGCTGCGCGGGCTGGAATTTATGCCCGCCGACCGGCGCGGCTTCTGGGAGCAGGCCGGATATCACAACCGGGCAGACGTCTGGAAGGAAGAACGGTTCGGTTAAACAAGTTCGGGGCTGGCAATGCCAGCCCCGGTTTCTTTTTTGCTTATGGCCGTCTGTCAAGTGTCAGCGGCACTTCAATCGTTTCGCCATCCCGGATAATGGTCAGCAGGATGGTATCGCCCGGCCCCTTGTTATTTATCAGGTAACTGAGCAATTGGTCAAAATTCTTAATCGGCAGGCCATCCAGCGCAATGATCAGGTCGCCGCCTGCCAGCAGGCCGGTAATCTGGGTCTGGCGCGTCCCGGCGCGAATGCCAGCCCTGTCTGCCGGGCCGTCCTCCACCACGCTGGTAACATAGGCGCCGGTATATTGCGGCAGGTCCAGGGCCTGGATGGCGTCAATTGGCAGGCTGTCGATCGAGGAAATGCCCATAAAAGGGTAATCATATTCCCCATCATCGATCAGCGCAGGCACCACGCGTTTAACAATATTAATCGATATCGCAAAACCAATACCCGAGTTAACCGGTTCGCCAGTGGCATTCGAAGCGTCGGTAATAATTGCCCGGTTGACGCCCACCACCTGGCCGTTGATGTTGAACAGCGGCCCGCCAGAATTGCCCGGGTTAATCGGGGCGTCGGTCTGGATCAAGTCTCCCGCGCTGAAAAATCCGCCACCCGGCGATTCACGGTCCGAAGGCAGGGTGCGCCCCAGCGCAGAGACAATCCCCTTTGTCATGGTGCCACTCAGGCCAAAAGGATTGCCAATCGCGATCACCGTCTGGCCGACTCTTAATGAGTTAGAGTCGCCCAGGATGAGCGGGAAGAGTTCCCCGGCAGGCGCATCCACTTTTATCACTGCCAGGTCAGAATCGGGGTCAACACCCACCAGTTCGGCATACGCCTTAAACCCGGACGGGAAATCCACCTGCATGAGTTCGGCGCCTTCCACCACATGGTAATTGGTCACAATGTGGCCCTGGTCATCATATACCCAGCCGGAACCCTGTGAACCACCATTGCTGCTGGCCACCTGGATGGAAACAATGCCCGGCTCCACCTGCTCGTACAGGGCAATCAGGGCTTCCTGTTCCTGGATCATGCTCGGTGCGGCAGAAGCCACCGGGATGGCGGTCGGCGCAGGTGTGGCTGTGGCGGGCAAACCGGTGGCCTGCGGGGCGCTGGAAGCATTATTGACAAACTGGCAGCCCAGCCCGGCCAAGGCCAGCATGGCAATTGCCATAAAAATAGACAAGGTACGCTTCATCTCTTCATCACTCCTTCTAAAGTCATTTCTGTGCCAGCCGCGCAGCCTGCTCCAGCAGGGCCTTTTGCTCGGTGGTTAGTTCTTTTGGCAGGCGTACTTTAACACGCACAAACAGGTCACCTTTTTCCTGTGGGTTCTTCAGTTTTGGCATGCCGCGCCCGGCCAGTCGGATCAGCTGCTCGGGCTGGGTGCCCGGCGGGATGGTTAGCTTAACCCGCCCCGCCAGCGTTTCAACATCCGCTTCGCCACCCAGCAGCGCGGTAAAAACATCCACCTGGGCCTGCGTTTTCAGGTCATCACCCTCGCGCTCAAAGCGAGGGTCCGGGGTGACCGTGACCTTCAGGTAGATATCTGCCCCGCTGGGGCCGCCGCCAGCCGCGCGTATCTTTGAGCCGGTCTTTACCCCGGCCGGGATTTTCACCTGCACGCGGCGGCCATTGCTCTCGAGCAGGCGGCTGGCGCCCTGGTAGGCCTCCTGCAGGGTGATGGAAACGGGCTGCTCCGGGAACTGCCCCCGGCTCCGGGAGGCGGAACCCGCCCCGGGGTAGCCCGCCGCAGACATCCCGCCAAAGATGGCATCGAAAAAATCCGAAAATCCACCGCGGCCGCCAAAGAAGTCATCCACATTCACACTGCCCTGGCCACTGCGCGCCCGGCTGGCAAACCACTCCTCCCAGTTAAAGCCGCCCTGGCCGCCGTTGCGCTGCCAGCTGCTGTAGGCCGAGCCGAGCTGGTCATAGCGGGCGCGTTTCTGCGGGTCAGAGAGTACCTGGTAGGCCTCGTTAGCATCCTTAAATTTATCTTCGGCCCGCCGGTCTCCGGGGTTGCGGTCTGGGTGATATTGCAGGGCCAGCTTGCGATAAGCACTGCGGATGTCATCCGCAGTGGCATTGCGGGGCACGCCGAGGGTCTGGTAGTAGTCCTTGTATTCCATATTTATCTATTCTATGCCCGCGCCGACAACAGAGTCAAGCAGCAGATGGGGCGGTTAATGCAACTCTTACTTGTTTTTGTAGATATACTATATATAGAAATGGAGCGCACAATGAAAGCGATTACTGTTTACTGCGGATCTGCCGACCATGTCCATGTAGATTATTTGTCTGCTGCGCGTGATGCCGGGCGTTTCCTGGCCGCGCAGGGGATTGCAGTAATCTATGGCGGCGGAAAAACCGGGCTGATGGGCGAGTTGGCCGAAGGCGCATTGGAGGCAGGCGGCCAGGTGATTGGGGTGATCGTGGAAAGCATGAACACCGCGGCGCTGGCGCACCAACGGCTGACCCGCCTCGAGGTGCTGCCCACCATGCACCAGCGTAAATCGCGCCTGTACGAACTGAGCGACGGGTTCATTGCCCTGCCCGGCGGGTTTGGTACCTTTGATGAACTTTTTGAAACCCTTACCTGGGGACAGATTGGCCTGCACGCCAAACCGGTCGGCCTGTTGAACATTCGCAATTATTACGCCCCACTGATGGCCGCCCTGCGCCATGCCCGGCAGGAGGGTTTTGTTTTTCAGGAACACATCCAGGCCATTTGCCTGGCCGATACCCCCGCCACCCTGCTGGAGGACATGCGCCAGCATGAACACCCCCATGATGCCGTCAAACGCTGGATGCGTGAAGATTAAATGCATCCCGAAGTACGCCACCTGATTGAGCATTTCAACTTCCAGCCCCTTCCGGTGGAGGGTACGCTCTTTGCCAGCACGTACCGCTCCTCTGCAGAGAACCCCTCTGGCAGACCGCTTGGCACGGCCATGCTGGGCCTGTATTGCGCCGTACCACACAGTGTCTCACTCTTTCACCGCCTGTCTACTGATGAAGTATGGCACTTCTACGGCGGCGACCCGCTCCGGTTAATCCTGCTGCACCCGGACGGTTCCAGCCAGGATGTGCTCCTTGGCCCGGAACCGCTAAACGGGCAATTTGTCCAGTTTGTTGTCCCGGCGGGCACTTGGCAGGCCGGGCACATGCTAGCAGGTGGACGTTACTCGCTGTTCGGCTGCACACTCGCACCGGGCTTCACTGGCGAAATCTTTGAAGGAGGCACCCGCCAAGCGCTGCTACCCGCCTACCCTGACCGCGCCAAAGACATCGAGCAATTTGCCTGCCCTGACGACACCACCCATATGCCTGCAGGATTTGCAAACTGACCATGCAACAACATATAGCCACGGTTGCACTGCTGGTACGCAACTACGATGAAGCCATTGCCTGGTTCACAGGGAAATTGGGATTCGTCTTGCTGGAAGATACCGGTTTGGGAAATGGCAAACGCTGGGTCAGAGTCGCCCCGGCAGGCTCCCATGCAACCTGCCTGCTGCTGGCAGAGGCGGCCTCCCCGACCCAGCAAAAATCAATCGGTGACCAGGCAGGCGGTCGCGTCTGGCTTTTCCTGCATACTGACAATTTTGACCGCGATTACCGGGCCATGCAGGCCCGCGGTGTGGAATTCCTTGAAACGCCGCGCCACGAAGCCTACGGCAGGGTGGCCGTTTTCCGTGACCTGTACGGCAACAAATGGGACCTAATACAACCACACACCTGACCGGCGTCCGGATTATTCCGTGCGCCAGTAGGCTCCCCCACCGCCCTCACGCTGCATCAGTTTTGCACCGACCAATTCGCGGCGCAGGCTGGCAACATCCTCATGGAAGCGGCAGAGCGTTTCGTTGACTTCGGCTTCGCTATAGCGTTTCCCCGCTTCAAAGGCTTTTACCACATACCGCAGGATGGCCTCCAGTTTTTTACGCTGGGCCGGGATGGTTTTCAGTCGCCCGTCTGGGCGCAGGTAATCGCCAACCACTTTGCGGTCATAGGCATCCAGGTCAACATCCTGCACGGCAGCGGTCATTTGCTCGGCAGAGAAGATGCTCCGGGTAGTGGTTTCAAGGGCTTCCCTGTTAAGCATGTACACGTTGTAATAGCCCTCCGCGCGGGCACTGACCAGCCCGGCCTGAGCCAGCCGCGCCAGATGATGCGAAACCGTCGGTGGTTTAAGGTCCACCAGTGCAGCCAGTTCCTCCACACTGTAGGGTTGCTGGGCCAGCAGGCCGATGATTTTCAGGCGGTTGGCGTCTGCCAGGGCTTTGAAGATGCCAACCAGCGCCTCGTTGTCGCTCATTGCGGCCTCCAGTAGGCCGAACCGTCACTTTCCCGTTCCAGCAAGCCTGCATCGATCAGGTCACGGCGCAACCCGGCCGTATCAACGTGAAAACGGCGGATGATCATGTTGACTTCTTTTTCGGTGTACACCTGACCGGGGGTAAAGGCTGTTACCAGGTACTCCAAGATGACCTGTAATTTGGCAGGCTGTTGGATGGGTATCTGGCGGATGGAACCATCCGAGTTCAGGAAGGAAGCCAGCACCTTGCGGGATTTCTCATCCATTTCAGGGGCCGGGACGTATTCATCGCGGTTGTTTTCAAAGGTTGCCCGTGCCAGGGTTTCCAGGCGGGCTTCGTCCAGCGCGTAGAGGCCACCTTCCTTGCGCACCGCGCCGACAAAGACCAGGAAAGACAGGTGCTGGAAGGCGGCGCGCGAATCTATGCCCAGTTTTTCGGCCACCTGCGCGGCCGTCTTGGGGCGGCGCACCAGCGCACCGATAATCCGCAGCCGGTCGGCGTCGGACATGGCTTTAACAAAGTCCAGCATGTTGGGTTGGCGAGCGTTCATTTTTACCATCCTATATTTAATTAGACAAGTTTCGAATTAAATATACATTCCTCTTGCCAACCTGTCAAGGCTTCCGAAACGGAAAAACGCTACGGGTGAGCCCGCCTTGCATCAGGTATAATGTGCCCTCTCAAGGGGAGTTCCGTCCGTCATCCTACCAAAGGAGGTGTTCATGAGCGTCAAAGCGCTCCCGATTCATGCCTATTTTGAAGGCAAAATTGTCCCATACACCGAAGCGCGGGTGGGGGTTGCCACCCATGCGTTTAACTACGGAACCGCCGTGTTTGGCGGCCTGCGCGGGTACTGGAACGAGGCAAAACAAAAATTGTTCCTCTTCCGCCCACAAGAGCATTACCAGCGATTTTTGAACAGCGCCAAGTTGATGGCGATGGAGTTCGGGCTGACCACCGAGGAACTGACTCGCATTACATTTGACCTGCTCCAGGCAGACGGCTACCGCCGAGATGTGTACGTCCGCCCGTTGGCCTACAAAGCCGACGAGGGGATTGGCGTGCGCCTGCACGACCTGGTGGACGAACTGACCATTTTTGCCCTGCCGTTTGATAAATATGTCGCCAACGACACCAATGCCCACGTTACTGTTTCGTCCTGGCGGCGTGTGGATGACAACTCCATCCCCGGGCGAGGCAAGATCAGTGGCGCGTATGCCAGTTCGGCGCTGGCCAAAACAGACGCCAACCGCGCCGGGTTCGATGAAGCCCTGCTGCTGACCCAGGATGGCCATGTGGCCGAAGGCAGCGCAATGAATATTTTCATGCTACGTGATGGCGTGCTGTACACCCCGCCTGTTACCGATAACATCCTGGAAGGCATCACCCGCCGCAGTATCATCGAAATTGCCCGGCAAGATTTTGGCCTGCCTGTCGTGGAACGTTCCATTGACCGCAGTGAGGTGTTCCTGTGCGACGAGTTCTTCATGACTGGCACAGCCGCACAGGTGCTGGCAGTGACCAGGGTCGACTTCCGGCCGATTGGCTCCGGCGAGATGGGGCCGGTGACCAGCAAGTTGCGCCATTTTTATAATGAAGTGGTGCACGGCAATGTGGAAAAATATGCGCACTGGGCCGTGGAAGTGCCACTGGCCGAACCCGTCCGGCCATAACCTGGCAAGTGGAAACAAAAGGCTCCCCGAAATTGGGGAGCCTTTTTGTCTGGAGGGTATCTTATCGCTGTTTGAAGCGCACAAAGACCAGGTTGCGTTTGCAGTCGTTATACGTCTGCAGGAAGACCTGCTCCGAGAGCGGCTCATCGGACTGGTTAAATAGCTGGATGTACAGGCTGTTGCGCGAATCCACAGGCGGGATGCCCAATTCAAACTGGAAGCCGCTCGGGCCGTAAGCCGCATCGATGCCCGAAAGCGTGGTCAGGGCCGGGAAGAAGGTCTTGCCGGGCACACTGCCGCCCAACCGCAGGATGGCCCCTTGCACCGGGTTATTGTTTGCATCCAGGACCTGCCCAGCCACCCCAAACCACGAACAATCGCTGGCGGGCAGGAAGGCCGTACTTTCGTAATAAGTAATCGTATTGTTATACGGCACACCGGTCGGGCGCGGCGTACGCGAGGCCGGGACAGTGGCCGTGGCAGTGAACAGCGAGGTCGGTGTGGGGAATGGCGTATCAGACGGCAACGGCGTGATGGAGGGTCGCGGCGTGGGCGTTTCGGTCAGGATAGTGGTCGGCTGGGGCGTCCAGGTTGGGGGCAGGCCCAACGGCGTGATGGTGGGCGGCACCAGCGTGGGGATGGGCGTGTTCGGCGGGAAGGGATTGAGCGCCGAGTACGGGTTGAGGAAGATGCTGACAAAAGCGCCGCCCAGACACAGGGACATCACCAGGAAAACAACCGTCAGGATGTTATACAGGTTGTCATTTTTCTTGCCACCCTTGCGGGCCTTGGGTTTGCTGGATGTATTCATGCAGTACTCCGGGGCGCACTACGGCGCGAGGATAATCTCACTTTGCTGGCGGCGCTGGCTGACCCAATCGCGCACGGCCTGCTCCTGCAGGGCCAGCAGGGCGTCCGGGCTGAGCGGGCGATCTGACTCCACTTCGATCAATTTCAAAATGTGAAAACCCACCTCGCTGGCAATCACCTCGCTGGTTGCGCCGGGCATCAGAGCAAAGGCGGCATCTTCCACGCTCTTAAAAGGCAGGTAACCACGCGGGAACCAGCCAATGTCTCCGCGAGTCAGCGGGTCGTAAAAGGCCGCCAGGGTTTCAAACTCTTCACCGGCCTGCAGGCGGGCCAGCACCGTCTGGGCGGCTTCTTCATTATAGAGCAAAATCTGGCGCACATGCACCTGTTGGGCCGTTTGGGGGATTTTCGCAGCGATCTCATCCCGCATCCAGGCCACGGCAATGGATTGACGCAAGGCCACCCGGAACGATTCACCGGAATAATTATTCTCTGCCAGCCACTTGGCAAGCGCCTCCGGGGAACCAAGCTGGCTCACGAGCGCCTGCTCCCGTTCATTGAGCAATTCCTCGGTGACGGCAAACCCGTTTTCTGCCGCGCCTTGGGACAACAGCAGGTTCGAGATCATATTATCCAGCACCAGGCTCGCGGCGGCCTGTTCGTCTGTCACAGGCGTACCGAGCAATTCCTGGGCTTGTTTGTAACGCACCAGTTCATCATTGAAGGCTTCCAACGGGATGCCCTCGCCATTGACCAACGCCGCCACCGGCACAGGCGTGGGCGTCGGCGGCGAGGCTGTTTCAGTGGGCGCAGCGGTTTCAGAAGCAGGAATCAGGCCGCCGGGGGAGCAGGCAGCCAGGAACAGGAAAACGATCAGGATGGGGAAAACACGCAGGGTAGGCATCCCCCCGATTATACCCAGATTGCCATTAATCTTCTTTCGGCGGCCCAGCGGGGCCGTAATCCAAGACTTTGCGTACGCCGGTGCTGTCCTCGGGCGGGCCAATGATGCCTTTTTCTTCCAGCGTATCCACCAGGCGCGCGGCGCGGGTATAGCCAATCCGCAGGCGGCGCTGCAACATGGAGACGCTGGCGCGTCCTTCGCGGCGGATCAGGTCGGTGGCTTCCGCCAGCAACGGGTCGGTCTTTTCCACCGGGGCCATGTCTTCCCAGAGTGGCGTTTGTTTAAGTGGCACACCCGAGGGTGTGGCATCCACCGGGCCGCCGGGCACAATTTGCGACTCGCCGCCCTGCATGCGCCAGAATTCCACTAGGCGGCGGATTTCATTGTCTGACACAAACACACCCTGCAGGCGGGCGGGCGATGGGGCATCCGGCGACTGGTAAAGCATGTCGCCGCGCCCAAGCAGGCGTTCCGCGCCGGGCTGGTCGAGAATCACGCGGCTGTCTGTGTTGGAGGCCACCGCAAACGCCACGCGCGCGGGGAAATTGGCCTTGATCAGGCCGGTGACCACATCCACAGACGGGCGCTGGGTGGCAAGGATAAGATGAATGCCGGTGGCGCGCGCCAGCTGGGCCAGGCGGGTGATGGTGCGCTCGGTTTCATCCGGCGCAATCATCATCAGGTCGGCCAGTTCGTCGATCACCACCACCAGGTAGGGCAGGCTTTTTTGTCCCTGTCCTTTCATGCGGGCGTTGTAGTCGGTGATGTTGCGCGCGCCAACCTGGGCAAAATTGTGATAGCGGCGATCCATTTCGCGGGTCATCCATTGCAATGCGCCGATCACGCGGTCCATTTCAACCACCACCGGGGCCAGCAAGTGCGGCACACCGTTGTAACCGGTAAGTTCCACACGCTTGGGATCCACCAGCACCAGGCGCAGATCGTCTGGTGTGTTTTGCAGTAACAGGCAAGTCAGGATGGCGTTGACGCACACCGATTTTCCGGAGCCGGTCGTGCCTGCGATTAACATGTGTGGCATGCCGCTCAGGTCTGCGGCAATGGGATGCCCGGAGACATCCCGCCCGAGCGCAAAGGAGAGTTGTTTCTTGCTGCGCTTGAACGATTCGCTCTCCAGGATGTCGCGCAGGGCCACAAGGGCCATTTCGTCGTTGGGTACTTCGATGCCGACGTAGGAATGCCCCGGCACAGGTGCCTGGATGCGGATGCGTGGAGCGGCCAACGCCAGTGCCAGGTCGTCGGCCAGTGAAGCAATTTTTGAGACGCGCACCCGGGTGCGCCCGGCGCGGGTTTCCAGGAATAAGGGTTCAACGCCAAACTGGGTAATGGTGGGGCCGCGATTAATTTCCACGACCTGGGCAGGTGCGCCAAAGGATGCCAGGGTTTCTTCAATCAGCCGCGCGCGGCGCTGGATGAATTCTTCATTGGAAGCAGGCGCATTGCCCGATTCGAGGATTTCCTTAACCGTCGGGAGCACCCAGGCCACCTGCGGCCCGGCCTGCCCGGTGGTGACCACTGGCACGGCTGGCGCGGAAACTGCTCCTCCGGGTGGGGTGGCCATCGGGGTAATGGCGGCGCGATTGATTGGAGTAAAGTCGCCGTTAAAAGGCTCGGCCGGTTCGTGGCTGGCGCGGCTGGCCTGCCAGCGCTTCCACAGGGCGGCCAGTTTATTGGTCAGCGGCGCAAACAAGGAAAGGATTTCCGGCACGGTCAGGTCGAAGGCCAGGGTGGCCGAAAGCACCAACCAGGCCAGCATGACCACCACCGCGCCGATTTCGCCGAGTGTGCCATCCAGCAGGCGGTAGAGCAGGCTGCCGACCCAGCCGCCACCCTCGCCGAGGGCCGGGTCCGGGTTGCCTGCCGCCCATTGCAGGAAGGTGAATGAAAGCAGGCCAAACAGGATGACCCCCGTCACGCGTTCCACGGAGATGGGCGGGACGCGATCAATTTTACGAATTACCAGCCAGGTGCCAAAGCCAATCAGTGAGATGGCAATCACAAATGCCCCCCACCCAAACAGGTAACTGAGGATGCTGACCGCCGCATCACCAAAAATGGAGGGGCCAAACGAGAAAATGGAAATCAGCACCACCAGCCCGGTCAGGACCATGACCACGCCAACGATGTCGAGCTGGCGGTCTACCGACAACGTGATGATCGGCTCGGGTGCGGGAGGCGACATGGGGGAGCCCGCCCGGCGTCCCCCACCGGAAGCAGGTTTCCTGCCATCTGGCTTCTTCGGCTCAGCCTTATGCGGCTTGCCCTTGCCAGTGGATTTTTTCGATTTGCCAAACAGGTTGCTAAAAGGGGTTTTTACGGGCATGGCGGTTGAAAGATGTGGTCGGCAAAATAGAACACATTTTCATTATAGCATAAGCGGGTTTCGCCGCAGCCGCGCCGGGAAAAGCGATTTAGTAAGGTAAAATAGCCGCATTCATTTATTAAGGACGAATTGTGTTCGAAATCTTATTCCTGGGTACATCCGCATCGGCCCCCTCGGCCCGGCGCGGTCTTTCAGCCCTGATTGTTAAACGAGATGAATACCGCTTCCTGGTAGATTGTGGCGAAGGCACCCAGCGGCAGATTCTGCAATCTGGCGTGGGCTTCAAGAACCTGACGCGCATCCTACTCACCCACGGCCACCTGGATCACATCCTGGGTCTGGGCGGGCTGATGTCCACATTTATGCGCTGGGAAGCCATTGAAGAGCTGGAAATTTTTGGCGGCAAGCAAACCCTGGAGCGGGTGCATGCCCTGATCTTCGATGTGGTGCTGCGCGGCCAAAAACCGCCCATGCCCCTGCACCTGCGCGAGATTGGCCCCGGCGTGTTGTTCGAAGAAGACACCTTTACGATTACAGCCTTCCCGGTTTCGCATCGCGGGCCGGACTGTCTGGGTTATATATTTGAAGAGAAGGCCCGTCGTCCTTTCCTGCCTGAAAAAGCGGAGGAACTGGGTGTGCCGCCCGGCCCCGAACGGCGCAAACTGGTCAATGGCGAAGCCGTAACCTTGGCAGATGGCCGGACAGTCTCACCCGAAGACGTGCTCGGCCCCCTGCAAAAGGGAATCAGACTGGTGGTGGTCGGTGACACAGGCCGTACTGACGACCTGCTAGAGATTTGCCGGGACGCCGACGCACTGGTGATCGAATCTACTTACCTGGAAGAAGAAGAAGCTATGGCCAGGCAGTTCTCTCACATGACGGCCAAAGGCGCCGCTGAACTGGCCGTGAAGGCCGGGGTGAAACGCCTGTTCCTGACCCATATTTCCCGCCGCTACCGCGAAAAGGATGTGATCGCCGAAGCCCAGGCGGTTTTCCCCGACACAGTGGTGGCCCGGGATTTTGACACCTTTACCATAAAACGCGAGAACCAATAATGATGGAAAAACCTTTTACGATTGGGATGCTGACCTCGGGCGGCGATGCGCCAGGCATGAATGCGGCCATCCGCGCGGTGGTTCGCACCGGCATTGCCAACAACTGCCGCGTGATCGGCGTTTCGAACGGTTTCGACGGCCTGATTAACGGCGAGTTCAAAGAAATGGGCCCGCGTGACGTGGGTGGAATCCTGCAGCGTGGCGGCACCATTTTACAGACCCGGCGCTCCAAAACCTTTATCGACCCGCGTGGCCAACGTGACGCCATCCGCCGCATGAACGAAGCCGGGATGGATGCGCTGGTGGTGATCGGCGGCGACGGCTCGCTGAACGGGGCTAATGCCCTGCACACGCAGGGGATTAAGGTAATTGGCATCCCGGCCAGTATCGATAACGACATCTGGGGCACGAACATTGCCATTGGCGTGGATACGGCCATGAACACCATCATGGACGCAGTGGACAAATTGCGCGATACGGCTTCATCACATGGCCGCGCCTTCATCGTAGAGACAATGGGCCGCAACTCGGGTTACCTGGCAGTGATGACCGGCATCGTGTGCGGCGCGGAGATTGTCCTGATCCCCGAAGTGGAAGCCAGCCTGGAAGAAGTGGCCGAAGCGGTGGAGGATGCCTACCGGCGCGGCAAGACGCACGCCATCATCATTGTGGCCGAGGGCTTCAACCTGCGCACCACCGAACTGGCCCACCACCTGGACGAAATGGACCTGGGCTTTAAGACCCGTGTCACCATCCTTGGGCACATCCAGCGCGGCGGGTCGCCTACTGCTTACGATCGCCTGCTGGCCTCGCGTATGGGCGTGAAAGCTGTGGAGGCCCTGCTGGCCGGGACCAGCGGTGTGATGACCGGGCTGAAAGGCCGCGGCATTGATTACATCCCGCTGGCCGATGTGATTGCCAATAAGCGCCGCACCAACCTGGAATATCACCACATGGCACGGGTGCTGGCGCGTTAATCCACAAAACAGCCCAAAAAGGTCGTTTTTAACGAAATTTTAACCGTTGCGTGGGGTGAACATAGGTTTGTCATGGGTTAAGCGTCAAGCATATTTATCACCCCGCTGGTATAGTAGGTGCAAGAGCAACACCCAAAAGTTTCTCTTCTCCTCCTTAAAAGCAAAAGCCTGGGTCGGCGTCCCTGGCTTTTGCGATTCTATGCGCCTGCCCGGCGATATTTGATATACTGCGCCCATGCAGATCGAATTCACAGGCCGGATTATCCACTGGCGCGGCCCGGCCCCCTATTACTATGTGGCTGTGCCCGACGGCCCAAGCGCGGATATCAAGACTGTTTCAAGCCTGGTGACCTACGGCTGGGGCGTGATTCCCGTCACGGTGCGAATTGGCCAGACTGAGTGGAAGACCTCGCTCTTCCCCAAAGACGGACACTACCTGGTGCCGCTCAAGGACGCCATCCGCAAGGCCGAAAGCCTGGAGCTGGACGACGAGGTGACGGTGCGATTGTTGTTGGATTTTGGCGAGTATGCGTAAAAGTAGCGGAATGGTTATCTGGTAAAAGTGACGGTTGCAAAATCTCACACTTATCATTCAGTAAACGCGCCGGGCTAACCCGGCGAGAACCCCGGGATGATGCCTTTCTACACATCAACGGGTGACAATTGTTCTTGCCCCGCACTGTGAAAAGTCCTACCCTTAGGGTGGGGCTTTTCCATTTTCTTCTCCCATCCGGAGGGCTTGAACCATAAAAAAAATCTTGCTGTCTTGCCTGATCGTTGTTCTCGTTGTGTCGGGGCTGTGTATTGCAGGAGTTCTCTTCATGTTCCTAGCCGGGGCCTGCCCGCCGCAGGGCCCCTGGCTCATGCCGCCCTGGTGCGAAGGAGGCATCAGCGCCCCATCTATTCCCGAAGAACTGCCGGAACTTGTCATAACCCAGGCAGTCATCCAGTTTGCGCCAACCCCCACGCCTTTGGTATATGTCCTGCCCGAAGAAGAGCTGCAACTCTTCAGCGGACCAGAATGGGAACAGGACCCGACCCTCCCGCCTGGCTTTTTGATGGGCAACACCTTCATGGATGTGTACGGGAATGAGCAATTTAACCACTACCTGGACACAACCATCGCCTCCATGGAAACCACCGGCGCGGACTGGGTCATCTACGACAATTACTGGAGCTACCATTCGCTCGATCCGCCGGTCATTGCGCCGTTCCCCAGCCGGTTTGGTTTCCGGGATGCCACACAGGACGAAGTCATAGTCATGGCCGGGAAAGTTCACGCGCGCGGGATGAAATTTGCCCTGATGATGGAGTTAAACTGGGATGTGCTGGCCGGGTCGTGGGAAAGCTGGGAGAAAGCGCAACGTGTCTCTACAGAGTCACAACAGTTCCTGGAAGAAAAATCCATGAACGTGGAAGAAAATGCCGACTATTGGGACAATTGGTTTGAAAGCTACACCATTTTCGCGCTCAACCAAGCCGCCACCGCCCAGGCCGCCAATGCAGACATGCTGGTGATTGGCAAACAACTCAACGGCGCGGTTGTTGCAGGGAATATTGAACGCTGGAAAACGCTGATCGCAAAAGTGCGCGAGGTCTATCATGGGCCAATCAGCTATGCCTCGTACACCAACCAGTACATCACCCAGGCCGATTCCTTCCCCTATGAAGATGCGGATTTCATCATTATTTACTATTACAACAGCATCAGCGAAGCAGAGCAGCCCGGCCTAGAGGAACTCAAGGCTTCTTTTGACCAGTTCAACAAGACCCAGTTCGAACCCCTCAGCCGCCGTTATGGCAAGCCGGTCATCTTCCTGACACCCTTCCAAAGCCGGGATTACGGCGCGGCCCAGGAATGGTTCGAGCCCTCCGCGCCCGCGCCCGAAGTAGGCCAGGACCTGTTAATCCAGGCAAAAATGTATGAGGCCTTTTTCCAGTCCATCCAGGATGAAGACTGGGTGGCCGGGGTATGGACGTGGGGGTACTGGTGGCGTGACGATTTCGTTGACACCCAGCCCGGGGATTCGTCTTACGAAAAATCGTCCACCATACGCAACAAACCCGCCATGTGGATCTTTCAAAAGTGGGCCAGGGGCATTGACCCAAGCCAGTAAAACACAAAACCGCCGCGTGGAATGCTCCACGCGGCGATTCTTCCTTTCCTTCTATCTAAATCCAGTTCGGTTCTTCGTAGGTGCCGAACTCTTGTTTCATCACACCAACGATCTCGCCCAGGGTGGCATAGGCGCGCACCGCGTCGAGGATGTAAGGCATGGTGTTCTCCGTCCCGGCGCAGGCGATGCGCAGTTTATCCAGCGCCTGGCCCACTCGGCCGCTGTCACGCGTGCGGCGCACGTCTTCGAGGCGCGAGACTTGGCGCTGGTAACCCTGCGGGTCCATCTCAAGGATCGGGATGGAAAGCGGTTTTTGTTCCACGTAGGCGTTGACGCCCACGATCTTGCGGATGCCCGCGTCAATTTCTCGCTGGTAGCGATAGGCCGCATCTGAGATCTCGCTCTGGAAGAATCCCTTCTCCAGCGCGGGGATGACGCCGCCCAGTTGGGCAATGCGTTCAAAATAATCGTAGGCCTGGCGTTCGATGCGATCAGTCTGGGCCTCCACAAAGAACGAGCCGCCCAGCGGGTCTATGGTGTTTGTCACGCCGGATTCTTCGGCAATCACCTGCTGGGTGCGCAGGGCAATGGTGACGGCATGCTCGGAGGGCAGGGCCAGCGCTTCGTCGAGGCTATTGGTGTGCAGGCTTTGTGTACCGCCCAGCACAGCCGCCAGCGCCTGGATGGCGACGCGCACCACGTTGTTCTCCGG
Organism: Anaerolineales bacterium; assembly: GCA_024710905.1. Lineage (GTDB taxonomy): Bacteria > Chloroflexota > Anaerolineae > Anaerolineales > Villigracilaceae > JANJTV01. The sequence continues at coordinate 33,192 of JANJTV010000153.1, read as the reverse complement.
CTGCTGGGCGGTGAGCGAAACGCCCGCTGTCTGGGTGTGGAAGCGCAGCAGCCACGAGCGCGGATTCTTCGCGCCGAAGGTGTCGCGCATCTCACGCGCCCAGATGCGACGCGCAGCGCGGTATTTGGCAATCTCTTCAAAGAAATCGTTGTGGGCGTTAAAGAAGAAGGACAGGCGCGGGGCAAATTCGTCCACATCCATGCCCCGGGCAATGCCCCAACGTACGTACTCGAATCCGTCGGAGAGCGTGAAGGCCAGTTCCTGCGCGGCGGTGGAGCCTGCCTCGCGGATGTGGTATCCGCTGATTGAAATGGTATTCCACTGCGGCACAGCCTGCGAGCCGTATTCCATCGTATCCACCACCAGGCGCATGGAGGGTTCCGGCGGGAAGATGAACTCCTTCTGGGCAATAAATTCCTTCAGGATGTCGTTCTGGGTCGTGCCGCGCAATTGGTCGGGACGAACACCCTGTTTTTCGGCGGCGGCAATGTACATGGCCCAGATGATGGCCGCCGGGGAGTTGATGGTCATGCTGGTGGAGACTTTGTCCAGCGGGATGCCGTCCAGCAGGATTTCCATATCTTTTAAGGAGGAGACCGCCACACCACACTTGCCAAATTCACCGATGGCTTCTGGCTGGTCGGTATCATAGCCCATCAGCGTGGCCAGGTCGAAAGCGATGCTCAGGCCGGTTTGTCCCTGGCTGAGCAGGTACTTGAAGCGGGCATTGGTCTCTTCGGCGGTGCCGAACCCGGCAAACATGCGCATGGTCCACAGTTTGGAACGATGCAGGGTGGGGTGTACGCCGCGTGTGTAGGGATATTCACCGGGGTGGCCCAGGTCGCGGTCATAATCCAGGCTGGCCGTGTCGAGCGGGCTGTACAGGCGATTAATGGGCTCGGATGATGTGGTGATGAACTGGTCCTGGCGTTCGGGCAGCGAGCCGAGGGCTTTCTTCAGGCTGGTTTGCTCCCAGTTTTCAGTGGATTTCTTGAGTTCTTCTAGTTTTTTAGGGTCGTACATCACTGTCTCCTCTCCAAACCGTTTGGCGAATGCTGCGAATTATACTTTAAGCCGGGGAAACCCTAACCGCAAAGGGGCAAAGGAATTGACGCCCATTCCGGAAAAACCATGCATCCAATGTATGAATTCCATTAGCAAGCCTGGCCAGCAAGGTTGCTTCTGGTATACTTTTTGCAACCTTGTTCACAGGTGACCCATGCCCCGTTTTGAAATTGATGTTGACCCCTGCGACCACCTGACCACCGATGCAATTGGCACCCCCGGCCAGCGTGTTTTTTATATGCATGCCTGGCAAGCCGCCCGCACCGTAACCATCATCATCGAAAAAGTACAGTTGCAATCGCTGGCCGTTGGCATTGAGCAATTCCTAGCCCAGTTGGCCCGCCAGCACCCGGAACTGGAAGAAGCCTCGCCAAAATATTCCGAGGAGCAAATGCGCATCAACCCGCCTGTCGAGCCGGTCTTCCGCGCCGGTGAAATTGGCCTGGGTTACGAACACGAGCGTGACATGGTCGTCATCGTTACCCGCGAAATCCTGGCCGAAGAACAGGACCCCGAAGACGCCGCCGTGATCCGTTTTTGGTGCACCCGCAGCCAGGCGCGCGCCATGGCCCGCTGGGGCTTGGAGGTTGCCCAGCGCGGGCGACCCATCTGTCCGCAATGCGGCCAACCCATGGAGCCGGGCGGTCACTTCTGCCCCAAAAAGAACGGTTACCTGCACTGATCCCCTGCTGTGAACATTCGCCCCGCCCGACCTGAAGATGCGCCAGCCATAGCCCACATCCATGTGGCAAGCTGGCGCTCGACCTATAGCGGCATTGTAGATGCCGAAACGCTGGCCAACCTCTCGGTTGAGTCGCGGCTGGCGCAGTGGCAGCGCGCCCTGTCCCTGCCGCCGTCAGCCAGGCAATGCCTGTTGCTCGGCGAAAACGCCTCGGGTGAGCCTGCCGGGTTTGCCAGCGGCGGCCCGCAGCGAGACCCGGAACTTCCCTTTGACGGTGAGTTGTACGCCATTTACCTACTTCAGAACGCCCAAGGGCAAGGCATGGGCCGCGGGTTGTTCCTGGCGGTGGCGGGTTTCCTGCAGCAAAACAACTTTGCGAACATGCTGGTCTGGGTGCTGAAAGACAACCCCGCGCGTGGTTTTTACCGCAGCATGGGCGGCCAGTTCGTTACTGAAAAAGTCATCGACATCAACGGCCAGAACCTGATGGAAGAAGCCTACGGCTGGCCACGCCTGCCAGACCTGTTGAGCGCTGCCGAATGACCCAGCCAGAGATTTTACCGGCCCTGCAAGCGGCCTTTGCCAGCGGGCATATCGAGCTGGAAGGCCAGTTTACACTTGGCTCCAACTACACCTTCCTGGTGCAGGTCACCCATAACGAGACCAGTTACCCGGCAGTCTACAAACCCATTCGCGGCGAACAGCCGCTGTGGGACTTCCCCGAAGAGACCTTATGCCTGCGCGAAGTGGCCGCTTACGAAGTCAGCCGTTTTTTAGGCTGGGGGCTGGTGCCGTACACCATCCTCGCGCCGGACGGCCCGTACGGCCCTGGTTCGCTGCAACAGTTCATTGAGTACAATCCCAATTACCATTACTTCAACTTCAAGCCTGAAGACCGTGCCCGCCTGCGCCCGGTGGCCCTGTTTGACCACCTGACCAACAACGCCGACCGCAAGGGCAGCCACGTCTTTTTTGAGAAGGGCACACGCCACCTGTACGCCATTGACCATGGCCTGTGTTTTCATGTGGAAGATAAATTACGTAGTGTGATCTGGGATTTTGCAGGCCAGCCGATCGATGAAAATTTATGCGCCGACCTGCAGCGGCTGTCTGATGCGCTGGCCGCACCCGAAGACCTGCCCGCCGTTTTACAGGCCCTGCTCCACCTTGAAGAAATCGCCGCCCTGGCCCAACGCGCCGCAGAGCTGCTGCGTGGCGGCGTCTTCCCCCTGCCGCCGGAATATCGCCGGGCGTACCCGTACCCGCCGTTGTAAAACAAAGGGCGGCCAGCAACTGACCGCTCCAAGGGGTTTATTCTGTAAACAGTGGCAAATGACCCAGCGCGACAATCTCCCGCCACTTGGATTTCTCGCCCTCGGTCAGGATGGCTGCCTCGGCCACCACGCTGGCCCCGGCTTTTTCCATAATCATGCGCATGCCCTGCAGGGTTGAGCCGGTGCTGATGACATCATCCACTAGCACGATCTTCCTGCCTTTTACCAGTTTGCGGTCTTTCTCGTCCAAGATCAACGTCTGCGGCTGGCCGGTGGTAATGGAAAGTGTTTCGGCTTTCAACGCATCACCCATGTATGGCTTGTACGCCTTGCGCAGTACCACATAGGGTTTTTTGGTTTCCGCCGAAAGGGCATACGCCAGCGGGATGGATTTGGCCTCCGCCGTCACCAGGATGTCATAATCACGGCTGGCCAGTTTCCTGCCCAGTTCGCGAGCTGAGGCCTGTACCAGATCGGTATCGCCGAGAATGTTCAGGATGGCAATCTTCAATCCGGGAGCCACCTCGAACAGGCGCAAACTGCGTTTCAGCCCGGCAATTTCGATGTCGTAGTGTGTTTGTTGGGTCATTTTGTCACCTCGCCTTCGAAAAATCAGCAAAAAAAGTGTATCACAATTGCCCGCCGACCGATAAGGTATAATTTTTACATGCTCCCTGATTTGCAAGTGAAAGACATCGTTCGCCTGCGCAAACCGCATCCCTGCGGTGGATACGACTGGACGGTGACCCGTCTCGGCGCGGATATCGGCCTGGAATGCTGCACCTGCAAGCATCGCGTCATGCTGACCCGCCGGGAACTGGCCCGCCGTGTGAAAACCATTCTCCCCTCCCAAGCCCATGAGCCAACCCACTAAAAAACCCCACGTACTCTTCCTGTTTTCCGACACTGGCGGCGGGCATCGTTCGGCTGCCGAAGCATTGATCGAAGCCCTGGAGTTGGAATTCGGCAACGCCATGACCACCGAAATGGTTGATTTCTTCAAAGAGCACACGCCAACGCCAATAAACCGCCTGCCACAGTGGTATCCCTACATGGTTAAGGCCCCGCAACTGTGGGGGGCCAGCTTCCATATCAGCGACGGGCGTGCCCGCGCGCGGGCCATCACTGCCACCCTGTGGCCTGCAGTCAGCCGCATCGCCCGTAAAATCGTGGACAGCCACCCCTCGGACATCATTGTCACGGTGCATCCGCTGGCCAATTCCTTCATCTTAAAAGCACTGGGAAAACATCGTCCACCGTTTATCACCGTCGTGACCGATATGGTCACCACCCACGCCCTGTGGTTCGATCGGCGCGCCGACCTGATCTGTGTGCCAACAGATATTGCCCGCTTCAAGGCCATTGAGTACGGCATGGAACCAGAGAATGTCATCACCGTCGGCCAGCCAATTGCAGCCCGCTACTCTGCCCCAACCGGCGACAAAACTGAACTGCGTAACAAGCTGGGCTGGCCCACAGATAAATTTATTGCCGTGCTGGTCGGCGGCGGCGAGGGAATGGGGCCGCTGGCTCAGACGGCCCGCGCCATTGATGAATCGGGGCTGGATGTTGCCCAAGTGGTGGTTGCTGGGCGCAACGAACGTCTGAAAGCCAGCCTGGAGCAGGTGGATTGGCACATCCCGACCAAAATTTACGGCTTCACCCGCGATATGCCAGACTTCATGCGCGCCGCCGATGTGCTGATTACCAAAGCCGGGCCAGGGACGATTGCCGAGTCCCTTAATGCGCACCTGCCAATCATCCTGTACGCCAAACTGCCTGGCCAGGAAGACGGCAATGTGACCTACGTCCGCGAGACTGGCACAGGCGTATGGGCGCCGACGCCGCAACGTGTGGTGGCCACCCTGCGCCACTGGGTGGAAAACCCGGCGGCGCGCCAGAAAGTGGTCGAGGCCTGCCGCAAAGCCGCCCGGCCAAACTCCTCGCGTTCTATTGCCCGGCTGATCGGTGAAAAGGTCGGGTTGGTGGATAAAGAAAGCTAACCGCCTGTCTAACAGTCAAAAAACTGGCGAATGATGTACTGTGCATCATTCGCCAGTTTTTATTTATTAACCACCTAGTATTTAAGACTCGCGCTTCATTAACAGCGTCTGTGTCGGGTAAGGGATTTCAATACCATTGGCTTCAAAGGCCTGGTGAAGGTTTTTAATCGCCTGGTCTTGCACGGCCAGCAACCCGACCCGGGTCGTATCCACCCAGATATAGAGGGTTACATCCACCGAGGCGGCGCCGAACACGCTTAACATGGCCTGCGGAGCCGGATCTTCCAGCACACCGGGGATGCCGCGCACCGCATCCAGCGCCACCTGGCTGACCTTTTTTAGGTCACTACCATAAGCCACGCCCACCATAACCTGTAAACGCCGCCTGACACTGCGCGTAAAGTTGATGATGGCATGGCCTAAAACCTCGGCATTCGGCAGGATTACCACCCGCCCGTTAATATCCACCAGTTCGGTGCTGCGCAGGTTGATGGCCGTTACCGTACCGTCAAACCCCTGCACTGAGATGCTGTCGCCAATTCGGAATGGTTTTTGCAACAGCAGCAGCACCCCGGCGGCAAAGTTCTTCATTGTTTCTTGCAGCGCGAAACCCACTGTAAACCCGAGGATACCCAACCCGGCCAGGAAAGCGGTGACATCCGTAAACTGTTGCAGCGCCATGATGCCGCTGTATATCAACAACCCCCAGCGCACCACATCATGCGCCAGGTTGGTCACACCGGGGTCTACATTGTGTTGTTCCATCACTTTTCGCAGCATACGCGCCAGCACGCCCGAAAAATACCAACCCAGCACAAAAATACCGATTGCCCAGACAGCCTTGGGTAAAAAATCCCAGAACCACAGTTGAATATCCACGAGAATCACTTCCATCAACAAACCTCCCGGCTTTTTCTGTATTGTATCAATGAACTGCAGCGGGCTGTTTTCCTCGCTTGCCCTCCCATATCCCCTGACGTATAATCCCCAACGATGTCCCAGATTCTCCGCAGTTCATCCCCGGCAGATACCCGCGCCCTCGGCCAAAAACTCGGCGCGGTATTAAAGCCCGGCGACTTGGTCTGCCTGCAAGGCGACCTCGGCGCAGGCAAAACCACCTTCACCCAGGGGGTGGCGGCGGGCTGGGGCTCCATCGATGAAGTCTCCAGCCCGACTTTTGTGTTGGTCAACATCTATCGCCGCGAAAAAGATCGCAACCACTTGCACCACCTCGACACCTATCGCATCGAATCTGCAGCTGAAGCCGACGAACTAGACCTCGACTCCATGCTAACGCAAGGCCCGGCGCTGGTGGAATGGCCGGAACGCATCACAGAATCCCTGCCTGCAGACCGTTTGTGGGTCACCCTGGCACATGAAAACGAAACCCACCGCTATATTACCCTGCAAGCCTTTGGCCGTCGCGCCGAAGAATTGCTGAAAGCCCTGGCCTGATGCTGCTGGCAATCGATACTTCCACCAGCCTGTTAGGGCTGGCGCTGTATAACGAAAACGGCCTGCAAGCCGAACTCTCCTGGCTGACCCGCGCCCGTCACACCACTGAGCTGGCTCCCGCCGTGCAAGACCTGCTTGCCAAAACCGGCGACAGCCCGCAAACCCTGCAGGTCGTTGGTGTGGCGCTTGGCCCAGGCTCTTTCACCTCGTTGCGGGTGGGGCTGGCTTTTACAAAAGGACTGGCGATGAGCCGCAACCTGCCGCTGGTGGGAATCCCCACCCTGGAAGTGTCCGCCGCGCAGGTGAACGTGGAGGCGGGCCGCACCCTGGGTTGTGTGCTGGCCGCCGGGCGTGGGCGCCTAGCCCTAGGCTGGTTCCACGCCTCGTTAAGCGGATGGCAGCCTGCGGGCAGCCCGCTGGTTACCACCGCTGAAGCGTTGGCCGCCGAGATACAGCAGCCAACCATGATCACCGGTGAACTCTCGGCCACAGAACGCCAGGCATTATCGGGCAATAAGCAGGTTACACTACTCCCCCCGGCCCTGGCAGCCCGCCGCCCGGGCGTACTGGCTGAGCTGGCCTGGCAGCGCTGGCAAAACGGGCAGGTGGATGCCCCGGCCAGCCTGGCGCCCATCTACCTGCATATCGGCGAAGTGATTCCCGGGTGACGAGCATGCCCATCCGCCCGATGACCCTCACCGACCTGCCCGCCGTCAACGAACTGGACCGGCTGTCCTTTAGCCTGGCCTGGCCGGAAGGCGCGTTTGCTGCAGAAATGCGCAACCCGAATGCCCGCTGCTGGGTCTTAACAGAAGGCAACCAGGTACAGGCTGCACTGGTGCTCTGGTGTGTCCTGGATGAAGCCCATATTGCCACGGTGGCCGTGCACCCGGCGGCCCGGCGACGCGGGCTGGGCAGGCAGATCATCCGCGCGGCAATGGATGCTGCCATCGTGGAAGGTGCACGCATCTTCCACCTGGAAGTACGCGCCGGGAACGACCCGGCCCTGGCCCTGTATGAGCAATTTGGCTTTGAAGTGGTGGGCCGCCGCGAAAAATATTACATGGACAACGGCGAAGATGCCCTGTTGATGACCTTGCGCCTGGAAAAGACGGAGGAAGCATGAGTGCTGAAGAAACCCTGCAACAGATTGCCAGTGAGGTCTCGGCCTGCACCCAGTGCAGCCTGCATACCACCCGCAACAAATCTGTGCCGGGTGAAGGGCCTGCCAACGCGGAAATTATGTTAATTGGCGAAGGCCCCGGCCACAATGAAAATGAGCAGGGACGCCCGTTTGTTGGTGCGGCAGGCAACTTCCTGAACGAGTTGCTGGCCCAGGCCGGCCTGAAACGCGAAGATGTCTGGATCGGGAATGTGGTCAAGTGCCGCCCGCCCGGCAACCGCGACCCGCTGCCTGAAGAACTCTCTGCCTGTGACAAACACCTGGAACGACAAATGGCGGCTTTAAACCCGAAGATAATCATTACCCTGGGGCGCTTTTCCATGGCAAAATTTGTGCCAGGCGCAAAGATCAGCCAGGTACACGGGCAAATGCGCAAAGTAAATGGCCGGTTCGTCATCCCCATGTTTCACCCGGCGGCGGCCCTGCACCAGCCCCAGCTCAAGACCACCATCTTGGCGGATTTTGGCAAACTCCCCGACCTGCTGGATGTCGCCCGCCGCGAACTGGGCCAGCCCGGCCCGGCGGTTGTGGTCCCGAAAGAAGAATTGCCGAAAGATGACCCGAAGCAGTTGAAGTTGTTTTAAGACCAATCGGATTGTGCCCGCATTGCGGAATGAAAGGATTGTTATGACCACCAAGGAAACATTGATTAAGAAACTGGAAGACAAAACTGCCCGGGTTGGCATTCTTGGCATGGGTTATGTTGGCATGCCGCTGGCTGTGGTCTTCGGTGAAGCAGGCTTTCATGTCACGGGTATCGACCCGGACACGAGTAAGGTGGAAGCCTTCAACAAAGGAATTTCCTATATTCAGGACGTGCCTTCTGAAACGGTAGCACGCCTGCACAAAGCGGGCAAACTGGATATGACGTCGGATTTTTCCGCGCTCAAAGACATGGACGCAGTCAGTATTTGTGTACCCACCCCGCTGCGCAAAACCGGCGACCCGGATATGTCATTCATCCTGTCGGCGGGCGAGGAACTGGCCAAATATGCCCATAAAGGCATGGTGATTGTGCTCGAATCAACCACCTACCCCGGCACGACCCGTGAACTGCTTGTGCCGATGCTGACCGAGAAAAGCGGCCTGAAAGTCGGCGAAGATATTTTCATCTGTTTTTCTCCTGAGCGTGTGGACCCCGGACGCGAAGACTGGACAACCTACAACACGCCCAAAGTGGTGGGCGGCATCACCAAAAACTGTGTCGAAGTGGCCGAAGCCTGGTACAAGGGCGCCATCGAGACCATTGTGCCGGTGTCTTCCGCCGAGGCCGCCGAAATGGCCAAATTGCTCGAAAATACGTTCCGGATGATTAACATTGGCCTGGTTAATGAGCTGGCCATGATGTGCGAACGGCTGGGCGTGGATGTCTGGGAAGTGATCGAAGCCGCCGCCACCAAACCGTTTGGCTTTATGAAGTTCACGCCGGGGCCGGGCCTGGGCGGGCACTGCATCCCTATTGACCCGTTGTATCTCTCCTGGAAGATGAAGGAATTAAATTACACCGCCAAATTCATCGAACTGGCGTCTGAGATTAATACCAACATGCCGCGTTATGTGGTCAGCCGCCTGCTTGAAGCGCTGAATGACCGCGACAGACTGCTGCGCGGCAGCAACATCCTGGTGCTGGGCGTGGCCTACAAACCGGAAATTGACGATATGCGTGAATCCCCGGCCATTGATGTGATTGGCCTGCTGGAAAAGAAAGGTGCGCATGTGCAATATTATGACCCTTATATTGAATCCTTCCGTACACACGATGGCCAACGCATGCAGGGCATCAAGACGGAAGCCGAGATGCTCAAGGCGGCCGAAAAAGCCGATGCCGTGGTAATCATCACCAACCACAAAAAGTTTGATTACCCTGCCCTCGTTCAGAAAGCGGGTTTCATCTTTGATACTCGCAATGCCCTGGGCAAATTGGGCAAGAACAACCCGAAAGTGATGCGGCTGTAATGGCACGTTATCTTGTAACAGGCGCGGCGGGTTTCATCGGCGCGCGGACAGCGGAATTGTTGCTGGGCGCGGGACATACTGTACTGGGCATTGACAACCTGAATGATGCCTATGACCCGCGTATGAAGGACTATCGCTTAAAGAAACTGGCCGCTTTGCCGGGCTTTTCCTTTTTGCGGTCCGATATTGCAGATCGGGACATCCTCTCCATGCCGGAGGTCGCCCGTGGTGGGTTCGCCGGGGTGATTAATCTGGCGGCCAGGGCCGGGGTGCGCTATTCAGTCGAAAACCCGTGGATCTTCATGGAATCCAACGTCATCGGCACCCTTAACATGTTGGAAATATGCCGGGCCAGCAACAATTGCAAATTTATCCTGGCTTCGACCTCCAGCATTTATGGTTCCAACCCGCCCAACCCGACCCCAGAAACGGCTTCCTCCAGCGAGCCCTTGCAGCCATATGCGGCCAGCAAAAAAGGCGCGGAGGTGCTGGCGCACAGCTATCATCACCTGTACGGCATTGATACCACCGTGCTGCGTTTTTTCACGGTCTATGGCCCGGCCGGGCGTCCCGATCTGGCGTTGTTCCGGTTTGTACAATGGATCATGGAAGGCCGTCCTGTACGAATCAATGGCGACGGCGAACAGTCACGCGGCTTTACCTACATTGATGACATCGCGCGTGGCATCATTGCCTCGCTCAAACCCATGGGCTACGAAATTATCAACCTGGGCGGACATGAAGTGATCACGATTAATAACTTGGTGAAATTAATCGAAGAGCTGACCGGCCAGGCGGCGATTGTGGAACACGGCCCGCCCAACCCGGCCGACATGCTGACCAACTGGGCCGATGTCAGCAAAGCGCGTAACCTGCTCGGCTGGCAGCCGGAATACGACATGACCGCCGGTGTGATGAAGCTGATCGAGTGGTATCGCGCCGAACGGGACTGGGCAAAAGACATCCTGACGCCATAAAAAACGCCCGGGAAACACAAAACTGCACCTCCCCGGTGAATCCCCAAAGGATTAAATGAATCTCTTTGAACGACTGCGCCAGGCCTGGCAGGCCGACCCCTTGCTGCAAAAAGTGGTCAAAAACAGCGCCTACCTATTCTCTGGCAATACCCTCGGCGGCGTGCTGACCGTGCTGCAAAGCATCTTTGCGGCGCGGCTGCTGGGCGTGGCCGGGTTTGGTGTTCTCGGCGCAGTGATTTCGTTCGCTTCTGCGGCAGACCGTCTGTTGTCCTTCCGGCTGGGGGAACTGGTGGTGAAGTATGCCGGGCAGTTCCTGGCCCAAAAAGAACCGGCCCGCGCCGCCGCCGTCTTCAAAACCGCCGCACTGACCGAGCTGGGCACCTCGCTGCTGTCATACCTGATCATCGTCCTGGCGGCTCCGCTGGCCGCTGAATTCTTTGCCAAAGACCCCGCCGCCACGCCATATTTCATCCTGTACGGGTTAAGCATCCCGGCCGGGTTCATTTATGAAACTTCCACCGCGCTGCTGCAAGTGGGCGGCAATTTCCGTTCGCAAGCGGCGCTCAACCTATCTCAAAACATTCTCACCGCCAGCGTGATCGGCGCGGCCTTTATATTAAACGGTGACATCTGGTGGGTGTTGGCCGCCTACCTGCTGGGCAAGACCTTGGCCGGGCTGGGCTTTGCCTTCTTGGCCTTGCGCCGGGCTGGGGAATTGTTTGGTCCGGGCTGGTGGCAGGCCTCATTTGGCTTGCTGCCCCCGCGCCGCGAGTTCTGGGGCTTTGCCTTTTCCAGCAATTTTTCCGGCACGGTCAACCTGGTCACCCGCGACAGCGAGGTGCTGTGGGTCAATTACTTCCTATCGCCCACCGAGGGCGGCTATTACAAGGTGGCGCTGGCGCTGATCAACCTGGTGCTGATGCCGATCGATCCGTTCATCAAGACCTCTTTCCCTGAAATCTCCCGCGCCATCGGCGAAAAAGCCTGGCAACGACTGAAAGACCTGTTGCGACGATTAACCACGATCTCCGCGTCGGTGACCCTGGCGATTGGCCTCGGGCTGGCCGTGCTAGGCGGATGGTTCGTGGGCCTGCTGTACGGGCCGGAATATGTCCCGGCCATCCCGGCGGCATTGATCCTGCTGGCGGGCTACGGGACGGCGAATATCCTGTTCTGGAACCGCCCGCTGCTGTTGTCCCTCGGCCTGCCGACCTTCCCGCTGGTGGTTTCGGCGCTGGCCGGGTTGGGGAAAGTGCTGCTCGGGTTTGCGCTTGTTCCGCGCTTTGGCTACCTGGCCCAGGCTGGGCTGATGGCTGGCTTCTTTGTCGTTTCCATCGGGCTGAACGTCTGGCGCGGTCTGGGAGAGGTTAGGATACAATCAAGGGGTTCAGACGTTAAATAACACTCTGGCGTCTTTGCAACTTTGCGTTAAATCTTTTAACCCTGGCAGCCAAACCCTATGAAAATCGTCGCCATCTCCGCTTCACAAATCCCCTCCAGCACGGCCAACAGCATCCAGGCCATGAAAGCCGTACACGCCCTGACTCAATTGGGCCACGAAGTGACCCTGATTGCCCCGCATCACGCCGAGGCCACCCGCAACTGGGAACAGCTCGCTGCGCTGTACGGCCTGCAACAACCCTTCAAACTGGAATTCATCGCCTCGCCCTCGCGCCGCCTGTTCTTCCTGACCGCCGTGCGCCGCGCGCGGCTGCTTAACCCGCAGGTCTTATACGTCTGGCCAGTGCAATCCGCGGTGCTGGGATTGTTGCATGGGATCCCGACTATCCTCGAAGTCCACGACCTGCCTTCCGGGCGGATTGGCCCGTTCTGGTATCGTTACTTCCGCGACATGAAAGGCCGCAAGCGCATCAGCATCATCACCACGGCCCTCAAGCATGCCCTGTCTGATCAGCTGGGCAATTTCCTGCCCACAAAGGATGTCATCCTGGCCCCCAATGGCGTGGAGCTGGAACGCTTTGCTGACCTGCCTTCACCCAAAGAGGCCCGCCGCGAACTCAACCTGCCCGAAGCGCCGACGGTGGCCTGCACCGGCCACCTGTACGCAGGCCGGGGCGTGGAAACGTTCATCGAACTGGCGAAACGGCTTTCGGGAGTCCGCTTTGTGTGGGCGGGTGGCCGCCCGGAGGACGTCTCCCATTATCGATCACTGACCGAAAATGGTGAGAACATCCATTTTGCCGGGTTCGTGCCGAACAGCCAGCTGCCGCTCTACCAGGCCGCAGCAGATGTGCTGCTGATGCCTTATGGCAGCAAAATCGGCATCTCGAGCGGCGGTGGCAACTCGGCCCAGATCTCCAGCCCGATGAAAATGTTTGAATACATGGCCTGCGAACGCGCCATCCTGGCCAGCGACCTGCCTGTTTTCAGGGAAGTGTTGCACGAACAGAACGCCGCCTTCTGCCCGCCCGACGACCTGAATGCCTGGGAGGGCACTTTACGCGGCCTGCTCGACAACCCAGCCCGGCGCGCCGAACTGGCTGCCCGCGCCCGCGCCGATGCCGCCCAGTATGGCTGGACCGAGCGCGCCAAACGCATTTTGGATGGCTTTTTGGATGATTCGGCTTAACCACTGGCGCGCAGGGCTGGCGCTGACCGCCGCCCTGTCTGTGCTGGCGCGGCTGGCCCTGTGGCTGGCCTATCCCCTGACCGAAAACAACGACAGCCCCGGCTACCTGCAACTGGGCCGCAGCCTGATTAACAACGGTTTTGAGAACTTCCTGCCCATGCGCACACCGGTTTACCCGGCTTTTTTGGCCCTCACCGGCCTGGGCGTGTGGACGTATGCAGCCCAGTTATTGCTGGGCATTTTCACCAGCCTGCTTTTTTTCTTCATTGCTTATCGCCTGACGGCCAGCCCGGGTTTTGCCACGCTGGCCGCGCTGATGCACGCCCTCAACCCCGGCCAGTTATTTTTTGAAGCCACCCTGCTCACTGAAAGCCTGACGGTTTTCCTGCTGGCGCTCTCGCTGGCGGGCCTGCTGGTACTACAGCAAAAACCATCCCTTTGGCTGGCACTGGCGCTCTCGCTGGTGGCCGGGCTGGCCGGGTTGTCGCGGCCATTGTTTGCCTTCCTGCCGTTCTTGCTGGGGGGCTACCTGCTCTGGCAAATCCCCGGCAGCTGGCCCCGCCGCGCGGGGTTGGCCCTGGCTGCCAGCCTGCCCGCCTTGCTGCTCTTCGCCGCCTGGATGGGCTACGTGGAACAAAAGTCAAAAATCTACAGTTTTGACATGCTGGGCGGCTACCGCCTGATCAACCACGTTGGCGGCTACCTCGAAAACGTCACTTACACAGACGAGGAACACCTGCTGCTGCGCGAGATCTTCCTGCATTACCGCGCCGAACGCGAAGCCGAAACCGGCTCGCAGAACAACGCCATCTGGGCTGCCGTGCCAGAGATGGAAAGCACCACCCGCGGCAACTATTACAGTGTCTCGCGCGCACTCGGCGCAATGGCCGCCGAGGCCATCCGCCAGCAGCCGCTACGCTACCTGCAAACCGCCCTGCTCGGCTGGTGGAATGGTTGGTGGGCGGCGGTGTATTACTCGCCAGACCAGTTGCGCTGGCCGGAACTCCAGCCGGTGATGCGGGTGCTGGTGCTGGCCTGGCGGGGCGGGATGTTCCTGTCCAATATGCTCTTCCTGGCGATGAGCATCCTGCTGGCGGTCTCCCCCGCGGCGCGCTCCCGTTTCATCAGCCCCTTCCCGCTGATGCTGGCCGTGCTGGTCTGGGCGGCCTCGATTGTCCAGAGCCTGTTCGACCACGGCGACAACCAGCGCTACCTGGTGCCGGTGCAGGTTTTTGTGTTGTTGCTGGTGTTGTGGTGGGGTTGGCGCTGGCTGGAAGAAAGTAGAAAAAAGAAAGAAGAACCGGCGAGTCTTGTTGCATAAGATGAATAAACCATTGCTTCTTTTCACCCTTGCACTTTTATTGCGCGCAGGCCTGGCCCTGCTGGCGTATACCTCCCTGCCGCAACTTGGCTACGACTCTGAGACCCAGCAGGCGGGCTACCTTTTTTACGATGCTTTCCGGCGCGACGGGCAGGCCTGGCTGCTGGCCCAATCTGGTGAACCGCTGACACTGGCTTTCAGCGGGGAGTATGCCAGCGACCAGTATGGCGGGTTGTTATGGCTGAGCGCTGCGCTCTACCGCCTGGTTGGCGTCCATGCGCCCTGGCTGGTTTCCCTGCTGGCCGCGCTGGTTGCTTCGCTGGGTGTGTTCTTTGTGTATGCTTCCGCCCGGCGACTTTTAAATGAAAAGGCCGCCCTTTGGGCCGGGCTGGTCTTTGCCGTGTACCCCGAATCCGTACTGCTGGGCGCCTCGCAGATGCGTGAGCCGTTCATTATCACTTTCCTGGCGATGGGCTTTGATGGCTTCCTGCGCTGGCGTGAGGCGCATACGCGCCGCTCGTTGGGCTGGCTGGCGGCTGGCCTGCTCGGGCTATTGTTCATTTCGCCGGGGTTTGCCGCCCTGCTGCTGGTGAATTGTGCAGGTTGGGCCTGGCTGGACGGCGGCCGGAAAATCCACCTGGGTTGGCTGGCGGCGGCAGGTGGGGTGTTAGGACTTTCGCTGCTCGGCCTGGCGCTCAGTTGGGAGGGGCTGGTTTCGGCCACAGACGGGCCGCTGGGCGTGTTCGGCGGCTGGATTCGTGAGACGATCAAATGGAATGCTTTTACGTTACAGTCCAGCAGCGGCATTGTACAACTGCTGTTCGAAACCCTGCCGCCGCCGCTGGTGATGCCGTTCGTGGCCATCTATGGATTGTTGCAGCCTGTGCTGCCTGCCGCGCTGATCGAACCCGCCGTGCCATTCTGGCAAACGCTGGGCATCCTGCGCGCGCTGGGCTGGTACGTGCTGCTTCCGCTGCTCGGGTTTGCGCCGTTTGCCGCGTTTGGTGATTCTGGCAACCCGCGCCTGCGGCGATTGATGCTCTGGCTGGGGCTGGCGTTCTGGGTCTGGGCCGTCATCGCTTCGGTGCGCGGCGGCGGCGACCAGTGGGACAATCCGCGCTACCGGGCGATCTTCCTGCCCTGGATCAGCCTGCTGGCCGTGTATGCCTTCATGCAGATTCGCGGGCTGGCCGGGCGCTGGTTCTGGCGCATTCTGGCGGTGGTTGGAATCATCCTGGTTGTGTTCGGGCAGTGGTATGTCTTCCGGTACCTCCAGGTCGGGTTCAACATCGGGATCAGGAACACGCTGGCAACTGCGTTCGCGCTTTCCATCCTGCTGGTAGGCGGGGACTGGCTGTGGCAGCGATTCCGTCGCCGGGGCTGAGTCTCCCACACCCTTAATCAGAACATAAATTCTGTTATACTCGGCGCAACGAGGTGACGCATGCCGAAATCCTATTCCCGTTATGTCTGCCAGCAATGTGGCCGTGTCTCGGCTTCTTACATGGGCAAGTGCCCGCAGTGCGGCTCGTTTAACAGCCTGGTTGAGGAGATCGTCCAGGACACGCCAACCGCCAAAAGCCCCAGCGCCTCGCGCGGACTGGCCAGCCGGGCCACACCGCGCCGGATTGGCGAGATTGGCGGCAACCCGGAGGAACGCATCCCCGTGCCGATTGGCGAGTTCAGCCGTGTGCTGGGTGGCGGGATTGTGCCTGGCTCGATTGTACTGGTCGGCGGCGACCCCGGCATTGGCAAAAGTACCCTGATGCTGCAAATGACCCTGGCCATGGCCGGGAGTAAACGCGTGTTGTATGTCTCCGGTGAAGAGTCAGAACGGCAGATCAAGATGCGCGCCGACCGCCTGACCGAAAAAGCGGGAACCTACCCGGAAGGGTTGTACCTGGTCACGGAGACCAACCTGCAAACCATTTTGGATTTTGTGCGCGAAATCAAGCCCGACCTGCTGATCGTCGACTCGATCCAGACAGTGTATATGGCCGAACTGGAAT
Source organism: Anaerolineales bacterium (assembly GCA_024710905.1). Lineage (GTDB taxonomy): Bacteria > Chloroflexota > Anaerolineae > Anaerolineales > Villigracilaceae > JANJTV01. Next base: position 16,677 of record JANJTV010000153.1, on the reverse strand, counting down.
CAAGCGCTGGGTCGGTTTCGCAGGTGCGCGAGTGTTCCTCGCAACTGCGCGAACTGGCCAAATCGCAGGGCGTGAGCGTGTTTGTGATCGGGCATGTCACCAAGGAAGGTACGATTGCCGGGCCGCGTGTGCTGGAGCATATTGTGGATACGGTGCTGTACCTCGAGGGCGACCGCTTCCAGGCCTACCGCCTGCTGCGTTCGGTGAAGAATCGGTTTGGCGCAACCGCCGAAGTCGGCGTATTTGAGATGCACGAGCGCGGGCTGGTGGAAGTAACCAACCCGTCTGAAGCCTTTCTGGCCGAGCGGATGATTAACGCGCCGGGGTCGGCCATTGCCGTGACGATGGAAGGCACGCGCCCGCTGTTGGTGGAATTGCAGGGCCTGACCTCGCCAACCCAGTTTGGCAACGCCCGCCGCACGCCCAATGGCGTGGACTACAACCGCCTGTTGATGATCTCGGCTGTGCTAACCCGTCGGGTGGGCGTGAAGCTGGTGGAGCAGGATATTTTTGTCAACGTGGTGGGCGGCATCAAGGTTGATGAACCTGCCGCAGACCTGGCCATTGCCGCCGCAGTCACTTCATCGATGAAAGACCTGCCGGTACGCGCCGATTGTGTGATGATCGGCGAAATTGGCCTGGCGGGGGAACTGCGCCTGCCGGGGCAGATGCCTGTGCGCCTGCGGGAAGCGGCCAAATTGGGTTTCAAGACCGCCATTGTGCCCAAACGCCTGCGCAAAGGCGAAGCCTGGCCCAATGAGATTGATATCGTCGAGGCCCGCTCGGTGCAAGAAGCGCTGGAGATGGCCTTTACCCTCCAGCGCGAACGACCCAAAGGCAAGCACATGGCGTGAAAACTGCCGATGAAAGAGGAAAGAAAAAATGCTCCCCGATTTCAGATTGAGGAGCATTTTTGTTTGGCTCTTTTAATTCTGTATATTCCGTGCAAACCGTGTCCGAAAAAGTTTTGATCGCTTACTGCCCGGCGTTGAACTCGGCAATCGCATCTCGGATAACCTGTTGGATGCCCGCATCGGGCACGGCATCCACGCCGTCATATTTCTTGTCCCCGACCACCACAATCACTTCGCCCAGGCGGCCGTCTTCCAGCTTGATTTCCATTCCCTTGTAAGGGCTGGTGAGCAGTTTCTTTTGCAGCACCCGGTCAATCATGCCAATCAACGTATTGGGCTGGCTGGCGGCGGGCAGGTCGGGTTGGCCTTTCGGGAGCAGCGGGCTGGCAGCTTGGGAAAGGCCGGGAGATTGGGATACAGGCACGGGGGAGGCCGCCGGGCTGGCTGGCGGCGGGGTTGCTGGCCTCGGCGCGGCGGAAGCAGGCTGGGCCGGGGCTGTTTTCCCATCCACCCAGGGCCGAATCTGCACCAGGATGCTCACCAGGCGCGCGCGCTGGTCCGGTGTCATGGTTTGCGGCCGGAGCGACAACCCGTCCACCTCCACCTGCGGCTGGCCTTCCTGCATGGTGACGCGCAACACACCGGGGTTGTCTTTGATGATCACTTCCGGCTCGGGCTGGTCTTCCTTATTCTTACGGATGCGGCCAGTCACCCAGCTATCCACCAGGCCAAACAGGTAGCCTGCCACAATGCCAACAATGATCAGGATGATGGTAACAGTATTAAAGTTTGAAGCGAAGTTTTCCATAATTTATAAAACCTGGCAATTCGGGCAAAAATGGGTGCCGCGTTGGCCAACCGTAATGCGCCGGATGGGTGAATTGCATACCGGGCAGGGCTGTCCGGTGCGGCCATAGGCGCGGAACAGGTTCTGAAAGCCACCACCGCGATAGACCCAGTCTATGCTGGCGCCGTTGTTCTGGATGCCGGTTTGCAGCACCTCGCGGATGGCTTTATGCAGGTCTGCGGCTTCGTGTATGTCTATGGTAGCCGAAATTCGCAGCGGATGCAACCCGGCCAAATGTAATGCCTCGTCGGTATAGATGTTGCCCAGCCCGGAGAGAAAAGTTTGATCGAGCAGCAGCGGCTTGAGCTGGCGTCGGCTGGTCTGTAATTTTTGATGGAGGAATTGGGGGGTAAAAGAGTCGTCCAATGGTTCGGGGCCGAGGCCGCCGATCACCGTTTCTGGGTCCTGCACCAGCCAGACCCGACCAAATTTGCGCGTGTCATTAAATGCCAGGCTGTGGCCGTTTTCGAGGGTTAACACCAGTCGGTCGTGTTTGGCGGGCTGGTAGCCGGGCGGGTGGATGAGCAGGTCGCCGCTCATGCGCAGGTGAATAAACAGGTGCGCGCCCGAAAGCGTGAGGTGGATGTATTTTGCCCGCCGCCCGACAGACTGAACGGCCTGGCCAATAATTTGCTGCTGGAAATCCCTCGCGGTTGGCGTGGCGAGTGTTTTGAGCCACAACAGGCTGGCAGCGCGGATGACCTGGCCGGTAATGGCAGGCGCTATGTTGCGGGCAATGGTTTCCACTTCCGGCAGTTCGGGCATGACAGGGTTTACTCGTTGAACATTTCACCGACCGAGCGGCCTTCATGGGCACGTACGATCACCTCGCCGAGCAACGGTGCCACCGAGATGACGTTCAGGCGGTCTTTAAGCAGGGCGATCTTTTCCGCCGGGATGGGCACCGAATCGGTGGTGATGAATTGCTTGACGGGCAGGGATGCCAGCCGGTCGATGGCATTGGCCGAGAAAATGGGATGGATGCAAACCACGTAGACATCCCGCGCGCCGTGTTCTTTCACCAGGTTGACAGCCTGCATGATCGAACCGCCGGTATCAATTTCATCATCCACCAGCACCACATCACGGCCACTCACCTCGCCGATGATGGTCAGCGCCTGGGCCTTGGCATCGTTGGCAATACGACGTTTTTCCACAAAGGCAATCGGCGCGTCAATATCGGCGGCTATGTTGCGGCCTTTCTTGGCAAAGCCAAGGTCCACCGTCACCACGACCGGGTCTGTCATGGTCGGGCGGATTTCGGTCAGGTGTTTGGTGACCATGTGGAAGGCGGTTAATACATCGCCAGGAATGGAGAAAAATCCCTGCACCTGCCCGGCATGCGGATCGAGTAGCATATACCTGTCGGCCCCCGCCACCTCGATCATATCGGCCATCAGGCGAGCGGTGATCGGCACACGCGGCTGGTCTTTTTTGTCGGAACGCCCGTAAGCCAGGTATGGAATAACCGCCGTGATGCGGGCGGCAGAATCCAGCTTGAGGGTTTGCAGCATAATCAGCAGTTCCATCAGGTTGCGATGCACCGGGCTGGAGGTGGTCTGGATGACGTACACATCCTGCCCGCGCACGCTGGAGTGCAGCTTGACGAACAGGTTTTCATTGGGGAACTCGATAATGTCCCGCCCGCAAAGCGGCTCACCAATATAATCAGCCACGCGTTGGGCCAACTCCGGCGAACCCGTTCCGGCGTATAACTTGATTCCGCCGTACACTTTCATATCATGGTGGTGAAGTGGCATGGGGATTTCTGTGCTCCTGTTTTACTGGCTGGAGGAAAGCGTAAGCAGGTTATTGACCGCCTCGCGCGGGGAGGCGCGGCGCTCGAAGACCTGCTGCAATGTATCCTGGTAGGCAACCTGCGGCAGGCTGGCATGCAGGCGGGAGACGAGCGTTTCCTGCACCAGCAGGTTGAACTCGGCGGTCAGGCGCGATTGTTCCCGGCGCGACCAATCGCCGCTGGTTTTCAGATGTTCAATGTGTTTTTCAATCAGGGAGATTAATTCAGGCAGGCCGGAGCCGTCGGTGGCTGTGGTGCGTTGGATGGGCGGGATCCAGAGGGATGTCTCGCCGTTCAGGCGAGGGTCGGGGCCGCCCGGCAGGGTCGTTTCCTGCCCATGGTGACGGAAGACGCGCGCCACCGGGTGCGCCAGCTCCAGGTTGTTCTTCAGGGCACGCTCGGTGTTTTCCACACCCGGGCGGTCAGCCTTGTTGATTACCAGGATGTCGGCAATCTCCAGGATGCCCGCCTTGATGGCCTGGATGTCATCCCCCATGCCCGGCGCTTCCACAACCAGGGTGGTGTGGGCCAGGCGGGCAATATCCACTTCGGACTGGCCCGCGCCGACCGTTTCAACAATGATGATCTCAAACCCGGCGGCGTCAAAGACCTGCGTCATGGCAGCGGTGCTGCGTCCCAGGCCGCCCAGCGATCCGCGCGAAGCCATCGAGCGGATGAATATGCCCGCATCGCCGGAAAGGTCGCGCATCCGCACCCGGTCGCCCAGCACCGCCCCGCCAGTAAACGGACTGGAGGGGTCCACCGCCAGGATGGCAACCAGTTTGTTCTGCTTGCGCAGGTGCAGCGCTAGCTGGTTAACCAGGGAAGATTTGCCCGTCCCCGGCGCGCCGGTAACACCAATGAAATGCGCCTTCCCGGTGTACGGGAAGAGCGCATCCAATGCCTGGCGGCCTTCTGGTGAGTCATTTTCCACGTGGGTTAGCAGGCGGGCCAGCGCCAACCGGCTCCCCTCGCGGACAGCCTGTGCAAAGTCCATGCCGGTTAGCCTGCCTGCGGAATGGCCGCGCGGATGTCGGCAATAATCTGGTCGGTGGTGGCACCGGGGCCATAGACAGAATGCACGCCGATTTCCTTCAGACGCGGCACGTCTTCATCGGGGATGATTCCGCCCAGGAAGACTTTAACATCCTGCTGGCCGTTGTTCTTAAGCAATTCCAGCACCCGCGGCGCAAGGGCCATATGCGCGCCCGAAAGGATGGAAAGCCCGACCACGTCCACATCTTCCTGCAGGGCGGCCTCGGCGATCATTTCGGGGGTCTGGCGCAGGCCGGTGTAAATGACCTCCATGCCTGCATCGCGCAGGGCGCGGGCGACCACTTTTGCGCCACGGTCGTGGCCGTCCAGGCCGGGTTTGGCCACCAATACACGAATCTTGCGTTCGCTCATCATTCCTCCGGGGATTGAACCGATTTTCACACCCATTATACTATTTCATCCGTGCTGGCTTGCGACTGCAAGGTTGTTTAATTTGTATAGGCGGCTTTTTTAAGGTAATATCTTGCCAACCCAAAACAGGAGTTCCACCCCATGCCCGCACCCAAAAGAGATATCTACCTGCTTTCCTCCCGCAACCTTTCTCCCGAAACCATTGCCGTTGCCTTTGCCAAGACATCGCGCTTCCCTGATTCGTTTCGAGACATTGCCGCCGAACTGACCGACGAGAAAAGCGCCCAGTTCCACGAAAAATGGGTGGTGGGCTACGGGCACGCCTCGGTGGCCGAACATGCCGTGTTGCACATAGCCATTGAAAACGCCTCGCGCATCGCCATGGAAGCCATTGAAAGCAACCGCCTGGCCTCCTACACTGAAAAATCGACCCGCTACCAAAAATGGGATCTGGATGCCTTCCACATGCCGACCGAACTGGAAGGGCACCTCCTGCGCGAAAAATATGTTTCCACCTGCCGCATGCTGTTTGAAACCTACGCTGCCTCGCTGGAGCCGGTCAAAAAGGTGGTCCAACAACAGGTGCCCCGCCGCGATAATGAAAGCGACGAAGCCTGGGACAGGCGCATCCGTTCGCGCTATGTGGATGTCTGCCGTTTCATCCTGCCGGCTGCTTCGCTGGCGAATGTCGGCATGACTGCCAATGGCCGTGTGCTGGAAAATGCCATCCGAAAGTGGCGCAGCCACCCGCTGGCCGAAATTCGCGAGATCGGCGAAACCGTCAAGGCCGTGGCGCAGGCCGAACTACCCACCCTGGTCAAGTACGCCGAGCCGGTGGCGTACCTGACAGAAACCAGCCGCGAACTGACTGCGCTGGCTGATGCCAGGCCTGTGACGTCTGATAATCCTTGTGAGCTAGTCTCTTATGATGTGGATGGACAGGAGCGCATCCTGGCGGCAGCCCTGTACCGTTTTGGCAACGGCAGCTACAGCGAAGCATTGGGGCGGGTGCAGACTACCCCCCAGCCTGAACGCACCACCCTGGCCGAATCCCTGCTCGGGCAGATGGGCCGCCACGACGTCCCGCTGCGCGAGCTGGAACACACCGTTTACACGTTCGACCTGGTCATGGATCAAGGCGCATATGCCGAGTTTAAGCGTCACCGTATGATGAGTCAGACGCCACAGTTGCAGACCGCCGGGTTGGGCTACGTCACCCCGCGCCTGATGGAGGAAGCTGGGTTTGGCGGCGAGTATCGCCGCGCCATGGAGGCCGCCGCAACGCTCTGGCAGGAACTGAACGCCTTCAACCCGCAGGTGGCGCAATATATTGTGCCAAACGGGTTCAACCGACGTGTGCTGGCGACGTTTAACCTGCGCGAGGCCTATGCCTTTTGCCAGTTGCGTGCGGCGGCCAATGCCCATTTTTCCATCCGTCTGGTGGCGCAACGCATTTATGAGGGAATCAATCGTGTTCACCCATTGCTGACAAACTATATGAAACTACCCGACGAACCCTGGCAGGGAATAGAAGAAGAATATTTTGGTTGATAAGGAAAAGGGCGGCCCCTTGGCTATTTTTTACGGCGGTAAAAGAGGTAGGCCGCCCCGCCAGCCAGCAGGTTGATCATTGCCAGGTTGAGGAAGGAAATCCACAATGGCGCAACAGTTTCAGGATTCTCCACCGTGCTGAACAGGCTGCGGTTTTCAGGGAACCAGATGTACAGGATCAGGGCGGTCAGTAGTGAAATGCCGCTGAACACCAGCAGGAACACATAAACAAATTTGCCCCGGTCCGCTTTACCGGGCTGTTTGACGGCGGCTTTCGATGGGGAGGTTTTGGCGAGTTTGCGTTTTTTTGAGGACATGTTGTTTACTCGTGAAATTCTTCCACCTGGTAAATATGAACATCAAGATGCTTGCTGCGCCAGGCTTGGGAGTGGACACCCATCTTCTGGCAAAGGTGTTCAAGGAAGCGTTCCGGTTGGGGAATTTGCTCCCAGACCTGCGGCAGGAAGGTTGCCCGCCGGGCGCCGTCCTGCAGGATGACCCCATCCACACGCGGGCGCAGTTTCCGGATCAAGTCTTGCGGGTCAGTATACACCAACGGCACGGGGGTTGTCAGGCGGGAGATTTCTATTGTAATCTCCGCCAGTTCACCCGGCTGCACTGGCATAAAGCGGAAATCCTGAGTGGCGGCCGCAACGGCATGCTCCTGCACATCCACCGCCAGGGGCTGGTAGGCCTGCAATGCACCGATACAGCCACGCAGATCCCCGTGCCGGGTCAGGGTGACGAAAGAAGCGCCATCTGCCTGTAAAGCTGGTGGCAGGCCGGCAAGCTGCACAGCCGGGGAGGTTTTCCCCTGCGCTGCGTGTTCCACTGCTGCGCGGGCAATGCCCAGCAGGGTTTGTCTTTCAGTCAAAGTCAGCAGCCCGATCATGGCAGCCTCCTTCCAAGCACAACTTAAATGAGATTACGATAACCCCGGTTGAAGTAAATCAACGGGTCGTTACTGTCCTGGTATTGCACGGTGGTCACTTCACCAATAAAGATCGTATGCGTGCCAGAGCCCAGGGTTGTCACCACGCGGCAGTCAAAATAGGCCAGCCCGCCGCGAATAAACGGCACCTCGCTTTCCAGGGTAAAGGTCTCCAGCCCCTCCAGGCGGTCCAGGTCGTCGGGCATGCGCCCGGCAAACCGGTCTGAGACCTCCTGCTGGCTGGCATGCAGTACATTCACACCGAACAGTTCAGAACGCATCACCAGTTCGTGGGTGCGCGTATTCCGCGCCAGCGAAACCAGCACCTGCGGTGGGGTCAGTGAAACGGAAGTAAACGAGCTGACCGTCATGCCGTGCTGGATACCGCCATGCGAGGCTGTCACAATCGCGACACCCGTGCTCCAATATCGCATGGCCTCGCGTAAAATTTCAGGGTCAATCGGCATAATTTTCTCCAGTAAAAGGTTGGCTTCATCATAAGCCCCGCTGCATGGTGCGTCAAGCAATGCTACCCGGCCTGAGAGTTTATGAGACAGGTTTTTTCGGGTAAGATTAGGTACATGCCCGGCATGGTAAAAAACTGGGCAACAACATTGGTAGAAATTACCCGTTGAGAACCCGCCTAAACAACTTATAATATTTTTACATGGAATCCACTCCCAAAATTGGCCAGTCCCATGCCCCCAGGCGCGAAAAACCCCGCCGGGCTGGCTCCCCCCCTATTTTGCTCAATACCCTTGGCGTTGCCGTCCTGGTAGCGACCCTCTTCACCGCTTGGACACCCGCCAGTTTCCTCTCCGGGAACCTGACCGAACAACTGACCGGCTTCCTGCCTGCCGATGCCGAAAATGCTGCTGTGCCGGGCGCTGCCCGTCAGCTGGTGCGGGTTGGCATTGTGGCTGGTCACTGGGGCAATGACTCGGGGGCAGTCTGTGAGAATGGCACCACCGAAGTCGACGTCAACCTGAGGATTGCCACCCTCGTCCAACAAAAATTGACCGCCAACGGCATAGAAACTGACCTGCTTGAAGAATTCGACCCGCGCCTGAAAGGTTACCAGGCGGCGGCAGTTGTTTCCATTCATAATGACTCATGTGTCTACGTCAATGACCAAGCCACTGGCTTCAAAGTGGCTGCTGCCATGAGTGTCCGCGACCTGAACCTGGCCAACCGCCTGGCCTCCTGCCTGCGCGATCGCTACCAGCGCAAAACCGGCCTGCCCTGGCATAACAGCATCACCACCGACATGACCCTCTACCATGCGTTCGACGAAATCAGCCCCAACACCACCGCCGCCATCATTGAAACCGGATTCCTGAACCTGGATTACGCCATCCTGACCCAACAGCCCGAGCTGGTCGCCGACGGCGTTGTGGAGGGCATCCTGTGCTATATAAACAACGAAAATATCGTTCCGACTGCCCCTTAACCGTATGAACCCCAACCATCTCGCCGCTTTCCGTTCGCTCGAGAAATCCCAGCAGGCCATTAACGCTGGCGATAAACGCGCCGCGCGCACCTTCGCCGAGCAGGCCGCCATGCTGGCCCCGGACATTGAAGAAGTCTGGCTCATGCTGGCTGCCCTGGCCTCGCCCCGCGCCAGCATTGCCTATCTTGAAAAAGCGCTGGAGATCAACCCGAACAGCGAACGCGCCCAAAAGGGGCTGAACTGGGCCAGGAGCCGCGTCTTGCCCGCCCAGCCAGAGCCGCAGGCCCAGCTGCAGCCTGTTCCCGTACGCCCGACAGCTCCCTCCTCCGCAGCGTCTCTCCGCACTTCGAACCCGGCAGTCCCGGCGCGTAACGCCGCCTCCCCAAATAAAAAAGCAGGCCGCGGACAGGGTATCTTAATCTCCTTGCTGGTCAGTCTGGTGGCAATTTTCGGCCTGGTTTTGGCCTGGCCGCTGGTTTCAACGTTTGCGGCGGTCCTTTCCGGCGGGTTGGCCCAACCGGCCAGCATCGTGGAAGAGCAGTCCATCCAGTTCACCTTTACGCCCAGCCCGACAACGCCGGCCACCGAGGAACCCGTGCTGCTGCTGGCAACCGCCACAGAATTCCCCAGCCCCGCAGCCCTACCCTCGGCCACCGCCACCGTTCCACCCACGCCAGCCCCGACACAAACCGCCTCGGCAACGGTGGCGCCTTCTTCCACCAGCATCCCTACCGAAACACCGATTCCGACTGAGACGCCCATCCCCACCGAAACCCCCTGGCCCACCGCCGTGGAGGGTTACCTGGTGATGACGATTGTCCCACCGACAGAGATTCCGCCTACGCGGGTGCCCTCTGCCACCCAGGCACCTGTTTCGAGCGGGGCCAGCTCCGGCGAGCGCTGGGTGGAAGTAAACCTGAGCCAGCAAATGCTGTATGCCTGGGAAGGGGATAACTTGGTGGCTTCGTTTGTTGTTTCCACGGGCACCTGGCAGTACCCGACTGTCACCGGCACATATCGCGTCTATGCTCGCTTTAAGTACAAGCACATGTCCGGCCCCGGCTATTCCCTGCCCGATGTGCCCAACACGATGTTCTTTTACCAGGGCTATGCAATTCACGGCACTTACTGGCATAATAACTTTGGTACGCCCATGAGCCACGGCTGCGTCAACATGACCATTGCCGACTCTGAGTGGTTGTGGAGCTGGGCCCCGTCAAACTTACTCGTCAACGTTCATTATTAAGGAGAAATTATGCATTCCGCATTCCAGCATAACCAGTACCTTCTCAAACGCCAGGTCTTTGCCCTGACCGGGAAATTGCGTTTCTACGACCCGGCTGGCAACCTGGTGCTGTTTAGCGAGCAGCGCATGTTTAAACTGCGTGAGGACATCCGCATTTATGCCGACGAAGCCAAAACGCAGGAAGTAATGGCCATCAAGGCCCGCCAGATTATTGATTTCTCGGCTGCTTATGATGTGATTGATTCCTCCACCGGCCAGAGCGTCGGGGCTTTGCGCCGCAAAGGTCTGAAATCCATCCTGCGTGATGAGTGGGAAGTGCTCGACACCAGCGACAACGTGGTGGGCCTGCTCTTCGAAGACAACATGAGCCTGGCCATGCTGCGCCGCCTGATCCTCGGCAGCCTGCTGCCCCAGAACTACGACATGACCATGGGTGACGAGCGCGTGGCAGACATTAAGCAGCGCTTCAACCTGTTCCGCTACGAACTGGATGTTGACTTCACCATGGGCACCTCCGGCAAATTGGACCGCCGCCTGGGCCTGGCCGCCGCCACCCTGCTGGCCATCATCGAGGGCCGCCAGGAATAAGTATGTCTCGCAAGGCGCTCTTCCCCGGCCTGGTTTTCGACGAATTGGACCGCCCTGCCGAAATCGGCTACGTGGGCGAAGATCCTTGCTATGTGCTTAACGACGACGGATTCAAACGGCACATTCCGTCACAACAAATCGACCGCCAGGTGCTGGCTGAAATGGTCAAAGCCATGCGCGGCAACGAAGAACAGATCAGCGAGCAGACCGCCAAAATGCTCGGTAGTGACGACCCGTTCAGCCGCGCAATGATCGCCAACCAGCTCAAGATGATCGACCAGCAATTCGAGGCGCTTTTCAACATCGGCATCCCTGAAGACATGCGCGCCTACCTCGGCATGACCGGTCTGAAAATTATTGTGGATTACCAGGGCAACCTGGTACGGCTGGAACAGCCCAGCGCCCCGGACGACTCCGGCGGCGAATAAGCCAAACAAAACGGCGCAGCCAGTGGGCTGCGCCGTATTTCATCCCAGAATAAAATTATCGATCAGCCGCGTATCCCCCACAAAAACGGCCAGTGAGAGCAGCGCCCTGCCGCGGATTTGCTCTAATTCTTCGAGTGAGTCAAAATCGGCACAGGAGACGTATTGCAGGCGGGCCAGCGGCTCGGCGGCAATGGTGAATTCAACCAGTGCCCGCAGGTGCCCCGCATCCTTATCCCCGTGTTCAAAGGCCGTTTTCGCCGCTGACAGCGCACGGAACAAGACCGTAGCTGACTGCCGTTCCTGCGGGTTCAAATACGCATTGCGGCTGGACATGGCCAGCCCATCTGCTTCCCGCACCGTGGGGCAGATCTCAATCTCGACCGGGAAATTCAGATCCAGGCTCATACGTCGGATAACCGCCGCCTGCTGAGCGTCCTTCTGGCCGAAAAAAGCCCTGTCGGGTGTGAAGGCATTGAACAGTTTTGCCACCACAGTGGTCACACCCCTGAAATGACCCGGCCGCACTGCGCCTTCCAGCGGCAGGGTCAGATTCTCCACCGAAACCCAGGTCTGGAAACCGGGCGGGTACACATCCTCGTTGTCCGGCGTCCAGACCAGGTCCACCCCGGCTTCGCGCAATAAGGATAAATCCCCCTCCAGGTTACGAGGGTAACGTGAGAGGTCTTCCTTCGGGCCAAACTGGGTCGGGTTGACAAAAATGCTGACCGCCACACTAGCACACACTTCCTTTGCGCGACGCACCAGCGAGAGATGCCCTTCGTGCAGGTATCCCATTGTGGGCACCAGCCCCAGCGGGCCGGGGAGTTTTCCGCGCGCCTGGCGCACCTCAGGCAGGGTTTTGACAATCATCATCGTTTTGGTCATAAAAATTCCTTGTTGACGGGATGGAAATTTCCGGTACACTAACAATATACTAGTTTTTGCCGTTCACGCAAAACAGTAAAAGGGACAAACTCTCCGCTGCCTGCTCTTTCGCAGGAGAGTTTCACCACTTGACACAGTAGAAATTTTGTTCTAAACTGTGTTCACCATACCCGGAAGGAGAAAAACCATGGCTTACAGCTTCAAGAACTCCAAAGGCACCACCTATTACCTGCATTCCAAGACCACCAAAAGCGCCAGCGGCAAGGATCGCACCCTGTTCTACTTTTCGAAAGAACAAGGCAGCAACCAAGCTGACCTGCCCAGCGGCTATACTGTCGCCGAAATGAAAACCGGCCTACCGGTTCTCAAAAAAGCCTAACTGCCAAGAAATCAAGCCAGCGGCAAACCTGCCCTGGCTTGATGCTTTAACCGAACTTGCTTACGACCAACAGGAGGTACATTTGCCAGCGCTCAATCGTGTCGAATTAATTGGCTATCTCGGCAAAGACCCGGAGATTCGCTTTACCCCCACTGGCAAGGCTGTCACCAGCTTCAGCCTGGCTGTTTCGCAGCGCTGGAAAAGCGGCGGGGAGACCAAGGAAAGTACCGAATGGGTTAACGTGGAGGCCTGGGGCCGCCTGGGCGAAGTCTGCAAGGAATACCTGCACAAAGGCAGCATGATCTACCTGGAAGGCCGCCTGAAAACCGAACGCTACGATGACAAGGGCGAAACCAAATATTTCACCAAGGTAGTGGCCCAGGCCATGCAATTCCTCGACAGGAAACCCGCCGAAGAACCGGTGATTTCTGTGGAAGAAGACGCAGGCGATTACGAAGCATAAAAAGACGGGCGGCCAAGTGGCCGCCCGTCTTGATTTTACAGGCTGGAACGGATGTGAACAATATCCCCGTCTTTGACAAGGTACTCCTTGCCTTCCAGGCGTAATTTTCCTTTGGCTTTGGCTTCGGTCATGCCGCCCAGGCTGGTCAGGTCGTCATAATGCACCACCTCGGCGCGCACAAAGCCGCGCTGCAAATCGGTATGGATCTCGCCTGCCGCCTCGGGGGCGGTTGCGCCGACGTGGGTCATCCAGGCGCGCACTTCATCTTCGCCAACGGTGAAGAAGGTCAGCACGTGCAGCAATTCATACGACAGGTTGATCATCTTGTTCAGCACAGGTTCTTCAATGCCATATTCGGCCATGAACATCTGGGCGTCTTCTGCGGGCAGTTGGGCAATTTCCATTTCCAGCTGGCCCATCAATGCCACGGAGGGATGATCGAGGCTGGCCTGGGGCGCTTTTTGGCCCTCGCCCAGGTTGAAGACGGTCAGCACCGGTTTACGGGTTAGCAACCCAAAGGAAGCCAGTTCCCGTTCTTCATCCGCCGTAAAGGTCAGTTCACGCAGCGGTTTGTTTTCAGAAAGCTGGGCGTTTAACTTCTCAAAGAGTTCGGTCTGGCGGGCATTCAGGGCTTTGTCGGTGCCACCTTTTTTGCGCTCCTCGGCCAGGCGTTCCAGTTTGCGTTCGACCGCAATCAAGTCGTTGAGCAGTAGTTCGCCGAGCATGGCTTCCACATCGCGCAGCGGATTGACCGATCCGCTCGGGTGGGGAACATTGTCACTTTCAAAACAACGCACAATATGAATGTAAGCATCCATCTGGGCCAGGGTGTTAAGTAACTGCCCTGAGATGCCTGCCTTGGCGGCGGCGCCATCCAATCCGGCGATATCCGCATAGGTGATCTTGGCATAGACCGTTTTGCGCGGGTTGAACATGGCCGAGAGTTTATCCACGCGCGGGTCGGGGACATCCACCACGCCGGTACGCACCTCGATGCGGCCCGCCGATGCGGTGGTGGGATTGTTGCTGCGCGTAAGCGCGTTGTAAATGGTTGTTTTGCCAGATTGTGGCAGGCCGATAATTCCGAGTTTCATCTTGACCTTCGTTGGGGGAGTGTGTATACTTGCCGGGCGTATTTGATTACGCCGCGCGCCGAAGTGGCGGAACTGGCAGACGCGCACGACTCAAAATCGTGTTCCGTGAGGAGTGTGGGTTCGATTCCCACCTTCGGCACCACATTATACCAAAGCATCTTTTCACAAAGCTGCCCGCGCAAGAACGAGACCATTTTGAAGGAAATGGTCTCGTTTTGTATATGTCCACAAGGCTTGTGGATATAATAGGAGTATCAACCCGAATCATTATTGCAGCATTACACAGGAGGTCAGAATGGGCAGTTTGGGTACTTTGGAAGATGTCTTCGCAATCATCCTGGGCGGCGGGCGTGGGGCAAGGTTATACCCGCTCACCAAGCTGCGCTCAAAACCGGCCGTGCCGATTGCTGGCAAATACCGCCTGATTGACATTCCGATCAGCAACTGCATCAACTCGGGCATCTATCACATTGCCGTTCTGACCCAATTCCACTCGGTGTCGCTGAACCGGCATATTACCCGCACCTATCATTTTGACAACTTCCATTCCGGCTGGGTGCAGATCCTGGCGGCCGAGCAAACCCTGCAAAGCGATGACTGGTACCAGGGCACTGCCGATGCGGTCCGCAAGCAGATTCGCGAAATCCAGGTCACGGATATGCCCTACGTGCTGATCCTGGCAGGCGACCACCTGTACCGCATGGATTATGCTGCCATGACAAAATTCCACATCGAGAGCGATGCCGACATTACAGTGGCCGTCCAGCCCGTGCCAAAGAGTGAAGCCCCACGGTTTGGTATCCTGAAAGTGGCCGAAGACTCGCGTATCAGCGCGTTTGTGGAAAAACCCAAAGACCCGGCTGTGCAGGCCCAGTTTGTCAGCCGCGACGACCCGGAACGCCCCTTCCTCGGCTCGATGGGCATTTACATGTTCAAAACCAGTGTAATGATTGACCTGCTGACCAGCTTCCCCGACCACGACGATTTCGGCAGCGACGTCATCCCGAACGCCATCCGCTCGAAGAAAGTCATGGGCTACAATTTTGACGGCTACTGGCGCGACATCGGGACCATCCGCTCGTTTTACGAGACCAACCTCGAGCTGGCCGCCCCCAACGCCGAATTCAATTTCTTCGACCCGGCCCTGCCCATTTACACCAACCCGCGCATCCTGCCAGGCTCGTCCGTTACCGAGAGCAAGCTGGAAAATGTGCTTATGGCCGAAGGCTGCCGCATCCTGCAATCCGAAATCAGCAACTCGGTCATTGGCCTGCGCAGCCAGGTGGCGCCCGGCGCAAAAATCAAAGATTCTATCCTGATGGGCGCAGATTACTACGATAAGCCCGAGGAACATCACGAGGTGGCCATGGGCATCGGCAGGAACGCCGTGATTGAAGGCGCCATCCTGGATAAAAACGTTCGCATCGGCCAAAACGTGGTCATCAAACCCTTCCCGCGTGGCACAGAAATTGACGCCGGTTCGTGGGTGGTACAGGATGGCATTGTGGTCATTCCCAAAGATACGATTATCCGGCCGAACGCCCGGATTGCCCCGGAAGCCTGAAAACAGCAAAAAGCGCGAGGCTTGCTCGCGCTTTTTTATTTTGGATGAACAAACTACGGCTGGCCCAGCCGGTAACTTTTACGGTGCGCCGGGCAGGTTCCCAGCCCTGAGAGCGCCTGCCGGTGCTGTGCCGTGCCATAACCCTTATGACCGGCAAACCCATAACCGGGATATTGACCATCAAGTTCCTGCATCACTTTGTCCCGTGCGGTCTTGGCCAGGATGGAGGCGCAGGCGATACTAAGTGATTTGTCATCACCTTTAATCAGCATCTGGTGTGGGGCGGGGCATTTTGGCCACTTGATGTAATCAATTAACAGGTATTGCACCGAAACGGCCAGCCCGGCCAGCGCGCGCAGCATGGCCTGCCGTGTGGCAGGCAAAATCCCAATCTCGTCAATTTCGCTGGCGTCGGCCCAGCCCACCGCCCAGGCCAAGGCCACCTGGCGGATTTCGCCCGCCCAGTGCTCCCGCTCCAGGTGTGTCAACTGCTTGGAATCACGCGCCCCGTGCAGGGTAGCCAGCACATCCACCCTTTGGGGCAGGATTACCGCCGCGGCCATCACCGGGCCAGCCCAGGCGCCACGCCCGGCTTCATCCAGCCCGGCAATCCGGCTGACCCCCAGAGACCATAACTCCTGCTCGAAAGAAAGGTCAGGCTGTCCCATCGTAACGGCCAAGGGAATGGTTGCGCCGAATGGCCAGCAGGTCTGTGAACATGCGCCAGGAATCGCGCAGTACGCTGACCTTGCTCTCAGGGTTGAAGTACCAGGGAATGGGGATTTCGTGAATCGGCAGGCTGCGCAGGGTGGCTATGTAGAGCAGCTCCACGTCGAAAGACCAGCCCATCAGCGTTTGGAACGGGAAGATTTGCTTGACCACATCGGCGCGGAATAATTTAAAGCCACATTGCGTATCTTGCAGGTTGGGCAATACCAGCAAACGAATCAGTGTATTAAAGGCGCGGCCGGTAAAGTGGCGGAATGCCGGTTCGTTGTAACGCACCGCACCTGGCGCCTCACGCGAAGCAATTGCAATCGGCACATCCAGGTTGGGTGGCAGGAAATCGAGGATGTTCTCGATCGGCATGGAAAAGTCGGCATCAGCGAAGAAGCGATAGTCGCCTTTGGCTTCCAGCATGCCGCGCTGTACGGCACGACCCTTGCCGGGCAGGTCGTTGTGCAGCACCCTG
>JANJTV010000073.1 GCA_024710905.1 Anaerolineales bacterium | reverse complement strand
CTGCCCGGGCGATGGTTGCTGCCAGCGCAGGGTCTGTGGCCGCCTGGTTGTATAGCGCGCCATGCGGTTTGACGTGGCGGAGTTTGATTCCCTCGGCGCGCGCCAGCCGGGACAGGGTTTGTACCTGTTCAGTGATGATCTCAAAAACCTGTGGTTCGGGCAGGTGCAGGTCGTTGCGACCGAAATTGGCTTTGTCGTGCCAGCCGGGGTGCGCCCCGGCTCGCACGCCATGTTGTTTTGCCAGCCGCAGCGTTTCACGCATGGTGACTTCATCCCCGGCGTGGAATCCGCAGGCGATGTTGGCTGAGGTGATGTAGGGCATGATTAAAGCATCGTTGTCGGTGCCTTCACCCAGATCACAGTTTAAGTCGGTGATTAGTGTCATGATGAACCTCAGAATAAGGGAAATGTTTCCGGTGAATGGATGGCTGATGCTAAGTTTTCTATTTGTTGGCGCAGGGCAATGTGCGCTTCTTCCAGGCTGGCCTGTTCAAATCGCACTGTTCCACTGCCAAACGGCAGTTGTGCCAGCAGGGGCTGGTCTGCCGAAATGACCGAGGCGATTTTTGGGTAGCCGCCGGTGGTCGGGCTGTCGGCCTGCATGACAATTGGCTGCCCACCCGGCGGCACCTGAATGCATCCACATGCCATGCCTTCGGAGACCAGTTCGCTACTGTTATTTCTTTTCAGGGCCGGGCCGCTCAGGCGGTAGCCGATTCGATCCGATTGTTCTGTCAGCGTGTATTCGTAAGAAAAGAAGGTGTCTTTCTCTGTTTTGTTGAACTGGTTGTACTGCGGGCCGGGCAGTACCCGCACCGTGATGTTTTTTCCATACGAGAGGCGCGTTTGTTCCGGCAGGTGACGCGAGGCCAGAGCTGCCAGGGATTGGCCTGACGAATGGGCATGAATCGTTTGCCCGGCGGTTAACGGGGCTGGCCGCAGCGCGGAATCGAGACCCGGGAAACGGGATCCCGGCCCCGGCTGGACCAGCAGGCCGCCGTGTACGGCCAGGTACGCCCAGTTGCCGGCATCTGTTTTGTAGAGTTCCACCAGGCTGTTCCTGCGGGTATAAATCGAGGTCCACATGCGGAAGGGCTGGCCGTTGATGTGCAGGGAAAAACCCGGCCCAGTGGCCGCCAGCAGGCAGTCTTGCAACGTGAGGACTGCTGCGCCGGAAAAACCGATTTCGATGGCAATTGCACTGGCCGGGTTGCCCACTAATAGGTTTGCTGCCCGGAAAGCAAGGGTATCCATTGGGCCGGAGGCGGGTACACCAAAGGACATCCAGCCGGGGGGAGCGGCAGGCTGCAGGCTGGTGGAAACGGCGGGGCGCAGGATTTCAAGCATCTTGCACAAAACGAACAGTATCGCTGGGGGCGAGCAGGAAAGGCGGGTCACGGGTGGCATCCAGCAGCGGCAGGGAGGTTTGGCCGATTAACTGCCAGCCGCCGGGCGAGGCAATCGGGTACATGCCAGTCTGCCGCCCGGCAATGGCAACCGAACCGGCCGGGACGTGTGTGCGTGGCGTGGCCAGACGAGGGGTTTGCAGGGCTCTGGGCAGCAGGCCAAGGTACGGGAAGCCGGGGCTGAAACCCATCATGTATACCGTGTAATTGGTGGAGGTATGCAGGCGGATAACCTCGGTGATGCTCAGGCCGCAGTGCCCTGCCACAAAGGGCAGGTCTGGGCCATTGTAATGGACAGGCAGGATGTGTTCCCTGGGCGATGTGGCTGTCTGGCTGGCTGCGCTGTCAAGGTGTGCCAGCAGCCAGTCTCTGACAGCCTGTGCAGTTACCAGCAAAGGATCATAATGCACAGCCAGGCTGGCATAAGCCGGGACAGCCTCAGTGACCCCAGCAAGCGGATTCGCAGCCAGCCGTGTGACCAGGGTGTGGATGCGGCGGTTTTCCACAGGGGAAACCCGCCGGGCGAGGGTCAGCAACAGGCTGGTATCACTAAGATGCGAAACAACAGGGCGCATGTGCACAGTATAATTTGCCTTATGAAACTTTTCGAACAGATTAAATCACAATACTGGCTGCCACTGGCCCTGGCAGGGTTGGCCGGTGTATTGTTCTTATTGGTCTCGTTTCAATTGACCCACCAGATGGTTGTTACCATGGATGAAGGGTCATTTTTGCTGAAAGGCAATTGGCTGCTGGATGGAGGCTATCGCCAATTTGGCGAGAACCAACCGATCCTCAATAAAATGCCGCTCTCGTTTGTTACGCATGGCCTGTCGCAGGTGCTGTTTGAGCCTGGCATTCGCTCCGGACGATATTTCAGCATTTTGCAGGGTTTCCTGACCTTGCTTGCGTTGTGGCTGGCAGCGCGAAAAATTTCCAACGCGTGGTGGGCGGCGACAGTGGCCTGGCTGTTCGTTATAAACCAGCCCTGGCTGATGTTTTATGCTCGGCCAATGAGCCAGGTGACGACCATCATGTTCCTAGCCTGGAGCCTGTACTTTTTGCTCGGCGAAGGGAAAAACCTGCGCCACGCCATGCTGGGCCTGGTTTTCGCCTGTTTTGTAGTGCTAACGCGCCAAAATATGGCAACCTATCTTGCATTGGCTTATTTTTATGTCGTCTGGGTCTACGGGTTCAGGGAAAGCCTTAAGATCACCCTCCCGGCTGCAATTGTTTTCCTGCTGGCGCACATCTGGCTGTGGCCCGAAATTTACCTGGATAACTGGCGTGCGCTTGTTCCAGATGTAATCACCAATACCTTCGTGTCGCTTGGTCTGCTGCCCGCACCTGTTTTCTCAGATGGAATATCAACGACGAGATCATCCTTCACGCTGGTCAATATCCTCCAGGTCATTTTTGGTGGTTTTTATTATTCATTTATCCCTGTACTCTTTGTGTGGGCTGTGCTGGCGGCCTATCCTTATCGCAAGGAATTTGCCAGCGACAATTTCCGGCAGGTTGTTTTCCTGGTAAGCAATTTCATCCTCCTGGTTGCACTGCACATTTACGGGGTGGTGGATCACAACCTGATCCTGTATAGTTTTTATGGATATATGGCTTTTTTTGCGCCGATGGGATTGTTACTGCTCCCGCTGGCTACCCCGGTGCTGGGTCGTCGTTTCAGTGGGCTTGCCACTGCTATGCTGATTCCCGGTCTTTTGGCGCTGGCGGCAGGTGCTGGGCTGCATCTGTACAGGGAAATTTCCGGGCCGATCCTTTCCATGCCTGTACCGCGCATTCGCGAGTTGCGTTTTGAGAGTGGCTCTGCCGAGCTGTGGCGGGTGATGCTCAACCGCTTTGGCTGGGAATACCCGACCCAGGAATATATATTCACCGCCCTAGCCGGGCTGGGCGCGGGCCTATTTTTGGTAACGATTGCTTTCGGATTTTGGCTGTTATACCGTAAAAAAGCAGATATCAGTTTCGGCTGGCTGGTGATGGTAATTTTCTTTACAGCCAGCCTTTTCCTGACCGGTTTACCCTGGTTCAGCGCTGAAAAGGTTGTGTTTGTCTGTGAACAGGACACAATCGTTTCGTTCGAACAGGCCGGGCAGGTATTGGCGGAAAATGTCCCGGCTGGATCAATCGTGTTCTGGGATACACATACCGACCCCTCCCCGGCCATATTGCTCTACCTGAAGGATTTCCAGATTCACCCGGTGCTGATTAACGGGCGGTTTTATCACCAGGAAGGTGTGGACGTGGAAACTGCCCTGCGAGCCAATGTATGGACCGATGAGCTGGGCCGCCAGTGGATGCAGGAGGCCGACTATCTTTTGTTGAATAACAAGATGGTTGAATATTGGCAATCAGAATTGCAAAGCGGTTCGTTTGAGCTTGTGGTGACCACCCCGCCAGTGTATGCCTGCTTCCCGAATTCAATGCTTAATATTTACCAAAATACCGGCAAGTAGATAAAAAATAGCCCACCAGGGCTATTTTTTATCGAACAGGCTGATGCTTTCGATATGATAGGTTTGCGGGAACATATCGATCGGGGTAATCTTTTCCAGATCGTACCCTCCTGCAATCAAGCGGGAGGCATCGCGTGCCAGTGTGGAAGGGTCACAGGAGACGTACACGATGATTGGCGCTTGCATCTCCAGAATGGCATCCAGGGCGGGTTTTTCCAGCCCGGCGCGCGGCGGGTCGAGTAGGATGGCCTGTGGCGAGACATCCAGCGCAGGGAGTACGTCTTCAGCAGGGGCTTCATAGAGTTCCACATGGTCGAATTCGTCCAGGTTGATGGCAAAGTCTTCGCAGGCGGAGGGTGAAAGTTCGATTCCGATCAGCTGCCTGCAGCGTGGGGCCAGAAAGGCAGAGAACAACCCGACGCCACAATAGACATCCAGCAGGGTGGTGATGTTTTCCGGCAACAGACCCAGCACCTGATTCACCATTGTTTCAGCCATTTGGGTGTTTACCTGGAAGAACGACCCGGCAGAGACGTGGAAGGGCCTGCCCAGTACCGGGATGATGATATGGTCATCGCCAGCCATGATGACCGCATGCTCGTGCGCCAAATGGACGACGGAAATCTCACTTTCCAGTTCCAGTTCCGGGGTTTGCAGGATGTCCGATTCAAGGATGAGCATGGCTTCATGCCCGGCGCGCAGGGAGACACGCTCAATGCCTGTGCCGGGTTCAAAGGCCAGCTGCGGCCACAGGTCGTTGAGCACATTTTCAGGTAGGTGGCATTCGTTAATCGGGAAAACGGCCGGGGGGAAGCCCGTCGTCATGAACCCCGGTTTGCCGGTTTCATCCAGGTGGAATTGAATATTATTCCTGTAACGGGTTTCCGCCGGGGCGGGGATCATTTCCAAAACATTTGGGTTGGTGATTTTGCCAATCCGCTGCAATTGGTCTTTCAGGATCTCCCGCTTGGCGTTAAGCTGGGCCGCGTAGGGCAGGTGCTGGTAATGACAGCCGCCGCACTTGCCAAAATGGGTGCATCGGGGTGTGATGCGCTCCGGCGCCGGGGAGATGACCTCGAGTAGTTCGGCGCGGGCGAAATTTTTACGATCGTCGATGATGCAGGCGCGCACGATTTCGCCGGGCAGGGCAAAAGGGATGAAACAAGCGCGGCCATCGGGCAAACGCCCCATGGCTTCGCCACCGTAGGTAAGTGTGGTAACAGTGATTTCAACTGTGTTGGCTGGCATGGGGTGATTATAGTCTGCCAGGTTTGAATTTAAGCAATTTAGGCAGGCCGTGCTAAAATAATTAACTGACAGTTAAGAGCCAAAAGGAGAGATGATGTTTCTTTTAATCATCAGGCGTGTACTATGGATGTTGGTCTTGTTGGCGGGGGTAAACCTATTTGCCTTTGCTTATGCCCATTTTGGCCGTTATGCCCAGCTGGCTGCCAACCCAATGTTCGTTGCCATGGGCGGCCCGGAGCCATTTTGGCCGCATTATCTTGAATACCTGGCGGCTTTATGGCAGGGTGAGCAGATTGCCACGCCTTTTGCGCGTGGTGTCGATTTGCTTAAGTTTGTGGGTGATGCAGCCGTAGCCAGCCTGGGGCTTCTGGGCATTGCTTTTTCGGTCAGCCTGCTGGTGGGTTGGCTGGTAGGTTGGTTTTCGGTGCAGACGGATCCGCCGCGCATTGCCGGGTGGCTGATTCCCTTCACAACGGTCAGCCTGGCTATGCCGGGGTTCTATATTGGCGCAGTGCTGATTACGGTTTCGGTTTATTACCTGCTTTATACACCAGGCACACAGGGGAATTTGCCTGTCCCGATTCGTGGTTTTGGTTGGGATGCCCACCTGGTCTTCCCGTTAATTGCGCTCTCTTTCCGTCCGGCGGTGCAGATTGCCCAGACAGCGGCCACGTTATTGACAGAGGAATTCCGCCGGAATTATGTGTCGGCGGCACGCAGTCTGGGCCACTCCTGGCGGCTGGTCAGGCGTAAAACAGCCTTGTATAACGTGCTTGCGCCACTGGCGCAAACGGTGGCCGGTTCGCTACGCTTGCTGGTCGGCGAATTGATCCTGGTGGAATATTTATTCGGCTGGCCCGGCCTGGGCCGGTTATTGGCTCAATCCATCCAGCCCCCTACAACGGCCAGTATTTCGAGCGCGGTCTTGCCCTCGACTTACCTGGATGCCCCCACAGTCGCCACTCTGGTGACAGCCCTCGGGGCCATCCTGATCGTCAGCGATTTGCTGGCCAGCCTGTTTGCTTACCGGGTGGATCCGCGCCTGAGTATGCAGAGTAAGGTGGCCGCCAATGGGTAAGAATTATCATGCAAACTGGCCGCTGGTATTGGGGTTGCTAATTGTTAGCCTGACCCTTTTTATTGCCCTGTTAGGACCCTCCCTTGCGCCGCGTAATCCGTTGGAAGAGCAACGGGTCATCCAGCAGGGTGATGTCTGGTTGTCTGCTCCTTACCCGCCGTTCACTGTGGAAGGTTACCCGCTCGGGTCGGATGTCTGGGGGCGTGACGTGCTCAGCCAGATGCTCTGGGCTTTGCGCCCAACCCTGATGCTGGTTAGTGTCGTGGCACTTTTCAGGCTGGGGGTTGGCCTGCTGGTTGGCCTGTTCGCCGGTTGGGATGATGGCCCGCTTGGGCGCCTTTTCAATGCACTGATCGGTGCGGCGTTGGCCATCCCAACCCTGATCGTTGCCCTCGCCACAGTGGCTACCCTGGGTTACAGCTTTGGCCCCTGGGGCTTTGTGCTCGGATTATCCCTGACAGGTTGGGCTGATTCCGCGCGTATGGTTCGCGACCAAACCCGCATCACGCGCGGGCAGTTGTTTATTGAAGCAGGCCGCGCCATGGGAGCCTCCAATCGCCGATTACTGGCCGGCCCGGTGCTGCGCCAGATCCTGCCCTTTCTGTGGATGCTTTTTACATTTGAAATTAGTTCCACCCTGCTGCTCACAGCCGGGCTGGGTTTCCTCGGCTATTACGTTGGCGGCGAAGTATGGGTGTGGATCAGCGATACCGTCGCAGCCCGATTGAGCGGTATGCCTGAGCTCGGGCAGATGCTCTCCGGGGTCAGCGAAGATATTTACACCGGCCCGTGGAAGATGTTTGCCGCAGGCACGCTGGTTTTCATCACTGTGCTGGGCTTCAACCTGCTGGGGGAGGGCCTGCGCCGCCAGGCCAGCGCTGGCATTCGCGCCTCGGCACTTTCGGAACAGCTAAAATTTTTGTATTGGAAATTGGAAGATGAGCGGCTGACGCCGCTTAAGAAATGGATGCGTGCCAACCCGGTCAAGGCTGCCGGGGTGGTGACTCTCGGGCTGGCTGCTCTCTCGACTTTGGTTGCCCCACTATGGATTCTTACCCGCCCCCAGCCGATCATTTACCCGGTTCCCGGTGGCCATCTGTGGGGCAGTCGTTACCACGACCCATACGGAACACTCTGGGCGGTACAGGCCTCGCCGGTTGAAAACCCGCAGTTTGCCTGGAAAATCACCGCCGAGAGCGGTTTTTCAGGTGGCCCGGCGGTTTCCAAAGATGGCGTTATTTATCTTGGCACAACAGGCGGTCAGGTCCTGGCCATCTCCTCCGATGGAAATTTGCTCTGGCAGGCCAATTTGCCCGCCTCGGCGGTCGGCACCCCGGCCCTGGACTCGGAAGGGAATGTATACGTCGCTGATAAGCTGGGCGGTCTGACCTCGTTCACCTCGCAGGGTGAACAACGCTGGAACCTCCAGCCAGAAGGAAACTACGAAGCCACCTCCAGCCCAGTGGTGGGCGCCAATAACATCATATACACAACCGTCCTGGGTGAATTATGGGCTGTGTCCACGGAAGGGGAATCCCTGTGGCGTTCCCGTGCCTTTAATCGCCGTGTGCCCCATACGCCGGTGTTGAATCCGGGCGAAGAACTGGTTTTCCTGCGCGGGGTGGTGATGACCACAGCGGATGGCATCGTACAGGACTACGACTCCCTGCCGACGATTGAACAATACTTCGTCGGGCTGGATGGCCGTCTGCATGCCCGTTTTGAAACGCAAATGTTTGCCTGGGAATATGTGGATGGTGAAGGCCAGGTTTTGGACAGGTACCGCTGGCATCGCACGTCTTTCTTTGGTTTCACCGACCTAATCGGTGTACTTGCGGATCAGACTGTGTGGGTTAGTTTCGAGACCACCAGCGAAGATGCCCGCCTGCTTTGGCTGGACCAGGAAGGGGAGATGATTGAAACAGCCCGCTTCCCGTACCGCCCTGGCGTTTTGATTGGCATGGATGAAGCCTATAATTTTTATATGTGTGGCAGCACACGTAGCGGCAGCGAATGTTCCATGGTGGCGCGTGGGCAACCTTCTGCCACGTGGAGTCTGCAATTGGAAGACTCAAGCGCCGTTACAGGTGGCGCGATTGTGTCAGGCCGCCTGTATGTGGCGACAGAAGAAGGTGTTTTTTACGCGATCGGGGATTAAAGAACATCGGGGCGGCTAGCAGCCGCCCCGATTATTTATTTTGCAAATTCACCTAATGCTGACAACAAGCGGTTCAGATCATCCATGACAATCTCGCCCATGTGGGCAATGCGGATGGTCTTGTTTTTCAAATCGCCGTAGCCATTGGCCAGTTTCATACCGCGTGGGGCAATAAATTTATTAAACTCAGCCAGGTCGAAAGTCTCAGGGTTGCGCACTACCGTCAGGGTTTGTGAGCGGTAGCCCTCGGGGGCCAGTAACGGCCAGCCTTTGGCAATAGTCCATTCCTGAGCGCGTTGGGCCATTGCGGCATGCCGGGCAATGCGCGCTTCCACGCCTTCTTTAAGGATGCGATCCATCTGGAAATCGAGGGCGAAAATCAGCGACATGGCCGGGGTCATGGGGGTGCTGTCTTTCAGGCGGTGTTTTTCCAACAGCACAAAGTCGAAGTACCAGCCGCGGTTCTGCACGCTCTCAGCTTTTTTCAGGGCGCGGTCGTTAACTGCGCACAGGGCCAGGCCTGGCGGCAGGGCCAGCGTTTTTTGCGACGAGGTGAACAGCACATCTATGCCCCAGGCGTCCATCTCGATTTTGTCGCCGCCCAGGGAAGAAACAGCATCCACGGCAAAGAGTGTGTCGGGGCTGACGCGCTGGATGACCTGCGCGATTTCTTTCACCGGATTGCGTACGCCGGTGGAAGTTTCGTTATGGGCAATGACGACCAATTCAACCTTTTGCTTTTTCAGGGCGTCTTCCACCATCTCCGGGGTGATGGCGTCACCCAGCGGCACTTCCAGTTTGGTAGTCTGTTTGCCGTTGGCAACAGATACTTTGTACCAGCGGTCTGAAAATGCGCCGTTGACGCACGAAAGCACCGTGCTGTTGGCCAGGTTGCGGACCGAGGCTTCCTGCGCGCCTGACCCGGAATTGGTCATGATTAATACACGCGCTTCGGTGAAGAACAGGGCGCGCGATTTGTCGGCTGCCCGCCGGAAGATCTCCTCAAACTCCTTATTGCGGTGGGGCATCATTGGGCGGGTCTGCGCCTGCAATACCTCGTCATCAACATCCACCGGGCCGGGCACGAACATTCGGTTTGGCATGGATACTCCTTTGTTTAACGGAAAAAAGGCCGGGGGTAGCCCGGCATAATTTTTATCTCAAAATAAATGTAAGCCCGATCAACACCAGCAGGAATATCCCTGCCAGGATGCCAATCCGGCGCAGGTCTTTCACGACATCTGAATAATCTGGGTTGAAATCCGGGGTGCTGCGTTGCAGGCCAGCAAAGGTTGCCTTTTTCTTGGTTGCCATACGTCTTTCTCCTAAGGGTTCTGTAATACGGCGGAAACGACGATCCGCTCGGTGTCAACAAGGTAAGGGTAGCACGAAATCAGTGTCATGGTGGCGTTGGGGGTCGGGGCCATCACCTCCACACGGGTGGGTTCAACAACCTGTGTACCGGTGATGATGTAGGTGAACTGGCGCTGGCTGGTGTACACGATTATCACGTCGCCTGGTTTTAGCTTGTCCAACTCGCGAAAAATCTCACCAAAAATGTCGTTGTGCGCTGAGAGCACAACATTGCCGTTTTCGCCGGGGTTGGCCGTGCCAATGTGCTGTCCGACCCCTTTTTTCAACTGTTCCCAGCCGTCACCCTGTACCACGGGGGCATCCACCCCGATGGCGGGAATCTGGATGCGGGTAGCCTGCTGCACGCCGGGGGTTGGGATGGGCACGTTAGCAATGGATTGCGCAATGGGCCGCAGGTGCTCGGGGATTTCAGAAAAGTTTGGTTGTGCGCCCTCCGGCGAGGTTGGCGGTGTATGCCCGGATGGCAATACCACGGCCGTGATCAGCGGTGTGGGAGCAATTGTTGG
The DNA here is from genome assembly GCA_024710905.1 of Anaerolineales bacterium. GTDB lineage: Bacteria > Chloroflexota > Anaerolineae > Anaerolineales > Villigracilaceae > JANJTV01. The sequence continues at coordinate 1,729 of JANJTV010000073.1, read as the reverse complement.
TTGTTGGATGGTCTCCGCAACTTCCTGGTTTAACGTGCGCAGGATGCCCACTCCCAGGATGACGATGCCCACCAGGCCGAGCACGGCCAACACTTCCACGCCCAGCAATAGCCGATTGATCCATGTTTTGTCGCTTCTGGCAGGCCCAGCCGGGGCTGTTTCGCCGTTTTCGGGGGTTTCAATTACCCTGATGGCTGGTTCGGTTTCAGCCGGTTTGCCTGTTACATCCAGCGTAACAGAAAGCGCCCGCCCGGTGCGGCGGAAGTGTTCCAGCCGGTCATTGCGGGAGGTGCGGCGTTTTTCTAGCAGCAAGCGTCGCAATTCGTCTACAGACAGGTCTTCGGGGCGTTTTTCGGCCATGACAGGGGGATTATACCTTGATGCTCCTTTTCATCTTGACTGTTTAGGCAACCAAATCGTTTAATAATGGTAAAAGGCTGGTGTTGACTTCATGCCGTGTTTGCTTGTATGGCAATACCAACCGAAAAATTGAACACTGATGAATAATCACATCTAAAAGACTTTTTTCTGCCAATTTCCAATTAGACAACCATTGATCTTCCATTTTTTTTGCATCCCTTAGCAGCGATATAAAATGCCTTGCTTCGCTGAAGTTCATTTCAAGGATTGCGTCTCGTGCCTGATTAAGATCTTTAACAGGAGCAAGTCGGGGAGATTGAAGATCTGCTCGTTCAAGCAGGAGGAGTGCCGCGGGGGTTGCTGTTGCGCTAATTGGTCTTTCCCATAAGTGGGTTAGATCTAGCCGGACTGGCCATTTAATTTGTTCTTTGCTAAATTGCCGAATCGCTCCAAAAATATCCAATTCGATTCGCTCCCGGAGGGTTAATCGTCTTGAGACTTGTGGGACCCAGTGGAGCAGGTTGCGATAGAGATGTGAACGGGTTACATAGGCTAGGGAATTTGGCCCAGGCTGTAGGAAGACATAATCATCTGCATGTAAACACCAATTGGGGTCTGAATCCAAAATGAGTGATGTAGTGGTTGTTTTCCCTGCTCCACCAGTACCGGTAAAGATCAGACTTTTTCCATTTTTGGTAACAGCGCCGGCATGTAATAGGATGCTGTTTTTTTGGGTTGCCAGCCAGCGCAGGGATGGGTGGACAAGCATATGATGTACCATGGGAATCGCGAATTGGTTGCCATGAACATCTATATGGATTGACCCAGGCTCTATTTTTATGTCGTAGTTCCAATATGCGAGGGCCTTGTGGATACGAGTTGTGAAGCCCGGCGGGCGTATGTAATCCAGCTTGAACTTCAGGGAGACGGATGGAAGTCCGTTTCCCACCGTTCCCGCATCCGGTGATACGGAGTGATAATTATATTCTGCGTCAAAGAAGTCCCGTGTGTACGGATCAGGACAATGGGTTTTTATTATTGCAATATCATGAAATTGGAATTGTTGTTTTGAGACGGACATTTATATTTAATGCCACTTGCAATGGATAAAGATCACCAACGCACAGTGGGAAAGGGGTTTAATAATTTTTTCCATTATAACTTAGTACGCCTCGCTTGTCCTTCTCCTTGTCATTTTTAGGGCAGGTGTGTATAATACAGCCCTGCTTCGGGCGGATAGCTCAGTTGGTTAGAGCATTGCGTTGACATCGCAAAGGTCGTAGGTTCGAGTCCTATTCCGCCCACTGAAATTAATACATACACACCGTGACCGGGACGAGTAAGCCCACGGAAGCCAACAGGGATTGCA
>JANJTV010000068.1 GCA_024710905.1 Anaerolineales bacterium | reverse complement strand
GCATGAAATTACGGTGGCCACATTTTATAAGGGGGGGGTGTTTTGGGATCAATTAGGTGAGGTAAAGGGCATTAATTTAATCTGCCTGGGCAAGGCAGGGCGCTGGGAGAATGCGATATTTCTCAGGCGCTTGATAAGATTTGTCAAAACGATATCCCCGGATATTATTCACGGTTACTTGGATGTCCCGAACATTTATGCATTACTTGCTGCCAGGCTTGCGGGTTGTAAAGCAGTTTTTGGGGTCCGTTCCAGCTATGTGGATTTTTCCCGGTACGATTGGACGGCACGGGTTGTTCATTCTTTTTCCGTCTTCTTGGCGCGTTTTGCGGATTTTGTAATCTTTAATTCATGGGCCGGGTTTGGTGAATATCTTGTTACTCGTCAACTGGGAGATAAAAGCCGGGTGGTTTCTAATGGGATTGATACTATGCTATACCAGCCCAGTTTTCCTTCTCGAAGACAGGTAAGACAGGAGTGGATGATTTCTGATGATGAGTTTGTGATAGGTTTTGTAGGGAGAATGGATCCCATGAAGGGGCATCGAGTCCTTTTTGACGCATTTTCAAGGGTGTTACAGGTTAATTCAAATTTGCGTTTGGTGTGTGTGGGAAGCGGCCCTGGAGAAATGCGCCAGAATATTCAAGAGTATGCGGAAAAAGTTAACATCAGTCAAAAATTATTGCTGGTTGAATCTCGTACAGATATGCAGGCTGTTTATAATGCATTTGACATGTTTGTTTTACCCTCTTTTGTTGAGGGTTTCCCAAATGCCCTTGCCGAAGCAATGTCAACCGGCCTGGTCAGTATTGCTACAAATGTTGGTGATATTCCAATAATTCTGGGTGATGCGGAACGAGTGGTTCCTGCCGGGGATGGGAATGCGCTTTTGAACGCTATAGTAAAAGTACTTGAGCTACCAGAGCACGAGCGCCTCCGCCTGGGCGCGAGGGCGCGGGAACGCATTGTCCAAAATTACTCGCTTGAAAAAATGATCGATACATCCGAGGAAATTCTCCTGTCCATTTGTAAAGGCTTGCCTTAATGCCTGTCAAGATATTGCACTTAATCACCAGCTTGAATACAGGTGGGGCGGAGCTGTGGTTGTGGCGATTGCTGAAAGGATTGCCGAAGGATCGTTTTGAGAGTCGGGTGGTGTGTTTAATTCCACTGGGTGCTGTTGCAGACCGTATCTCTGATCTGGGGATTCCTGTTCTCTCCTTGAATATGTTGCCCGGTCGCCCATCACTAAAAGGGTTTTGGAATTTATTCCAGATCTTAAAAAATTGGAAGCCAGACATTCTACAAACCTGGCTATACCATGCCGATTTATTGGGGGTTATTGCCGGGAAGTTGTCAGGCGTGCCAAGGATTGCCTGGAATGTTCGCAGCAGTACAATCAACTTTGCCAACTACCGTGTATTATCTGGTTGGGTTGCCTGGTTGTGCGCGCGGATTTCAGGAGTTCCCGATGCGGTTGTTGTCAATTCTTATGCGGGGCAGCAAGTGCATGCGGATTATGGCTACCATCCCAGAAAATGGGAATATATTCCCAACGGAGTGGATTTGGAATATTTCAAGTTAAATCTGGAAGAAGGACGAGCCCTCCGGGGTGAACTTAATATCCCGGCGAATGTGCCAGTGATTGGCATGGCGGCCCGGTTTGACCCGCAAAAGGATTACTTAAGCCTAGTGAAGGCGATATTTTGCGTACGGGAAACATACCCTGAGAGCTTTTTGGTTTTGTGTGGAGATGGAGTCGCCTGGGACAATGACATGCTGGTTGGCTGGCTAAACGCCTTCGGGGAGCCAGCCCGTACGCGGTTATTATCAAGAAGGGATGACCTTCGAGCTTTCTACAGTATGTTGGATGTATTTGTTTTATCATCTTCTTACGGTGAGGGATTCCCCAATGTGGTGGCTGAAGCCATGTCCTGTGAATGCCCTTGTGTTGCAACCGATGTCGGCGATACGGCTTTTCTGTTGGGGGAGACAGGATATGTTGTTCCCCCACAAGACCCCGAAAGTCTGGCGGAAGCAATTGTAGCGGTACTGAGGCTGGACCAACAGGAACGCAAAATACTCGGAGATAAATCACGTAATAGAATCCGGCAGGAATTTTCTTGGGAAATTGCGGTTGAAAGATATTGTCGTTTGTATGATCAGTTGGCCGCCCAGTAACTTTTCCTTTTCTCGAGTGATGCAGGGAAAAGAAGGGTTTCCCCAAACGGCCCAAGAGTAATTCCAAACCAATAATTCATAACAAGGATAAGTTGCATGTGTGGAATAACAGGTTATTTGCGGCTTGCAAATGTCGATAAGGATGCAGGAAGCCAGGTAATCAGTCAGATGATGGATGCCATTTCCCATCGCGGCCCGGATGATAGTGGGAAGTGGGTGGACATGCAATATGGGATTGCCCTGGGTTTTCGCCGTTTGGCAATTCTCGATCTCTCCCCAGCAGGCCACCAGCCCATGATTTCTGCCAGCGGACGTTATGTAATGATATTTAATGGAGAGGTTTATAACTACAACCGTTTGCGAACAGAACTGGAGATGCTTGGCGCGCGGTTTCGCGGTACATCAGATACCGAGGTGATGCTGGCCGCCATGGAAGCCTGGGGCATCAAAGAATCTTTACAGCGTTTTAACGGGATGTTTGCAATTGGTGTCTGGGATATGGTTGAACGTACCCTGACCCTGGCCAGAGACCGCCTGGGGATTAAGCCACTCTACTATGGGGTCTTTCAGCACACCCTTTTATTTGCATCTGAGTTGAAGGCTTTTCGTCGCCATCCATCTTTTCAGGCTAACATTGACCGTTCTGCCTTAACGCTTTACTTGAGACATAACTACATTCCAGCACCGTACAGCATTTATACAGGGGTTCAGAAACTGTTGCCGGGTTGCTTCTTAACCATTCGATCCGGAGGTGGCCACCCGGTATCGGAACCAGTGCCTTATTGGTCTGCATCTGAAATGATATCTCGCGGTATCGCCGATCCTTTTACTGGTTCGGACCAGGAAATTCTTGAAATTTTCCAGGGCCATTTGTTGCGTTCAGTCAAGGAACGCATGGTATCCGATGTTCCCCTTGGTGCCTTCCTTTCCGGTGGCATTGATTCTTCAACTATTGTTGCCTTAATGCAGGCGCAAAGTTCCAGGCCTGTACGAACGTTTACCATTGGGTTTGAGGAAGAAGGTTTTAATGAGGCCGAACACGCTAGGCGGGTTGCCCGCCACCTTGGCACTGACCATACAGAACTTTATGTGACCCCAGAGCATGCCAGGTCAGTTATCCCACGATTACCATCTATTTATGATGAGCCGTTCGCAGATTCGTCCCAAATCCCTACCTACTTGGTTTCGCAACTTGCCCGCCAGCATGTAACGGTAAGCTTATCCGGTGACGGAGGGGACGAATTGTTCGGTGGTTATAATCGTTACTTTTTAACACAGCATATTTGGAATGCCATTGCCTGGCTTCCCCATCCTACGCGCCGAGCTCTTTCATCTGGGCTTAAAGAAATCGCCGCCACAGGGATGGCGCAATCTCTGTCTGCAACAAGGCTGCCAAATGCAGCGGATAAATTGGACAAATTGGCTGATATTCTGACCTCCTCCAGCCCCTCTCAAATTTACCTGGATTTGGTTTCTCACTGGAAGATTCCTTCAGGTGTAGTCCTGGATGGTCATGAACCGACTACGCGGGTTACTGATGTTCGGCAATGGCCTGTTGGAATACCCTTGCCCCAACAGATGATGGCGATAGACCTAATCAGTTATCTCCCGGACGACATCCTGGCCAAGGTGGATCGGGCAAGCATGGCAGTATCCCTTGAAGCGCGTGCACCTTTTCTTGATGATTATGAAACGGTGGAAATGGCCTGGCGACTTCCGCTGCATCTGAAAATCCGCCGTGGAACTGGCAAGGTTCTCTTGCGCCAGCTTGTTTACAAATATATTCCCCGGACGTTGTTGGAGCGCCCTAAAATGGGTTTTGGCGTGCCAATCGATCGCTGGCTTCGTGGGCCATTACGCCAATGGGCTAATGACTTGTTGTCAGAAGAACGTCTCCGACGGGAAGGATATTTTCATGCCGCGCCGATTCAGGCCAAATGGCAGGAGCATCTTTCCGGGAGGCGGAATTGGCAATACTACCTGTGGGATGTTCTCATTTTCCAATCCTGGTTGGATGCCCAGGGAGTAGCATGAAGGTTATCCTGTTTGCCAATACTGACTGGTATCTATATAACTTTCGCCTGCCGTTGGCGCAGGCTTTGCGCTCCCGAGGCGACTCCGTTACACTTGTTTCTCCTGATGGACCCTATGTTGAAAAATTACAGCTACTGGGCTTCAAGTGGGTTCCCTGCGTCCTGGACCGGCGAAGCTATAACATCATTGGGGAGTTGGCTACCCTCATGCGGCTTCTGACCATTTATCGCCGCGAACGCCCAGACCTGGTTCATCATTTCACAATCAAGTGCGTGCTTTATGGCTCATTGGTCGCGAAAATAACCGATTGTAAAACCATTATTAACTCTGTCACCGGGCTTGGTTGGGTCTTCTCATCGAATCTGCTTTGGCTACGCTTGCTGGTTGGTTTCATGTACCAATATCTGCTTAAGAATACCGGCGTGATTTTCCAAAACCCGGAAGACATGGATTTTTTTCTTAAGAATGGGTGGGTCATGGAGGATCGCTCTGCACTTATTCGCGGTTCCGGGGTGGACACCAATCGTTTTGTCCCCTCTGAAGAGCCAAAAGGGGTTCCAGTAATTATGTTGCCTGCCCGGTTACTCTGGCAAAAAGGGGTGAAGGATTTTGTCATGGCAGCTCGTTTCTCACATAACGAAGGATATCCCTTGCGTTGGGTTTTGGTTGGCGATACCGATTCTGGCAACAGGGATGCGGTCCCTGCTGAGAAAATTGCAGAATGGAGTCGTGAAGGAATCATTGAATGGTGGGGATGGATGGAAGGCATGGAAACCGTGCTTCCTAAGGCGGTCATAGTTTGCCTACCAAGCATTTCCCGTGAGGGAACCCCGAAAGTTTTGTTGGAGGCAGCAGCCTGTGGACGCGCTATAATTACCTATGATGTTCCTGGTTGCCGTGAGGTCGTTCATAACAATGTGAATGGCCTTCTGGTTCCCGTCCGTGACTGGCAGGGGCTTGTTCAGGCGGCCAAATTTCTTATTGAAAATCCTGAGGAGCGTTACCGCATGGCAGGCAAAGGCCGGGTAAGGGCACTGAAAGAATTCTCAACTGAAAAAGTAGTGGAAGAAACACTCCAATTTTATGCGGCTATAGAAGCAGGGGGAGGTACCCTTTGAACCTTGCCTGGGGCATTTTTGGTTTCGCCCTTCTTGGTATATTGCTAAGCAGTGCCATAGCCCCCATCATCATTCGCATGGTTAGCCACTGGGGTTTGGTTGACGTGCCTGGTAAATCTGCCCATAAACAACATGCCAGGCCTACCCCCCTTGCGGGTGGGACAATTTTGGTTGTTGCCTATGTAATTATTTTTTGGTTGGGTAATTTCTGGCGTGAGCACATGTTGCAGCCCGTATTTTTAGGCGGGTTAATTATTTATGTCTTTGGTTTTTGGGATGACAAGGTTGGGCTTTCTGCATTCCCAAAACTCATCGGGCAAATTTTGGGCTCTTCAATTATTGTGATTTGGGGGAATTCTATACAACTATTTGGCAATATATTTACATCGCTCTTGCCCTTGCAAGTGATACCCTGGCTGGACATCTTGATTACTTTTTTTTGGTTGATCGGTGTTACAAATGCTATGAATATGATTGATAGTATGGACGGCCTTGCCACAGGCCTTGGGGTTGTATTCTTTGGCTTTATTTCCGCTGCTTCAATGATATCTAGCCAGCCTGCCATGACTCTCCTTGGCATGTCGTTATTTGGAATATGTATAACTTTATATTTCCTCAATAGTACTCCGGCTCATTTTTTCCTTGGGGATTCAGGGTCCCAATTGTTGGGGTTTCTCTCGGCATCTTTGGCATTGATTTATGCACCGGATAACTTGAATCCGCTTTCCACCTGGTTTGTCCCCATCCTGTTGTTATTTCTCCCCATTTTCGATACCACTATGGTGGTATTCTCACGTCTGTATCATCGCCAGCCGGTGTATAAAGCAAACATGGATCATTTATATCATCGCCTGATGAGCCTTAAGATATCCCCAGCCCGTTCAGTGATGTCAGTTCACCTTGCATCTATCATCCTTGGGTGCATTGCTTTCCTTGTTATGTATACAGAGCCCATCCTGTCAAATGGCGTATTCATCTTGATCCTGTTTTGCTCCGGGTTGACCATATATTTTTTCATTTTTCAGAGCGATAAAAAAATTCCCAAGTCTTAATCTTTTACACCAGCAGTTCCAACACCCACAGGGCCACCATCCCTGCTACAATCGTCCAGATAATATTCTTGGTCCAGTAAGCCACGCCGGTTGCCAGGATGCCCGCCAGCAGGCGCGGGTTGAACGGTGAGATGAATAAGGCCTCGTTATAGCTGCCCAGTTCCCCGGCGATGATGGCGCTCAGGGCAGCTATCGGCACAAAGCGCAGCGCCTGTTGAAACGCCAGGGGGAGTTCGATCCGCTCCAGCAGGGCAATGAAAGACAACCGGGCCAGGAAGGTCAATATCCCGATCGGGATCATAATCCACCAGACGTTCATTTGCGGGCCTCCACCAAAAAGCCAATCAGTACAGCCAATAAGATCGAAGCCACCAATCCCAGCTTAAGCGGCAGGTGGAACAGTACCAGCGCGAACAGGCTGGCTGCCACGGCGGTGGCTATGCCTGCCCGGTCTTTCAGGTTGGGTACGACCAGGGCTATGAAAGTGAGCGGCAGGGCAAAATCCAGCCCCCACTCGGCTGGGATTTGCGCCCCGAGGAAAATCCCCACTGCCGTACTGATTTGCCAACTGCTCCACAATGCCAGGCCAGCGCCCAAAAAGTACCAGTGGCTGAAGGGTTTCACGCCTTCTTTTTGGTAGTGCAGCACGGTTACTGCAAAGGCCTCGTCGGTGAGCAGGTAGGAGAGCAGTGTTTTCCAGGCCAGGCTTAGTTTTTTTGTGTATGGCGCCAGGGTTGCCGAATACAGCGCGTGGCGCAGGTTGATGACAAACGCCGTAAGGATGATTACCAGCGCCGGGGTTTGCGCCTTGAGCAGTTGCACGGTCATAAATTGTGATGACCCGGCAAAGATGACCGAGCTCATCGCCTGGGCGTCCAGCGTGTTCAACCCGGCAGACAGCGCCAGGATGCCGTAGATCATGCCAAACGGCACCACGCCCACCAGGATGGGCAATTCATCTTTCACCCCCATCCAAAATTCTTTTTGTTTTGTTGTTTGCATGGTTTCTCCAAATGCAGGCAATTATAGCAAAACCGATCTTTCTCTTCGAACACGGTGTTATACAGGCAAACGGAGGCCTCCATGAACCCATTCCTTGCCACTTTCCTGACCCTGATCGCCGCCCTGGCCTGGCTGCGCCTGCTCGATTTTGCCGCTGCGGGCGGCTGGATCGAAAGCCGCCTGAGCCGCAAAATTATCCACATTGGCACCGGCCCCATTTTTGTGCTGTGCTGGCTGCTCTTCCCCGGCGAATGGTATGACCGCTACCTGGCTGCCCTGGTACCCGGCCTGATCACCGTGCAATTTGCCCTGATCGGCCTGGGCGTCATCAAAGACGAAGCGTCTGTCAAGGCCATGTCTCGCACCGGCGATCCGCGTGAAATCCTGCGCGGCCCGTTATATTACGGCATCATGTTCGTGCTACTGACCATTTTCTTCTGGAAGGATTCACCGATTGGGATGGTGGCTTTGATGATGATGTGTGGCGGCGATGGCGTCGCCGATGTCATCGGGCGGCGGGTGGCTTCCCCCCGATTGCCGTGGTCGCCGGAAAAAAGTATTGCCGGGTCTGTCAGCGTTTTCCTGGGCGGGCTGGGGCTTTCCGCCGTTATTTTGGCCGTTTATGTGACCCTGGGCATTTTTGCTGCCCAACTGGGAGAGTACTTTTTGCCGCTGGTGTGGATTTCCCTGCTGGCCACAGCAGTTGAATCCCTGCCTTATAAAGATATTGATAACATCACCATGACTGTCGCCGCTGCCGGGGTGGGGTGGTTCTTGTTTTAAGGATACTTACTCAGCAGCATCGTAGCGCGCGGAGAGCACCGGGCAAAACCGGCTTTCTGCAATTTCGGCAGTCACATTGGCTGTCATCATGTGGCGCAGGCCTTGGGCGCTAAAGGATGA
>JANJTV010000133.1 GCA_024710905.1 Anaerolineales bacterium | reverse complement strand
TGTCCAACTCGCCGGCATCCAGGCGGAAATGGAGGTGGCCGGGCGCTACCGCACCATCCTTGCCCAGATCAACGAAGAGATCGCGAAGTCCGCCGACGACCCGCAGAAGCTCGCTGTTGCACAGAGCGCCAAGGCGAACGCTGCCGCGCAGATGCAACTCGACCAGCAGAATGCCCGCAGCGCTGCTGAAGCGTGGGCCGAGTCACAACTGACGTTCGAGGCGGGATGGGACCGGGCGCTGCGTAATTTCCGTGCCAATGCCGCGGACAGCTCCCGCATCGCTGGGGATCTGTTCAACGGCATGGCGCAAGGCCTGCAGCGCAGCTTCGCCGACTTCCTCTTCAACCCGTTCGACAAGGGGCTGAAAGGGATGCTGCAGGGCTTCCTTCAGATGCTGCAGCGCATGGTTGCTGAGGCCGTGGCTGCTGACCTGGCGCGCAAGATGCTCGGGTCGGCGGGGAAGGGCGGGAGTGACGGGTGGATCTCACTTGGACTACAGGCCATTGGGCTGTTTGCTGGCGGGGGCGGGGGCACGGCCCCGGCCAACATCTCCCGCGGGGGCAGCTTCTCGCCGTCGCAAGCGCTCGGTGGCGCCTGGGAGGCCGGCGTCCAGAAGTTTGCAACTGGGGCCGCATTCACCAATCGGGTCGTGAGCCGTCCCACCGCTTTCCGCCACGCCGGCGGGGTCGGGGAGATGGGCGAGGCTGGGCCGGAAGCGATTATGCCGCTCACGCGCATGGCGAACGGCAAGCTCGGGGTCGCGTCCGCCGGTGGCGGCGGGCAGACGATCAACCTGACTGTGAACGTCGCCAGCGGCACGCCGGCGGAAGTCAAGCGCGCGGCCGGCGCCGGGGCACGTGAAGCGCTCGGGGCATTCAGTAGGGCACAAAGATATGGCTGAGTTTCTGGAACAACGCTTCCCACTTGCGATTCGCCTGGGCTCGAGCTACAGCGATGACTACAACGTGGAGATCACGCGCACCGCGGGAGGGAAGGAGTACCGCCGTCTGGTGCACCCGATCCCGTTGCGGCGCTTCAAGGTGTCGTTTGTCCGCTCGAAGACGGACCTCTTCAACGAGGTCGTGAGCCTGTACCACCGGGTGTACGGTCGCTATGCCGGCTTCCGTGTGCGTGCGATCGACGACTACAGCACGAACGCCAACACGCTGGCACCGACGACCCTGGATCAGCCCCTCATCCGCATCTCGGCGGGCGTGTACCAGTTGGTGAAGCTGTATGGTACGAACGGAGCTGCCTTGCCCACGATCGGCCACCCCTACCGCACCCTGTTCAAGCCGGTGGCGGGGACCGTGCGTATCGCGATCAACGGTGTCGAGACCACGACCGGGGTCAGCGTCGACACCACGACCGGGCGCGTGACCATCTCCCCGGCCCCTGCAGAGGGGGCTTCCGTGACAGGGGGCTGCGAATTCGACATCCCCTGTCGTTTTGATTCTGTCATCGACGTCACCCCCATCTCGCCCAACTTCGCCGAGACGGAGGAGATCGAACTCGTGGAACTTATCGACCTATGAAAGCTGTCGTCGCAGACTATCGGTATCGCGTCCTGTGCCTACGCATTGTGCCGGCGGTGGGGGCAGTTGTTCGCCTCACCCACCACCCCCGAGACCTCACGATGGCGAACGGGCAGGTGTACAAGGCGTTCGACGGGAACGACTTCACGAGCTATACCGCGACGTCGCGTGTGTCGCCGTCGACGGTCGACCTCGAAGGTGTGCTTGGCGCCGGGGGCATCACGCGCGCTCAAGTCGCCTCGGGCGTCTATGACGGCGCACGCTGCTACCTGTTCGCGACGACCTGGAAGACGCCCATCGAGGACGAGGAGCCGATGCTGGCGTCCCTCCTCGGCAAAACCACGCTGATTGATGACCGCTTCCGCATCGAGGAAATGGCTCTTGTCGATGCCCTGAACCAGAGCGTGGGCGACACCTATTCGCCGGGGTGCAAGAAGGTGTTTGGCGGTCAGGAATACGCGGGTTGTAAGGTGGCACTCGGGCCGATCACCGTAACCGGGACGCTCAGCGCGGTCACGAGCGGGGCCATCGTGCGCGACGCAACACGGGGTGAGGCCGCGGACTATTTCGCCGCCGGTACGCTGCGCTTCACCAGCGGCAACAACGCCGGCCTCAAGGCGATCGAGGTCAAGCGCCATGAGGCGGACGGTACGCTGGAGACGTACGAGCCCTTCCATTACCTTCCGCAGGTTGGGGACGCGTATGAACTGATCCCAGGCTGCCGCAAACGCCTGCAGGACTGCCGCGACAAATGGGCCAATGTGGTCAATTTCGGCGGCTTCAGTTTCGTCCCGACCAATAGCACTTACACGACGACGGGGACCAAATGATTGACAAAATCCTCGTTGCGGCTAGAGAGACACTCGGCACACCTTTCCAGCACCAGGGCCGGCTGGTTGGTCGCGGCATCGACTGCGCCGGGGTCATCGTGCATGTCATGCGTACGCTCGGCCTGCCCTATGAGGACCAGTCCGCGTATGCCAGAGTGCCGCGCCCGGGCCTACTGGAGGCTGTGCTGGAGCGTCAGCCCAACCTCGCACCGACTGATGACCCGCAGATCGGCGACGTTCTGCTGATGCAGATTAGGGGTAACCCTCAACACCTTGCGATCCATGCCGGTAGCACGATCATCCACGCTTATGCCGAGGCGGGCAAAAGCTGTGAGCACGGCTTCACCCCTGAGTGGCGATCCCGCGTCGTGCGGGCGTACCGGATTCGGGGCGCAGAATTTCGAGGTGACGCATGAGCAGTGATGGGCAAATTGCCGGCGGGATAATCGGCGGGGCGATCGGCTTCTTCCTCGCTCCGGCGACGGGCGGCGCGTCCCTGATGTGGACGCTGTACGGCGCCCAGGCGGGCATGATGGTCGGGGGCCTCATCGATCCGCCCAAGGCGCCGACGATCAACGGCCCGCGCCTGGGCGATCTCAGCGTCCAGACCAGCACCTACGGCGCGAACATCCCGCGCACCTATGGCACAACGGCCATGAGGGGTAACGTGTTCTGGCTTGAAAAGAACAAGCTGAAGGGGACGTCCAACAAGCATAAGGGTGTGCGTATTTATAGTTATTTCGCCACCTTCGCCGTCGGCGTGTGTAAGGGCCCTATCGCTGGGGTGCGCCGCATCTGGATCGGCCCGCGCCTGATCTATGACGTTAACGCAAGCCCAGCTTTGAGCCTGGCCGGTCTCGGCCCCAAGTTTGCATGGAAGATTTACAACGGCGACGAAGCGCAAACCCCTGACCCGCGCATGCAGGCTGACCGTGGCGTGGGGGACACACCGGCCTATCGTGGCCTGGCCTACATCGTGTTCTACGACCTCAAGCTGAAGGAGTTCGGTAACAGCCTGCTGGGCGCACAGGTGAAGGTCGAGGTAACTGGGGAGACAGTCAATGACGCCCCGGTCAGGCAGGATTTCACCCCAGGGTGGGACCTCAGAAGCAATCTGATATGGAACCAGGCGACCGGTGAGATATGGGTCGGCGATGAGGATCAGCAAGCCAACATCCACGCCTTCAATGTCGATGACCCGTCTATTTCCAGAACTATCTCAACCGGAGAGGTGAACCCGGGCAATGGTATTTACGGGGCAGACTGGATGGCGTATGACGCCTCCACCGGCTATGCCTGGACAGCCAGCTCGGGCAACTCACTTGTTTTGGATTCCGCCGGCAGCGTGCAAATCGACGCCGACGGTAATGAAGGCATCTGGATCGACCCGTCAGATAACTCGGTTTGGACTCGGTGGATTGGAACGCACATCAGAAAAATGGACAAAGCAACAGGTCTTGTCGATTCTGATAGGGATACAGGTTTCAACATTCGAAAGGTTGCCTTTGGCAATGGCTACATTTGGCTTGTTGCATGGTCAAATTTCAGTGGAGAAATTGTCAAGCTGCACCGACACGATAAGGTGTCTGGTGTGACCGTTGACGTCTATACGCACACGGAAGCGCTCAAGGACCTATGTTACGACTCAGCCAGAAATAAGTTGTGGCTCTCAGACAGCACAGGGACTCTGATAGGGTTCAATCTGTTCACCATGACGGTTGATGCGAGCATCACCCTTCCATACGCCCTGTCAACATCCCCTAGCTTTGTAAATTCCCTTGTTTATGACCCCTACAGGGACCTCATATGGTGGTCGGACCAGGCTGGTCACTTTGGGGCAGTCAACGTGGCAACAGGGGCTACGGCGACATTGCTTTCTGGGGAGGTAGGTTCTTTTGCTATCACACCGGAGTATGTGTTCACGACGGAATACTGGATTACCTGGCAAACTGGGCAGGACCGACTAATACGCGTGTCCTTCGACGGCGCTCAGCCAACGCACAGTGTCACAGTGTACGACCTGTCAGCCTATGACAACTTTGTTGAGGACTTCGTCTACAACCCGTTGCTCAATGAAATCTGGGCCACCAACCACTTCCCGAACGGGGTCACTCGTCTCAACGCCAACACGGGAGCGTTGATCGGCCATATCAGCACGCCGGGCCTGTGCTATCCGTCTATCCAATACAACCCCGAGCTGCAGTGGATCACCTGTGCCAGTGCAGGGGGTATGTATGTCTTCAACGCCGCAACGGCCAAGTACAAGTTCCAGCGCTCGTTCGGTGCGTTCAGCTACATCTATGTCAATGGGCCAACCATTGAGAGCGCCTGGAATTCAGAAACCGGGTCTGTGATCACCCCCGGGGTTGTGTGGGTTCCGAGCGGTGGTGCTCAGGCCGGAGCGACCAACGGCATGCTCACTGGCTATGACCTGAGAGATGGCAGCATCGTCAACCAGTTTGCGATCGGGGTCGCCCCTCTCCGCATGTGCTTCGACACCCTCGGCACGCTGTGGATGGTTCGACACGCGGCCAGCAGTTCATCATCGACAACCCGACTCTCGTGCCTGAAGATCGGAAACGGCATGCTGTCGGACTACAACATCCCCACGGCCGCCAACGATGTCATGGCCTATGACCCTGACAGGAACTCCATCTGGCTCGCAACAACGTCCGGGGCGTCTACGAACCGTCTGACCGAGGCGAAGATATCGAACGCCTTGGGCTTCAAGCCGCAGATCACTTTCCAGTCGCAGATCACGCTCCCCTACAACTGGACGCTGACGGACGCCGCCAACACGCTGCGCTATGACTCGACCCGCAAGACGCTATGGGTCGGGAGCAGCGACGGCAAACTGATGGGGGTCAACACCACGTCAGGGCAGGTGACCGTGATCGACACCGGGACCGTGCACGGGATCTGGACGATTGCGGACATCGAGGTGCACCAAGGTGTAGTCTGGGTCTGTGACTCAGGCTTCGGAACGCTCGCGAGGATCGGGCCGGCCCAACAGGCGGCCGCGGTCACCCTCGCCTCGATTGTCCAGTCGGAGTGCCTGCTCTCGAGCGAGCTGCAGGCGTCGGACATCGACGTTACGGCGCTTGCGAGCCAGCAGGTGCGCGGGTTCATTGTCTCGCAGACGGGCGCCATCCGTGGTGCGCTCGACCCGCTCCAGTCGGCGTGGCCGTTTGACATCGTTCCGTCCGGCTACACGATCAAGTTCGTACCTCGGGGCACCGCCCCGGTCGTAACGATTCAGGCAAAAGACCTCGACGCTCGCGATGGGGACGAGAGCCCGCGAGCGCTGCTGCCGATGCCTCGTGAGATGGACACCCAACTCCCGCGGCGCTTTACGCTGAAGTACCTCGACGTCGAGCGCGAATACGATACCGGGGAGCAGAGCGCCGAGCGGTTGAATACTGCCTCGATCAACGTGCGCGAAGCAGAGATCGCGATTGTATTCTCGCCCACCGAGGCGGCCCAGATCGCGGAACGTCTGCTGTTCATGTACTGGCTGGAGCGCACGGAGGCGGGCCCATTCCGCCTCCCGCCCACCTACCTCGGACTGGAGCCAGCGGATGTCATCGAGGTCGTGACCGACGACGCCACGTACCGCCTGCGACTTGACCAGGTGCAGTACACGGCAGACGGGCGGCTGGAGTGTCAGGCCAAGCTCGATTCCGCAGCCACCTATACGCCGGCCGCCGTGGGCGAGTCGGGTGATACTAGTGCCCCGCCGGTCGCCCTCACGGGCCCGACCCGCTCCGCGTTCCTGGACATCCCCCTGCTTTCGCAGGACACCAACTTCCCGGGGTTCACCGTGGCGATGACCGGCTACCTTCCCGGCTGGCCGGGCGGGGAGCTATACACGACGCCCGACAATGGTCAAACCTGGGAGGCGCTCCTGGCGACGCTGCCTCCCGGTACTACGATGGGCACCGCGCGCAACAGCCTGGGCGCGGGCCGCACCGACATCGTCGACACCGCGGCCAGTCTCCAAGTCGACATGAGCGCGACCCTCCAGAGCATCACGTACGAGGACCTCCTGTCGGGCGGAAACGTGTTCGCCTACGGGGCAGACGGTCGGTGGGAGATCATTGCTGCGCAGGATTGTGTGCAGCAGGGCGACGGGTCGTGGGTCCTGACCAATCTCATGCGCGGTCGGTACGGCACGGAGTGGGCCATGACGCTGCACGCGGACGATGACGCGGTCGTTCTTCTGGAGGCTGCGGATCTCAGCTTCGTGGGCCTGCAGACGAGCGACATCGGGATTGGGCGGCTGTATCGATCCGTGACAGCAGGCGAGGAGATCGACAGCGCATACGACGCCACCTTCACCTACCGCGGCGTCAACCTCGAGTGCCTGAGCCCGGTGTATCTCAACGGCGATCGCCACCCGACGACACGCGACTGGACCCTGACATGGGTCCGCAGAACCCGGACGGGCGGGGAGTGGCGCGACTTTGTCGACGCGATGCTGAGCGAGACGGTCGAGGCGTACGAGATCGACATTTTCAGCGACGGCACCTACACAACGCTGAAGCGGACGCTGACCGCCGCGAGCCCGACGGTCGCCTACACATCGGCGCAACAGGTCACTGACTTCGGCAGCGACCAAAGCACCCTCTTTGTGAAGATTTACCAGATGAGTGAGGTGGTCGGCCGCGGCTACCCGCTCACCACGTCCATTACACGAGGTTAACAATGGCGAACTCCACCAGCAACATCGACGGCATTCTCCAGTCGCAGGGATTGAAGGAGGTTACGGCCAACGCCTTCTTTGATTCCGTGTCACAGTCGGCCACGTACGGCCGGCGCGCATCAACATCCTCTGGTCTGACGTGGGGGTACTACGGCGGCAACGTCGTGAAGACTGACAACACCATGACCTTGGTGGCGAACGGAACGCTGACCCTGACCGCGAGCACGACCAACTACGTCGTCGCTGCCAGGGCAACGGGCTCGGTCTCTGTC
>JANJTV010000031.1 GCA_024710905.1 Anaerolineales bacterium | reverse complement strand
CGGACGCCGAGGACTATTTAGGCGACTCCGTCACCCTGGGTGTCATCACCGTGCCCTCTTACTTCAACGACATCCAGCGCCAAGCCACCAACGACGCCGGTCGGATTGCCGGGTTGGAAGTCATTCGCATCATCAACGAGCCTACTGCCTCGGCCCTGGCCTACGGGTTGGACAAAAAGAAAAATGAAACCATCCTGGTCTTCGACCTGGGTGGTGGTACGTTTGACGTGTCCATTCTTGAAGTGGGTGAGGGTGTAATTGAAGTAAAGGCTACCAATGGCGATACGCACCTGGGCGGTGACGACTGGGACCAACGGATTGTTACCTGGGCAGCCGATGAATTCAAGGCCCAGGAAGGCATTGATTTGCGTAACGATCGCCAGGCCCTGCAGCGTCTGCGCGAGGCTGCCGAAAAAGCCAAGAAAGAACTCTCCACCGTGATGGAGACGGAACTGAACCTGCCGTATATCACTGCTGATGCCAACGGGCCGAAGCATCTGGTGCTTAAGTTGACCCGTGCCAAATTTGAACAAATGACTGAAGACCTGCTCAAGCGTTGCGAGGTGCCGTTCCAGAATGCGCTTAAGGATGCTGGGATGAAGGCTAGTGACCTGAATGAAGTGGTGCTGGTGGGCGGTTCCTCCCGTATGCCGATGGTGCAGGATCTGGTGCGTAAACTGACCGGCAAGGACCCCAATAAATCTGTCAACCCGGATGAAGTTGTTGCGGTTGGCGCGGCCATTCAGGGCGGTGTGCTGGGTGGCGAGGTGCGCGATATCCTGCTGCTGGACGTTACCCCGCTCTCTCTGGGTGTCGAAACCCTGGGTGGTGTGATGACGGTGATGATCGAACGCAATACCACCATTCCGGTCAAGAAAACCGAAACTTATTCCACAGCGGCAGACAGCCAGACCGCGGTGGATATTCACATCCTGCAGGGCGAACGCCCGATGGCCGGTGACAACATGAGCCTGGGCCGCTTCCGGCTGGATGGCATTCCTCCGGCCCCGCGTGGCATTCCGCAGATTGAAGTAACCTTCGATATTGACGCCAATGGCATCCTGCACGTCACTGCCAGGGACAAGGCCAGCGGCAAGGAACAGAAAGTAACGGTAACCGCCAGCACCAACCTCAACAAGCAGGATATTGAAAAGATGGTGCAGGAGGCTCGTGCGCATGAAGGCGAAGATAAAAAACGCCGTGAATTGATTGAAGTGCGCAATAATGCCGATAGCCTGGCCTACCAGACCGAAAAAGCCCTGACCGATCTGGGTGACAAGGTCCCTGCAGCTGAGAAATCCAACATTGAGGGCAAGGTTGCCGAACTAAAAACTGCGGCCCAGGGCGAGGATGCTGCCCAAATCAAGAAGCTGACCGAAGAAGTGCAACAGGCATTTTATGCCCTGAGTCAGCAGTTGTATGCCCAGGGACAGCCCCAGCCTGAAGCACCGGGCGGCCCGGCAACCCCGCCTCCGGGTGGCGATGATGTCATCGATGGCGAAGTAAAAGACGCCTAAAAAGCAAGCAACGAACACGGGCTGCTCGTATACGAGCAGCCCGTGTAATTATTTAATGGGAATACACTTGTGGTGAGCCCGCCGGTTAAACCCAGCCGCGCAATTGCATGGCCTTGACCACACGATCGATTGCCACCATGTAGGCGGCATCGCGCATATAGACTTTTTCCCTCTGGCTCATTTCGAGCACGGCGTCAAAGGCCTGGGTCATCTTCGTATCCAGGCGTTCCAGCACTTCCTTCTTGGTCCAGTAGTAGTTCATGTCATTCTGGACAGATTCAAAGTAGCTGGTGGTCACGCCGCCTGCATTGCACAGGAAATCGGGGATGTTAAAGATGTTATTTTTCTTGAAGAAGTCGTCGGCTTCGGGGGTGCAGGGGCCATTGGCGCCTTCCGCCACAATCTTGATTCGGCTGGACATCTTCTTGACGGTCTCGGCGTTGACATGGCCTTCAATGGCGGCGGGGATGAGCACGTCGGCTTCCTTGGTAATCCAGGCTTCCCCGTCTTCGATGACGTACCCAGCGGCTTTGGCTTTGCTTTTGTCAATCGTGCCGTACTGGTCGGTAATAGTCAGCAGGAAACGCGGGTTGACGCCATCTTTGTGACTGTAGGTGTAGGATGTCTTGTCGTTGCGATCCCAGCAGGAAACGCAGGCAACCTTGCCACCCAGCATTTCGATAAAACCAATGGAGGCATACTGTGCTACGTTGCCGAAGCCTTCAATGGCCGCTACAGATTTCTTCGGGTCCAGCTTAAGGTGTTTCATGGCTTCGCGCACGGTGTAGATGACACCGTAGCCGGTGGCTTCGGTGCGGCCTTCGGAGCCGCCGCCGCCCAATGGTTTGCCGGTGAACACGCCGGGGGTGTATTCGCCGACCAGTTTGGAGTATTCGTCCATCATCCAACCCATCATTTGCGGGGTGGTGCCTACATCTGGCGCGGGAACGTCTTGGCGCGGGCCGATATTCTTCCACATATTCTGTACCCAGCCACGGCACAGGCGTTCTTTCTCGGGGGTCGTCATGGTAGCCGGATCAACAACGATACCACCTTTGCCGCCGCCAAGTGGGATGTCAGCCACGGCGCACTTCCAGGTCATCCAGGTGGCCAGGGCGCGCACGGTATCAAACGTTTCATTCGGATGGAAACGGATGCCGCCCTTGTTTGGCCCGCGCGCATCGTTGTGCTGCACACGGAATCCCTGAAAGACGCGCATGGAGCCATCGTCCATGCGGACCGGTATGCGGAAGGAATACTCGCGCATCGGCCAGCGCAGTACTTCGCTGATCTGTGGATCGAGGTTGAGCATTTTGGCCACACCATCAAATTGTTTTTGGGCCATTTCAAAAGCATTGATTTGACCAGACATCTTTTTCTCCTTATTAGAAGGGCAGGGGCTTGGGGTTAAGATATAAGCGGGCACCCGGACGGGAGCCCGCTTGTCGATGGGAAATGTCGTTAATACAGGTCATTAGGCATTCACCCTTTAGAGTAGCTTAAGGGTACATGATTTTACAGGGGGCGTCAATATGAGAGAAATCACCGGTTTTGTCTGACAAAACGCAGTCACCAAATCCCTGGCAGCAGGCGATATTTTACTTTTCCCATATATTCAGCATAGCCGGGCAGGTCGCGTGTGAGCACTTCTTCTTCGTTAAGCAGGCGTGGGATAATGATAAAGAAAATACTGATTGCGGGGAGTACTGCCCAGTACGAGCCGAGCGCCAGTGGCGAGAACAGGTACATTAGTAATGCCCCAGAATACATGGGATGTCTCACCACTGAATATGGCCCGCTGGAGATGACTTCCTGGCCTTCGGCTACTTCCACAACACGCGAAGCGTAACGATTTTCGCGGAATACCAGAAAGATGCTGATATACCCGGTTAAAACAAAACCATTTGCCAGCAACACCAGCCAGGCGGGTACGATTGACCAGCCAAAGCGCTGGTCGAGGCCGGGCAAGGCATAAAAGAGCATGAAGATAATCGCGGAAATACCAATCAGCCGTTTTTGGGCTGGCTCCTGTTCTTTCATGCGGATCCGTCGTTCCAACAGGTCGGGCATGTAGGTATACAGGTACCACAGGGCATAAATCATCGGGATGAACAACACAGCCAGGTAAACCCAGGCCTGCCAGTAATTCCAAGTGCCGGCGGGGATGAAAAAGAGCGCCATCAAGACAGGGATGGCCAACCCAAATCGTACGAAAACACGCAGCAGTAGGTTGGAGCTGGGGGAGCTCATGTTGACCTCTTTAGTTTACATATATAGTATAGCACCTGCACAAAAAACGCCGCCGAACTTTGGGGGCATCCCTTGCTCACTGTTTCAGTTGTTTTTCCAGTTCGGCGCGTACCACCTGCGGATTGGCCTTGCCGCCCGCCTTGCGCATCACCTGCCCGAACAGGAAGTTCACCACCGTCTCTTTGCCAGCCTTAAAACTTGCCACTTCTAACCGATTCTCGGCCAGCGTCTGGGCCACGACCCCGGCAATGAAATCGCCATCCGAGACCTGCGTCAGGCCTTTTTCGGTCACAATCTCCGCGGCGGGTTTGCCGGTGGTAAACATCTCAGCCAGCACGGCTTTGCCGGTATTCTGGTTGATCTCGCCATCTGCGACCAGCTTGATTAGATCGGCCAGTGATTGGGGTGTGATTTTAATGGAATCGATTACCTGCCCGGATTCGTTCATCAGCGAGAAGAGTTCGCCTGTGACCCAGGCGAAGACACTGCGGGCCGGAACCGAAGCGGCTTCCATGACCTGGTCAAAATACTGGCTGACAGCCAGGTCTTCGGCTAGGCGGGTTGCTTCGGCGCGATTGAGTCCGTAGGACTGCATAAACCGGCGAATTTTTTCCCAGGGCAGCTCTGGCAGCGATTTTTCAACGGAATCAATCCACTCTTCGTTGACGAACAATGGCGGCAGGTCTGGCTCGGGGAAGTAGCGATAGTCGTGGGCGTCTTCTTTGCTGCGCTGGCTGTAGGTGACCTGTTTGGTTTCATCCCAGCCAACGGTCTCCTGGGCTACTGCTTTGCCTGCATTAATCAGGTCAATATGGCGGTTGGTTTCATAGGTCACGCCACGCTCCAGCGCGCGGAAGGAGTTCAGGTTTTTAATCTCCACTTTGGTGCCAAATTCTTGTTGTCCTTTGGGCCGCACGGAAATATTTGGTTCAATACGCATGACACCTTTTTCCAGGTCGCCGCTGTTGACGCCCAGGTACCGGACGAGGGTGCGCAGCATCTCTGCGTAGGCGCGTACTTCCTCCGGAGAGCGGAAATCCGGTTCGGTAACGATCTCAAGCAGGGGTACGCCCGCCCGATTCAAATCCACCAGGCTGTGCGCCCCATTGGTGTCTTCCACATGAGTCAGTTTGCCGGTATCTTCTTCTAGGTGTACCCGACGGATGCGGATGACCTTCTCTCCTTGAGGAGTTTGGATGGTGATTTGGCCGTTCACAGCCAGGGGCTGTTCATATTGCGAAATCTGGTAGCCTTTGGGCAGGTCCGGGTAAAAATAGTTTTTTCGGGCAAAGATGCTGGTCGGGGCAATCTCGCATTGCAGGGCAGTGGCCACCCGCAGGGCAAACTCCACTGCAGTTTCGTTGATAACGGGCAGGGTGCCAGGCATCCCGGCGCAAACCGGGCAGACGGCGCTGTTGGGGCTGGCCTGGGTCAGGTCCACCACCGGGCAGGCGCAAAACATCTTGGAGCGGGTTTCCAATTCCACATGTACTTCAAGGCCAATGACGGGTTCAAATTCCATAATGACTTCCAAAATATAGGATGGGTGTTTCAGGAAAATTTGGGCGCGCGTTTGTCAAGGAAGGCCTGCACGCCTTCCTTGTGTTCTGCGCGATGGCCGGCGATTTCCTGCACTTGGGCTTCGTAGTTCAGTATATCTTCTAGATTGGGTAAGATGGCTTTGTTAAACAGGCGTTTACTCAGGCCAAAAGCGCCGACTGGCCCGGCGGCCAGTAATTCGCAAATGGCTTTGCTGGTGGGTAGGAGTTCTTCATCTTTGACGACCTGGTTTACCAGGCCCCAGGTTTCGGCCTGGCTGGCCGGAATGGGCTGGTTGCTAAAGGTGAACTGCCCCGCGCGGCCCAGGCCGATTAGGGCAGGCAGCAGCAGCGAGACGCCGGAATCCGGTGCGAGACCAATGCCGGTGAACCCGACTACAAAACGGGCAGTCTCAGTGGCTAGGCGCATATCACAGGCAAGGGCAATGCCCAGGGATGCCCCTGCGCACGGGCCGTTGATTGCTGCGACAACCGGTTTTTCGATCTGGCGGATTTGCATGACCAGCGGGTTGTAGGTTTTTATCAGGTGCTCTTTATATGAAAGGCTTTCGCCGCCTGCCTTGATCTCTTCAATATCCTGCCCGGCACCAAAGACTCGCCCGGCCCCGGTTAGCAAGATGGCACGGGTTTGGGAGTCTCGGGCGGCCTGCCTGAAGGCATTTTGCAACTCGCCAATCAGTTCCAGGTTCAAGGCATTGGCTTTAGGGCGGTCAATCGTGATGGCCAGCACCCCGCTTTGGGAGATGTCGGTATGCAGGAAGGGCATGGGTATCCTTTCTTATTTTCGCGGGCGGTACAGCCGCACATCGGCTTTTTCAAGGGTGGCCATGCCGCCCTGAAGGTGGGGTTCTACCAGGGCCAGGAAGTCTTCCAGTTTTTGGCGCGTATCTACCAGTTCGATGACGATTGGCCAATCGACTGATAGCCGTTCTATCTTATGGGTGTGGATGACGCTGTTTGCGCCGTATCCCATCAGGCCCCGCAGCACGGTGGCCCCGGCCAGGTTCTGCGCGCGGGCAGCCAGCACAATCCATTCGTACAGGGAGCTGCCCTGGTGTTTGTCGCTTTCGCCTATGAAGATGCGCAGCAAGCAGCCGTCTTGAATTTCCATTGCTTTTATCTCCACATTAATTGCACCAGGCTGCGTCCCAGCCAAACTGCGGCTAGGCCAAGACCAACAGATACTAGAACATTGATTCCCGCGAGTAGGTTTTGCCCGTCACGGATAAGGGAGAGGCTTTCATTGCTGAAGGAGGAAAAGGTGGTGAACCCGCCCAGTATGCCGGTGAGCAGTAAGAGACGTAATTCGGGGCTGAACAGGTTGCGCGATTCTGCCAGCTCAGACAGGATGCCAATGGCAAGGCAACCGAGCAAGTTGACGGTCAGGGTGCCGATAGGGAAGAGCAGGTTGCGGACCAGGGACTGGGACAGCCCGCCCAGCCAGTAACGCAGAACTGAGCCAATAAAACCGCCCATGCCAACGATCAGGATTTTTTCCACTGTATGGTTCCAGATGAAGCCAGGAGCAGGGCTGCGCCTGCTCCTGTGGGTTGCTATTCGTCGAAATCTTCCTCGTCGCTATCGTCCGTGTCAATTTCCAGTTCGACGTCGTCCCGTTCCACATGCAGCCAGAGCAGGAGCATTTGGCCGTCATCTGTGTCGAGGGCGCGGGCGGCCAGGATGGGGGCTGTTTCTTCCAGGCCAATCTCGTTGCGGTAGTGCAGGTTGATGGGTTCGTTTTTGCGCCACTGTCGATGGCAGCGTTCCACCAGCGCAGGGCCATTAAATGTGCGCAGGCGGGTGAGCGCGGTAAATGAGAAGGCGCTGGTTTCATTTAATCCCAGCGCCCAGCCATCGCTGACCGGCTCGAAAACAGGGGTGGGGCCTTCTATGATTGTAATTCGGTCTTCCATATTGTTTCCTGATAAGTTGCGAAATCATACCATAGGTAGGGTTGCCGGGGGGATTTTCCCGCCAGCCAGGGAATGCTGTTTGGCTGGATGCGGCCCGGGGAAGCCCGCCTGAATCCCTTCGGGAAAGTGACAAAAAATGTGACAAAAGTCATCCAATTGGTGACTTTGTGAAAATATACACGCGTTTTATCTTATGTTATACTTTCCGGCTGATACCCATCTGAACGTTGGAGTTATTGCCATGTTGCTTGAATACGCCGCAATTGGGATGATGATCTTCGTGACCACCCTGGTGGGCGCGATTGCAATTTTTTTGGGGTCTATTTTTGGCCCGAAACGTGTGACGGATAAGAAGGCCGCACCATATGAGTCGGGCATGTCGCCGATTGGGCCAGGTACCCGCCAGGTGCCGGTGCGGTTTTACCGTGTGGCGGTTTTGTTTATCCTGTTTGATATTGAAGTGGTGTTTTTCCTGCCCTGGGCAATTGCGTTTCGCGACCTGGGGTTGTTTGGTTTGATTGCAATGTTGATCTTCAACATTCCGTTGATTATTGGTTTTGTGTACGAATGGAAAAAAGGAGCGTTGCAATGGGATTAGAGCAGAAGGCAGCCAATATGGGGGTGGTGACAACCACATTGGAGCAGGCGGTGAACTGGAGCCGTACTGGCGCAATGTGGCCGATGTTGTTTGGCCTGGCCTGTTGCGCTATTGAAATGATGGCGGCGCAGGCTTCTCATTTTGATATGAGCCGTTTTGGCATGGAATTAATGCGCCCCAGCCCGCGCCAGAGTGACCTGATGATTGTGGCGGGCCGTGTATCGCGCAAAATGGCGCCGATTGTTCGCCGCCTGTATGACCAGATGCCCGACCCGAAGTGGGTGATTGCCATGGGCGATTGCGCTTCCTGTGGCGGTGTTTTTAACAATTATGCGATTGTGCAAGGGGTAGACGAGGTGGTGCCGGTGGATGTGTATGTCGCTGGCTGCCCGCCCCGCCCCGAGGCTTTGATCCATGGCGTCGTAACACTGCACGAGAAGGTGCGCGCCGAGAAATTGGTCAAGTGGACATAACCATGAACGAATCTACGTTTATTGAAAAGCTGCAAAAGAAGTTTGGCGGCGAGACGATTGAATTTGCCGGGAATACCAGCCTGGTGCTGGATGCAGGGAGCATCCTGGATGCTGCTAAAGAAACCCGTAAGATGGGTTTTGAGCGCCTGTCTGATATCACGGCGGTGGACTACTGGCCGCAGGAGATACCGCGCTTCCATGTGGTGTACCAGTTTACTTCCCTGAAACACTCGGCGACTTTTGCCGTGCGGGTGCCTGTGTCCGGGATTTCACCTTCCCTGCCCAGTGTGGAGAAGGTATACCCGAATGCAAACTGGCGTGAACGCGAGATTTACGACTTTTTTGGCATCCGTTTTGAAGGGCACAGTGACCTGCGCCGCATCCTGATGCCGTATGATTGGGCCGGTCACCCGTTGCGCAAGGATTATCCGCTGGGTTACGAAGAACCACAGTTTTCGTTTAATTTTGATGAAATCGACGCGCGTAAGCCGTATGCGAAGGAATAGGGAGTCATCTCATGCCCCAACTCCAGGAAGTCTCGCTTGATGAACTGAAACACCTTGTTTCAGACCGCGCCCTGACGGGCGATACCATGCTGCTGAACATGGGTCCGCAGCATCCTTCCACGCATGGCGTATTGCGCCTGCTGCTGGAATTGGAAGGTGAAACAGTTTTGAACTGTGTGCCGGATATTGGTTTCCTGCATACCGGTATTGAAAAGAACATGGAAGCCAAGACTTACCAGAAGGCTGAGGTAATGACCGACCGACTGGATTATATGAACACCACCGGTAATAACCTGGCTTATGTGCTGGCAGTGGAGAAGCTGGTCGGGTTGGATGTGCCTGTACGGGCCCAGGCCATCCGTGTGATTATTGCCGAGTTGCAGCGCCTTGCATCTCACCTGGTCTGGCTGGGCACAGCCGCGCTGGATGTGGCTGCTATGTCCGTCTTCCTGTACTGCTTCCGTGAACGCGAGATGATTCTCGATATTCTCGAGTTGTGCTCCGGCCAGCGCATGATGACCACCTACTTCCGCCCCGGCG
Source organism: Anaerolineales bacterium (assembly GCA_024710905.1). Lineage (GTDB taxonomy): Bacteria > Chloroflexota > Anaerolineae > Anaerolineales > Villigracilaceae > JANJTV01. The sequence continues at coordinate 22,902 of JANJTV010000031.1, read as the reverse complement.
GGTTGTGGCGCGATGTGCCGGTGGAGTTTGAAGCCGCCGTGCGGGATGTGCTACGAATTATGCCCACGCGCATTGATGAATATGAAGCCCTGCTAACCAAAAACCCAATCTTTCTGGATCGCACGATTGGGATTGGGGTGATCAATGGGGAAGATGCCTTGGCTTGGGGCCTGACCGGTGCGACCTTGCGCGGGTCTGGTGTGGCTCATGATTATCGCAAGTTTGCGCCGTACTCGGGCTATGAACAATATGACTTTGAAGTTCCCGTCCGCCATGAAGGCGACGTATATGCTCGTTACCTGGTCCGTCTGGAAGAAATGCGCCAGGCCTTGCGAATCATCGAGCAGGCCCTGAACAAACTACCTATGGGCCCCGTACGTTCGAACAATTATAAATTTGTCCCGCCGCCGCGCTCCGAGATTGGTACCAGCATGGAGGCGCTCATCCACCACTTTAAGTTGTGGACGGAAGGCTTCAATGCCCCGAAGGGCGCTGTCTATGCGGCGGTTGAATCCCCGCGCGGTGAACTGGGTGTATACCTTGAAAGTGATGGTGGACCCAAACCTTACCGCGTACACTGGCGTACACCAAGCTGGGATAACCTGCAGGTGCTGCCCCTCCTGACCCGTGGTCACCTGGTGGCTGACCTGGTTGCAATTATCGGTTCCATTGACATTGTGCTGGGAGATATCGACCGATGAGTCTCGCCGAGAAATACCCCAAGGAAGTGAAAGCCATTTTTGCCAAATACCCGCCGGAGCAAAAACGTTCGGCGGTGATGCCGTTGCTGTATTTGGCCCAACGCGAGGAGAACTACATCACCAAACAGTCCATGCAAGAAATTGCCGACATGCTCGACCTGGACGTGACTGAAGTCGCCTCGATTGTTGGGTTTTACACACTGTATCACGATGAAAAAGCAGGCAAGTATCGCATGCAGGTTTGCAATGACCTGCCCTGTGCCTTGCGCGGGGCGGATCAATTCCTAGATTCGTTGTGTGGCAACCTGGGCATCCAGGTCGGGGAGACCACTCCCGACGGGCTGGTTTCCGTTGAAGCGGTGATGTGCTTGGCTGCCTGCGACCGCGCACCCATGTTCCAGGTGCAAAGCGGCGAAGGTTTGACTTACCACGAAAACATGAGCGTGGATAAAACCATGGAACTCATTGAAGCCCTCAGGAAGGGCGGGGCGAAGGTGAAATAATGGCACACATCCTGCTCCGCCACCGGGATATTCCCAATATTAATGATATTGATGTTTACAAGAAAAACGGCGGCTTCACGGCGCTTAAGAAGGCCGTAACCAGCATGCAGCCGAAGCAGATTACCGAGGAAGTCAAGGCTTCCGGGCTGCGTGGGCGCGGCGGGGCAGGCTTCCCCACCGGCTTGAAGTGGTCCTTCCTGCCGGATACCTCTTGGCCGCATTATGTGGTCTGCAATGCCGATGAGTCCGAGCCGGGCACTTTCAAAGATCGCGAAATCATGGAGAGCAACCCTTTCACATTCCTGGAGGGTATGGCCATTGCCTGCTACGCAGTTGGCGCAACGACAGGTTACATCTACCTGCGTGGTGAGTTCTGGCCGGTGGCTGCCGAACTGGATAAACGCATCGCCGAAATGGAAAAGGCCGGTTTCCTGGGCAACAAATTGTTCGGGACGGACTACTCCTTAAAGCTCTACACTCACCTGGGTGCTGGTGCTTATATTTGCGGCGAAGAAACCGCCCTGCTGGAATCGCTAGAAGGAAAACGGGGCCAGCCGCGGGTGCGTCCGCCGTTCCCGGCCACTGCGGGTCTGTATGGCAAGCCGACGGTGGTCAACAACGTTGAGACGCTAACCAACCTTCCTTACATTATCGAACACGGCGCGATGGGTTTCCGCAAGAACGGCACCGAGAAAAGTCCCGGCACCAAGATCTTCAGTCTGTCGGGAATGGTCAACAGGCCGGGCAACTACGAATTGCCGCTGGGCACCACTTTCCGTGAGTTGATTTTTACGCACGGGGGTGGCCTTGCCGATGGCCGCAAGGTCAAGGGCATCATGCCTGCTGGTGCATCTTCCTCCATTATCATGGTCAATGATGAAACTTTTGACCAGGTGATGAATACGCCCATGGATTATGAGAACGTCCAGAATGTCGGCTCCCTGCTGGGGTCGGCTTCTGTGATTGTGATTGACGATTCGGTTGATATGGATTGGGTCATCAGTAAGACGGTGCACTTCTTCAGGCATGAGTCGTGCGGCAAGTGCACGCCCTGCCGCGATGGTAATGTTTGGATGATGCACCTGATTGACCGCATTGAAGAAGGCAAGGCCACCAGCAAGGACGTTGTGCTGCTGAAAAATGTCGCCACCCAGATGCAGGGCAAATGCCTGTGCGCGCTGGGTGAGTTTGCCACCATGGCGGTGGTTTCGGCCATTGACCGCTTCCCGCAGGATTTTGACAAGAAAGTGGCTGGCTAACCCCGAGGATTCTATGGCGAAAAATGTTACCCTGACAATTAACGGTAAGACAGTCACTGTACCAGAAGGCACAGTGGTGGTGGATGCCGCCAAGAAGCTGGGCATTGATGTGCCGGTCTTTTGTTACCACCCCAAAATGGAGCCGGTCGGTATGTGCCGCCAGTGCCTGGTGGAAATTGGCCGCCCGATGATCGATCGGGCCACCGGCCAGCCGGTGCTCGATGAAAACGGCCAGCCCAAAGTGCAGTTTGGCCCCAAACTTGAGACTGGCTGCACCAACATTGTTTCCGAAGGCATGGTTGTCCTGACGGAGTCTGAGAAGGCCACCAGTGGCCAGAAGGAAATCATCGAGCTGTTGCTCACCTCGCACCCGCTCGACTGTCCGATCTGTGATAAGGGCGGCGAATGCCCGTTGCAAAACCTGACCATGAAACATGGCTCCGACCAGAGCCGTTACATCTATGATGAAAAAGTTCACGCCGACAAGCACGTCCCGCTCGGCGAGTTGATTTTCCTGGACCGCGAACGCTGTATCCAGTGCGCACGTTGCATTCGCTTCCAGGAAGACATCGCCGGGGAGCCGGTGATTGGTTTTTACAATCGTGGCCGTGCGACTGACATCGTCACCTTTACGGATCCTGGTTTCGACTCGATCTTCTCCGGCAATACTACCGACATCTGCCCGGTTGGCGCGCTGACCACAGCCGATTTCCGTTTTGGCGCGCGCCCCTGGGAACTCAACCAGGCCGCCTCGGTTTGCACACAATGTCCGGTGGGTTGCAACACAACCTTGAATGTGCGTCGCGAAGCCAAGAGTGGCGGTGGGTATGTCGTCAAGCGTGCCTTGCCGCGCCAGAATGAACAAGTGAATGAAATCTGGATGTGCGACAAGGGCCGTTTCGCCGGATACCAGTACACCGAATCGGCATCCCGACTGGCACAGGAACCTGCCGATTACGAACGCAGCCTGAAACGCGCTGCCGATGCCCTGGCCGACTCCCGCCCTGATGTGGTCATTCTTGCAGGCGGGCGGCTGGGCAATGAAGACCTGTTCAACCTGAAACAGCTGGCTGATGGGTTGGGCGGCAAGGCCATTTTCTACACCGGCATGGGCGGCGGCGAATGGACAACCGCTTACGGCCTGACGGCTGGTTCCAACCTGGGTGACCTCGGTCCCGGTGACACCGTGGTGGTGGTGGCTTCCGATTTATACAACGAAGCGCCGCTCTGGCACCTGCGCCTGAAAGCCGCCGCCAAACGCGGCGCAACCCTGGTCGTTGCCAATGCCCGCGCCACCAAACTGGATGAATTTGCGACCTTCGTAGTGCGCTATGCCTACGGTGATGAAATTGAAACCGTAAAGAATGTCGCAAAGAAAGATAAGGTTGGCGACGCAATCAAGAATGCCAATAACTTGGTTGTGTTCTATGGCTCCGACGGCCTCGGGCTGGAAGGTTCTTCCGCGCTGGCGGCTGCCTGCGCCGAGCTGGTGAAATCCCGCGCGAGAAAGGCCAACAACGGCTTGGTGGGTGTGTGGAGCACCCCTAACGCGCAAGGCGCCTGGGAACTGGGGCTGCGCCCGTCTGCCAACCTGGCCGCTGAACTGAAAGGCAAGACCATTTATGTGGTGGCTGCCGACCCGGCCGGGGATGACCCCCAACTGGCTATAGCGCTGAAATCCGCAAAACTGGTAATTGCCCAGGACATCCTGGATACCTATACCACCCGCCTGGCGCATGTGACCCTGCCTGCGGCTGCCTTTACCGAACGGGAAGGCAGCTATACCTCGGCGGAGCGTCGTGTGCAGCGTTTCTACCCGGCCATCCCGGCCCGGACAACCAGCAAGGCCGATTTTTCCATTACGGCGGCGCTGGCTGCGGCCTGCGGCATTGACCTGGAAGGTCGCTCGCCATTACTGGTAATGAACAAGCTGGCGGCAGTTGAAAAAGCCTTTTCAGGTATTAATTATGCCCGCCTGGCCGAAGTGACCGAGCAGTGGCCAATTGTTGGCCGCGGCGATATGTATTACGGTGGTACTTCTTATGAAAACAAGCAGGGGCTGGGTGTGCACCTGGCCCCTGGTGTGGAGGTTGCTCCGCAGGCTGTGAAGGTTGCCGCCCTGCGCCCGAAAGAAGGCGAGTTGCTGGCTGTGCCGGTCAGCAGGTTGTATGACCTGGGTACGACGGTGGCCCCCTCCACATTGCTGGCAGGGCGCATTGGCCAGCTTACGGCCACCCTGCATCCGGCTACTGCCGGAAAGTTTGGCATCGAAAACGGAAGCAAGCTGCGGGTGAGCCTGCCAGGCGGCGAAGCCGATCTGATAGCCGTGTTGGATGACTCTGTATCTGCAGGAGTGGTGCTCATCCCGCGTAGTATGGGCGTTTCCATCCCCCAGCCCGCGCCAGTTTCTGTGCGTGTGGCCGAGAAGGCATAGAACGGAGACAAAAGTCGTATGGATTGGTTGCTCTTGCTGGAATGGTTCATCAAGTCTTTTGTACTGGTGCTGGTGCTGCTGGGTGGTTTTGCTTACCTGACGCTCTTCGAACGCCGTGTGCTGGCCCGCATGCAGGTGCGTATTGGCCCGAATCGCGTCGGGCCGCAAGGTCTGTTGCAGCCGATTGCCGATGCCATTAAATTGATTTTCAAGGAAGAGTTTACCCCCGCCAAGGCCGAAAAGGTGCTCTTCCTGCTGGCACCGATCCTGACGGTGGTTCCGGCGCTTGTGATTGTGGCAACATTACCCTGGGGGCCGGACATCCAGATTGGTGAGTACACCCTCAAGCTGTATATTGGCAATATTAACGTAGGCGTACTCTACATCACGGCCATTGCCTCGGTGGCGGTGTACGGCATCACGATTGCCGGGTGGGCCTCGAATAATAAATACGCCCTAATGGGTGGCCTGCGTTCCACGGCGCAGATGATCTCGTATGAACTTTCGATGGGTTTTTGTTTCGTGATAGTAATCATGCTGGGTAACAGCATGAACCTGATTGATATTGTAAATGCCCAGCGTACAGTTTGGTTTGTCCTGTTACAGCCTGCCGGATTTGTGGTTTTCTTCATTACTGCCCTGGCCGAACTGAACCGCGCCCCGTTTGATATGCCCGAAGCCGAGCAGGAATTGGCGGCTGGTTTCCACTCTGAATACTCGGGTATGAAATTCGCCCTGTTCTTTATGGCCGAATATACCAAGATGATTACCCTGAGTGCCATTATCGTCACTTTCTTTCTGGGCGGTTATCTTGGCCCGTTTGTGGATGAACTTCCATTCTTGGGGCCAATCTATATGGCGATGAAGATTGTGGTCTTGCTCTTCATGATGGTCTGGGTACGGGCAACCCTGCCGCGCATTCGCTACGATCGGCTGATGGAATTTGGCTGGAAGGTGCTCATCCCGCTTTCACTGATTCTGGTATTCGTTACATCCTTTGGTGTTCTACTGGCGGAAGAATACCAGCAGTTTGCCATCTCGGTTTGGGTGGTTACCTCGCTTGTGTCGCTGGGTATTGGTTACTGGTTTGCATTAATGGTAGATGGTATGTTGAGGAGGAAGAGCCATGCTTAAGGAACTTGCCCGTGGGTTGTTCACCACTTTTAAGGCAATGTTTGAAACCCCGGTGACGGTACAGTACCCGGAAATCAAAAAGCGCACTGCTAATCGCTTCCGGGGGCGGCATTACCTGACCCGTTATGACAACGGCCTGGAAAAATGCATCGGCTGTGCCCTGTGCGCAGCTGCTTGCCCGGCAGATGCCATCTTCGTGGAGGCTTCTGAGAACACTGACGAGAAGCGGTTCTCGCCGGGTGAACGCTATGCCAGTACGTATGAAATTAATATGTTGCGCTGCATCTACTGCGGTTTTTGTGAAGATGCCTGCCCGACAGAAGCGATCGTCCTGGGCGATAATTATGAGTTGTCCTTTACCGATCGTCGCCAGGCGATATATGACAAGGATATGCTCCTGCTGCCTGTTCCGCAGGGCGGCCAGCCAACCCCGCAAGTGACCGAACCGGGTAAATTTAACCGCTCGGTCCCTGAAATGAAAGACCCCACTGATTAGTTTGCCCCAGCGGTTGGCCGATTCTGACCGCCGCAAACGAGAGGGAGTGCATGACACCTGAATTGATTACTTTCATCATCCTGGCGATTGTGGCGGTAGGTAGTGCCACAGGTATGTTGCTGAGCCGCAATGCGATCTACTCGGCGCTGTACCTGGTGCTGAACTTCATCGCCGTGGCGATCTTTTACCTGCTACTGAACGCGCCATTTATTGCCCTGGCGCAGGTGACCGTCTATGCTGGCGCGATCATGGTCCTGTTCCTGTTCGTGATCATGCTGCTCGGGACGGAAACCCTGACCGAGGCCAGCAAACTACCCTACCAGCGCTGGTTTGCTGGCGCGCTGGCTGCTTTATTGGCGGCAGTGTTGGTGTATTTCTACATGGCTCGCGCTGAGATTATGGCCACTGTGCCTGCCCCGGAGGAAGCATTTGCCGCCCCACGCGAGATTGGCATTGCCCTTTTCATGGAATACCAGTTGCCATTCCAGGTGACGGCCGTCCTGCTGTTGGTGGCGATGATTGGTGCAATTATCCTGACCAAAAAAGAGAAGGGAGGCCAGGGCTGATATGGTTCCTGTAACCTATTACCTGATCCTTTCGGCAATCCTATTCAGCATGGGCGCGCTGGGGGTGCTTATTCGTCGCAACGCGCTGATCGTTTTTATGTCGATTGAGTTGATGCTTAATGCCGCCAACCTGGCTTTTGTGGCCTTTGCCCGTCAATATGGGCAGCTTGACGGGCAGATTTTTGTTTTCTTCGTCATGACCGTTGCAGCTGCCGAAGTCGCTGTTGGTTTGTCACTGATCGTAGCCATCTTCCGCAGCCGTAATACGATTAACGTGGATGAAATCAACAGCCTGAAGGGATAGACAAGATGCTTTTTAGTGAAACTGCCACTTCTGGTTTGTTTTTCAACCTCGTCCCGTGGATCGTCTTTGCCCCGGTGGTCGGCCTGTTGGTCAATATCATCTTCGGGCGTTTCCTCGGCGAGAAGGGCGTTGGTACCGTTGCCAGCCTGGCTTCCGGCGCGGCCTTTGTGGTTTCGGCTCTGCAAGCCTATTCGCTGGGTATTCACCATGAAGGCGCTGTGGTTTACCTGGCACCCTGGATGCACATTGGCAGCCTGCAATTGGACTGGGCCTTCCGCGTGGATACGCTCTCGACCACCATGATGCTGGTCGTCTCCGGTGTCGGCACGCTGATTCACATCTACGCCATCGGGTACATGCACGAGGATGTGCGTTTTAAGAAAGATGAGAAACGCTTCACCCGCTTCTTTGTCTTCCTGAACCTGTTCATTGCCGCCATGATGATCTTGGTCAGCGGTAATAGTTACATGATGCTCTTTGTTGGCTGGGAAGGTGTCGGCCTGGCTTCCTTCCTGCTCATTGGTTTTTGGTATGACATGGACACTCTTGGCCGCCCTTCCTGGGCCAATTCCAATGCCGCCAAAAAGGCCTTCATCACCAATCGGGTCGGTGATTTTGGCTTCCTGATTGCCGGGTTCCTAATGTTTACCTACATGGGCAGTTTTGCCTTTGACGAAGTCTTTGCCGCCGCTCCGGCTGTGGCCGAGGCTCACCCCTGGGTCATCACGGCTATCACAGTCTTTATGCTGGTTGGTGTGGCGGGCAAATCGGCCCAAATCCCGCTTTATATCTGGTTGCCGGACGCCATGGCTGGTCCCACGCCAGTTTCGGCGCTCATCCATGCGGCCACCATGGTCACCGCGGGCGTTTACCTTGTGACCCGCTCTTTCCCGATTTATGGCCTGACCCATGATGGCCAATATATTGTTGCTACGATAGGCGCAGCTACAGCCCTGTTCGCGGCCCTGATTGCCGTCGGGCAGTACGACATCAAAAAAGTGCTGGCTTACTCCACCATCAGCCAGCTGGGTTTCATGGTGGCGGCGGTCGGTATGGGGGCGTTCGTGGCGGGGATGTTCCATCTCGTGACTCATGCCTTTTTCAAGGCCTTACTCTTCCTTTCGGCTGGTTCCGTCATCCTGGCTGTGGAGCGTGGCCACCACCATGCAGCCCATGGCCACGGGAACGATTCCCACGCTGATGATCACCACGCGGAGGTCTTTGACCCCGGCGACATGCGTAATATGGGCGGCCTGCGCAGCCGAATCCCGGTCACTTTCTGGGTTTACATAATCGGCACCCTAGCGCTGGCGGGCATTTTCCCGTTTGCCGGGTTCTGGTCGAAGGATGAGATCCTGCTGGATGCCAGCCTGCATTATCCGCACGTCTACTGGATGCTCTCACTGGCCGCCTTCTTTACAGCCTTTTACATGGGCCGCCAGGTTTGGATGGTTTTCTTCGGCAAGGCCCGCCATGAGGCCGCCGAACAGGCCGAGGAAAGCCCGCTGGTCATGACCGTCCCGCTGATGGTGCTGGCGGCCCTCTCCGCGCTGGGTGGTTTTATGAATCTTCCCTTCAAAGGTTTTCACCAGTTTGGTCACTGGCTGGAGCACACGCTTGGCGAGTTGCACCTGCTCGAACTGGACCTGCCGGTGGCAATTATTTCCTCTGTGCTGGCCCTGGTGGCCATTGGCCTTTCGTGGCTATTTTATATGCGCAAGCCGCTCGAGGCAGGCCAGCCCGACCCGCTTAAGAAACTGCTCGGGCCGCTGGGCTTCCTGTTCGTTGGCGCGGAGAACAAGTTTTACATTGATGAAGCCTATCAGATTGCCTTTATTGACCGCTACAAAGACCTGGCCGATTTCTTGTCCCAAAAAGTGGACTGGGATTTCTGGCATGAATGGTTCCACGACTCGGTGCTGGCGCGCAGCTTTGTCCGGCTGGCAACTTTCCTAGCCAACCCGGTGGACCTCGGTTTTGTCGATCGTATCTCCTATGTCCTGAGTGATATGATCGCCGAATCGTCCAGCGTGCTGCGCACCCTGCAAAATGGTTTTGTCCGCTCGTATGCCCTGTCTGTGCTGTTGGGTGTGGTGGCGATCCTTGGATATTTGCTCTGGACGTTGAACTAATGTCAACTGTTGAGGGTCTGACTTCCGGCCTTCGACTGCGACCTTCGACCTTCGACTTTTGACTTTTGACTGAGGTAGGAACATGAACTTTCTTCTTGAACCACTTTCCATCGTCACCTTCTTCCCGCTGCTAGGTGTCTTGGCGCTGCTCTTCCTGAAATCGGAATGGACAAGCGCCATCCGCTGGACGGCCCTGGGAACTGCGCTGGTGACCTTTGCCATTTCGTTGTGGGCCTTCTTCTTTAGCGGCCGCTACGATATTGCCAGCGGCGACCTGCAACTGGTGGCGAAATATGACTGGATTACCGTCGCCGGGTGGAACATCCGTTATTACCTGGCCGCTGACGGCCTGAGCATCCTGCTGGTATTGCTGACCACCTTCCTGACACCGATTGCGATCCTGTCCACTTGGACGGCGGTGCAAGAACGCGTCAAGGATTTTATGGTCTTCTTCCTTCTGTTAGAAGTGGGCATGACCGGTGTGTTCCTGGCGCAAGACCTGTTCCTTTTCTATATCTTCTGGGAATTTACCCTCGTCCCGATGTATTTCCTGATAGGCATCTGGGGCGGCAATAATCGCTTATATGCTGCGGTCAAGTTTTTCCTGTATACAATGGCTGGTTCCATCCTGATGTTGCTGGCCATCCTTTGGCTGGGCATCAATGGCGGTACATTCTCTGTGCCAGACCTGATCGCCCAGGGTAACATCCCCGCCAATGTGCAATTTTGGCTGTTTATTGCCTTCGCGGCGGCCTTCGCCATCAAAGTGCCGATGTGGCCGTTGCACTCCTGGTTGCCGGATGCCCATGTGGAAGCGCCAACGGCAGGTTCAGTCATCCTGGCCGGTGTATTGCTCAAGATGGGTACCTATGGTTTCCTGCGCTTCAATCTGCCCCTCTTCCCGGACGCAGCCAAAGAACTGGCCTGGGTCATCGCTGTACTTTCCGTCATTGGCATCCTGTATGGCGCGGCAGTTTCCTACTCCCAGAAAGATGTCAAGAAACTGGTGGCCTATTCTTCAGTCAGCCATCTGGGTTTTGTCATGCTGGGCATGTTTGCCATGAACCCACAGGGCATTGCCGGGGCCATCCTGCAAATGGTCAACCACGGCCTGAGCACAGGCGCGCTGTTCCTTTTGGTCGGCATGATCTATGAACAAACCCATACCCGTGAGTTGAAGGTATACGGCGGCCTGTGGAAGATTATGCCAATCTACGGCGCGCTCACCCTGATCGTGACCCTGTCCTCCATGGGTCTGCCTGGCCTGAATGGCTTCGTCGGTGAGTTCACCATCCTGCTCGGGGCCTGGGGCTCGACGGTATACAACAATGTCTGGTATGCCGGTCTCTCTGCCATTGGTGTAATTCTGGCGGCCATTTACATGCTTTATATGTTCCAGAAGATGTTCCTCGGCCCGGTCGGAGAGATTACCCAGCACCATGAACTGCGCGACCTGAACTGGCGCGAAGTTCTTACCCTTCTGCCGCTGCTGGTCTTCATCTTCTGGATAGGCCTGTATCCCCAGCCGTTCTTTACACTGATGGAGCCAGCTGTCAATAACCTGGTCGCCGCCCTAGGCGTCGCCCCGTAGTTAGGGAATTACTATGCCCGATTTCAACCTGTACACCATTCTTCCGGTCATTGTGCTGGCGCTATGGGCTTCCGTATTGCTGGCTGTGGATATCTTCCTGCTCAAAGATCGTAAGGACCTGGTGGCTGCTTTTTCCGCACTGGGGTTGCTCGTCACACTGGCCATTTCAGTGACACAATCTGGCGTGGAAACCTCCGGCTTTCTCGGCATGGTCGTGCTGGACGGTTTCGCCCAATACTTCCATATTTTGTTCCTGTTGAGCGGCTTGCTGGGTATCGCTGTTTCGTATGGTTACATGCGCCGTATGAACATTGACCGCGGCGAGTTTTATCCGCTCATGCTTTTGAGCATCACTGGCATGATGCTGATGGCCCAGGCTGCCGACCTTGTGTTGTTTTTCCTGGCACTGGAATTGCTTTCCATTCCACTTTATGTCCTTTCGGCATTTGCCTACCCCAAGCCGCAGTCTGAGGAAGCCGGTCTAAAGTATTTCTTCCTGGGTTCTTTCTCTACAGGTTTTGTCGTGTATGGTATTGCCATGCTGTATGGCGCAACCGGCTCGATTGAGCTTTCGGCCATCCTGGCTGCCCTGACGGCTGGCACAGCCAATTCTGGGCTGGCTTTGTTTGGCGCCGGGCTGCTGTTGGTGGGCTTTGGTTTCAAAGTTGCGGCGGTTCCTTTCCACATGTGGACGCCGGACGTGTACCAAGGCGCGCCTTCACCAGTAACCGCATTTATGTCAGCCGGGGCCAAGGCAGCCGGGTTTGCAGCCATGTTACGCATCTTTGTACTGGCATTCCCTGGCATTGCTGCCGAACTGACGCCAATCGTACAGGGCCTGGCGGCGCTGACCATGGTGGTTGGGAATGTGATTGCTGTTTCCCAGTTGAATATCAAGCGCATGCTGGCTTACTCCAGTATTGCCCAAGCAGGCTATATCCTGATGGCCTTTGTGCCATTTGCCGATGCGCAGGTGACCCCGGTTTCGGTGGCTGCTGCCCTGTTCTACTTGTTGGCCTATGTACTGGCCTCCTTCGGGGCCTGGGCAGTGGTTATCTCGATGGAAAAGAATGACGGAAAAGGGCTGGAAATTGCCGATTATGCCGGGCTGGGGCGGGCGAACCCTGCCATGGCCGCCGCGATGACTGTTTTTATGCTCTCACTAATTGGTCTGCCGCCCACCCTGGGCCTGGTAGGGAAGTTCTACCTATTCCGCGCGGTGATTGAAGCCGGTTATTATAACCTGGCTGTGGTGGGTGTCATCACATCATTGATTTCTGCTTTTTACTACCTGCGGGTGGTTGTAACCATGTATATGAAGGATGGCCAGCCCAAACCGCTTCGTGATCGCTGGCTGACCTTTACCTGGGTTTTCGCAGCGCTTGTCACGGTTATGCTCAGCCTGATGCCTGGTTGGCTGTTCGAATGGGCTTCTCGGGCGGTCTTACGGTTGTTTTAGTAGCATTGTCACGATCAGATTTCCGAACGTGGTGGTCAAAAACCGCCACGTTTTTGAATCCCTTTGCTTTGATGTTGAAATGGTACAATCGGGCAACACTTGCTAAATAGATATGCTAAAAGCGATTATTTTTGATTTTGATGGATTGATACTGGATACCGAAACCCCGCAATATGAGGCTTGGCAGCAGATTTATGCACAGCGCGGGTTGGGGTTATCTCTGCGGGATTGGGGAAGCATTGTTGGGGGCCAAACAGGTACGCCATTTGACCCTGGTGTGCAACTTGCTAGCCAAGACCCCACATTGGATGCAGACTCACTCAACCAACTGGCCGACCGCATTGCGATGGAGACAATTCTCAGTTCGCCGCCGCTGCCCGGGGTAGCCAGCCTGATCCGCCAGGGTCGGGAACAGGGCCTGAAATTGGCGGTGGCTTCAAGTTCGCCACACAGCTGGGTGGATGGACATCTCCAGCGCCTGGGACTATTTGACCAGTTTGATACAGTGGTATGCCGCGAAGATGTTGCCCACCCGAAGCCCGCACCAGACCTGTTCGTTGAAGCCCTGCGGCGGCTGGATGTGCTGCCCGCCCAGGCGCTTGTTTTGGAAGATTCCCCAAATGGTGCGCTGGCGGCCCGTCGGGCAGGTATTGCCTGCCGCGTGGTGCGCAACCCTGTGACCATGCTGCTGGCTTTTGAAGGGGATGTTGTGGAACTTGATTCGCTGGAACAGTTTGTGTTGAGCCAATTTAAGGCAGGGGGATAGTGGTCCATGGACATAATGCTGTATGACGGTCTGACTGGCGCTTATACCCGCGCCTTGCTGGATGTTCGCCTGCAAAAGGAAATCAGCCGCGCCACCCGCCGTCATACAAACCTGTCCTTAATCTTGATCGACCTGGATTATTTCAAAAGCATCAATGATGCGTTTGGGCATGCCCGCGGTGACCAAGCCCTGATGGAATTGGTCAGTTGCATTAAGAGCAACATGCGCGACTCTGACGATGTTTTTCGTTACGGCGGTGATGAATTTGTTTTGATGCTGCCCGAAACTGATATCTCACAGGCGGTCATCCTTGCATCACGAATCATGAATGCCATCCAGGCCCAGCCCATTTCAGGCAACCCGCCAATTTCGTTGTCCTGCAGCATCGGGATTGCCAGTTTCCCCGAAGATGCCAACACCCCCCAGAGCCTGTTCGATGTTGCCGACCGCCGTCATTATCGCGCCAAAGCCTTTGGCCGTGGACGGATGATCTGGCAGGATGATGGCTGGCTAAAAAAGACTGAGCTTAAGCCGCCGGACCGTATCATTGCCCGCGACGAATCCCTGGAGGCCTTCAGGGCGTTTATGGATTCCTTTGCCGAAAAACGCCTGGGCGAATTTTATGTAAATGGCATCAGCGGGGTTGGCAAGACCCGCTACCTGCAAGAACTGCGTAATATTGCCCGCCTGCGCGGCTATGCTGTCCTTTTCCTGGAAGGTGCCCCGGCCTTGCACTCCCGTTTTTATGGTGCGTTACAGGAGTGCCTGCAGCACTGGCAGAATGTAGACATTCCATTTGACCCGCCAGGCCTGACAAGCTTGCTTAAGGAAGTAATCGATCGTAAGCAGCTTACCGGGCTTGTTATTTTTATGGATGACTGGCAACTGATCGATGAAGCCACCCTGGCGCTGATTGGCGGGCTCACCCAGAGCATGCCCTTTGAACGATTGGCCCTGGTCTATGCTGGCGATGGGCGCGGGAAGCGGCCATTCTCCCTGGTGGTACCAGAACTTCATGCTGAAACCATCCTGCAACCACTGGCCGAGATGGACGTGAAAATTTGGCTGCGTTACGTGCTGGAACTTGAGCCGGAAGATGGGTTTATTAATGCCTTGCAAGGCAAGGCGCATGGCCTCCCCAGGCAGTTGGATTCCATGCTGCAATGGTTACACAGGCAAAAGATTATTAAGCGTGGCAGCCAGGCCTGGGAAGTTGACCTAAAAAAGGTGCAGGCGGCGCTTGACCAGTTCAGCTCGCCACCAATCTTGCCTCCCAATAACCTTGAATTACCCTTGCCCGGCCTGATTGGCCGTGATGATGAAATCCTATTGCTACACAAACTCATCTCTGAACACCGTCTGGTGACTGTACTCGGGCAGGCCGGGGTGGGGAAGTTCCATTTGTCGCGACAGGCTGCGTTGGAAAGCCACCGGCGTTTCCCGGATGGCATCTTTGCGATGGAGATGGGGACGGGACGTTCACAGGATACGTTGATCTCCCTGCTGGCGAATGAACTGGAAGACCAGCACTGGCCAGTACCCCTGCCTGTAAACACTTTTTTTAACAATATCTCCAATAAGAAAATGTTATTATTACTGGTTGCCCGTGATGAAACCAGCCTGGATCCGCGTTTTGTGCAAACCCTGTTGGCGCGTACTTCGGCCTTGCATGTGCTGGTGGCTTCACAGGTTCGCCTAGGCCTTCCTACCGAACAGGTTTTTGAGCTTGGGCCGCTGCGCTGCCCTGTAGAAGGAATCCCGAGTGCGGGCATGACCCCGGCAGAAGAGTTCTTTCTGTACTATGCCCGCCAAGCAGTGCCAGACTTTGAAGATGACCCGGAGCAGGTTGCCCGGGTGTGCAGGGCGGTTGGTGGCCTGCCGCTTGCCCTGGAACTGGCTGCTTCGTGGGTCAAGGCGCTTAATTGCCAGCAAATCGCTAACCAGCTTGAAGAAAGTGTTTCCCTGCTGGCGGAGACCGTGCCGGGGCAGTTGGCATCCCAGCGCAGCCTGCTGGCCATGTTCGATTCATTCATGGTGCAACTATCGTCGCAGGAACAAATTGTTTTTTCTAACCTGAGTGTTTTTGAAGATACTTTTTCCAGCCGGGCCGCACAAGAAGTGACCGGTGCTTCGGCTTTTTTTCTCGATGCGCTGGTTGCCCGCTCCATGCTGATTACGCACGATAATCGCCGATATCGTTTACATGTTTCGTTGCGTCGGTTCCTGATGGAAAAATTCAAAGCCAACGTTTCAGTTGCAAAGAAGGTTGAGGAGAAGCATGGGACGTATTACATCAAAAAGTTCATAGCTGCCCAGGGTGCGTCGAACCACTCAGGCGGTTTTGCCGATTATGACCTGCACAACCTGCGCAAAGCCTGGTACTGGACCATCCAGCATTCCCAGATGCAACAAGTGGAGGAAGCCCTGCTGCCCCTTGCCAATTACCTGCGCAATCGCGGGCTGTTTCGTGAGGTCTTGGATTCTTTTAATTTTATTTACCAGCTCTTGGAAGATGTACCTGATTCGTATCGGGACAACTTATTAATCGCCCGCACACTTTGTGTGATGGGGGAATGCCATGACCTGCTCGGGGAGTATGCCGAAGGCCAGGAAGTATTGGAAAAAGCCCTTGGCTTGGCGCGCGTGATGGGTTCTGTACGCGACGAAGCTGAGATTACCCGCTCGTTGGCCAGTATTCATTCTTCTCGCGGGGAATATGACCTGGCAGAGACATTGAACAGGAACGGTTTGGAACTTGCCGAGCAGGCAGGCGAGAAAGATTTACTGTTCCTGTTCCAAAACAGCCTGGCAGTACTGGCCTATATGCGCGGTTCATATCGTGAAGCCATCCCATTCTGTGAGGCTGCGCTGGAGATTGCCCGTGAGGCGAATGACAAGACTCGCATTGCCCAGAGTCTTAACAACCTGGGACATATGTATTTTTCGTTGGGGGAACTGGAGCAGGCCCGCCCTTACCTGGCAGAAAGCCTGACCTTGTTGGACCAGGTACCGTCTCAGACAATGCGTGGGTCGATTCTCGATACGATGGGCAAAATCCAGACCGCTACCAGTGATTTTGACGAAGCCCGGCAGACATTTGCGCGCTCGCTGGTGATTATGGCTGAGATGCAATCCGTGCCGCTGGTGGTGGAGGTGCTGGTCAGCGTGGCTGAGATGTGGGCGTCCATGGGTCGTGATGATCTTGCGCTTTCCAGTGTGGATGCACTGGTGAACCAGCCGGTATCACATGATATTGGCCTGCGCGCGGCGCGTTTGCGTGCAGCCCTGACCAAGAAACGGGTTAAGCCGTCACAATATTCGTGGAAATCTGGCCCCCTTCCAAGAATGATCACCGATGTACTTTCCCTGCTGGATAGTCGGGAATAAAAAAGGCGAGGAAAATCCCTCGCCTTTTGGTTACCCCAAAACGGGCAGGTTGTTGTCGCCACCCACTGGCCTGAAGGCCTGCATGGCATCTTCGCCATAGAGTTTGCGGTGCACCACGCTCAAGGCGCGTACCTGTTCATAGGCATGGTACGACGAGCGCACTAGCGGGTTTGATTCCACCCATTTGAAACCAATCGAATAGCCAAATTCACGCAGTTCGGTGAATTCTTCCATGGTGTAATAGCGTGAGATGGGGAAGTGTTTTTTGCTGGGTTGCAGGTATTGCCCAATAGTCAGGATGTCCACGCCCCAATCGCGTTGGTCGCGCATCACGGCCTTGACTTCTTCCAGTTCTTCGCCCAAGCCCACCATAATACCGCTTTTTGTCAGCACGTCGGGGTCAAGTTTTTTGGCATTACTAAGGGTGGCGGCGGCCCAATCATAGTTATCCTGCGGCTGGATTTTCTTAAACAGTCTCGGTACGGTCTCAACATTGTGATTCAGGATTTCGGGCCGGGCATCCATGACGATTTTAAGTGCTTCGACTGAGCCTTTGAAGTCGGGGATGAGCACTTCAATGGAGCAGCCGGGATGAATTTCACGGATGCGGCGGATGACCATGGCGAAAATCGGTGCGCCGCCATCTTTGCGTTCATCACGATTAACCGAGGTGATGACGGCGTGCTTTAAGTCCATGGATTTGACGGCCTGGGCGACACGTTCCGGTTCCAGCCAGTCCATGACGTTAGGGCGACCGTGCTTGATGTCACAAAATACGCATGAGCGGGTGCAGACGTCGCCCAGCATCAGGAAGGTAGCTGTGCCGCTGCCCCAGCATTCGCCGAGGTTGGGGCACATGGCTTCTTCGCACACGGTATGCAGGCTTTTGGCGCGCATTAACTTGTGCACGCGTTCATAATTTTCGCCAGACGGCGCGCGGACTTTGATCCATTCCGGGCGGCGCAGCGGGGTGGTGTTGATTGCGTCGGGGTTTACCCGTTCTCTGGTGGGGGTGGCAGGCATGGGGTCTCCTGGGAATTTACAGTCTGGCTATTGTACACGATGAAAATAACAATGACAGGCCAGCCGCCGGGATGTTAATAAAATGCCAACAGCCGGGAACAGACTCAGTTGGCGGGATGCGGCTGCGGTGCTGCCCGCCGCCGGATGTCATCGCCCAGATCACGGACTGCGGTTGCCAGCACTTGCTCACCGACCAGGTTCATCAGTGTCAATCCCAACAGCAGGGCTTTGACACGCTCGGTGACGTCCAGGCTGCGTAAGACCAGCACCCGCTTTAAGACTTTCTCTTGCTCATCCGAAGGCAGGTTTTGCAGCAGGCCAAAGCAATACATCGGCAGGCTCTGGTAGGCTTTTTCAAAATCGACATCTTTCATGATATTACTGATTGAGACGGCCCGCTGGGCGGCGCGTTTACGGTCAACGGCGCGATCTACTGTGTTCAGCACAGCGTCGAGGAAGCGGCTGGGGCCGACGGCTACATCTTCATCGTTGACGCGCACTTTCCAGATGGTGGTGCGCAGCACGGCCATGGCTGAGAACCCGGCGATGAAAACCTGCGCCCAGGCAATGATGGATTGTTCGGCGACGATTCCGAAGGTCCAGTTCAGCAGGCGAATGACGACCAGCGCCGCTACTGATGCACTCGCATTCACGGCCAGGTAGCCCATGGCGGGCAGGGTCAGCAGGGCGTCGTCGGGTTCGTCGCGGTAGCGCGAGAAAATTTCAGCAATGCCAATGATGGCACCAACACCGGCGGTTACCAGCCATTCGTACCAAAGGATTTCCATCGCAGCCTCCGTTTAGCCGTCGTCTGTTTTGCACATCACGCGCGCCCAGTCCTCACCGTCATCGGTCAGGTGGATAGTGGCGTTATCGTCGTCATCGTCAAGCCAGATCAGCCCGGCAACTTTCAGTTCTTCAATGCTGTGCCACAATTCGCTGCTGGGCAGGCCCATTTCATCCTGGATCTCGATCACGCGCATTTCGTGGCGGGTGGAGAGTACCCCGAGGATTTGGGCCGGGGCGGTACTGCTGTCTTCTTTTCGGGCTTTGTCCAGGCCCATTAAGAAAGCGCTGAAACCGTCATTGTTCTTTTCGCTCATTGCTGCCTCCGGGTTGGCTGCCGCGGCGTACTTTGAGCCGCAAGCCGTCTATCTTGTCGACAATCACCTGTTCACCTGCCGGGATGGGCTTTTCACCCTCGGCCAGGTCGGCAGACCATAATTCACTGTTTAATTGGACTTGCCCATGCGGGCCAATTTTGGATTTGGCGATGCCCACTTGCCCGGTGAGCGTTTCCTGGCCCATGGCGTGGGGAACGAACTGCGCCCGAAGCGCCATTCCCATTAACAGGGCGAAGAGGATGCCCGTAATGATCCCCACCCCGACGACCAGCGGCACCGAAACTTGGAAGAAATCTGGTACGTTGGCTGAATTGAATAAGACCAGCGCGCCGATGATGAAAGTGCCAATGCCAGCAGCGGTAAGCCCGCCGTAAGTGGGTGTTTTTAATTCCAGGAAGAACAAGGCGAACGAGATGAGAAGGATGAGTAGGCCGAACCAGTTGACCGGCAGGATGCCCAACCCATAAGCGCCAAGTGCCAGGCAAACGGCCCCAATAAAACCGGCCACCCAGCCGCCGGGGCTGGAGATTTCGATCAAGATGGCCTGTACGCCCAGCCCGAGCAGCAGGAAGACAATATTCGGGTTGACCAGGATGTCGAGCAGTTGTTCGATGAAGGACATGCCAAGCGATTGTACGCGGGCGTCACTTGTTTGCAGGGTGCGTGGTCCGGTAGGCATTTGTACAGTAAAGCCGTTGAGTTGCCTGATCAGAGTGTCAAGGTCATCAGCAATAAAGTCCACGAGGCCAACTTGCAGGGCTTCACTGGCTGAAATGGCACGGGCGGTTTCGACCATTTCCTCAGCAACGGCCACCGCTTCGGCGGGGCGGTTTTCGGTCAGTGAGCGAACCAGTGCGCGCAGGGCCTCTTTTTGCTTACGTTCGAGCGTTTCGGGGATATCTGTCCCGTCACCGCTGATGGGGCTGGCTGCGCCGATGGCTGTTTCAGGGGCCATGGCCGAGGCATGCCCGGCAATGGTGATGAAAGCCCCAGCTGAACCGGCAATCCCGCCGCGCGGGGTGACGTAAACGACTACCGGCACACGGCTGGCGCGAATGTCCTGCACAATGGCTTCCATGTCGCTAATTAGCCCGCCGGGGGTGTTGAGTTGGAGGATGAGTACTTCGGCGTCTTGTTGTTCCGCCGCCTGGATGCCACGCCGGATGTATTCTTTCATGGCCGGGGCAACCGTTCCATCGGCGGTGAGCGTCAGGATGAGCGGGGAAGTGCCTTGGGCAGTGGCAGATGTGACGAAAAACAGGAGCACACCCAGGGTGAGCAGCCAGAGACGGATGGTTTTCATAAATTGATTATAAACCGTCCGCCTTAATTTTTTATAAGCACGGCTTGTTCTATCCAAGGGCCAGCAGGATGGTGCGGATACTCAGGGCAATAATTACAATGCCAACCAAGATCATAATCCATTTTATGGGCAACCGTTTGGTGGCCGTGGCGGCAATTGGTGCGGCAATTGCGCCGCCTATCAGCAGACCGACAATGATTTGCCAGTATTCACTGAAGTTGAGTGAGACGACGAAGACCACTGATTGGGCGAAGGAAACAAAAAACTCACTGAGATTAACCGAACCAATTGTGGCCCGGGGGTGTCCGCCACGTGCCAGCAGGGTGGTCGTGACAATTGGTCCCCAGCCCCCACCGCCGATGGCATCGAAAAAGCCACCAACCAGGCCCAGCAGGCCCAGGTTTTTATGTTCGCGGACCAGCTCACTTTTGTTGAAAGCCTTGATTAAGATGACGATTCCCATCACGAGCAGGTAGGCTGAAATCCATGGGCGCAACAGGTTGCCGTCCAGGTTGGTGAGCAGGTAGGCGCCCAGAATGGCCCCTGTAGCACCGGGGATAATCAGCTTTTTTACCAGCCCGGTGTCAATGTTTTTTAGCTTCCAGTGCGCTGCGCCGGAGATGCCAGTTGTTACGACCTCGGCCATGTGGACGCTGGCGCTGGCTGCAGCGGGTGGCACGCCAATGGAAAGCAGGAAAGTGGTGGAACTGACGCCATAGGCCATGCCCAATGCCCCGTCGATGAGTTGGGCAACAAACCCGACCAGGATGAAGGTTAGTATGCCCAGACCGAACGATGTTTTTTCACTGCTGACAGCGGAGGATATACTGCACGCACCTAAGGTAAAGGCCAGGAGGGTGATAAGTGCGGGGAGTGAATGCGTTTTCATCGGTTCTCCTTGTCGATATACCATAAAGCCTATTTTAATAATAGACTTTATGGTTAAAAAATAGCCTGCCTGGATGGGCAGGAATTAAATTAGGTGTTGCCCCGGTTAGCAGCTGCTTCCAGGCTGGTTTTATCCAGGACATTTGATATGGCTGCGCGAACATCGAACATCACCAGCCTTAACCCGCAGGTCGTTTCATCCGGGCAGCCGCAGGGTTCGTAAGCCATCTGGCTGACGCATTTCACCGGGGCGATTGGACCGTCCAGGTTGCGTACGATTTGCCCGAGGGTAATCTCGCTGGCAGATTTGGCCAGGTAATATCCACCGCCTACGCCCATCTTGCTGTGCAGCAGGCCGATATTTTTTAGCGAGAGCATGATTTGCTCAAGGAATTTGGCTGGGATGTTCTCGCGTTTGGCGATCTCTTTAATCTGTAACATGACAGGCAAGCCGTCCCTGCTTTCCCGGGCAAGCACGATCATGGCACGCAGGCCGTATTCTCCTCGTTTTGATAGATGCATGGTATTTGTTTTTCTTTTCCTATAGAACTAATAGGATTTTGCCAGTATATGCAATATTTGCGCAATTGTCAATATTCAATTGTTGAATATTGCCGCATGAATGCGCTGGCTTGACCATCCCCAACCAACACGGTAGAATAACAACTCTCGTGCGGGAGTCGCCAAGTGGTAAGGCATCAGCCTTCCAAGCTGACATTCGCGGGTTCGAATCCCGTCTCCCGCTCTTGAAGTGACTATCAGGTGTCAGGTGTTATAGTGTCACGTGGCACTGAAAAACCTGGCACCTGACACTTAAAAGCCGGGCCCGTGGCGCAGCGGTTAGCGCAGGGGACTCATAATCTCTTGGTCGCAGGTTCGAATCCTGCCGGGCCCACCAGATATGGCGTCTATCTTCTGAAGACCCTCCGAATATGGGAGAATTTTTCCGAAAACATCCTGAATGGTACATATGTTCAAAAATTAACTGCGGTAATCAACATAATGGTGGGGAAAGACCAATAGATTCTTCACCTCCTGTGCTGGGCGGTGGTTGGCCAAAAGGCTGACCACCGCCTGTTCTTTTTCACTCAACGAATGGAATTTGACATGAAAACCATCACAATTGCCAACTGGCAGGCTGGTAAAGTTGTAGGGTGACCCCTGCCATCGTTCTGTTCTTGTTACGGGGGTAAACCTATGGCTTCTAACCTTGCAATTACAGAGCTCTACGTGGGAAAAGAGCGGTGATTTAATCTCTTCCGCGGCAGTTATAATCAAAAAGCTGTTCAGATCTCGATATACTTTTATGTAGTTGGTGTGTGAGACCAGCAACTACAAACCGTTATTGTTATACATTGCTCAAGGCAGTATTGAATTCAGTAATCTTCGCATAATCATCCGTGTTTCAGTTAGATCCCCATTAGATTTAATTTTATGGTTAGACATCAGGATAATCATGTTTGCTACTATGGTTAAATTACTACAGACTTTTCGTAAATCAAAATGGTTCCCCATCTTGGTTGCATGTTTAGGTGCCTTCTATTATCTCTTTCAGGGTTTTCATTATGTTTATGAAGGGAAACCAATCTTGGATGAAGGCTTATATGTATATAAGGGTTGGTTGTATCTCAGTGGTCAATATACCCCATACCAGCCGAATGGCCCATACCTAAATCACGCCCCGTTTGCTTTTCTGATCCCGGGTCTCATTCAAACATGGTTGGGGCCAGGATTGCTCTCCGCACGCATGTTCATGTTATTCCTTGGGGTGAGAATGTTGTTGGGCATGTGGTTGGTTTCCAGGAGGTTTGGTGGTGATTGGGGGGGGGGAA
>JANJTV010000015.1 GCA_024710905.1 Anaerolineales bacterium | reverse complement strand
GAGACAAAGGTCAGGTAATTCGACTCATACGTATCTACCAGCGGCAACGGGTTGATAATCTTAGCCGGATCATTACAGTTTTGGTCCGTGGTAATTTCAAAGGCAAAGGCATCCAGGTTTATATCACCAGAAGACCCTGCGCCACCGCCCTTATTGCCCTCCAGCTGGACTTCCAGAACCCCGGGTAGGAAATCACTATACGCCCAGGTGGTTCGCAGGCCGGTGATATCCGCCGTAAAAACAAGGTCGCTGCCTGCTGCCCCGCCAAAGCTGCTACTACCGGAAGGCAACGAGGCCGCAGACCCATTTCGCTGGTAGGTGCCATCCCCAAAGAAACCATCGGTGTAAGCCGCCACACTACTGTTGTTGTAATATGGGCGAACATACAGGGCATCGGTGTCTTTTAAGTTCTGACGCTCAGATACATACGCATAATAACGAACGGCGGTAATATTGCCGCCCTGGTCGCCCAACGAAAACCCGCTCAGGCCCAACAGGTCGGTATTGTCATTCATGGCCGTGTAAGACACCTGGTCATCCGGTGAGCCGGTGGCATTGCTAGTAAAGAACCAGCGGGCATTGGCGGCGTTCCCGCCCGGCGGAGTGTTTGAGCTATCCTCATAAGCCGTCGTGGCATAGACACGATAGGTACAGAAGTTGGATGGCCCACCGCTGCCGGGGATATTGTTGGTCAGGCGCAACGTATATTGAACCAAAGCCGTCTGGCCCACCACGGTCGTCTGCGGGGTATCCAGGCGTTTTACCAGGCTGAGGGCGGGCGCAAACCCATAATCGATTCCCGTCACGCTCGCAGAGGTGATATCAACATTCCGGACGGTTGGGCCGGTAATTGTATAACCGCTCGGCAGGTCTGCATCTGTGCTGTCAACCACCACCAGATAATTCCCGGCGGGCAAATTACTGAACGTATAATTCGGGCCTGCTGCTGTGTTATTGGTCACCTGGGTCGAAATCAACGTATCGCCAGAATCCACCACACCATCATTATTGGTATCGTAATACAGGAAAACACTGATATTGTCGATCACAGGTTCATTGGTCGTATCGTCACGCACAGCATTAGCCAAGGTACCGCCTGATGAACCAGTGCTGCAATCGTTTGCGCCAGTCGAAGCGCCGTCATCGCAATACACAGTGCCACTGATGGAAAATGAACCATTTACCAAGGTGGTGTGGGTGTCTTCTTCGAAACAATTGGCTGTACCTAGCTTTATACAGGAAGTATTGAGTATGACTGGCTCAGTGTAAGTCAACGGAACAAGCGCATTAAATGAAACCGTCCCCGTCACCGCCGGGCCTGTAGCTGGGCTCGTCACACCAGAATCCAGCCACCACTGAATCTTAATCAGGTTGTTCGGGCCGGAGCTTAATGGGTCGCCCACCGGCTCCGTTGTAGACCAGGTATTCCCGCTGTCCGTCGAATAAAGCACTGTCGCAGTGATCGTGGCAGAGGTGTAATTGGTCATTGTGACCGAAGCACTGGCGCTGCCTGTGTCATACCGCAATCCGTCAGGGATGGTTTCCTCGATCACCAACGGCATTCCCAAGGATGGGTTGCCCACCGTGACCGTCGCGCTGGAGTCGTTCGTGTCCACATCCGGGAGGGTGAACGTGACCGTATAGTTAATCGTCCCACCCGTAGATATGGAGGTCTGGCCACTCTTATCCACGGTCATATTCGTTTCGCGGCTTTGCAACGGCGGGATACCCGCGCCAAAATCAGCATTGAATTTTTCGTTATCGTAGCCGGAGGCAACTTCCTGGTAGGGGGTCAGGCTGGCTGTACAGGCACCATCCAGGGCGGCGTATTCATAATAGACCAAACCCACAGCGCCGGTATTATTATCTGGGATATTTTCAAAGTACATCTGGTCGACAAATGGAATCAATAATTCCGTTCCATTGTTTAACTTTACAATAACAATGCCATAGGTACGAACCAACCGGAAACAACCGGGGTCGTAGGTGGTATGGTCGCCAATCGGCTGCAGCCAGGCATTACGATCTGGCACAAAATCCCCGTTATTATCAAAACCCGCGCCAACATTGCCCAGGTCATACCAAATACCCTGGCTGGTTACCGTTTCACCGGGATAAGCTGTGCTTCCTCCGCCCGGGGTAATCGTATCCCAGCCCAGCACGGCCTGGATGGCCGCCAGGTATTCATCCGGCACTTTATTGTCGCCGTTCGGCCAGATCTTGTTCGCCATGGCAGAAATTTCATTGCGCATGGTGACCGGCCGCCAGATATAAGAATCGTTTACACTATCTGCATTCGCCCAAAAATAATACGGCAGCCACAGGTCGTCTTCGGGCTTAATGCCACCTGTTACACTGACCCAGTTGCCGCTCACATACGCCTTGCGTGGGTAAGAAACAAGCCAGTATTGTGTTCGGCATTCCCCCGGCGCAAGAGTTCCAATATAACGGGAAGCATCCCCACTATCCGTGGCAGAACCGGCCTCATGTTCCAGCGCATAAATGCGGGAGGTGTCGCCAAAATCGGTCATAGTGGCGCCGTTCAGGCCTGTGTTTTCGGTGATATTCGTCCGTTGCGGGTATGTGCCCGGGGTTTTGTCCCCAGTCTCACCAGGCGTTCCATCCCCATCAGCGTTGTAATCACCGATATACGCCCAGACATTCTCCATCGTAGAACCTGATGCATTACAGAACTCTGCGCCCAACGTGCCTGCCGATGGCCCATAAGAAGAGGGAGCCAGGACATTTGAATCAACCACAAAGTTATATGCGGCGATTGGCTCAATGGTCAGACCGTCAGGAAATGAGTAAGTTGGGAAGGTCGGCAGCACATATTGCTCAACCTTCAACTCGCCAATCGGCAAGCTTGAGCTGAAGTTTTCCTGAGACTCAACAATAATCTTTTCAGCCTGGCCCAAATTAAATAATTCAACCACATCCACCGCCGCAGGTGGAACAAGGTTGGTTTGTGGCTGTGATACAACAGAGGGTGCCGCCTGGACTGCTGAAGCCGGGATGATTGCCCCCAAAATCATTACAAAAATATTTATAAAAGAAAAAGATTTGATCAAGAATTTCTGCGGCGTTTTGTGCATTCTTGTTTCCTCGTAAATGACGGGTAGATGCTTAAAAACTAAGTAAGTATACGTACGTATTTCCGCCTTCACAAGCACTTTCTGTAGGGAAAGTATGATACTTTTTAAGAGTTGTCAGACATGCAAAGCACCTGCAAGGTTCCAGCAACAGGCAAGTATAATATGCTCATGAACCGAAAACCCCGCGCCCGGGCCATCCTGATGCAAAACGACTGCATCGCCCTTATTAAACGCCGCCGAGACGGGCATACCTACTATGTCTTCCCCGGCGGCGGGGTGGAAGAAGGCGAAACGCCGGAACAGGCCGTCATCCGCGAGGCACACGAAGAACTTGGCCTGCACATTCAGGTGGAGAAGCTGGTCGCGGAGATCACATTCCACGGCGGCCTGCAGCTATACTATCTCGCCCGCAACTTGGGTGGTGAATTTGGCAGCGGTACCGGCCCCGAAATGGTGGGAGATTATCCACCTGAACGCGGAACTTTCAAGCCTGTCTGGGTACCGCTTAGCCAGCTCTTTAAACTGAACATCATCCCCGCCTCAGTGGCTTCCTTAATTGCCCATGCACGCAGTGAAGGTTGGCCCGAGACCACAACCCGCCTGAGTGAAAGATAAACCATGAAACCACGCCATCGAATCCTGGTTGCACTTGCCCTGCTGGGCTTGGCGGGGCTGGCCTGCAAAACAGTTGAGCGTATGATCTTCACAGAACCGTTGCCAGCGGCCAGTACCCCGGCTCAGCCCACGGACGAACCTGAGCCGCCTGTTAAGCCAACCGCCGAACCAGTTTTTAACGACACCTGCCCGGACGGAGGCTGTATTGAAGCCTGCTTGGACGAACTGGGCGTACTGGTCAATACGGGGCATAGCGGCAATGAACCGCGCCGATCGAGCCTCGGGCAAAAATTTTCTACTGATGGCGAAATGGAAACCCTGGTGGTTTATACCGTTCTGGGGGATAAGATCGAGCAGGCTAAAAAATATGCTGCTCCTTCGCGTTTTGAGCGCTATGCAAGCGACAGCGAAAGCCACCAGCGTATCTGGCGTTTTTATGCATCCATTATTCCGGCAGAACAACGCAGCACACTGCAAGAATTTCATATTTTCAGTGACGGCGAAGATGAGATACTGGCCGCCGTGGAACAATCCTACGAGGATCCCTATCGCTGGATTTTGATGGTCGACATCATCGACTCGGACGATCCGGTGGACCTGACCTACACCCTGGTTCATGAATACGCCCACCTGCTGACCCTCGGTCCTGACCAGGTGCCGCCCAGCCAGGCCATTTTCAATAACCCGGAAAGTGACCAGGTTTATGAGGACGAATACGAATCCTGCAACACCTATTTCCCAGGTGAAGGATGCAGTAAACGCGACTCGTACCTCAACCAGTTTGTGGATGACTTCTGGTTGGATTTTTACGATGAGTGGGTGGATATTACTTATATTGAAGATGATGACGAATACTACGACGAGCTGGACTCTTTCTACCGGAAATACGAAGACCAGTTCGTGACGGATTACGCCGCCACCAGCCCGGAGGAAGACATCGCTGAAACCTTCAGCTTTTTCATCCTGACCCCCCGGCCAACCGGCAACTCCATCGCCGACCAGAAAATCATCTTTTTCTATCAATATCCTGAACTGGTAAGTCTGCGGATGCAAATTATCGAAAATATTTGCGGGTATCAATAAACCAGTGGTGAATCAAATGAAAAGCATCCTGTGGATTTCCTCCGCAGGATGCTTTTGTTTTAATTTATTAGACTGCCGAAGCCTTACTCGTTGCGCCCCCAGATGATTTTTTCGATCTTGCGCACGATGCGCCGGTAAAGCGAGCGCGCCCGGCCATACAGGCGGTCACGTTCCGGGTGCACCGATTTTTCAGTTGACAGCGGGCCAGTCCACTCAACAGCCAGCGCGCCCCAGGTCAGGCCGGCCCCAAACCCCACAAAGACGGTCTTATCCCCTTTTTTCAGGCGGCCCTGCTGGGCGGCCTCAACCGTCGCAATCGGAATAGAGGCCGTGGAAGTGTTGCCATATTGATCGAGATTGATCATGAATTTATCAATCGGCATTTTCAGGCCACGGGCGGCCGCATCAATAATACGGTAATTCGCCTGGTGCGGAATAATAATAGAAAGATCTTCCACTTTCCAACCGGAGGCGGCCACCGCATCCATGGTGGCCTGGGCCATTACACGCGTGGCAAACCGGAAGACTTCCTTGCCATCCATATGAATGTAATGCATGCCAGTATGCACGGTCAGTTCTGTGGCCGGGTGGCGCGAACCACCGCCAAGAAGGGTTAGCAAATCGCCGCCGGACCCATCCGAATGCATCACCCCACCATATATGCCGCCCGGCTCGTCGCTGGCCTGCAGCACAAACGCCCCGGCTCCATCGCCAAACAAGATGCAGGTATTTCGGTCAGACCAATCCACAAACCGGGAGAGCGTCTCAGTGCCAACCACGACAACATTTTTGGCCGAGCCGCTCTTAATGGCCTGTGCGCCCATGTTTAGCGCATAGATGAATCCCGAGCAGGCCGCCAGCAGGTCAAAAGCCCCGGCACGGGTTGCGCCCAACTGATCTTGGATCAGGCAGGCTGTGGCCGGGAAGATATGCTCCGGCGTGGAAGTTGAACAAATAATCAGGTCAACATCCGATGGACGCAGGTTGGCGACTCGCAGGGCTTGAAAAGCAGCCTCGAACCCCAGCGTGGCCGACGACTGGGATTCATCTTCCACAATATGACGCTGGCGGATGCCGGTGCGGTCGCGAATCCACTCATCGTTGGTATCGACGATCTTGCTCAGGTCGTCATTCGTCAACACCTTCGGCGGGACAGACATCCCCCATCCAGTGATATGTGCGTAAGGCATAGGAACTCCTTGGCTGCCAGTCATGAAGACCGGCTTACCATTTATTGCTCGTACCTGCTGAAAATCAGCGTGGCGTTATGACCGCCAAACCCAAATGAATTGGACATGATGTGGCTCGGGCTGGCTTTGCGCGGTGAATTCGGCACTATGTCCAGGTCGCATTCCGGGTCAGGGTTATTGTAGTGCACCGTGGCCGGAATGATGTTCTCGCGCAAGACCCGCACACATATCACCGCTTCCAATGCGCCAGCCGCGCCAAGCAGGTGACCTGTCATGGATTTTGTGGAAGAGATGGCAAGCTTATAAGCCTGTTCACCAAAAACGGTCTTTATGGCGGCCGTTTCCGATTTGTCATTTAAGTGAGTGGAAGTGCCGTGAGCGTTGATGTAATCAATGTCATTCACGGTCAGCCCGGCATTTTGCAGTGCCAGCTTCATACACATGGCCGCGCCAATGCCGTTCTCGGCCGGGGCCGAAATGTGATAGGCATCATCAGTTGTGCCATAACCACTTAATTCAGCCAGGATGTTCGCGCCGCGGGCGCGGGCAAATTCTAATTCCTCCAGGATCAACACCCCGGCACCTTCGCCCATCACAAAACCATCACGGGTGGCGTCGAACGGCCTGGAAGCTGTCTCCGGGTCTTCGTTGCGCGTGGAAAGCGCACCCATCACGTTCATGCCCGCCATGGCCACCGGTACAATGGCCGCCTCGGCCCCCCCGGCCACAATCGCATCCGCAGCCCCACGGCGAATCATTTCCAGCGCTTCACCGATCGCGTTTGAGCCGCTGGCACAGGCAGTGGCAATGGCCATGTTCGGGCCGCGCATCCCCAACTGGATGGCGATCATCCCCGGTGCAGTATCAGCAATCATCATGGGAATCAAGAACGGGCTGACCCGGTCCGGGCCTTTCTCCAGCATCACGGCATTTTGCTCCAGCAAAGTGCCTATCCCGCCAATCCCAGACCCAATGATGATCCCGATTCGGTCACGGTTTTCATCAGTGGCAACCAGCCCGGCCTGGTGTACGGCCTGTTGGGCGGCAGCCATGGCAAACTGGGTAAAGCGATCCATGCGGCGGGCCTCACGATGACCGAACAGGCTGGCCGCATCGAACCCCTTTACTTCACAGGCGAATTTCGTCTTGTGCGTAGAGGCGTCGAACAGGGTAATGGGCGCCGAGCCGCTTTTCCCGGCCAGCAAGCCATCCCAGGTTCCCTGCACATCCAGCCCAAGCGGGCTGACGCATCCGACACCGGTAATGACAACACGTTTCTGCATGTAGGTTTTCTCCTCGGGCAAAAATACGGGGCAAGCCTATGCCTGCCCCGCGCCCTGCCAATAGTAACACAGAGAAACTGGATGGGATACGAATCACACCTGTACGATTTTGAGCGCCTGCTGCAAGTGGGAGCGGTCATGCTCAACCAGAAACACCAGCAATTCACGCACGGTCATCGGCCCAAGGATGTTGTGCCGTACCCGCCGCGACCAATCCTCCGGGCCAAACTGGCGTACTTTTTCAATCACCTGTTTACGCGCTTGGATGTATTCCCGCAGGGCAGTTTGCCCGTCCTGGTAGATGTAATTTCTCTCCTGCACCCAGGTGTCTGTGACTACCCCTGCAATGAAGGAATTCTCTTCGGATGAAATTTGGTTGAGGCGCGGCAGGTTTACATCCACATCCACATCACGCAGGTGGCAGGCCAGTTCGCACATGGCCCACTCACCTATTTCGGGGCGGGCCTGCCATTGAGCAGCAGAAAATTTCCTACATAACGTATCCAGCACTGCCGGCGTCGCCTGCAGCCAGGCCAGGATTGCGCTCTCAGAGGAGAAGTCAGCCTGTTTAACAGAATCGTCGCCGTTCTTGAGCCAGTCTTTAAGGGCTTTAAATCCACCAAATGGCACATCCGGCGCTTCCGGCGCGGGCTGGTCCGCATCGGTCATCCAAAAGGCGGGCAGGCCGGCCAGCCGCGCTGGCAGGATATCCCGCTGCAGGCTGTCGCCGACCATGACTACCGGGCCATCCTGCCAGCCCATGCGGGCCAGGAATTCCGGGTAAAAGGCCACGCGCTCCTTGGCAAAGTGGTAGGTCTGGAAATCGGGGATGTGCGCAAAAGGATATTTTTCTGGAGGCAGGTTGGCCCAACGCATGCGCTCGAGAATGGCCTTGCGTGGGAAAAGCGGATCGGTGCAAATGGCCACCTGGTAACCTTGAGCAAAGGCCCATTCAATGAACGCCACCGCTTCGGGAATCGGGTTGGTAACTGACTGGATGGTGGGGAAAACATTGTCGTAAAAATCTTCAATGGAGGCGGCCAGCTCCTCGCGAGGCAGGTCGAGGGCTGAGTAATAGTAGGTATTAAATGTATCTTCGAGGGTTTTATCCACCTCGGCGCTCTGGTACATCAATTTTGTGCCGGTGACCAACTCTTTTAGCATGCGCGAAGGGTCAATTTTTGGCGCAAGGTGGGCAGCAATTTTCTGGAAATAGGTTGGCAGGAAGACATCCAGGTTGGTATTGAGCAGGGTGTCATCGAGGTCAAGCAGCAGGGTGATGGTCATGGTTTCACGTCAAAGATAGGCGGCAAGGGGTGGCATTCACCGCAGCCTATGTGCGGCTCAGTAACAGGTTTATTGGATTTATCGCAGTAGGCTTTGAGCTGCACCCTGCGCTGGAAAACAGCCGTGAGCGGGCGCTCAACAGTGGCGCGCATGGAAAGGAACTCACACGCGTTGGCACGCTGGATGCCCGGAGCCGGGCAGGTTTTGCACAGATCGGGTGACCACTGTTGCCCGGTCGCCTTGAGCAGTCGACACTCCTCCAGGGAGCGGCCACGGAAGTAATCGCCATAAAAATATTTGCATTCTGTTCCGGCTGGGGTTCTCATCGGTTCACCTGTTTTTTCCTTCACACGGACGAGGCATTCATCTTTAAGCTTACCTGTATTGTATTGACCTTCACTTGCAAAAACTCGCCATCCCTGGGCACTTAAGAATGTAGCGCAAGAGGGCATCTTGCGCTACACGAAATCGATAGAAGGGAGTTCCTACACGCGGGTGACGTACTCGCCGCTACGGGTGTCCACGCGGATGGTGTCACCTTCCTTGACAAAGTTCGGGCACTGGATTTCGATTCCCGTCTCCACGCGCACTTTCTTGGTCACACCGGTGGCAGTATCGCCGCGCACGGCCACATCAGCCCAGGTTACCTTCAGGTCCACGGTGGTTGGCAGTTCAATGTCAATCGGCTCGTTCCTGTAAAAAGTCAGCTTGCATTCCATCCCCTCGGTAAGGAACCCGGCGCTTTCGCCCAGGATATCCTCCTTGATGGCAGGCTGCTCGTAGGTTTCATTATCCATAAAAATATACGTGTCGCCCTCTTTATAAAGGAAGGAGACATTCTGGTAATCCAGGCTGACATCCTGCACCGACAAACCGGAATTAAAGGTGCGCTCGATGTTTGCGCCAGTGCGCAGGTTGCGCGCCTTAATGCGGATGTTGGCATTCCCGCGACCAGTCTTGTTGTGGCTATATTCCAGCACCTTGAACAACTGTCCGTCCATCTCAAATGTTACGCCCTTGCGAAGATCATTTACATCAATCATGCTTTCGTCCTTTTCTTGAATTGTTCCAAACGGCGGGATTATAGCCGAGGTTGATGGTTATGAGAATAGAGGCAGGCAGACTCCCAAGGCAGCCTGCTCCCGTTTTCCGGGAGGATTCACAGCTCAGGCTGTCCCGTGTCCTGCTTCCGACCCCGGCTCGTCGCGCAGCAACGCCACCGCATGCGGCAGCACAGGCAGGATGACCTGCAAATTCTCCACTGCGCCGCGCGGGCTGCCCGGCAAGTTAATAATGACTGACTTTTTGCGGATGCCAGAAATGGCTCGCGAAAGCATGGCATGCTTTGTTACCTGCAGGCTGGTGGCACGCATGGCCTCGTCCAGGCCGGGAGTCAGTCGCTCAAGTACCTGGCGGGTGGCTTCCGGGGTGACATCACGCGGGGCAAAACCGGTCCCGCCGGTGGTCAGGATGACATCCGCCCCGGCTGAATCAGCCAGGGCAATCAGGGTTGCAGTAATTTGCGAGACATCATCCGAAACCACCTGCATGGCAGCCACCTGCCAACCCTGCTGGCGGATGACTTCCGCCAGGGCCGGTCCGGAGAGATCCTCGCGTTCGCCGCGTGCAGAACGATCTGAGATCGTAACAATTACAACTGAAAGCATGTTTAATCCTGCAAGTTTTTGCCAAACAGATGAATATCCATCTCCTGCCAGCCACGCTTCTCATAAAATACCATGGCAGGGGTATTGCCGCGGGTGACCAGCAGGTACACTTTGCGGCAGCCTTTTTCACGCAGACGGCCTTCCACTTCGGCCATCAGGCTGTCGCCAATCCCCTGCTGGCGGAGGTCAGCCCGCACAGCCAGGTGGTAGATTAACCCACGCCGCCCGTCGAACCCGCCCAGCACACTGCCGACAATGTCGTCACCCATCTCTGCCACCAGGAACAGGTCAGGGTCGCGGGCAAGTTTCTTCTCAATTTCTTCCGGGGTATCAGACATGCCCACATGCACCCCTTCCCCGGCATTTTGCCAGAGCGTCAGTACGGCGGCATATTCTTCGGGATAGCGGATGGCTCGAACAATGACAGGCTGGTTCACAAATTATGCGGGGAGGTGTTTGCGAATCGTGGAAATCAGCATGTCCGGCATATAGGGCTTCATAATAAAGTCATTGGCCCCCGCCCGCAGAGACTCGGCTTCCAGGTTCATTCCGGATGACATGATTACCACCGTGTTTTTTAGTTCGGGTGTTACGCGTATTTCTTTTAGCACATCCAGGCCATTGCCATGGGCAAGGTGAACATCCAGCAATGCAACATCAGGGTGTTCGCGCCGAACCACCTGAATAATATTTTCATTATCGCTAATGGATACAACCTCAAACCCCTCCATGCCCAGGAGGGTCTTGAGTAGGGTCAACATGGTCGTATCATCTTCAGCCAGCAGGATTTTCGGCATTCTTCTTTCTTCCCTTCGGCGCAGGGGGTTTTGCTGCAGTTTTTTTGGCGGGCTTCTTTGGGCTGCCTGGTTTTTCAAGTGCGGCATCCAGCACTTCATCCACACTTTCTGCGAACACAAATTTCATTGATTTTTTAATCTCTTCCGGCACATCATCGAGATCCATTTTATTACGTTTCGGCAGGATGACTGTTTCCAATCCATTACGATGCGCGGCCAGCACCTTCTCCTTAATTCCGCCCACAGGCAACACCTGCCCGCGCAGGGTGATCTCGCCAGTCATACCCACCCCTTTCCGCGCCGGGCGACCTGAAATCAATGAAACCAGGGCAGTGGCCATGGTCACCCCCGCCGAAGGGCCATCCTTTGGCTGCGCACCGGCCGGGATGTGCAGGTGGATATCGGTCTTGTCGAAAAACTCCTTTTCCAGTCCAAGCTGCCCTGCGCGAGAACGGACATAAGAAAGCGCCGCCCGGGCCGATTCCTGCATGACATTCCCCAGTTGGCCGGTCACCTGGAAACCCTTGGAACCGGGCATCTGGGTTGCTTCAATGTACAAAACATCCCCCCCAAACGGCGTCCAGGCCAGGCCGGTGGCCACACCCGGCATTGTTACACGCATTTCCTGTTCTTCGGTGCCCAGGAACAACGGGTTGCCCAGCAATTCCTTCACCTGTTCAGGGGTAACTTCCAGGCTTGTAATCTTTCCTTCGGCAATCTGTGTGCCAACCTTGCGGCAAATCGAACCGATACTGCGTTCCAGGTTGCGAACGCCAGCCTCGCGGGTGTAATGATTGATGATGTGTTTCAACGCAGCATCAGTAAATGTCACCTCTTCAGGCAACAGGCTGTTCTCGCGAATCTGGCGCGGAATCAGGTAACCGCGCGCAATGGCCGTTTTCTCACCCTCGGTATAGCCTGAAAGCGAGATGATCTCCATGCGGTCACGCAACGGCCCGGGGATGGTCTCCAATGTGTTGGCTGTTGTAATAAACATGACCTGCGAGAGATTAAAAGCAACCTCAAGATAATTATCCCGAAACTCGCCATTTTGTTCCGGGTCCAGCACTTCCAGCAAAGCCGAGGCAGGGTCACCATGGAAGTCCATGGTCAGTTTATCCACCTCGTCCAACATAAAGACCGGGTTACGCGACTCGCTGCGGCGAAGGGCTTGCAGGATGCGCCCCGGCATGGCACCAATATACGTTCGCCGGTGCCCACGAATCTCGGCTTCGTCGCGCACACCGCCCAACGAAATGCGTACAAATTTGCGTTCCATGGCGCGGGCAATCGATTGGCCAAGCGAGGTCTTTCCCACGCCGGGCGGCCCGACGAAACACAGGATTACCCCTTCGCGGTCATGGCGAATGGCGTCATCCGATTCTTTATTCAAGGCGTCATGGCGGTCCAGGCGCAATTTGCGAACCGCGAGGAATTCAAGGATGCGTTCCTTGATGTCTTTCAATCCGTAATGGTCTTTATCCAGCACTACGCGGGCATGGGCAATATCCAGGTTGTCCTGGGTGGCTTTCGACCACGGCAGGTTGACCATCCAATCCATGTACGTGCGGATGATGCCATACTCAGGCGACATGGTCGGGATGCGAGAAAGCCTGTCCAGTTCACGGTTGGCCATTTTGGCCGCTTCTTCTGGCAGCCGGGCTTCCTCCAGCTTCTTACGGAAGTCTTCCACGTCGGCAGTCTGGTCGTCACGCTCGCCGAGTTCTTTCTGGATGGCCTTCAATTGTTCGCGCAGGAAGTATTCACGCTGGACCTTATCGATCTCCGAGCGGGCATCGTTTTGGATCTTCTGACCCAATTCCAGGACGTTAACTTCGCGAGCCATTAATGAGTTCAGCTTGCGCAATTTCTCTGCCAGCGAATCCAGTTCCAAAATATCCTGGGCGTCCTGCAATTCGATGCGCTGGAAGTTGGCAACCGAATAGACCACCTGTAACGGGTCCTGGATGCTGTTGATGGTTTCCACCAGCTCACGCGGGATGGAAAGGAGCATCTCAGACATGGTAATAAACTGGTCACGCACATTGCGCGCCAGGGCTTCAATCTCGACGCTTTCTTCTTCGGGTTCCGGTACTCGGGTAATACGCGCCATCAGGTATGGCTCGGTCTGGGTAAATTCTTCAATTCTGAAGCGTTCCAGGCCCTGCACCAACAATCGGATGGTCCCGTCCGGCGCGCGCAGCAAGCGGTGGATGGTGGCAATGGTCCCAATGGTGTACAAATCATCGGGGCCAGGCAGCTCGTCTTCAGGATTTTTTGCCGCCAGCAGGCCAATGTAGCGATCCCCCGAAACGGCTTCATCCACCAATTTAATGGAACGGGGCTGGCCAATCGTGAGTGGAACCGCCGTTTGCGGGTAAGCAACCAGCCCGCGCAACGGCAGGATGGGAATCACCTCGGGCAGGGAGGCTGGCTGTTCAACGGATTCTGGCTCCGGGGTAGCCCGTTGCGGGTCGTTTTTCCTGGAAAATTTTGGGGATATCGAGGGCATGAATAATTTCACTATCTCCGGGTCTTCCTCGCGCAGCCATTCAAAAAGGTCTTGCGGGGTTGGGATCCAACGGTCAGCAGACATGGTTAAGAGTCGAAATTCTTGGGGATGGTGATGGTCAGGAAGCCGTCTTCGTACTCCGCAGCGGTCTGGCTGCCATTAATCTCTCCATCCAGGACGACCTGGGTATAAAACCGTCCGTAGCGTACTTCGAGCTGGTGGTAAGACCCCCGCCCGGAGGAATCCTGTCGTAAGCCGGTGACCACCAGCGCACCACGATCCAGGTTGACCGTGAAATCGCCTTCGCGCAGCCCGGCAATTTCAATGCGGACAACATAAGCCAACTCGGTTTCAAACAGATCGGTGGGCGGCGACCAGACAAAGGATTGTCCCTGCGCCCGGGTGGGCTGGGGAGGGTATTCTTCAAAATGCTTGGCGCGTTTGGCTGGCACTGCTTTCCTCCCAAATTGATAAATGCAGAAAGTTATAATGCCCTTACCAGGATTCGAACCTGGATCAACGGCTTAGAAGGCCGCGGCTTTGTCCATTAAGCTATAAGGGCGCGATGATGAAAAATGCAGCACTTGCCTACAGGTAAAACCTGTTTCCAATTATTATAAAAAGGGCAAAAGCGGTTATGTAAATTCAATCTGCAAAGCCTGTTTTAATGACGATTGCCAAAAACGATGGGTCGCGCAAAAGAAACGGGCGATTGAATACCTGGGCGGGAAATGCGCTCGTTGTGGGTTCGACAAACAATACGCGCCAGTGAAATTCCACCTCTTACGAGACAAGGATGTCACCTGGGTCAACCTGCACCTGAGAAGCTGGCCAAAGAGCAGGGCTCGATGAATGCCAGCTTCTTTGTACAAACTGCCATGCCATTATACACTCGCTGGAAGCAGGGCAACCCTAATCGTGAATCGGCCGCAACCCTTTATACACACGCGGCCCGGCCAGGGTTTGCAGGATGATGTTTGCCGGGCGGCCCAACCGTTCGGCCAGTTCAGTTGGCGAAAGCGGACTGTTGCCATTGGCGAGAAAGATCCTGAAAACAGCCTCCACCAGCGCGGTCTGGCCGGTCAGGAACTCAGGTTGGCGCGCACAATGGGCCAGCAAGACCTGCTGCAGGGCATCCAACTGGCGAACCTCAGCTGTTTCCGGGTCGATAAAATCGACCAGTTCCCCGCTATTGACTTCGGCAAAGGCTTCCTGGTGTTCGGGGCAGAGCAAACCGCGCAGGTGAACATGCCAGTCGCGTTCATTTTGCTGCCACCAATCAAAGTCGATGTGGAAGTGGGTTTGCAGGGTGGGCTTCACCAGGCTGAAGCGAGGTACGGAAGCTATATCTGTCATGGTTATTCCTCGTCATCCGTCTCGGCCATGCGGTAATGCAGATCGCCGACATGCTTGAATTCTTTGTTGGTCGCCAGCAGTGCCAGTAGTGGGGCAGGCGGAACCCGGCGCAGCACATTGATGGCCGCGTACAGTTCTTCTGCATGGACGTGCCCCTGCGGGGTCAGCTTGGAAAGCTGGTTCAGGATATCCTTAACCAGTTTTTCAAACGACTGGCGAGATTTTGCATATTGCAACACTGATTGGTGTACGGCTTCAGCGTCCGGCACAGCAATCACCATGCGGTCATCAAATTCGCAGCCTACTTCCTGGCGCAGCAGGGCAAAAACCAAGCCTCCGTCAGAACCGGCGATCACCGTGCGTACCCAGTCCCGCATGGCCCGGCGGGATTTAGATTCAATGTAGACCTCGCCCGGCACACTACCCTTACGAATCACCACCAACCCGCCAGGGATCAGCTTGTTCGCGTCAAACCACTCACGCAGGCCATAAACATATCCGTGCTCACGCACCACCCAGGCAGGGATCTTCTGTCCGGTTTGGGCATCGACCAGCGTAAAGCGGATGCGCGGCGATTCATAGGCGGTTGGGAAAAATGCGCTCACCCGGCTTGAAACCGGCAGCGTCCCGGCCCGCCAGTGCGGATAAGTCAAGCAGATGGTCACTTCATCCGCTTTTTCGGGTTTGTAATTCGCCTCGCTGAGTTCATCATCCAATTCGGCTTCCAGGGCCAGCATGGCACTGTTCAGAGCCGAACGGTCATATTCCATTTCGTTGTAAAGCAACACTGCTGGAATTTTCTGCACTTCCTCCGGCTCGAGGCGGCGCAGGCACCACAACACTTGTCCGGCAGGGCCAACTTCATCAAAGCGGCCGTCTTCCTGCAAAGCATAGTTAAGTGAAAACTCGGTCAGGCCCTGGTTGCCACCCACCGAAAGCTCAATTTGCTCCATCAACGTTTTGACAGGCATCGGCTCACCGCCTGCCATCTCCAATACTGCTTCAGCCAGGTTCAGGTGCCCGGCATTAATATTCATTAACAGCGCACTCGGGAACCAGCGTCCGGCAATGCGCACCAGGCTGTCATCGCCATGCAGGGCAATCTCCAACTTGCGCTCGATTAACTCACCAAACTCATCCAGCACAGCCTGCGGATCAAACTCAGGAGCCAGGGTTTGCTCAACCGGCTCGTTCAACTTGTGCACTGCCAAGCCCGCCGCAAACATCCGCACTGAGCCATCCTCAAACGCAACATCCACAACATCAAACGCATCAACTTCAGGATTCACGCCCGGGCGGACCGCCTGTACCTGACCTTTTTTCATGTTCAACGCTGGAAAAATAAGTTTCTGGCCTTTTTTATAGCTTCCTTTTGGAAGGTATATGTCCCCTGCCCCCTTCTGGATTTTCTCCTGCTCAATGCGGGCTACCCGGATGCGTTCTGCCACCAAAACAGCCGCCAAATCACCCGAGGAGAGGGGTTGCTCGGTCTCAAACAGGTAATTTTGCAAAAATTCAAGGTCGGGTTTGTTTACCTGGAAGGAGCGCCAGGTGTCGCCTGAGAAGGGTGTTTGGGTACTGGATGCCATCTTTTTAAGTGCCTGCTTGAAAATTTCTCCGCACAGCCAAACAAAATAGACCGGCTGGGATGCGGGCAGGCCAATTATACCTTAACCAACCGCCGTTCTGCGAAAAAAATCACAATCCTGGCTGCCCGAAACCCCAAAATGTGCTATAATCGCGCCACTATGTCTACGAAACACAGGTTTGGCAGTGACAACAATAATGCGACACTGACGGCTGGCGGATGCCAGGCGGCCAGGTTCGCCCTGCCTGCCTGAAAGCACAAAAGAACCCCACCAGTCGCCCGACGCAAACGCAACGGGCGATTATTTTTGCCAGGAGGTAATCATGTATAAAACCCACACTTGCGGCGAACTCCGTGCCACACACACCGGTCAGACCGTTACCCTGGCGGGCTGGGTACACCGGCAGCGCGACCATGGCGGCGTCACTTTTATAGACCTGCGTGACCGCTATGGTCTGGTTCAGGTTGTCGGCGACCCCAACAAACCCGACGTAGCTTCCATTCAAGACGCCCGCCAGGAATGGGTATTGCAGATCACCGGGGTGGTACGCCGCCGCCCGGCTGGCGCTGAGAATCCCAACCTTGCCACTGGCGAGATTGAGGTCGAGGTGCAGTCTTGTGAAGTGCTCAACCCCGCCAAGCCCCTACCCTTCCTGGTTTATAAAGATGAAGATATTGACGAGAATGTACGCCTGAAATATCGCTATCTCGACTTGCGTCGCGAAAAGATGCAAAAGAACCTGATCCTGCGTCACAAGGTGGTTAAGTTCATTCGCGATTTCCTCAGCGAACGAGGCTTCCTAGAAGTGGAAACGCCGATGCTGTTCAAAACCACACCCGAAGGCGCACGTGATTACCTCGTTCCCTCACGCTTGCAGCCAGGGATGTTCTACGCTCTGCCGCAATCCCCGCAACAACTGAAGCAATTGCTGATGGTTGCCGGGGTGGATCGTTACTTCCAGATTGCGCGCTGCCTGCGAGACGAAGACCTGCGCGGCGATCGCCAGCCGGAATTCACCCAGCTCGACCTGGAAATGTCCTTCGTCCACCGTGACGATGTCTTGCAGGTGGTCGAAAACCTGTTCACCGAAATGGTCAAAACCATCCTGCCCGAAAAACGCCTGCTGGCTAGCCCCTGGCCGCGCCTGACCCACGCCGAAGCGGTGGAAAAATACGGCAACGACAAACCCGATATGCGCTTTGGCATGGAACTCTACGACCTGAGCGAAACCTTCAAAAACAGCGAGTTTCGCGTCTTCCAGATGGCTTTGGAAAACAAAGGTGTGATTAAATGCATTGTTGCCCCTGGCTGTTCGGAATTTACCCGCAGGGAAGTGGATGACCTGACCGAGCTGGCAAGAACCCAGGGCGCCAAAGGCCTGGCCACGCTGGCCCTGTCTACCGAAGGAGTCAGGGGTACAGCCCAGAAATTCATCAAACCGGAAGAGGTCGAAGCGATCCAGAAACTAAGCGGCGCAAAAACCGGCGACCTGGTGTTATTCGTGGCAGATTCGCGGGCCATTGCCAACAAAACCCTGGCCGCCCTGCGCCTGCACTTCCGTGACCGGCTGCAACTGGCAGACCCGAACCTGCTGGCTTTCGGCTGGATCGTTGACTTCCCCATGTTCGAATACAATGAAGAAGAAGAAAAGTGGGACGCAGCGCATCACCCCTTCACCATGCCAAAGTTGGAAGACCTACCCAAGTTTGAGACAGACCCCGGTGCAATCCTTTCGGATGCTTATGACATGGTCTTAAACGGATATGAAACCGCCTCCGGCTCGATTCGTATCCACCGCAGCGACATCCAGCAAAAGGTCTTCCAGTTGCTCGGATTGAAGGATGACGAAATCCAGGCCAAGTTCGGGCACATGATCGAGGCCTTCGAGTTTGGTGCACCACCACATGGTGGCATGGCTCCCGGCATTGACCGCCTGGTGATGATCTTCGCCGACGAACCCAACATTCGCGAGGTGATTGCCTTCCCGAAGAACCAGGCCGGGCGAGATGTGATGGCCGATGCTCCCAGCCCGGCATCCGAACGGCAGTTAAAAGAACTGCACATCCGCCTGGAGTTACCCAAGGA
This sequence comes from Anaerolineales bacterium, assembly GCA_024710905.1. Taxonomy (GTDB): domain Bacteria; phylum Chloroflexota; class Anaerolineae; order Anaerolineales; family Villigracilaceae; genus JANJTV01. The sequence goes on along the minus strand of JANJTV010000015.1, from coordinate 2,739 downwards.
AGAAGAATAATGCAAGAAGCCCCTCCCTAAAACGGAGGGGCTCATTTTTCTCTTCCTCGCAAATCCAAATCATGGTATAAGAAATATACCCTGCTGTGTTCGTGATGCGACACCCATACGGTCCTGAGCCAACACTTATAAAATGGGTTTCGATCTCACGGAAGCGACGCGATAGGCCTGAGCCAAGGCGAAGCCGCCGGGTAGGGACCCATCCTGCTTTTGCAGGTTCAGAACTTTGCCGCACACGGCATCGGCGGGGTTTTTTCTGAAAAATCAGGGCTTGACTCACCCAACAGGTGAGTGTAGAATACCGCCCAGGTTTGAAAGTTGTATTAACAACTAAATTATGGAGATAAAGCGGCTGGCCCCCATTTTTTTTTGGGGGTACGAGGTGAAGGTTCTCCCGTGCGAACGGGACGCTAACCCTGGAATACAGGGGAAAATCGGATAGATCAGCGGATGCCTTCGAAGCCACATCATTGGCTTCATTCTCCCTTCCGAATAGAGCGCAAGGTGTGCTGGCAGGTATATAAACCTGTTGGGTAACCAGGCAGAAACCCTCCCGGTAACGGTTGGAACAATGCTTGCGCAGTGATACAAGCCATGTTTGCTTGTGCCAACCAGGAAGGGCTGTTTTATTTAATAGGTTTTGCTATTAAAAAAGGCACGCCCAGCGTGCCTTTTTTGTTTTCCTGGGCACCGGCAGACAGGGCAGCGAGGCGCAACCGAGCAAGAATCGGGTGGCAGGCTGGCCTGCGAATGGATATCATGCAAATAACATTCGGAGGAAACCCTATGACAGAAAACCCAACCCCCACCCAGGACTATGCCCTGGTTGAACAAGCCATTTTGTACCTTAACAACCATGTTCAAGAACAACCCCAATTGGCTGAAGTGGCCGCGGCCGTCGGGCTGAGCGAGTTCCACTTCCAGCGGTTGTTTACCCGCTGGGCAGGAATCAGCCCCAAGCGCTTCCTGCAATACCTAACCAAGCAGGGTGCCAAAGAATTACTAAAGCAAACCAATGTCATGGAGGCGGCTTTTGGCGTTGGCCTTTCCAGTCCGGGCCGCCTGCACGACCTGCTGGTCAGCACCGAGGCGGTAACGCCGGGCGAAATGCGCCTGCGTGGCGCCGGGCTGGAGATTCGCTGGGGGTTTTACGAAACCCCGTTTGGCGAGGCGTTGCTGGCCACTACACAACGCGGCATTTGCCACTTCGGTTTTGTGGATGAAGGTCGCCCGGCGGCGCTGGCCGCCTTCAGCCTGGAATGGCCTCGCGCCAGGCTGGTGGAAGCCGGGGGTGAGTCTGCCAGTTGGGTGGAAGCCATCTTTTCAGGTGGTAAGGTTTCTTCGCCATTGCCCATCCATTTAAGCGGTACAAATTTCCAACTCAAAGTGTGGGAGGCCCTGCTGAACATCCCCACCGGGCAGGTAACCAATTATGAAACCCTGGCCGCGGGGATTGGCCTGCCGGGAGCCAGCCGGGCAGTGGGCTCGGCCATCGGGCGAAACCCGGTAGCAGTACTCATCCCTTGCCATCGCGTCATCCGCAAGGTGGGCGGTTTTGGCAATTATCGCTATGGCGAAACACGCAAACAAGCCCTGCTTGGCTGGGAAGCCGCCAGGGCACAAGCCTAAGGAGAAGAATGCGCGTTAAAGTTTGGATTGCCTTGCTGGCACTGTACATTGTCTGGGGTTCGACCTACCTGGGCATTCGCTTTGCGGTGGAAACCATCCCGCCGTTCTTGCATGCCTTTGTGCGGTTCCTGGTTTCCGGGTTAATTCTGGTAGCCTGGCGCAGGATGGCGGGCGACCCCTGGCCGACTCCGCGTCAGTGGCGGGATGCCGGGATTGTAGGTTTGTTCCTGCTGGTGGGCGGGAACGGGCTGGTCTCGGTAGCGGAATTGACCGTACCGTCAGGGATCGCTGCGCTGGTGGTTGGCTCAACCCCGCTCTGGCTGACGACCCTGGAAGCGCTGCGGCCCGGTGGCGCAAAACCCAACCTGCTGGTCATCCTCGGCATCCTGGTCGGATTTATCGGGATTTTCATCCTGGTTGGCCCCAGCGACCTGGCCAACATGCAAATGGCCGTTGAGCCGGTTGGCGTGACCCTGTTGTTAATGGCTACATTCTTATGGGCTAGCGGTTCGATTTTTAGTAAAACAGCCGACCTGCCACCTTCCTCGCTGATGAATACCGGCATCCAGATGCTGGTAGGCAGCCTGGGGTTATTGATTGCTAGCCTGCTGGCAGGGGAATGGGGCGGCTTCGACCCGGCGCAGGTTTCCAGCACGTCACTGTGGGGCCTGATTTACCTGATCTTTTTTGGTTCGCTGGTCGGTTTTACATCTTACATCTGGCTGCTGAAAAATGCCCCGATCTCGCTCGTGGCGACCTATGCCTACGTGAACCCGATCGTTGCTGTCATCCTGGGGAGCCTGCTGGCCGCCGAGGACCTGACTCCGCGGATTGGGATCGCAGCAGCCATCATTATTGGCTCGGTTGTGCTGATTAATGTATCCAGGCAGTCGAGGATACAACTGCAAGAAATAAGTTCAGACTGAGGAAGGATGTTTGAACAAATTAAAAAAGCATTCATTAAAAAAGGAGATGTTGAAATGGACCACAAGGAATTACTCAAGCGTGTAAAGGAAGACGGGGTGAAATATATTTCGCTCCAGTTTACCGACGTAACCGGCGCGGTCAAATCGGTGGACATGCCCATCCGCCACCTGGAAG
>JANJTV010000096.1 GCA_024710905.1 Anaerolineales bacterium | reverse complement strand
TGCTGCGGCCATCCAGCAGGCCAGTAAAACCCTGCCGCTGGCTGCACAACCGTTGGGTGATATTCCCGTGCGCGGTAAGGCCGGGAAGGTCAATATATTTGCAATCCTTTCCAATCTTCAGGAGTCAGCATGACCAACCCGATCGAACAAACCACTGCCCTGGGGCAGTCACTCTGGTACGACAACATCCAGCGTCGCCTGCTCGAAAACGGTGAGCTGGCTGCCATGATCCAGCGCGGCGACATCCGCGGCGTGACCTCCAACCCGGCCATCTTCCACAACGCGATCAGTAAAACGACGGAGTACGACTCCGCCCTCCAGCCCCTGGCGCTGTCCGGCTGGGACACGGAAAGCATCTTCTGGCAGCTGGCGATCGAGGACATCCAGGCGGCCTGCGACCTGTTCCGTCCGCTCTACGAGCAGACCGAAGCCACCGATGGATATGTCAGCCTGGAGGTCAGCCCGTTGCTGGCCCATGATACCGAAGGCACCATCAGCCAGGCCAAGCGGCTGTGGCAGGCCGTGGCCCGTCCCAACCTGATGATCAAGATTCCCGCCACCCCGGCGGGCATTCCTGCCATCCGCCAGGTCATCGCTGCGGGCATCAATGTCAATGTCACACTGATCTTTGCCATTGAGCGTTACCGCGCGGTGATGGATGCCTATCTCTCCGGGCTGGAAGACCGCCTGCTGGCAGGAGGCGACATCGGCAACGTGCACTCGGTGGCCTCCTTCTTCGTCTCGCGGGTGGATAGCAAGATCGACCCGCGCCTGCCCGAAGACTCTCCCCTGCGCGGGGTGGCCGCCATTGCCAACGCCAAGCTGGCTTATGAGGCCTTTCGCGAGGAATTTGCCAGCCTGCGTTTCCGCAAGCTGCAGTTTGGCAAGGCCAATTTCCAGCGCCCGCTGTGGGCCTCCACCAGCACCAAGAACCCGGCCTACCCCGACACCATTTACATCGATAACCTGATCGGCCCGGCCACGGTCAACACCGTCCCGCCTGCCACGCTGCAGGCCTTCCGCGACCACGGCGTGGCCCGCCAGACCCTGACCGAAAACATTGAAGAAGCCCGCGCCCGTCTGGTCGAGCTGGAAGCCCTGGGTATTTCCATGAGCCAGGTCACCCGGGAATTGGAAGAGGAAGGCGTCCGGGCCTTTGCGGAAGCCTTCACTGCCCTGCTCGCCAGCCTGGAGGAACGCCGGGCGGGGATCACCGGGCAGGTCACCCCGCTGCTGCCCTCCGTAGAAAAAGCCGTCTCCCGGCTGGAGGCCGCTTCCGCCCCGGACCGCCTGTGGTCTGGCGATGCCTCGTTGTGGACGGAAGATCCTGCCGGTCAGGCCGAAATCCGCAACCGTTTGGGTTGGCTGCGCCTGCCGGAGACCTCGCTCTTCCTGCTCAATGACCTGCAGCAGTTTGTCGCCGAAATTGACTCGGCGGGGATTAAGAAGATCCTGCTGCTCGGCATGGGGGGGTCCTCGCTGGCGCCGGAAGTGATGGCGAAGGTTTTTGGCATGACCGGCGGCAGGCAGTTTTCCATCCTCGATTCCACCGACCCGGCCCAGGTCAAGGCTGCAGCGCAGGACTTCCCCCCGGCCGAGAGCCTGTACATGGTGGCCTCCAAGTCCGGCGGCACCGCGGAAGTCAACGCCATGTTTGACTACTTCTGGCATCTTTCCGGCGGAGATGGCACGCGATTTGTGGCCATCACCGATCCCGGCACCTCGCTCGAGAAACTGGCCGCCGAGCGCGGCTTTCGCAGGACCTTCCTGGCCGACCCGACGGTCGGCGGGCGCAATTCCGTGCTTTCCCCCTTTGGGTTGGTTCCCGCTGCCCTGATGGGCATCGATGTGGAAAAACTGCTGCGCGCTGCCGGATGGATGATGAATCAATCCGGCCCGCAAGCGGCCGCTCCCCGCAATCCCGGGCTGGTGCTGGGTGCGCTGATCGGGCAGGCGGCCCTGGAAGGCCGCGACAAGCTGACCCTGCTGGCTGACCCGGCCCTGGCCTCGTTTGGTTCGTGGCTGGAGCAGCTGATCGCCGAATCAACCGGCAAACAGGGCAAAGGCATTGTGGTGGTGGATGGGGAACCGCAGGCCGATCCCGCTTCGTATGGTCCAGACCGCCTGTTTATTTACCTGCGCAGGGATGGCAGTCTGGATGAATTGGTGACTGCCCTGCGTGAACAGGGCCAGCCTGCGCTGGCGATCGAGATGCCTGATCCGTATGACCTGGGCGCTGAATTCTATCGCTGGGAGATCGCGACCGCCTTTGCCTGCGCTGTGCTGGGTGTTAACCCGTTTGACCAGCCGGATGTGCAGGACAACAAAAACCGGACCGTTGCCAAGATACAGCAATTTCGTGAAACCGGCAGCCTGGGCGAGGAAGCCTACGTCCCCGGCGATGAGGCCCTGCCCGCGCTGAAAGAGTTCCTGGCCCTGGCCCGCCCCGGTGACTATGTTGCCATCAATGCCTACCTGCGCCGCAATCCGCAGATGGAATCGGTGCTGAGTGAGTTGCGCATAGCCGTTTTGGCGCAAACCGGTTGCGCCACCACGCTCGGCTTTGGGCCGCGCTTCCTGCATTCCACCGGCCAGCTGCACAAGGGCGGCTCCGAACATGGCCTGTTCATTCAAATCACAGCCGAACCGAAAACGGACATCGATATCCCTGGCCAGGGGTTGAGCTTCGGTACACTGCAACGTGCCCAGGCGATCGGCGACTTTGAGGCCCTGTATGACCGCGGGCGCCGCATCCTGCGCATTCATCTTTCCGCGGCCGGGCAGCTGGAGAAGCTGGTAAACGAACTGGGTCTGGCTTAAGCCAGACCCAGTTCGTGATCAGGATGGTTTGTTAAAATTGGCGAGATCTTTTGATCGTCCTATCGAATTGGGCTTTAGCGTGGGTTCAGGTCGTCCTTCAGCATCTGAAGCAAGTCTCCAGGTGTTCCGATCGTGAACGGAAGGGTTATTTTTAGGTGGTTTTTGAGAAAATGTGACTTGTCATGGGTGACAAGCCAATCTGGGCTGGCGTTTATGGCTTCAGCCAAAACATGAGCATCTGGCGAATAGTCAACGAGTGTGCGGGCCAGCTTAACCTGTCGGGCGGATGGTGAATGAGAGGTCATTACGCGTCCCATCGACAACAACTGTGCCAGGACGGGCAAAGCGGAGGGCGACTTCCGCTGGATGACGTCCTGGCATTCACGCAAAACATTTGGACCAACAACGAGGTGGAGAAATCCAGCTTCACCAAGAAGGAATAGTTTTCGGGCACCGCCGGATGCTGATAGGATTGCCGCGAAGATGACGCTGGTATCCAGGAATACACTAAGGCTTTTTCGTGTCATATTCCGCCCGGACTTCTCGCAAGGTGGCCAGCATTGACTCCAGTGACTCGCCATTGGCTTGCCATACACTGGCTAGTTTGTCTGCGATTTCGTCAAGTCGTGACCGGCGTGGGCTGATCAGGATAATCCCATCGCCCAGGTCGATCAGGGTCAGGGTGTCACCTTCCTCAATTTGGTTTTGGTCCCGTAATTCCTTGGGGAGAGTAATGATGCCTCGTCTCACGACTTGCACTTCGAAGGTATTGTTCATTTGTTTTCTCCTGATAATCCGCAAATCCATCTATCAGTATAACGGATTTGCGGATTAAGTCAACTGAATATAGCCAGGATTGTTGCGTGGCATCCAGTACCTATTTCCTGTGGCTCGTTTGCGATTTCCTGCTACAATCCGGCCATGAAATTCCGTGCTTCCTTGGTATTGTTCCTGGTTGCCCTGGGTGCCACGGCCTGCAACCTGCGGGTGGTGGCTGTCGATCAAGTCGTGACACCAGCCGCTGACATCATCGTCACTGAACTCCCGGTCACCCCGACTGCCAGTGAAACCACTCCACTAACGAACACCCCGAGTCTCAGCATCCGGCCTTCCACTCGCACGGAGACCCCTGTGCCTGCGGATCAGGCTGCCTCCCTGGCATCTTCCGCCACCGGCACGCCCACCGCCAGTCCTACCGGTCCCACCCGCACCCCGTCTGCGACGGCCACATCCTCCAGCACGCCTACCCCCACCGCCACCCCGTCGGCAACGCTCCCCGCTTCCGCCACCCTGCTGCCGGGAGTTTCCCCCAGCGCGACCTGGACGCGCACGGCCACGCCGACCCGGACGGCGACCCCCACCCGCACCCACACGCCAACCGGCACTGCCACGGCAGCCAAGCCTCCCACGAACACCTCTGCGCCCCCCACGGCCACCTCGGGGGGCTGCAACCCATCCTATAATGGCGGGTTTGAATCCCAGGTCATTGCGCTGATCAATGAGCAGCGTGCCAACAACGGCCTGCCAGCGCTTTCGGGCAATGGCGCGCTGGGGAACGCCGCCAGAACCCACAGCCAGGACATGGCCTGTAATGGCTATTTTAGCCACACCGGCCTGAACGGTTCCAGCCCTGGCGACCGGATCTCCGCGGCCGGGTATGCCTGGAGCAATTATGCCGAGAATATTGCTGCGGGGTACGGCAGCCCGGCTGATGTGGTGGACGGCTGGATGAACTCCTCCGGGCACCGCGCCAACATCCTGAGCGGCAATGTCACCGAGATCGGCATCGGCTACGTCTATGCTGCCTCCAGCCCGTACGGGGTGTACTGGACGGCGGTGTTCGCTAGTCCGTGAACCCTGCCGTTTCAGCGAAATAGCGAAAAATATTCCACAACAACCCGGGTTGATGTATCATAAGTGGGTCAATTTCATCCAGATTGAACGCTTCGAGGAAACCGTGTCCACTGCGCTGATGTGCCCGCAATGCAATGCCCCGCTCCAGCCCTCCCGCTTTGCGCGGCAGGTGACCTGCGCCTACTGCGGGGCGGTCGTCCAGCTGGGCGAGCCGGTGATCCGGCGTGAAATCTTCCGCCAGGCTTTTTTGGAATGGAACGACCCCCAATCCCACTCCTTTACAGACTATCTCTCACTCGGATATCATCACTGGGCACCGGGCGGGCTGCTGGCCAGGGGCAGCAGCTGCGACGTATACCGCGCGCAGCGCGCGCGCTGGCCCAGTGAGCTGGTGATCCTCAAGGTCCTGCGGGACCACAAGGACGCCGCACGTTTGGAAAACGAGTGGCAGGCCCTGCAGACCCTGCAGGGCAGTCGTGCCCCCGGTGCAGAGACCTTTGCGCGCCGGGCGCCGCAGCCGGTACTGCATGGCACGGTCAGCGGAGGGATTTTTGCCGGTCAGTCGGTCAGCTTGTTTCGCTGGGAGGCCGGTTTTCACCATACTTTTGAGGCCGTCCAGCGCAACTACCCGCAGGGCATCCCCCCCCGCGCCTCGATCTGGGTCTGGCGGCGCATCCTTGAAACGCTCTCCTTTATTCACAATACCGGCCTGGTGCACGGGGCCATCCTGCCGCCGCACCTGCTGGTGCAGCAAAACGACCACGGCGTCCGGCTGGTGGGCTATGGCTGCGCCGGGGTGTCGGGACAGCCCCTCGCTGTGGTTCAGGAAGCCTTTGCCGCCTATTATCCGCCCGGCATCAAGCCTGGAACACCCCTCAGCCCGGCCCTCGACCTGGGGATGAGTGCCCGCTGTCTCGTGGGCCTGCTTGGCGGTGACCCGGCCCGGCTGACTTTGCCTGCTAGCATCCCCGCGCCGCTGGCTACACTCCTCCAGCGGGTGGCTCACTCCCCGGGCGCTGAAAACGCCTGGGCCTTGCGCGAAGAACTGGGTCACCTGTCGGACCAGGTCTTTGGCGCGCCGCAATTTAATCCGATCGTCATGCCCTCCTAAACCAGAAAGGAAATGATCCATGGGAAACGGTAACTACAGCCTTGCTGCTCATCAGGCCTTGCTTCAAAACCGCGCCAACCTGCCGGTCGAGCAGGTCTTCCGGCAGACCCAGTGCCACCCGCTGATGAATCCCAAGGGCGTCAAGGTACGCGAAAGCCGGGACAGCGTCGACCATCCCGAATCGCGGGGCATCGTCTTTGCGCTGGATGTCTCCGGGTCGATGGGGGAGATCCCGCGCCTGATGGCCACCCAGCAGCTGCCCAAGTTCATGAAGGTGCTGGTGGATTGCGAGGTCAAGGACCCACAGGTGCTGTTCCTTGCGCTGGGCAATGCCACCTCGGACACGGCCCCGCTGCAGGTCGGGCAGTTCGAATCAACAGCCGAGCTGATGGACCAGTGGTTGAC
>JANJTV010000093.1 GCA_024710905.1 Anaerolineales bacterium | reverse complement strand
ATTACCGGCACGGCCACGCTGGTTCTGTTCCGCACACCGGTGGGATTGCACGCCCGCCTTGAAGACCTGATCGTGGACGAATCCGTTCGCGGACAGGGAGTCGGGCGAGCCTTGACCGCCGAGGTGTTGAATCGCGCCCGGGTAGCCGGAGCGGATTACATCTCCTTTACCTCGAACCCGGCTCGCGCGGCTGCCAACGGGTTGTATCTCAAGATGGGTTTCAAACCCTGGGAAACGAATATCTACCGCATGGATTTTGATGGCTAGAAGGGAATCCGGTGAAAACAGCAATGTTCAATGCCGCGCCTGTGCAGTACAGGCGCGGCATTGATATCAACAAAACCTGATTGGTCCGGGCTTCGTTTACCTCCCGTACCAGAAACGATGCCAATCACCCCCGCTGGACTGCAGGGCGAGGAAGGTATACAGCGCACCGGCCCAGAAGCCGAGCACCATCATCATGGTGACCCACACGATCGAGGGCAGCAGTTTTTTCTCGCGGAATACGATCCAGCACGAGAACAGCGCGAATCCAACATACAGGTCCACCAGCGAGACGATCCCCCAGGGCATCTCCAGCAGCCTGGCACCTTCCGCAGCAAAATCCCCGACCGTGAATCCATAGATCAGTACGGCGGTCATGGCTAGCAGGCCAGTCAAAGCGACTATCTTGGCATATTTCATGGTGAACTTCCTTCCTTCTATTGTTTGGATGCCGCAATGACAGCAAAGCCGAGCGCGCCTGGACCGATGTGGGCACCGATCACGGGCGTAATATCCTCGGTCAGGAGCTCTCCGGGTGGAAGCAGGTGGGCCGCCCGGGAGCGCAATTCGGACAGGTGTTCCACGGAGGCATGGGTGTGCACGATGGCAACCCGTTCCAGCGGACTCACCGCCTCCAGCAATTCCAGCAGGCGGCGCATGGCGCGTTCACGGGTTCGCACTCGTTCGGAGCCGGGGTGTCCCTGGTGCATGGTCAGGATGGGCTTGATCTGCAGCAGGGTGGCCAGACCGGCCAGGTATTTGTTCATCCGCCCGCTGCGCTTCAGGAATTCCAGGGTATCCAGCACGGCAAAGACATGACTGCGCTCAATCTGGTCCTGGAGCGCCACCTGGATCTCCGAGGCGGTGCTGCCTGCGGCGGCCATTCGGGCGGCCGTTTCGACCAGAAATCCGCAGCCCAGGCTCAACTGCTGCGAGTCGACCACATGGACCGCCACCGAGCGGGTTTCCTGGGCAGCTACGCGGGCCACGTCGGTCACGGCACTTAAGGCGGTCGAGATATGGATGGACAACACTTCCTCCGCCCCTTCTTTGGCCAGCGCCTCATAGGCGGCGTGGAAGCGCTCGGTGGAAGGGACGGCAGTGGTGGGATGGTGCGGAAAGGTTGGCAGCCGGGTATAAAACTCCTGCCGGGACAGGTCAATGCCATCCAGAAATCCCTGACTGCCCACATTGATGTAGAGCGGAATGACGTGGATGCCAAGGCGGGTGATGGTTTCGGCGGGTAGATCACAGGTGCTGTCGGTGACAATACGAACGGTCATGTTAATCATCCTGAACCAGAAGAATGACCCGCGGCGTACGCTCGTTTCCTGGGTGGTGAGGCTCGGTTACACCGGGGGGTAGTGTGACCAGGGAAAGTTTTAAGTGCAACATTATCGATCCCCTTGCGGTTCAGTTTTCACTTCGATCAGGACCTCATTGCGGGCCAGGAACCCCGGAACCCAGGGAGGGTTGTAACCCGCCACGACGTAATCGCCAACTGTTTCGAGTCCCTGTGTCTCGATCCACTGGCCGAGGCGCTGCTGGTTCTTCTGGATGGTTTCCTGGTGAAAATAACCGGAAAAACGAATGGCGGCCATTGATCGGGCTGGCAGCTGGGTAAAGTGAACCCGAGAATCTTTGGGTTGGGGCAGCGTTTCCAGGGTGTATTCCGCGGGCATGATGAACGCCACAGTGAACTCCGCTGTGCCAGTGATCGTCACCGGGGTGGTCATGGCGATTTTTTCGGGCCGCGAGGCCTGAACGGGAGTCGTCATTTCTATGGATTGCCTGGCAATATTGTTGCCAAAAATATATCCGGCCAGCAGGCTGAATCCCTTTTCAGCGGCAGACTTGTAGTTCCTGCCCTCAATACGGACTTCGGCCTGGATCATTCCCGGATATTGCCGAATTTCTATATCATTTTCTTTTCTGGTTACGGAATACTTTGGGGTTTCGGTCATCCCTGCCTCGTCACTCTTCTCATTATGCTACATTTTTGCTTTCTGTGCGCAGGGTGATCAAGGATCCAGTCCAGCTTGCCCATCTGATGGAGACCCCGTGGCCATGCAGGCTGTATCCGTTTTCCGGATTGTAAAGGGTGATGTGTTCCACTGAGCCAGTCAGATGCTCCATCCAACCGCTTTACACTGCCGGAGTCTGTTTGCAGGGTTGGGTGCCCATGCCTGTTTCATGAATCGGGAACAGGTCCTGTTTGCCCAGAGATTCATGCGTACGGTTTTAAGAGCGATCACTAATCACCCAAAACAGACTGATAAAGTTATAATTTATTGATACGGTACCGAATACGCAGAAAAATCCTCTACTTGCCATTTGCAGGCGGGAACAATCAATGGCCGATGCAATTTTTCAACAATCACTTCGCGAGATCAACATTGACCGGGAGGCAGAAAGCGACTTGCCCGCTTTGCCGGAACGGATGGCCTATCCGCCTTTTGGATTGGATTCCACCGGGAATTTGATCAAGCAGTCGCGCTCTTCCTCCATTATCGGGGTGGTCGAACAATTAAAGGCCTCCATCGCGGAGCGCACCCTTGCTGAGCTGGGAGCCTCGTTGCCTCCCGAAGAACGCACGACCCGGGTCAACCAGGCGGTCCACGAGGCCGTGGAAGAGCTGGTGCGGCGGCTGAACCTTGCCATGCCTGACCCAGGCTATTCGGTCAGCGCCGATTCGCTGACCAGCAAGGGAAATTATTACTCCTACGAATTCAGCCTGTTTGCCAATGAATATGCCGCCGAGATTGCCGGTAGTGATTCGCTGTTTTTCTATCTGCGTGGGGTGAAAAGTGTTCCTGCGAGCATGCTGGGGATGGTGCGCCCGTTCTCCCTTTCCTACTCCTACAGCCTGCTGCCCCGCTTTTCATCCAAGCAAACGGATGCCGATATTCGCGTAACCAAGGTTGGCGAAAATTTTGTGCATGTCGAATGGCACAGTGAGCGCCAGTTGGAAAAAGTTCCCCCACAGGTGCATCGACGCTACCTGCGCATGACCTGTCGGGCCTACCAGGGGGTGTATTCGAGCATTCCTTACTTTCATTCGGGGCGGCCCTTTGCCCGGGTGGAGGAAGTCAAATGCCAGCTTAAAGGGGATCCCCATTGCGAGTGGAAGCTGAGTTGGGAAGCCGCGCCTCCGCAAGGGTTGGCGGCCCTGTTTTCGCGCCATCAAAAAACAACTTCCCAGGTGTCCGACCTGTCCGCCCCCCTGCCAGAATTCGGATCGGCAGCTCGGGAACGCACGGAAGAAGAGCTTGGACCCAGACCGCGCTTCCTGCTCGGCAACCCCTTTGGCCAGGATGACGCCGGGAACCCCATCAATCACATTCGCGGGCCCTTGCTGTTCTCTGCCATCGAGCAATTAAACGAATCCGTTGCCCGACACGTGAGCCTGGCCTTTCACGAGACGCTCACCGTCCACCAGCGTGCCTCCCAGGTCAGGCAGGCACAGGAGCAGGCCATCAAGGCATTGGTGACCCGGCTGAACGCCGCCATTCCGGATCCGCGTTTCCACGTGACGCGTGAAATGCTCTTCGATACCAACCGCCTTTATTCCTACGAGTTCAACCTGCTGGTGAATGAACTCGCGCGTGACATCAGTGCTGATCCGCAATTTTTTGTCCGGCGGGGTGCGAAAAGCGTGCCGCCTGCCATCGTTTCCATCATCCGGCACCTGTCGATTGCGCAAATTTACAATCTGGTGCCGCGCCTGACTGCCAGGGTGGTGGATGAGGATATTCGCGTGGTGCGGGTGACGGGCAACAGCGCCACCCTGCAGTGGTTTCCAAAAAAACAATTGGAAAAACTGCCCCCCGACTGGCACCGCCGTTCGATCCACATGACCTGCCAGGTGTACCAGGGGGCGTACAGTGCCATTCCGCAATTGAGCAAAGGCCTGCCCATTGCGGCAACGCGCGAAATACGCTGCGCGCTGGACGGCCATGAGTGTTGCGAGTGGGAATTCACCTGGGGAGCCTCTGGCCCGAAAGGCGAGGCCGTCCCCGCAGCGGATGCCCTGTTGCTGATGGACCGGGTGGACTGGCAGCCCGCCATCTACCCGGAAGATTTACTCCCCCCCCTGCCGAAACACATGCAAACCCTGCCCTTTGGGATCGGCACGGATGGAAAGCCCGTCCGTAGTACCAATGCATCTACCATCCTGGCATCCATCCGCCAGATGTTGGATTACATCCAGCGCAAGGTCGAACAGGAAACCCCGCCCGGCACCAGCCAGGAGCAGCGCGCCGAAATGATCTCGCAGGCGCAGGAAAAGGCCATCGAAGAATTGGTTCAGAGGTTGAACGTTGCACTTGAGCCAACCGGCTGCCGGGTGAGCAAAGACTCCCTGCTCGATTCGCATCGGCAGTATTCGCACGAATTTAATCTGTACACCGCCGAACTGGCCCGTGACATTTGCGGCGACCCGCGTTTTTTCTTTCACCGCGGGCTGCACATTAACCCATCCTCTCCGTTGTTATCACTCTTAAGCCTGGTACGCCCGTTTCCATTACGGCAGGTGTATGGACTCGTTCCGCAAATTGTAGCCCGGTTTAGCGACACAGACATTCGGGTCGCACGCATTTCACTCAACTCGGCGGTGCTGCAATGGCACCCGCACAAACAACTGAACAGCCTGCCCGAAAACCTGCATCGCCGCTATCTGCGCCTGGGATACGAAGGCTACCAGAGTCTGTTTGCTGTTATCCCCCATTTTCACTCCGGGCTGCCCATTGCGCAGGCCAAAGTCCTGCAATCCGTCCTGGATGATTTTCCCTACAACGAATGGGAATTCTCCTGGCAGGAGGGCGCACAACGCCAGACCGCACTTGAAATCCTGGCCGGGGCGGCGCTCTCGGTACTGGCGCTAGCCTATGCCCTTTTGCAGCTCCCTGCCTGGCAGATGCTTGTCCTGATTGTCGCAATTCTCTCCCCTGTATTAATGGGCATTTTGCTTTATCGTATCAACGGCCTTGGACAGGAAAGCCAGCGGCAGGAAGCGCTGCTGCTTGAACAGCGCGACCGATCTGAAGAGCAATACGATGCGCTCCAGCAATCCAACGCCAACCTGCAAATTTCAAACATGGCGCTCCAGCAAAGGATCTCGGAAGCGACGACCCTCTACGAAATCGGCACCACCCTGCGCGACACGCTCGATCTTTCCGAGCTGCTTGACCGCAGCCTGCGGGCGGTGGTCACCCACCTGCACTTTGACCGGGCGTTGATCCTGCTGGTGGATGAACACCGGCAGTTGTTGACCTTTGCCCACGCCATCAATTTCACCCCGAAAATGGTCTCCATTTTGCAGACCATTGACCTGCCCCTTGATCCTGCCGCCAATTCGCTGGTCCCGAACATCATGCGCTCCGGCAAGCCACGACTGGTCAGTGTCACCGATCCGGACCTGAGCGGACGCGCCCTGGATTATTTTGAACTTTCAAAAACAAAATCATTCCTGGTCGTTCCGCTGGTCAGCAAGGGCAAGAGCATCGGCGCGTTGGTCGTGGACAATTCCATCAGTGAACGGCCGATCGGATCCAGCTACCACGACCTGCTGTTCACCATCGGCACTCAGATCGCCAGCGCCGTGGATGGCGCGCGCCTGTATGAAACGCTGGAGCAGCGCATCCAGGAACGCACCGCCGAGGCCGTCGAGGCCCGCGCCGCGGCGGAAGCGGCCTCCACCGCCAAGAGCGAGTTCCTGGCCAACATGAGCCACGAAATCCGAACCCCGATGAATGCCATCATCGGCATGACCGGTCTGCTCCTGGATACGCCGTTGAATGAAGAGCAGCACGAATATGCCGACACCATCCGCCAGAGCAGCGATGCCCTGCTGTCCATCATCAATGACGTGCTCGATTTCTCGAAAATTGAAGCCGGAAAAATGGAGATGGAAACCCAACCCTTCCATCTGCGTGCCTGCCTCGAATCGGCGATCGATCTGCTGGCCCTGAAGGCCACCGAAAAGGGCTTGGAGTTGGGCTGCCTGATCGAACCGGGCGTGCCCGAGGTGATTGCCGGGGATGAAGCCCGCCTGCGGCAGATCGTCGTCAACCTGCTTGGCAATGCGGTCAAGTTCACCCAGCAGGGCGAAATCGTGCTCAGCGTTTCGCTCCTGCCAGAATCCAGCCCGCAGGATATGCCCGGCAGGGTCGCCCTGCACTTTTCGATCCGGGACACCGGGATCGGCATTCCCGCAGACCGCATGGACCGTTTATTTCAATCGTTTTCGCAAATTGACGCCTCCACCACCCGCAAGTACGGCGGCACCGGCCTGGGGCTGGCGATCAGCAGGCGTCTGAGCGAGATGATGGGAGGCAGGATGTGGGTGGAGAGCCAGGAGGGGCTTGGTTCCACTTTCCATTTCTCCATCGTGGCGCGGGTGGCAGAGTTGCCTGCCACGGACCGGCTGGCGGCAGTATCCCAATTACGGGGCAAACGCCTGATGGTGGTGGATGACAATGAAACCAACCGCCGCATCCTGGAGATCCAGGCGCGCTCGTGGGGCATGGAAGCTGCACTCTTCGCCTCACCGGCCGAGGCCCTGGATGCGCTGGATGGCGGCGAACCCTTTGATCTCGCCATTCTCGACATGCAGATGCCCGGGATGGACGGCATCGCACTGGCCCAGGCCATCCGTCAGCGGACCAGGACCCTGCCGCTCATCATGCTCACCTCGCTGGGCTGGCGGGATTCTGACGTGCAGCGGGATTTTTCCGCCTTCCTGACCAAGCCGGTCAAGCAGTCCAGCCTGTACAATGCGATGGTCAGCGCCCTTGCCCTGCAGGAGCAGGCTGCCCGGCCTGCCGCAGCGCCGGAAATGGTGTTTGATGACCAGCTGGCGACCCGTTCCCCGCTCAAAATCTTGCTGGCGGAGGACAACGCGATCAATCAAAAACTGGCCATCCGCATCCTGGAGCGCATGGGCTACCGGGCAGATATTGCCGCCAACGGTCTGGAAGCCCTGCAATCACTGGAGCGCCAGCGCTACGACCTAATCCTGATGGATGTGCAAATGCCCGAAATGGATGGGCTGGAAGCCACCCGCGCCATCCGCCGCACCCTGCCGCCTGCCCACCAGCCCTATATCGTCGCCATGACCGCCAATGCCATGCAGGGGGATCGCGAGATCTGTCTTGAAGCAGGCATGGATGATTACGTCAGCAAGCCGATCCAGATCAGGGACCTGCAAACCGCCCTCGAAACTGCAAGCCGTCACATCCACCGACAGACTGGAGAATAGACGTTGGAAACGACCTGGTCTCCCAATCCATATTCGATTTCGCTGCTCATTTCCGCCCTGATCACCCTGGCCTTGGCGTACGCCGGTTGGCAGCGGCGCACCGCCCCTGGCGCAACCGCATTCACCTTCCTGATGCTGGCAGCCACCGAGTGGTCGGCAGCTTATTTTGTCAGCCTGGGCATCTTAAGCGACCAGCTTGCACCGTATGTTTTCTGGTCGAACGTGCGCTATTTTGGGATTTCCGCCACCCCGCTGGCCTGGCTGGTCTTCGCCCTGCAGTACGCTGGGCAGGACAAACTGGTCAACCGCCGCAACCTGATCCTGCTTTCGATCCTGCCGGTCGCCAACCTGGTGCTGGTCTGGACAGATCACCTGCACAACCTCGTGCGTGGCGACCTCAGCCTGATCCGCTTCGGTGAGATCATCCTGATGGATGTCACCCTCGGTCCGGCCTGGTGGATCTTTCTTGTTTATACGTATGGGATGGTGATTGCCGGGGTGGTCATCTTGTTGCGTACCCTTGCCCGTCAAAACCTGTATCGCGGCCAGGCCATCACCTTGATGCTCGGGGCGGTCGCTCCGGTGGTGACCAGCGTCATGTACGCCACCCGGCTGAATCCGCTTCACCCGATCGACCTGACGCCCTTCGGCTTTGTGCTGACCGGGGTGGCGTACTTCTTCGCATTTTTCCGCTATCGTGCCCTCGACCTGACCCCGATCGCCCGCGACGCCGTTTTTGAAAACATGAGCGATGGCATCGTTGTCATCGACGTCCAAGGGCGCATCACCGATGTCAACCGGTCGATCGAAGGCTACCTGCAAAAACCACGCGCCGAGTTTATCGGTCAACCCGTGGCGCAGGCCTTTGCCAGCCTGCCCGATTTCCTTGCCAGCCTGGAAAACCCGGCCGACACCAAGAGCGAGATCGCCCTTGAGAAAGATGGCGAGTGGTTCTACTTCGACCTGCGTGTGTCCGAACTGCGCGACCACCGCGGACGGCTGCAGGGAAGCCTGGCCGTATGGCGCAACGTGACCGAACTGCACCAGGAGCGCCTGAACGCTGAAGCAGCCAACCGTGCCAAGAGCAATTTCCTCGCCAACATGAGTCATGAGATCCGCACCCCGATGAATGGCATCATCGGCATGACCGGGCTGCTGCTGGATACGAACCTGACCGGCGAGCAGCGTGACTTTGCCGAAACCATCCGCACCAGCGGCGACGCGCTCCTGACCATCATCAATGACATTCTGGATTTTTCCAAGATCGAAGCCGGGAAGCTCGAACTTGAAAAACAACCCTTCGACCTGCGTGACTGCCTCGAAACTGCGATGGACCTGCTGGCGCTCAAGGCCACGGAAAAGGGGCTGGAACTGCACGGAATGATCGAACCGGGCGTGCCGGAGGTGATCCTCGGGGATGTTACTCGCCTGCGCCAGATCATTGTCAACCTGCTTGGGAATGCCGTCAAATTTACTCAAAGCGGTGAAATCACCGTCGGCGTGGAAAGGACGGTCCCCGAACAGCAGGCGGAAACCCTCGAACTTCATTTCTGGGTGCGCGACACCGGCATCGGCATTTCGGAGGCCGGACTTCAGCGGCTCTTTCAATCCTTTTCGCAGGTCGATTCCTCCACCACACGAAAATATGGCGGCACGGGGCTCGGGTTGGCCATCAGCAGGCGCCTGAGCGAACTGATGGGCGGCAGGATGTGGGTCGAAAGCCAGGAAGGAGTCGGCTCGACCTTCCACTTCACCCTCCGCACCCAGGCCTCCAGCCTGCCGAACGCGGAGAGGTTGCCCAGCCTGCCCCAGCTGGGCGGAAAACAGGTGCTGGTGGTGGACGATAACGAGACCAATCGACGCATCATCGAGTTGCAGCTGCAGGCCTGGGGCATGCGCGCCGCGCTCTACCCGGACCCGCTCCTGGCCCTGGAGGCGCTCAAAAGCGGCCAGCACTACGACATCGCCATCCTGGACATGCACATGCCCGGCATGGATGGTGTGCAGCTGGCCCGTGCCATACGCGCAGGCGGGTTCTCCCTGCCGCTGGTCATGCTGACCTCGCTGGGCTGGCGCAGTGCGGGGGACACCGCCGATTTTGCCGCCTTCCTGACCAAGCCGGTCAAGCAATCCAGCCTGTACAATGCGCTGATCGCCAGCCTGTCCCTTGAGCAAACAGGCAAGGATCCGGGCCTGGGCGCGCCAGAGTCCCTGCTCACGCCTCAGTTTGCGGAGAGGAACCCATTAAAAATTTTGCTGGCCGAAGACAACGTGGTCAACCAGAAACTGGCCATGCGGCTGCTCGAACGGCTCGGTTACCGTCCCGATGTGGCTGCCAATGGCCTGGAGGTGCTCGAAGCGCTCGCCCGCCAACCCTATGACCTGGTCTTGATGGATGTCCAGATGCCCGAGATGGATGGCCTGGAAGCCACGCGTGCCATTCGCAAGGGCCCGGCGCAGCTTTCGCAGCCCAGGATCATCGCCATGACCGCCAATGCCATGCAGGGCGACCGCGAGGCCTGCCTCGAGGCGGGTATGGATGAGTATGTCAGCAAGCCCATTCAGGTCAAAGCGCTCCTTGCGGCGTTGCAGCGTGTGACCGGTCAGAAAGTGGATTGAGGCAGGAGATGGCGAAAAAAACGACCCCTGAAACCGAACCCCATACGCTTGAGCGCAGACTGGCGCAAAGCGAATCCCAGCTGGATATGATCAATTCAGTTCAGTCTGCGCTTGCCTTGAAAATGGATCTGCAGGCCATCTACGACCTGGTAGGCGATAAATTGCGCGATATCTTCGACGCACAGGTGGTCATGATTGGCGTCCATGATCCACAAACCCAACTCCTGCACCATCCCTATGTCCTGGAGCGCCATACCCGTCACCACATCGAACCAATCCCGGTTTTTGGTTTCCGCAAACATGTCATCGAAACCCGCCAGCCGTTGATGATCAATCATGACCACCTCGCGGCGGCAAAAAAATACGGCAACCCGGTTTCGCTGTCCGGCGAAGCCCCCAAGTCGGTCCTGTTCGTGCCCATGCTGGTGGCCGGGGAGATCAAGGGCATCGTGTCGCTCCAAAATCTGGACCGGGAATACGCCTTCAGCGAATCGGACCTGCGCCTGCTGGAAACCCTGGTGGCCAGCATGGGGGTTGCCATCGAGAATGCCCGCCTGCTCGATGAAACCCAGCGCCTGCTGCGTGAGACCGAACAGCGCGCTGCCGAACTGGAAACCGTTCGGCGGGTCAGCCTGAGCCTGGCCTCCAACCTCAATTTTGAAGAGCTGCTCAACGCCATTCTGCGCGATACCTTCAACCTCTTCCAGGATGCCAACACCCTGCATATTTTCCTCTACAAGAGCGAGGAAGACCTGCTTGAGTTTGGCGGTGCCTACTACAAGGACGGAAAACAAAACCAACCCTTCAGCCAGCCGCGCCGCGACGGGCTGACCTACTCGGTCGTGCAGGGGGGGGAACCCATCATTGTCGAAGAGATGAGCAGTCACCCGCTCTACACCAACCAGACCTTGATCAATGGCGCCATCATTGGCATGCCGCTGAAGATCGGACAGCGTGTTGTGGGGGTGATGAACCTTTCCTTCAAACAGAGCCGCAGATTCCGCGCCGAGGAGCTGCGCGTTCTCAGCCTGCTGGCGGACCAGGCGGCAGTCGCGTTGGAAAATGCCCGGCTGTTCGATGAAACCCAGCGCCTGATCAAGATCACGGAAGAGCGCAACGCCGAACTGGCCGTCATCAACAGCGTGCAGGCCGCCCTGGCGGCCAAGCTCAACATCCAGGATATTTATGAGGCGGTTGGCGACAAGATCGGCGAGATTTTCCCCCAGAAGGATGTCAGCATCCGCATTTATGACCCCGCCACCGACCTGCTGCACTTCCCCTACACCACCGAAAGCGGCAAACGTCTTGACATTCCTCCCCTGAAAGTGGGCCAGAACGGTTTTTCGGCCTACGTCATCCGCACCCGTGAAACCGTGGTGATCAACGAAAACCTGCAGGGAGAACAAAAAAAGTACGGCGCATACACCCTGCCGGGCACCGCTCCTGAAAAAGCGCTCGTCTTTGTTCCGCTGATTGCCGGTGACCAGATGTGTGGGATGATCAACCTGACCAGCATGGAAGAAAATTCCTTCAGCGAAAACGATGTGCGCCTGCTGCAAACCCTCGCCAACTCCATGAGCGTCGCCCTCGAAAACGCGCGACTCTTCGACGAAACCCAGCGCCTGCTGAAAGAAACCGAGGAACGCAACAGCGAGTTGGCTGCCATCAGCAAGGTCAGCCAGGCGCTGGTGGCAGAATCGGAACTCGAAAGCCTGATCCATCTGATCGGGAGTCAGATGCAGGAGATTTTCGCCGCTGACATCGCCTATCTTGCCCTATACGACCCGGCAACCCGCATGATTCACTTCCCCTACTCCTACGGCGACGAAGCGATTCAACCCATCCCCGTTGGAAGCGGCCTGACCAGCCGCATCCTGGAGAGCGGCCAGCCCCTGCTGATCAACAAGGACATTGTGCCCACGCGCATCCGGCTGGGCGTGGAGCCGGTGGGCAAGCCCGCCCTGTCTTATCTCGGCGTACCCATTTTTGCCGGGGGGGAAACCATCGGCGTCCTGAGCGTGCAGTCCACGCGGGAAGAGGGGCGGTTCAAGGATGATTCGCTGCGTCTGCTTACCACCATTGCCGCCAACGCCGGGGCGGCCATCCATAATGCCAAGCTGCATGCCGAAACCGGACGCCGCGCCCGTGAAACTGCCGCCCTGCTTGACATCAGCCGGGACATCTCCTCCTCGCTCGAGACAGCCACCGTGCTGGAAGGCATCGCCACCCACGCCAAGAACCTGCTCAACGCCGACCTGACCGCCCTGTTCCTGCCGGAAGGAAACATTTTCCGCGCGATCGCCGCCCTGGGCGGGGAAGCGGATGCCATCCTGAACGACAGCATTGTGCCGGGGCAGGGCATTCTTGGCTATGTTGCCCAGAGCAAGGTCGGCGAGATCATCAATGAGGTCGCCGCCGACCCGCGCGCTGTGCGTATTTCCGGCACCGACATTGCCAAAAACGAGCATCTACTGGCGGTGCCCTTGCTGGCCAATGACGAACTCAAGGGTCTGATGGCGGTCTGGCGCACCGGGCAGGGGTTGGAATTTGACGAGCAGGAACTGGAATTCCTGAACGGGCTGGCGCGCCAGGCGGTGATCGCGATCGAGAACGCCCGTCTGTTTGCCGAAGCCCGGGAGGCGCGCGAAGCCGCTGAACAGGCCAACCAGGCAAAGAGCGCCTTCCTGGCCACCATGAGTCACGAAATCCGCACGCCGATGAATGCCGTGATCGGCATGAGTGGTCTGCTGCTCGATACCGATCTTAACCCCGAGCAACTCGACTACGCCGAAACCATCCGCAACTCCGCCGAAAACCTGCTGACCATCATCAACGACATTCTTGATTTCTCCAAGATCGAAGCCAATCGCATGGACATCGAGACGCGTCCCTTCAACCTGCGTGACTGCATCGAATCGGCCCTGGACCTGGTTGCCGCCTCCGCCGCCAAGAAGCACCTCGAGCTGGCCTACCACTGCGACAAAGACATCCCACTGGTCATTGAAAGCGATGAAACCCGCCTGCGCCAGATATTGCTCAACCTGCTCAGCAACGCCATCAAATTTACCGAAAAGGGCGAAGTCGTGCTCACGGTTCGGGCACATCCCATGCGCAAATCGCCCCGGTACCAGCTCGAATTTTCGGTGCGCGATACGGGCATCGGGTTGTCGCAAAAGAATCTTGCCCAGCTCTTCCAGGCTTTCACCCAGGCTGATTCATCGACCACCCGCAAATACGGCGGCACGGGGCTGGGATTGGCGATCAGCAAACGCCTGAGCGAGCTGATGGGCGGTACGATGACCGCCTCCAGCCCAGGGTCCGGGAAGGGCGCGACCTTCACCTTCAGCATTCAAGCAGACGCCTCGAATGACCCGGCGCCGGCCCGCCATCAACTGTACGCAGTGCAACCCGAATTGCAGCACAAACGCCTGCTGGTCGTGGACGACAACGCCACCAACCGCCAGATCCTCAACCTGCAATCCGCCCACTGGGGCATGCGCGTCCGCGATACCGCCCGGCCCCAGGAAGCGCTCGAGTGGCTTAAGAACGGCGAAACCTTCGACCTGGCCATCCTGGATATGCACATGCCTGAGATGGACGGCATTGAACTGGCCCAAAATATCAGACAGATGCAAGCGAAACTGCCATTGGTTCTGTTCAGTTCCATTGGGCGGCCTGATTCAGATGCGACCGCCGGCCTGTTTTCCGCCTATCTTGCCAAACCGCTCAAGCAATCCCAACTGTTCGACACGCTAATCGCGCTTTTTTCAAAAGTCGAAGCTCCCGCCGAATCCACCGCTGTCACCCAGCGCACCCGCCTCGACCCCGAAATGGGCACGCGTCATCCCCTGCGCATTTTGCTGGCAGAGGACAACCTGGTGAACCAAAAGCTGGCCCTGCGCCTGCTTGGCCAGATGGGCTACGCGGCAGAAACCGCCCTGAACGGCCACGAAGTCGTGAGGATGGCGGCCCGCCAGCCCTATGATGTGATTCTGATGGATGTGCAGATGCCGGAAATGGATGGCCTGGAAGCCACCCGCCGGATCGTTGCAGCCGCCGGGCACCGCCCGCGCATCATCGGACTGACCGCCAACGCCATGCAGGGCGACCGGGAAATGTGCCTGGCTGCCGGCATGGATGATTACATCGCCAAGCCGATCAATATCGAGGAGCTGGTGGACGCGTTATCCCGCGCCGCCCCCACCTCCCAACCCCCACAGGAGGGCTAATGTCTATTCTTGACCTGAACACCTTCAATGCGCTCAAAGAGTCCACCGGTGCTGACTTTATTGGTGAGCTGATCGATGCCTTCCTGGATGACGCCCCCAGCCTGATCGGGCAAATGCGTGCCGGGCTGGCGAGCGGCGATGCTGACACCTTCCGGCGCGCGGCGCACTCGATGAAATCCAACGCGGCCACCTTTGGCGCAATGGAACTCTCCGCCCTGGCCAGGGAATTGGAAACCCTGGGGCGCGAGCAGAACCTGAGCATTGGTGACCGGCTGGAGCGTCTCGAAGCCGAATTCCAACGAACGGCCCAAGCGCTGGAAGATCTACGATAAGCCTGCGGCATGAAAGGAAGTCCCATGAATGCCTCCCCCGAACCTGCCCGTCTGCTGGTGGTGGATGACAACAAGGTCAACCGCATTGTTCTCTCGCGCAGTCTCGAAAACCAGGGGCACATCGTTGAAACTGCCGAAGATGGTGCCGAAGGGCTGAACAAGATCCGCACCCAGTCGTTTGACCTGGTGCTGCTGGACATTGAAATGCCCGTCATGGACGGTTTCCAGGTGCTGGAAGCCTGCCTGAACGACGTGGATCTGCGCCAGATCCCGATCATCATGACCTCCGCGATGGACGAATTGGATGCGGTGGTCAAATGTGTTGAACTCGGCGCAGAAGACTACCTGACCAAGCCGGTCAACCCGATCCTGCTGCGGGCGCGGGTCAACGCCAGCCTGGAAAAGAAACGCCTGCGTGACGAACAGCGCAAGCTGTTTCGCACCTTTGCCCCCAAGGAAGTTGCCGAAGAACTCTTGCGAACCGGCTTTTCGTTGGGCGGAAAGAACGTGGTCGCCTCGGTGCTGTTCGCTGACATTCGCGGGTTTACCACCATCGCCGAAAGCCAGACCCCGTCCGAAACGATCGACCTGCTCAATAATTATTTTGGCCGGATGTTTGATGCGATCAGCGCCAATCAAGGCGCTGTCAACCAGATGATCGGAGATGGGCTGGTGGCGATCTTTGGGGCGCCAATCGCGACTGAAAATCACCGCGAACATGCGGTGCGGGCTGCCCTTGACATGCGCAGGCAGTTAAAGGTCTTCAACCAACAGCAGGCTGCGCAAAATAAAATGCAAATCCAGATCGGCATCGGGATCGCTTCGGGTGAAATGGTCGCCGGGTATGTCGGCACCCAGACCCGGGCGGCTTACACCTGCATTGGCGACACGGTCAACCTGGCCGCGCGCCTGGAATCGCATACCAAGACCGCCCAAAAAACCCTCCTGATCGACAAAAACACACGCGACGGACTCCCGCCCGAGATCGCGGTCGAACCGCTCGGGCCGGTCCTGCTGAAAGGCAAGAACCAGGCCGTGGAGGTCTTTGCGGTAACGCAGCCGGAGTAGATATGGACAGGGGGGCGCATGCCGTTTGGATTAAGCCTGGGTTGGGCAAGCCATTGTTCTTATTTAAATTGTCCCGCTACCTTTGGTTCGCAAACTTTGTCTGTTGATTTTTTCCTGGCGCGGGAGTACAGTAAGAGTATGATTTTCACCCCGAGACGCCACTCATGATCGATCCGGTCGGGCAATCGTTTGGTCGCTACCACATCCTTTCGCGGCTGGGGGAAGGCGGCATGGCCATCGTCTACAAGGCCCTGGACACCCGCCTGGAACGGGAGGTGGC
>JANJTV010000007.1 GCA_024710905.1 Anaerolineales bacterium | reverse complement strand
TTCGAGGTCAAATTGATCTATACCGTGAAAAGTTTGAGCAATTTGGTCTCACAAAAGATGATTTAAGAAAGCTGAAAGAAAAGTCATCCTTTGCAGTATTTACTCCTAAACTTGGTAAAGGTATCCCTTTAGCAATATCATCTCCTTTGGCTGCGCCTCCAGATATTCAAGATCTTTTAAGAGATGATTTCGACACTGTTATAGGCATGATAGGTGTATTTAGTACAACCTTTGTTAAGAATTTATTCCCTGAATATAAATTATCGAAACTTAAGAAATACAAATCTTTTCTAGAAGAACTTGTTCTTCATTGTTGGAAAAACAATATTGAATTGAAGGGGCAAGAAGGATTGCGTCGAGTTCAACTCTTGTTACGAGAGCCACCAATACATGAGATTGGAGGCATGCCATTAGATTTATTTATCGATCAGAAATTAAGGTTGGAATTTGCCAGCAGATTAGCAATGGCACTAAGTGGTGAGGAACAGTTATGGCTTAAGGGCGTTCCCCTCGATGTAGATATTTTACTTTCACGCCCCTCATCTAGTTTAGTTCCAATAACGATATTGAATTTACGAGATCTTTCAACGTTTGATGACCAAATGCATGTAATTTCTCAATTATCCTATGCACTCTATGATTGGGCGCGAAGAAAGGGGGATACTCACGGAATACCCAGATTGTTATTTTTTATTGATGAAATTGGAGGCGGGGGAGGTAAAAACGCATTTTTCCCCAGCCATCCGTACGATCCACCATCAAAAGCTGGTCTCAACTTACTTCTTAGGCGCGGGCGTGCTTTTGGATTATGTTGTATTTTCGCAACACAGAATCCCGGTGATGTAGATTACAAGGGCTTGAGTAATTGCCAGACATGGATTGTGAGCAGATTGCAAACAAAGCTTGACCGAGACAAAATTAAGCAAGGGATGTCTGTAGCTGAAATCTATATTGATGCTTTAGATAATAAACTTCGGGAAATTCAGCCAGGCGAATTTCTTATAAGGAACAAATCGGGAGACTCTACCATTATCCAAGAACGTTGGTTGATGAGCTATCATAAAACACTTGCCGAATCTGAGATTTCTAAAATAAATGACAGGAGAGTTCTCGAGTGGTTTGAGAATTCTTATAGCCAAGTTGGATCGCGACTCTCTCGAGATGATTTTAATTATTATGAAATTCTTGAGGTGAGTCCGAAGGCTAGCATTGAAGTAATTGAAAAAGCATATCGGGTTCTTGCGAAAAAATATCATCCTGATACCGCGGATGCGCAATTTTCTAGCCAGGAAGCTGAGGAAATAATGAAAAAATTAAATATCGCTTATTCCACACTATCTGATGCGTCAAAAAGAGCGCTTTATGATTTGACTTTGCAAGCAGGCCGCTAGACCGATTCTTGATTCCCTATCCCTTATACCCCAGTAATCTCAACCCGTTCAGCACCACAATCACGGTGGAGCCTTCGTGGCCGAGCACACCCAGCGGTAGGGGCAGGTTGGCGCCAAAGGCCGAAGCGACCAGGATGACGATCACGGCCATGGAGAAGACTAGGTTCTGCCAGACCACTTTTTCGGCGCGGCGGGCCAGCCCAATGGCAAAGGGGATTTTGCGCAGGTCGTCGGACATCAACACCACGTCCGCGGTTTCAATGGCCACATCCGTACCACCGCCACCCATGGCAATACCAATATCAGCCGTTGCCAGCGAGGGGGCATCGTTGACGCCGTCGCCCACCATGGCCACCGGGCCGTATTTTTCCTGCAGGGTTTTCAGCACACTGACTTTGTCCTGGGGAAGCAGCCCGGCGTGGAACTCATCCACCCCGGCGCGGACGGCGATCTGGGCGGCCACGCGTGGGTTGTCGCCGGTCAGCATGACCACGCGCTGGATGCCCGCCGCTTTGAGCCCCTTGATCATCTCAATGGCGTCTGCACGCAGGCTGTCGGCCACGGCCAGCAAGCCCAGGAAGGAAGCGCCAAATTCATAGACGTACATCACCGTCTGCCCGGAGTCTTCCCAGGCGCGGGCTTTTTCCTGCAACTCAGCGGGGAGGGGAATTTCCTTCTCGAAGAAAAGGCGTTCATTGCCAATTAGCAATTTCCGGCCTTCCACCGTGGCTTCCACACCCTGCCCGGGTGTGGCGCGGAATTCGGTCGCGGCGGGCAGGTTCGGGGTAGCCTGCTGAGCGGCTTGGTAAATGGCCCGCGCCAGCGGGTGCTCCGATTTGGCCTCCACCGCCCCGGCCAGGCGCAGCAATCCAATTTTATCGCCGTCCAGGGCATAAATGTCATTCAAGATGGGTTCCCCGGAGGTCAGCGTGCCGGTTTTGTCGAAAGCTACCACCTTGAGTTCAGCGGTTTGCTCGAGGTGCACGCCACCTTTGAAGAGCACGCCGTTGCGAGCGGCGTTGGCAATGGCCGAAAGGATGCTGGCCGGGGTGGAGATGACCAGCGCGCAGGGCGAGGCCACCACCAGCCAGGTCATGGCGCGGTAAAAGGTGGGTTGGAAGTCGTGCCCGAGTGCCAGCCAGGGCAAGAAGATGAGCATGACGGCTGCGCCGAGCACGAAGATGGCGTAGTATTTTTCAAATTCATCCAGCCTGCGTTGGGTGTTGGCCTTGGTGGACTGGGCTTCCTCGACCATGCGGATGATGCGCGCCAGGGTGGTGTCCTGTGCCAGGCGGGTGACGCGGATTTCCAATGCGCCGGTGCCGTTCAGGGCGGAGGCAAAGACGGTTTCGCCGGGGCCTTTGTGCACGGGCATGCTCTCGCCGGTGATGGTGGCCTGGTTGACGTCGCTTTCGCCGGAGAGCACCTGCCCGTCGATCGGGAAGCGTTCGCCAGGGCGCACCAGGACGACATCGCCCAGCACCAGGTCTTCCACGGGCAGGGTCACCAGGCGCGAGCCGCGCCGCACGGTGGCGACGGAGGGGCGCAGGTCGAGCAGTTTTTCGATCGCTTTGCGGCTGCGATCCATGGCATAGGTCTGCAGCGTATTGGAGAGTGAGAATAGGAAGAGCAGCAAAGCGCCTTCAGCCGGTGCGCCAATAATGGCTGCGCCCAGGGCGGCCAGAAGCATGAGCAGGTCCACATTGAGGGTCTTTTCTTTAAGCGCTTCAATGGAGGCGCGCACACCGAAGAAACCGCCCGCCACGTAGGAGGTGGCATACAGCAGGCCGATGAACAGCCCGTCTGCGCCAAGCTGGGCGCTGAGCCAGGCGGCCAGGCCAGCCACAGCGTTCAGGGCGGTCAGACCCACTTCCAGGGCTTCCTGTGAGATGAGCGGTTTCCCTTCCGTCTGGGTTCCCTCGCGTGGCAGGAAGGCCTGCTCAAATTCGGCGGCCTGGCCGTTGAGCGGAGAGTCTGGGTTCAGGCTGACAGTAATGCTGTGGTTGGAGAAGGCTGCTGTCGGCAGGGTGGCCGCAGCGGCGTACTGGTTCATCAGGCTCAGGTTAAGTTCTCCGGCGCAATCGGCGCAGGCGGGCAGGCCGCGTTCGCGCTTAAAGGCGCATTGCGCCACCCGTTCGGAGGCGGTTTGCCCGGCCTGGCGAACAACCTGCACGGCCTGTTCATTGGTGATCACGCGCGGGTCATAGACCGCTTTCAGGCTGCCTGCCTGGAAGTCGTAGACCACTTTTTCGATGCCCTGGTAGCTTTTGAGCGTGTCGAAAAAGACCTCGGTGCAGCGTTCTTCGGGAGCAGGAAGGGCGGGGGATGTTTGGGTTGCAGTCATGGATTGTCCTTTTATGGCGGTTTACCAGGTTTTCAAGTTGTTGTGGGGCTGACCCTGGCAATCCGGGCACAGGCCGTAATACAGCACGCGCGCGCCGAGCAATTTGTAGCCCGAAGCGGCGGAAATTTCGCTATCCAGGTGGCGCACATGGTCGGAGGGAATGTCAATAATCTTGTGGCAGGAAACGCAGGCCAGGTTGACGTGCGGCTCGGTGTCGGCGTCGTAGTGAACATGGTCATCCCCGGCGTGGCCGAGCACATTCACTGCGCCCAGTTTTACCAGCGTGTCCAGCGTGTTGTAGACGGTCGCCAGCGCCATGGAGGGATACTCCCTTTTCACTTGTTCGTAGATCTGCCGCGCGGTGGGGTGCTCATGGCTCTCAGCCAGCAGCGAACAAATCGCCACCCGCTGGGGGGTGATACGCATGCCGGATTGTTGCAGGGCACCCGTCAGGGCCTGGATATTGGACATTGTTACTCTCTTTTATTTAGAATAATTCTAAATTTGGAATGATTATAAATAAAAGACAGGTTTTGTCAAGGTGAATTCTGGCATCGCCTGATGGATGGAGGATGCAGGACACGGCTCTAACACTCCTCTTATTGACGCTCATTTTTTGGCGTGTTATGATTTAACTCGCTTGTTTAGCACTTAAAGGACGAGATTGCTAAAATGACCGCCCTGACCGACCGCCAGAAGACCCTACTGATGCTGATTGTGCGCGATTACACCGACACCGCGCAACCGGTCGGTTCCAAGCGCTTGGTTGAACATTACAACCTGGAAATGAGTTCAGCCACGGTACGTAACGAAATGATGGCCCTGACCCAGATGGGCCTGCTGCGCCAGCCGGTCGGCCCGGACGGTCAGATGAATCCTTCCGGTGGCCGCATCCCGACAGAGGAAGGCTACCGTTATTTCGTCACCCACCTGATGAACCCGTCTGACCTGCCGGAGAACATCCAGCACACCATCAGCCACCAGTTCTTCCAGGCCCGGCCTGAAATTAACCAGTGGATGACCCTGGCTGCCTCGGTGCTGGCCAACCAGAGCCAGGCGGTTTCCATGGTGACGGCCCCGCATGCCGAAAAACCGCGTTTCAAGCATGTTGAACTGATCTCCACCCAGGGCCGCCAGGCGCTGATGGTACTGGTGACGGTGGGCGGTGAAGTCAGCCAGCAGATCCTGACCCTGGCCGAGCCGGTCTCACAGCAGCAGCTCTCGGCGGCCGCCAACCGCCTGAACCAACTCTGCAACAACCGCAGTGCGGATGAACTTTCCGCGCTGGCCGCGCGCAGCGACGCCCTCGAAGCCGATATCTTCCTGCTCATCCAGCAGGACCTGCGCCGCGCCGCCGAGCGAGTCACCGGCGAACTGTACCTGGACGGGTTGACCAACGTGCTGGCCGAACCCGAATTCACCGACGCCGAGCAGGCTCGTCGCGCCCTGCGCCTGTTTGACGAACGCGCCCTGCTCAACGATCTGCTCGCCCGCACCATCCTGACCGGCGAGACCGGCGGCGTCCAGGTGTTGATCGGCGGCGAAGGCACCTGGGAGGAACTCAGCCAGTGTACCTTCATCCTAGCGCGTTACGGTATCCCCGGCCACGTCAGCGGCACGATCGGTGTGCTGGGGCCTATGCGCATGTCTTATAATCGCACAATTCCCACCGTACGTTATGTGGCGGGGTTATTGAATGACCTTGTCACCGATACTTTTGCTGGAGAGACGAACCATGACCAAGGATAAAGAGAAAAACGCCAGGGCGGATGTCCCTGCCCCTGAAACGGAAGACACGCCCGGGGTTGGGCCCGCCACCTCATCTGATTCGGGGCAGGCCGCTGCCGAAGCGTCCACTACATCAGGGGATAAGCTCGAAGTCCTGAAAAATCAACTGCTCGAAGCCCAGAACGGCTGGCAGCGTGAGCGGGCCGACTTTACCAACTTCCGCCGCCGCGCCGAGACCGAACGTTCGCAAATCTGGAGCCAGGCCGCTGGCGAGACGATCAAGAAATTCCTGCCGGTGCTGGACGACCTGGAACGAGCACTGGCCAACCGCCCTGCGGAGGATGCCTGGGCAAGCGGCGTGGAACTGGTGGCCCGTAAATTCCAGTCTGTGCTCGAGTCTGAAGGCGTGAAGCGCATGGAAGCTCTCGGCCAGCCCTTCGACCCGGCCCTGCACGAAGCCATTGGCCAGGAAGAAACCGACAATTATGAGAGCGGCACAGTTTGTGAAGTGCTGCAACATGGCTACCTGCAGGGCGAGCGTGTTTTGCGCCCGGCGCTCGTCAAAGTGGCTGCTTAACCAAGGGATCAGGGAGACACATGGGTAAAATTATTGGCATTGACTTGGGCACCACCAACTCGGTGGTGGCCGTTATGGTGGGCGGTGAACCGGTTGTCATTCCCTCGGCGGAAGGGGAACGGCTGGTGCCGTCGGTGGTGGCGATCAACAAGAACGGCGAGCGTTTGGTGGGCCGCACGGCCCGCAACCAAGCCATTGTCAATTCGCAGAACACCATTTTTTCCGTCAAGCGTTTTATGGGCCGCAAGTTCAACGACCCGATGGTGCAAAATACCCTGTCGCGCGTTCCGTATGCGGTGACAACCGCCGAGAATGGCGACGCCTGGGTAAAGATGGCCGACAAAGACTATTCCCCGCCCGAAATTTCGGCCATGATCCTGGCCAAGCTCAAAGCGGATGCCGAAGCCTACCTGGGTGAATCAGTCACACAGGCGGTCATTACCGTGCCGGCTTATTTTAATGATGCCGAACGCAACGCCACCAAGGACGCGGGCAAGATTGCCGGGCTGGAGGTATTGCGCATTATCAACGAGCCGACGGCTTCCTCCCTTGCTTATGGGTTGGATAAAAAAGCCAATGAAATGATTATCGTCTACGACCTGGGCGGCGGCACATTCGATGTCTCCGTGCTGGAAGTCGGGGAAGGTGTCTTTGAAGTCAAGGCCACCAGCGGCGATACTTTCCTGGGCGGTGATGATTTCGATCAGCGCATCATGGATTACCTGATCAGTGAGTTCCAGCGCGAACACAATTTTGACCTGCGCAATGACCGCCAGGCCATCCAGCGCTTGAAGGAAGCCAGCGAAAAAGCCAAGATTGAGCTGTCCTCCACCATGCAGGCCGAAATCAACCTGCCTTACCTGACTGCCGACACCTCCGGCCCGAAGCACCTGGTCACCACGCTGACGCGCGCCAAGCTGGAGCAACTGACCGGCGACCTGGTGGAGAAGACCCTCGGCCCGGTGCGCCAGGCGTTGAAAGATTCCGGCCTGACCCCCGCCCAGATTCATGAAGTGGTGCTGGTGGGCGGCATGACCCGTATGCCGGCCATCCAGGAGGCGGTGCGGCGTATGTTCGGCAAGGAACCGCATCGCGGCGTCAACCCGGATGAAGTTGTGGCGATTGGTGCGGCCATTCAGGCCGGTGTGCTGGGCGGGGATGTGACGGATATCCTGCTGCTGGACGTCACCCCGCTGACCCTTTCCATTGAAACGTTGGGCGGGGTTGCGACCCCATTAATCGAACGCAACACCACCATCCCGACCCGCAAGAGCCAGGTTTTTTCCACGGCCAGCGACAACCAGACCCAGGTGGAAATCCACGTGGTGCAGGGTGAACGCCCGATGGTGGCGGATAACAAATCGCTCGGCCAGTTCCAGTTGGATGGCATCCCGCCTGCGCCGCGCGGTATCCCGCAAATTGAAGTAACCTTTGATATTGATGCCAACGGCATCCTGAAAGTAACTGCCAGCGACAAAGCCACCGGTCGCAGCCAGAACATCACCCTGACGGCCTCCTCAGGCCTGTCTGCCGAAGAAATTGAACGGATGCGCAAGGATGCCGAATCGCATGCTGCTGAGGATAGCCAGCGCCGGGCGCTGGCAACGGCCCGCAACGAGGCCGACCAGGCCGTGTATGCCGCTGAGAAGATGATCAGCGAATATGGCGACAAACTGGACCCGCCCCAAAAGGATGCAGTTTCAACAGCCATCACGGCAGTAAAAGGTGTGCGGGATGGTGAAGATGCGGAAGCAATTACCTCCGCGGTTGCGCGCTTGCAACAGGCCGTACAAACGGCCGGGGCCGGGCTGCACAACGCGACAGGCGGCGCGGAAGGCCAGTCAAAACCCTTCAGCGGCGATGTGATTGATGGTGAAGTGAAAGAGATATGAGCCAACGAGATTACTACGAAGTGCTGGGTGTTGCCCGCGGCGCCTCGGCGGACGAGATTAAGAGCGCGTTCCGCAAGCTGGCCCGCCAGTATCACCCGGATGTGAACAAGGAAGCCGGGGCCGAGGAGCAATTCAAGGAGATCAACGAGGCCTATGGTGTGCTCTCCGACCCAGATAAGCGTGCCCGCTACGACCGCTTTGGCCGGGCCGGGCTTGGCGATATGGGTGGCGGCTATCAAGACTACACGGTCAACTTTGGCGACATCTTCGAAGAACTGTTCGGCTTTGGGGGCATGGGCGGGCGTACTTCGCGCCGCAATGCGCCCCGCCGGGGTCGTGACCTGCAAATGCAGGTTAACCTGGGTTTTGAAGAAGCCATCTTTGGCGTGGAAAAAGAAGTCGAATTCGAACGCGATGAAACCTGTGCCACCTGCCGGGGCAACGGCGCAGAGCCGGGATCCAGTGTGCATAGCTGCCAGACCTGTGGCGGGCGCGGCGAAGTCCGCCAGGTGCGACAGACTTTTGTTGTGCAGATGGTCGAGACGGTCACCTGCCCGAACTGCCAGGGACGTGGCCAGGTCATTGAAAAACTGTGCCATACCTGCTCCGGGCGCGGGCTGGAACGTAAACGTGTGAAGAAAAAAGTTTCCATCCCTGCCGGGGTGGATAACGGTATGCAGATTCGCTTGCCCGGCGAAGGACAGCCCGGTAGCAATGGCGGGCCGAACGGCAACCTATTTCTGGCCGTTAATGTCAAACCACATGAGTTCTTCAAACGCCGCGGCGAGGACATCCTGCTTGACCTGGACATTAATATTGCCCAGGCTGCCCTCGGCGCTGAGATTGAAGTGCCAACCGTGGATGGCGATGAAAAACTGAGCATTCCGGCCGGGACACAGCCGGGGCGCGTCTTCACCCTGCGCGGCAAAGGCGTACCGAAAATTCGCCAGGGCGGGCGCGGCGACCAAAAGGTAATCGTCAATGTGGATATCCCCACCCGGCTGACCAAGGAACAGCGCGCCCTGTTTGAGCAGCTGGCGGCCACGCTTGGTACCACCCCCAAGCCGCAGGCGCAGGGTTTTTTTGACAAACTCAATGACTTTTTCGGCGGCTAAATGACCAACTGGCTCGAAGTTTCCCTGACTGTAAACGGCGAACTGGCCGAGGCCGTGGCCGATGTGCTGGGTCGTTTTGCTCCCAACGGTGTAACCACCGAGCAGGGCGTCCGTTTTGTGGATGACGAGGACGAGGGTACACCCACCGGCCCGATCACTGTGCGCGCTTACCTGCCTGCCGATGAAATGCTGGAAGAGACGCGGGGCAGGCTGGAACAGGCCCTGCATTACCTAGGCATGATTCAGCCCTTGCCAGCCCCCGTGTATACACCCATTGCCGACCAGAACTGGATGGAAGCCTGGAAATCGCGCTACCAGCCGATTGAAATTGGGAAAAAATTGATCATTGTCCCGGCTTGGCTCGATTCCCCGCAGCCGGAACGGATCGCCATCAAGATTGACCCCGGCATGGCCTTTGGCACAGGCACCCACCCGACCACCCAGCTATGCCTGGAACTGCTGGAACAGTGTTCCGATGAAATGGACGGTTTTAAGGAATTGGATGTGATTGACCTGGGTTGCGGATCGGGCATCCTGGCGGTGGCGGCGCTCAAGATGGGCGCCCGCCGTGCCTTGGGCGTGGACATTGACCAGCAGGCAGTAGACAACAGCCTCGAAAACGCCCAAAATAACGGTGTGGACAGCGAGGCGTTGGTGTTGGGGGTCGGCTCGGTGGATGAACTGCTGGGTGGCCAGTTCCCGTATTCGCAGGCTCCACTGGTGCTGGCGAACATCCTTGCACCGGTGCTCATCCGACTGTTTGATGCAGGCATGGCACAGCTGGTTGCCCCGGGTGGGCGACTCATCCTTTCGGGAATTCTCGATCACCAGGCGGGCGATGTGCAGGTCGCCGCTGAAAAGCACGGCCTGCGCCTGCTGGGGAAACGCCAGGTTGCTGATTGGGTAGCGCTGATGGTAGGTTAGTTATTGGGGGAAAGGTCCGGCAGGCTGGCTGGGATGGCCAGTAAGGCAGAAGAAATAATTATTGAGATAAGCACCTGGCTGGTAGGCCAGGTGTATTCATAAAACAGGATTGGCAGCGGCGGTACACCTGGCAGGGAAACATGCCCCCACCAGCTGATGCCCATCCCGACAAAGGCCAGGCTGGCGGCTGTGAGGGCCTTGCCCAGTTTGTTTTTCAAGCACCCGGCCACGGCTTGCCCGGTGGCAATGAACAGGCTGCCCAGAGCGATTAATTGCAGCTGCGGCAGGTTTTCAAACTCCAGCAGGCCATATTGTCGCAACAGCAGGATGTCATATAGGGATATTGCGATGGTCAGGATGATTGCCCCCGCCAGGCTGCCGGAGGCCAGGCGCGGCAGGGTAGGCTGGTTGGGCAGGCGTTCGGTGACCAAGCGCGGCACAAGCAACCCCAGTCCCACCAGGAAACCGGCAAACACCCCGTGCTCGAGGGCGGTGGTCAGGCGCAGGCTGTCGAGGAAGTTTGGCAACCGATAGGAAAGGTATGTGTGCAGCCCAAAGGCCAGCAATGCACCCAATATGGCAGCCCCGTAGGCGCGCAGGATGTCCAGAGGCTGCAGGAAAAGCCGCCACAACGTCCATTCGGCCAGGATTTGCAAACGGGTTCCGAAGGGCAGGCTTGCGGGAAGCGAAACGGCGCTTTGCAGGCAGTTCATCAAGGCGCGGGTACGCAGGCGTTCATTGGGGACGCGCAGGATCTCATGCAGGGCGGTCTCGGATTTCAGGTGACCGGCCAGCATGGCGGCTTCGACACCGGTGGGTGTGCTGTCCAGGGAGAGGGTGGCCAGCAAGGTGTCTGTCTCATGATCCATGACAATCGGCTGCCAGCGTTCCTGCCGGGGCAGCAGCCGTCGCATGCGTGACAGGAACTGTTGTCGCAGCACCCGATCATTCAGGCGGGCGGATGCCCGTAGCAATGGCGCGGCCTGGGCAGTAGTGACGCTGGCACGCAGTTCAGAGATTTCGTTGTCATCCACCAGGTGTTGGATGATGCGGGCGGAGACCACGCCGCTTTCCATGTTGACCAGTTCTGTGGCGGCGGCCAGTCGTTCACGCGAGTCACGGATGCGCTGCCACCAGACCGCATCGTTGTACCCATACAACAGCGAAGCTTGCAACAGGAAGCGCTGCTCATCGCTATGCAATTCTTCGTTACTGCTTGCATTCTTCCCGGCATCCACCAGCGCAAATTTTGTCAGGGTCAGGGTTTTCGTGCCGTCGACCGCGCCCCAGCGAATCAGGTTACTGGTCAGTAATTCTTGTGCGCCGATATTTTCAAAGGCATCTTTGTTCCAGTCTGCTTCGCTGGCCATCGGGATGGCCGGGATGCCGAACAGTCTGTGCAGTTTATCCACGATTTCTTCGATGGAATCCGGGCGGCTGGCCGGGCTGGCGGCGGTCATCTGACGCAGCAACTTAATCAACCCTGAGGGGAGTTCCGGGTTCACCTGGCGCGGGTCTGGCAGCTGTTCCTTTGAGAACAACTGCTGCATGCCGAGGGTTTTTTCACCCTGCCAGGGTAGTGTGCCGGTAAAGATTTCATAGAGCAGGATGCCAAAACTAAAAATGTCAGATGCCGCGCTGGCCTCGCCAAAATTATGCTGTTCGGGTGGGGAATAGGAGGGCGTGCCGCGCCCGGTATGCAACACCTGTGTGGCGTTGCCGATGATTCGCGCCAGGCCGAAGTCTGCCAGGTAAATGTTGCGGCGCAAGTCAATCAAGACATTCCCTGGCTTGAGGTCGCGATGAACGACACCATTCCGGTGCAGGTAGGCCAGCGCGGCAGCGATTTTATCCACATATTGCAGGCTGTCGTGGAATGGCAGCGGGTGACCACGAATGATCTCAGCCAGGGAACCGCCTGCAATATATGGGGTGGCCAGGTAACGCATGCGGCCTTCCAGCGCATAATCCAGCATTGGCAGCACGTAAGGATGCCTGAGTGCTGCCAGTTGTTTTGCCTGGCGGGCAAACATGCGTTCGTCAATTTCCTGCTTGTCGTCGCCGAGGCTTTCAGCAAACTTGATCGCTACAATGCGGTTGTTCGGTCGATCTACACCAGACCAGACCTCCCCCTGCCCACCCGAGCCGATGCGTTCCAGCAGCCGGTAGGTTTTGAATTCCAACCCGCTGCGGAGTTCACGCACCTGTTGGGGAATGGAGAACTGGCTCATGAATGCCTTTTAGTTGGAAGCCTGCAACTGGCAGTAGGTGCTAAAAATGGCCTGCAGGGAATACCCACTGATTTGCAGGTCTTCGTCAAAAGTAATCAATAATTGTTCACTGGTGGTGTCGGCAATCTCGCGATCACTGGTGGTGCCGGTCCAGGCGCGTTCGGATGGGAAAGTGGTCGGCGAGTTGGGATCGCTCCCGGTCCACAGGGTGTTGCCATCCAGGGAGACGGAGGTCAGGTGCTGGCTCATGGGCAATTCAACCCAGTTAACGACCAGATTTTCCAGGCTCACGGTTGCGCCGCTGCCGTTGGTAATGGTGATGGCAATCTGGTTAGCCAGTGGGTAGCTCATGCTGCCCCACGTAATTGTTGAACAGGTGACAGGTATGGCTGTGGAAGTTGCAGTCGCTGTGCTTGTACTGGTCCCGGTTGCGGTGCTGGTTGCAGTGCTTGTAGCTGTGGCAGTCGCAGTTGCTGTAGCTGTCGGCATTGCTGTTGCTGTCTGGGTTGGCGTGTAAGTAGGAGCGGGCGGCGGTTCCGGGGTGCGCGTTTTGGTCGGCACGGCTGTGGCCGGTTTGGGTGTCGCGCTTGGCGCTACGGGCAGCCCGATGGTTGGCATACCGGTTGCGCTGGCTTGCAGGGTTGGCAATGCCGCCAGGCTGGATGTGCTGCTGGCTGAGGCGGGAATACCGGTCAGCGTTGCAGCAATGGATTGGCTGCTGGAGGTGGGAATGTCTTGCGGGGTGCAGAATTGCCCTGTCAGCGAGCAGGCCAATTCCAGTTCTTCCGGCGACAAAGGCTGGGGGGAGGAGGGCGGACCAGAAACGGTCGTCCCGTCGCCGCCATCCATCGGGATCGAAACCTGCTGCCCGGGGCCAATGCTCACCGTTTCCCCATCAACGGTAATCTGCCCGGCGC
Organism: Anaerolineales bacterium; assembly: GCA_024710905.1. Classification (GTDB taxonomy): domain Bacteria; phylum Chloroflexota; class Anaerolineae; order Anaerolineales; family Villigracilaceae; genus JANJTV01. The sequence goes on along the minus strand of JANJTV010000007.1, from coordinate 13,189 downwards.
CACTATACAGATTCACTTGCATGCTGCCACCCTGGTTGGCGGTCAGGCTGGCATTGCCCAGCAGGACAAGCTCGGCACCGTTAATGTTCAATTGAATGCCCGTGCCTGGTGGCATGGTGATCATCAGGCCGTCAAACGGCACTTCATCGCAAATAATTTGTCCGAGCTCATTGTAAAAATAAAAAGTTTCAATGCCTGGTCCATCTTTTTCAAGACGCGTATTCCCAAAGGCAATCATGGTGACGTTCTCGCCGGGCAGTGAGCGAGGCAGGTTTGCCGTAATCTTAAAGATCGCGATTCCCCACTGGTTCCCCAGCAAGTCCAATGGCGAAGCCGACAGGCGGCGCAGGATATCAACATCGATAATGTCGCCCCGTGTATGGAAAATATCTGCCACTTCACCAGCGATTTCGGCCTCCAGCGCGGTGTTGCCATAGCAAAGCTGGTTACTGCCCATGTTCTGGCAGGCCTCATCAGACTGCTGCATGGCAGTTTCCACCAGTTCCTTACAGGTCAGATCGGCCTGCGCCAGCGCTGTGATGGTTGCCTGGGCATTGTTTCCAAACTGTCCGGATTGCACCATGCCCAACCCCCATAGCAGAATGCAGATGAACGCCAGACCGCTCAATCCCAGCAGGGTAAAGCGGAGATAGGGAGCAGGCGGGCGGGCGGGGGGCGGGCTGGTTTCCATTAAATAGGGTTTTTCAGGTCTGGTAGATGACGACCACTCTCATGCGTCCCAGGCGCAGCAGGCTACCCGAAGGCAGGGAGTACACTTTATTGGGAACAAGCCGTTGTTCCTCTATCCATGTGCCGTTGGTGCTGTCCAGGTCAATGACTTCGTAACTCGCACCATTTTTTTGAATCAGGCAGTGCTTCCGGGAAACTCCCAGGTCAAACCCCCCGTGCGGGATCAGGTCAATGATGCGTTCGCCGAAATCCTCCATGGCCCGGCCCAGCACAAATTGCTCGTCATTTAAGACGGCAATCGGGGATGCATTATCCAGCAGGAAGATTGAAATTCCTTGCGAAGGCACCTTGGCTTTCTCAATCAAGTCCTCGACTTTGTGCAGCAGTTTCGATTCCTTGACGCCAGTTTCAGCCGTGGTGCGGCTGTGCTGGTCGGGCAGGGGCGATTTGCAGTAAATGCATACCTGCGCGTCGGGTGGATTTTTGAACTTGCAGACCGGGCAAAAGATATCGATGGATTGGCTCATGGCATATTTGGGGGGCGGGTTGGATGAAATTTAATGCATTATATGTAGTATACATGACTATAATCAATAGTGAAATGGGGCGGCAATGCGCCAAACTTCCCCGCCCATTTTCTTAATGTCCTGCCTGTGCTATGATACAGGCCAATTCAAATTGACCCTTCCAGGTAATCCCAACCATGACCCAGGCTCTCTATCGCAAATGGCGCCCCCAACTCTGGGATGAAGTTGTCTCCCAGGAACATGTCATCCAGACGCTGAAAAACGCTGTCTCCGGTGAGCGTGTGGCGCACGCCTACCTGTTCAGCGGCCCGCGCGGGACAGGTAAAACCACCGCCGCCCGCCTGCTGGCTAAGGCTGTCAACTGCCTGGCAGAAGAAAAGACCCAACGCCCCTGTAACGAATGCCTTCATTGCCTGGCGGTTAACGAAAACCGGTTTATGGACTTGATTGAGATCGATGCCGCATCCAACACGTCCGTGGAAGATGTGCGCGACCTGCGCGACAAGATTAACTTTTCCCCATCCCAGGGCACCTATAAAGTCTATATTATTGATGAAGTTCACATGCTTTCTACAGCGGCTTTCAATGCCTTGCTTAAAACCCTTGAAGAGCCGCCGCCGCACGCCATTTTTATTCTGGCGACCACCGAAATTCACAAAATTCCTTCAACAGTGCTCTCCCGCTGCCAGCGCCATGAGTTCCGCCGTGTGCCATTGGGGGAGATCACCCGCAGGCTGGATGAGATCTGCAAAACGGAGAACATCAAGGCCCGACCCGACGCCCTGAACCTGATTGCCCGCCAATCCTCCGGCGGGATGCGCGATGCCATCTCACTGCTCGACCAGCTTGCCTCGACTGGGGAGGAAATTACCCTCGAGCTGGCCCAGACGGTGCTTGGTACAGCCACAAACCAGGCGGTCATTGCCCTGATTCAGGCCGTTGTGGACCGTGAGCCATCCCATGGCCTGGATGAAATCCAGCATGCACTGGATAGCGGCGCAGATGCCCGTGCCCTGGCCCGTCAGGTGGTGGATTATTTAAGAAATATCATGCTGGTGCAAATGGGCAATGGCGAACAAGTTGAAACAACTGCCGATGTCCGCGCCCAGATGACTGCCCACGCCCGCGCGCTACCTGCTTCTGACGTGTTGCGCATGATGCGCGCCTTCAATGCTGCGGCTACTGATCCGCGCGGGGGTTGGGCGCCCTCACTGGGACTGGAACTGGCTTTTGCCGAAATGCTGGAACTCCCGGCCCAGGCAGAGGCTTCCCAGGCTGCTTCCCGCCCTGCTGTAAAACCCGCCGCCCAGGCTGAAAAAGCAGGCGCGATTTCAAAAACCCCACGCCCGGCCGGGGAGTCTAAAACCACCAGCCCGGTTACATTGGAGCAAGTGGTGAAAGAGTGGCGGCAGATCTCCGCCCTAGTGAAAAAGGCCAATGCAGATGCGGCCGCCCTGCTCAATTCATCCAAACCGTTGGAAATCCGCGATGGTGTCTTGCTGGTGGGTTTTGTCAGTGATATTCTGCAGGAAAAGTTCAACCGGCCTGAGAACATCGAGCTGACCTGCAAAGCCATCCGCGAAGCCTTGCAGGTGGATCTCCCCGTGCAGGGGGTGGTGGCAGGCGGCAAAAATGCCCTGCCGGCCAACGTCAGGCCAGATGGCATGGTGGCTGCCGCGCTCGAAAACGGTGGCGAGATTGTGGATGTGCAATAGATTATTCGGAACCCTATCTATATGACAGCGCTTAATAACAAAACTACTCTACTGATTCTAATCCTTGCTGCAGCACTATTTGGCGTTATTTACATTGAGTTAAGGTGGTATTTTGTTTTAATCGATAACTTGGTTAAGTTTAATTGGTTGCCTTTTCAGGTAAAGCAGTATTTTTTTGATCGTACACAGCAAGAAATATTAATTGATTTCATTAGCCCGGTTAGGGGAATAATTACCGTGGTCAGTTTAATGACATTTTTAATAATCTTTCTAAAGAATGTAGATTGGAAAGATGTTCACTTTAAAAACGCTAACTGGAAAAAAATTATCTTTGTATACTTTATCCTATTTATTCTTATAACGCCTGTTAAGTTAGGCGGAATATCTTTTGAGTATGCGAATACGAGTGTTGTGCTTTTCACAAAGCTCACACCTATTAATAATGGGGAAAGGTTCTTGCTGCCTGCATTAGCCCACTTATTCTTTTTCCGGGGTGAAGTCTTTTATTATTTATTCTCACTAATCTGTAATTTTTTTCTTGTTGCAGCGCTTGTGTTTTGGTTTCATCGGAACAATTTTCCCATCAACGTGTGGGAATTGGTATCTATCGGTACCATCAGTTTTATCTCGTTCCAATTTATGGCGCCTGGATATCCTGATGTTTTGATTACAATTTTTGTACTGTTGATTTTTATCATCCCCATCACTGAAGTCGGTTTATTAATCATCTTTGTTTTATCCTTGGCCACCCATGAAGGGAGTGTTTTTATTTGGGTAGGTTTAGCATATTTATTACGAGAGAAAGTTTCATGGTACAAGTTGTTGTTGATTTTGTTGATTTATATATTTTTCAGGTTTCTGGGTTCTAGTTTTGATTTATCAGTGGTCGCTTCTCCAAAAACCGTGGCAGGATGGAAAGTGTCCGAGTGGTTATTCTATAATTTTGACCGACAATTAATCGGGTGGTTTTTTGCCTTCAAGTTAGGTTGGGTTTTAATATTTTCAGCGTTGTTTTTTTGGCTGAAGTTGAGATCATGGGAAAATATCAGAGCAGTCGTATTATTTTTGTTGTGTGGATTCGCCATAACATTATTTGCTATAGATACATCTCGTCTAATGGGATGGGCGTTCCCGGCTTTGTTAATTTCATGGAAAGAATTACACTTGCTTTCGGTAGGTTGGCATAGGAGGTTTGTTTTTTTGATAAAGGTTGTTAATTTAATTTTCCCCCCATTATATGTTGGCTTAAATGGGGTGGATTTACCGCCCGGTCTTTACAAGTCACTCTTTAACGCCCTTGGATTCTGAAGATGGTATTATTTTATGATTTAGTAAGGAGAATATTATAAAGTGGCCGAAGGATTTAACAGAATGCTTGGTGGGGGCGGCAACCCCATGATGGCGCAATTGCAAAAACTACAGGCCCAAATGGCTGCCGTGCTCGAAAACGGTGGCGAGATTGTGGATGTGCAATAGCATATGCCAACTAAAAACTCATCGCTAATTCATTACCTGGTTTTGTTGCTATCAGCTTCTGCATTGTTCGGAATTATTTACTTTACAAATAAATGGTTTTTTATATCGCTTAATTTTTTACAAGCCAGATCGTGGCTCCCAGAAACGGTACGATCTTTTTTTGTAGAAAGTTCACCGCAGCATTTAGTGAATGAGCTTTTTTCTCCAATTCGCGGGATTGTGTTTATTACTAGTTTTTTCGTTTTGGTAACCCTTCTAGTTAGGGATATTGACTGGTCTAGGTTGAAGGGTATGATTTTTCCAGACTGGCGTATGGTTTTTACTGTTTTTTTTGTCTTATGTGTCCTTGTATTGCCCAGTGATATTATTCGAATGGCAGATGAATATGAAAGAACGAGTGTAGTTTTGTTTTCGAAAATCAGTGAAATACAGTATAGTGAAAGATTTTTATTTACTGCATTGGCTCATACTTTGTATTTTCGAGGAGGAATATTTTTTCTCGTATTTTCCCTATTATTGTCTATTGTATTTATTTATCTTTTGGTGTTTTGGTTTGTTAATAATGGAATAAATTTATCTTGGTGGGAATTGCTATCACTTTGTTTGATGACCTTTGTTAGCTATAAATTTTACTCACCAGGATATCCAGATGTTCTGATGCACATTTTTCTTTTATTAGCCTTGGTGTTGCCTTTAAGCTCAGTTGGCTGGTTGGTTTTGTTTGTCCTCTCTATGGCTACCCATGAAGCAAATATTTTTATTTGGACAGTTTTGGCTCTATTTTTCTTACCGAAAGCCAATTGGGCACATTACACTATAATAGCTGCTTTATATGTCATCATTCGTTTTGCTGGTTCTGGTTTTGACGGAATATTTACATTCACACCCAGGGTAGTAAATGATGTGACAACTTTTGATGCTTTATTGAATAATTTTCATCTTGAGATAACTGGAGTTTTCTTTGGCTTTGGGGCAGGTTGGATTATGATCATCATGGCGTTATATGGTCTCTATAAAGATGAAAAATTTAGAGAAGTTGGGTTAATATCTATTCTGATTAGTGTTGGGATTTTGATGACGGTACTTGGCTCAGACACAGCTCGGTTAATGGGATGGGCTTTTCCCGCATTGTTGTTTTCATGGAGATTTCTGGCCTTTGATACAAATACTTTACGAGTAAGAATTTTCCAGTTTGCTAAAGTTATTAATTTATTCATTCCCCCATTGTATGTAGGGTTGGATGGGATAGAAATGCCTAACGGATTTTATAAGTTATTGTTTGGAAAACTCTTTTCATAAGAAGATAATCGGGAGATGTAATGATGGCCAAAGGATTCAACAGAATGCCCGGTGGGGGCGGCAACCCCATGATGGCGCAATTGCAAAAATTACAGGCCCAGATGGCCGCCGCCCAGGAACGCCTGGCCGAGGAAACCGTCACCGCCACAGCCGGTGGCGGGGCGATTAAAGTCGTCATGACCGGCGACCAGAAATGCCAGTCGGTTGAGATTGATGCCGAGTTCCTGAAAGATGCCGACGCCGAAATGCTCAACGACATGGTGCTGACGGCCGTCAATATGGCACTCGACAAATCCCGCGAACTCCAGCAACAGGTCATGGGGCCGCTGGCGGGCGGACTGCCTTTCTAAACCACAAGCTTAAATGATTCTCCCAGAACCGCTCCAGAACCTGATTACCGCCTTCGAGCGCCTGCCAGGCATTGGCCCAAAAAGCGCCTCGCGTCTGGCTTTTTACCTGTTGCGCGCGCCGGATGATATCTCCCAGCAATTATCCGAGGCGCTGGCCTTGCTCAAGGCCAACACCGCCCTGTGCCCGGAGTGTTTTAACATTACCCTGGCAGGCCGCGAGCGCTGCGAAATTTGCGAGAGCCGCGCCCGAGATGAGTCGATCATCTGCGTGGTTGAAGAGCCGCTGGATGTGCTGGCCCTGGAGCGGGTCGGGATTTATAAAGGCAAATACCATGTTCTGCATGGTGTACTTAACCCCATCGAGGGCATTGGCCCGGATGATCTGAAAATCAAGCCCCTGATGGCCCGGGTTGCCAACGGCCAGGCCAGGGAAATTATCCTCGCCACCAACCCGAGTATGGAAGGTGATGCCACTGCGCTCTACCTGCGGCAGCAGCTGCAACAGTTTAATGTGCACGTCACCCGCCTGGCGCGTGGCCTGCCCGTCGGCGGCGACCTGGAATACGCCGACCAGAACACCCTGCTCAGGGCGCTCTCTGGCAGGCAGGAGATGAACTAACCCTGTAGTGGTCGAGCCAAAACGGCCCGGCCACTTTTCATTATATGAAAATCACCCTGCTCACTTACGGCTCGCGCGGCGATGTCCAACCCTTCCTTGCCCTGGCGCTGGGCTTGCAACAGGCCGGTCACCAGCCCACCTTGGCCGCCCCGGCCCGCTTTGCAGCATTCATCCAGCAGTACAATATTCCGTTTGCGCCGCTGGCGGGCGACCCCGCCGAACTGAGCCAGCGTTTTAACGATGCTGGCCGCAACCCCATTCGCATGGTCAGCGGTATGATGCAGTATGCCCTGCGGGTTGGCGCAGAAATGACCTACCAGACCCGCGCCGCCTGCCGGGGAGCCGAGTTTATCGTCCATACCTTCGCGCATGTTCTCGACGGCCACACTCTGGCCAGAGAACTGAACATCCCGGATGCCTGCCTGCAACTCTTCCCCATGTTCGCGCCCACAGGCGACTATCCCAACATCACCCTGCCCAACACAGGCCTGCGCCCGCTGAATCGTGCCTCGCACCACTTCTCTTCCCGGTTCATGGAATGGGGCGGGATAATGGGATTTGAGTTTATCCGGCGCCGGGCCGGGTTGCCCTCCCGCAGGTTGTACTGGCCTTTCCGCGCCTCCCCGGAGCGGCTTCGCACCCCGCTGCTGTGCGCCTGGAGCCCAAGCGTGCTGCCTGTCTCCCGCGACTGGCCGGAGTATGCCCGGGTAACCGGTTATGTGTTCATGCCGGGAGAAGCTTCAACCGACCAGCCTTCATCTGTCCTTGAAGAATTCCTAAATTCCGGTCCCCCGCCGGTATGCATTTCTTTTGGAAGTATGCTTAATCGTGATGCTGAAAAGATGTACCAGGTCATTTTACAGGCCCTGGGGCAGGCCGGGCAGCGTGCGGTGCTGCTGACCGGCTGGGGCAGCCTGCCAATGGATGTTCACCCCGGCCAATTTTTACAACTCGACTCTGCGCCGCATGCCTGGCTTTTGCCGCGCTGTAAGGCGGTCATCCATCACGGTGGGGCAGGCACGACGGCTGCCGGGTTGCGGGCGGGCATCCCCAACATTGTCATTCCGCACATTGCCGACCAGCCTTTTTGGGGTCAGCGGGTATATGATCTAGGCGCTGGCCCCCGCCCATTACACCTGAAAACACTTACAGTGGATGGGCTGTTGGCGGCCCTGGCCGAAGCGGAGACCCAACCTGTTTTGGCGGCGGCGCAGGCGGTCGGGCGTTCGATCCGCTCGGAAGATGGCCTGGGGGAGGTAATTTCGGCCATTGAGGGTCATGCTGGCCGCTGGAAGGCCTCCAAACCTTAAAAAATGATGGATTCTCGAAATTGGTCTGTGAATCCTCTTGACTCTTTTTCCCGTATGAATATAATTCGCTTTCGCCGCAAGGAACAAGAAACAATAAAGCAGATTGTCTGACAGGTTGCCGGAACGAAAAAGCAGATTGGTCAGATCAAACCCTTGACAGGCAGAACGGCTTATGTATAATTGATAAGCCAGTCAGCACGAGCGATTTCGTCTTCCCGACAGATCGATTACAAATAGAGAGATGGCCCACCGAAATTTGGTGTACCGATGTTGAAAGATAGGCATCGGTAATTTTGTCTCTCAACATAGTTTGGCAGGCCAGCTTCGCGGGTCAAAAGCCCGCCTGGTTGACGGAACCTTAACAACTGAAAAGTGATAGTAAGCAGCAGTAATCCAGTCATTTTCTTTCCGTAACGTACACCCGTAAGGGTGAGATTTTTTTGCGGAGAGTTTGATCCTGGCTCAGGATGAACGCTAGCGGCGTGCCTAATACATGCAAGTCGAACGGAGAGCCTTTGTAGTAATACATTGGTTTCTTAGTGGCGAACGGGTGAGTATCGCGTTTGTGAACTTCCCCAAAGTGTGGGATAACAGTCCGAAAGGATTGCTAATACCGCATGTGGTCATCGGGATTAGAATCCGATGTCTAAAGCAGTAATGCGCTTTGGGAGGGGCCTGCGTCCCATCAGCTAGTTGGTAGGGTAATGGCCTACCAAGGCGACGACGGGTAAGGGGCCTGAGAGGGTGGCCCCTCACAATGGAACTGAAACACGGTCCATACACCTACGGGTGGCAGCAGTAGGGAATATTGGGCAATGGGCGAAAGCCTGACCCAGCAACGCCGCGTGTGCGATGAAGGTCTTCGGATCGTAAAGCACTTTTCTGGGAGATGAGAAAGGACAGTATCCCAGGAATAAGTCTCGGCTAACTACGTGCCAGCAGCCGCGGTAACACGTAGGAGACGAGCGTTATCCGGATTTACTGGGCGTAAAGCGCGTGCAGGTGGTTCGGCAAGTTGGATGTGAAAGCTCCTGGCTCAACTAGGAGAGGTCGTTCAATACTACCGAACTTGAGGACAGCAGAGGAAGATGGAATTCCAGGTGTAGTGGTGAAATGCGTAGATATCTGGAGGAACACCAGTGGCGAAGGCGATCTTCTGGGCTGGTCCTGACACTCAGACGCGAAAGCTAGGGTAGCGAACGGGATTAGAGACCCCGGTAGTCCTAGCCGTAAACGATGTAGACTTGGCGTCGGTGGTGTCAAAACCATCGGTGTCGAAGCTAACGCGATAAGTCTACCGCCTGGGGACTACGGCCGCAAGGTTAAAACTCAAAGGAATTGACGGGGGACCGCACAAGCAGCGGAGCGTGTGGTTTAATTCGATGCTACACGAAGAACCTTACCCAGGTTTGACATACAGGTGGTAGGAATCCGAAAGGTGACCGACCCTTCGGGGAGCCTGAACAGGTGCTGCATGGCTGTCGTCAGCTCGTGTCGTGAGATGTTCGGTTAAGTCCGCTAACGAGCGCAACCCTCGCTACGTGTTACATGTGTCACGTGGGACCGCCGGTATCAAGCCGGAGGAAGGTGGGGATGACGTCAAGTCAGCATGGCCTTTATATCTGGGGCTACACACACGCTACAATGGCCGGTACAACAGGTTGCTAAGCCGCGAGGTGGAGCCAATCCTCAAAGCCGGTCTCAGTTCAGATCACAGGCTGCAACTCGCCTGTGTGAAGTCGGAGTTGCTAGTAAACGCGCGTCAGCTATAGTGCGTTGAATACGTTCTCGGTCCTTGTACACACCGCCCGTCACGTCATGGGAGCTGGTAACACCTGAAGCCGGTAGCCTAACCGCAAGGAGGGCGCTGTCGAAGGTGGTGCTGGTGACTGGGACGAAGTCGTAACAAGGTAGGAGTACCGGAAGGTGCGCCTGGATCACCTCCTTTCTTGACAATTGAGAGCGGAGTCGCAAGACCTCGCACTCTACTAAAAATCCTTCACGGTGTTGAAGGTTGGTTGGATGAAGATGCTTGCTATCACTTCTCAGTTGCTAAGGTGACGACCACGGGCTTGTAGCTCAGTTGGTTAGAGCACTGTGCTGATAACGCAGGGGTCACAGGTTCGAATCCTGTCAAGCCCACTCTCTGCAAGATCGCGTGATCTTGGGGATGTAGCTCAGCGGGAGAGCAGCGCCTTTGCAAGGCGAAGGTCGCGGGTTCAAATCCCGCCATCTCCACTGAGTTGCCGAAGAATAACGGAGCAAAACAAAGTTTGTTAAACAGCAATATCCCAGTCTAACAGGTTTACCGCCACACCGGCTTTTTATGGCCCGGCGGTACATGCCGGGTCGTTTTGTCTCTGGGACTTGCCAAAGTGAATAGGTTGAAGGGTGACCGATGCCCTGGAATATTTCGAGAGCATCGTTCACTGGTCAACAGTGAACCTGAACCTTGACAACTGAATAATCTGATGATGTAGGCCAAAAGTAATAAAAAAAGTATCAATTTCTCCGCATCACGTGGAGAAGCTACTAAGGGCTTACGGTGAATGCCTTGGCGCTAAGTGCCGATGAAGGACGTGGGAAACTGCGATAAGCTTCGGGAAGTTGTTAACAAACGTTGATCCGGAGATTTCCGAATGGGGAAACCCACTGGAGCGAACCTCCAGTATCCTCTTACTGAACACATAGGTTTGAGGAAGGGCACCCGGGGAACTGAAACATCTAAGTACCCGGAGGAAAAGAGATCATTCCCCCAGTAGTGGCGAGCGAACGGGGAGTAGCCCAAACCGACCATGCTTGCATGGGCGGGGTTGTAGGGCCTGGCATTGTGAAGTTACAAATCAATCAGTTAGCGGAATGGTGTGGGAAAGCCTGCCAAAGAGGGTAATAGCCCCGTATGCGAAAACTGATTGACTTCCGCCAGGTACCTGAGTACTGCCGTGCACGCTAATACGGCAGGAATCTAGGGAGTCCACTCTCTAAGGCTAAATACACTTAGCGACCGATAGTGAACTAGTACCGTGAGGGAAAGGTGAAAAGTCCCCCTGTTAGGGGAGTGAAATAGAACCTGAAACCGTAAGCTTACAAGCAGTCGGAGGGCTAATGGCGTGTCGGTGCTATAGAGAAATCTTGTGCGCGGCGCTATGCCTGACGGCGTGCCTCTTGGAGAATGAGCCTGCGAGTTAATCTCAGTGGCGAGGTTAAGGGAGTTACACCCGAAGCCGTAGCGAAAGCGAGTCTGAATAGGGCGTATAGTCGCTGGGATTAGGCCCGAAACCGGGTGAGCTACCCATGGGCAGGGTGAAGCGAGTCTAATCACTCGTGGAGGCCCGAACCTACTAACGTTGCAAAGTTAGGGGATGACCTGTGGGTAGAGGTGATATGCCAATCGAACACGGAGATAGCTGGTTCTCCCCGAAATAGCTTTAGGGCTAGCGTCATGCGTTTAGTACTGGAGGTACAGCACTGAATGGGCTAAGGGGCTTACAGCTTACTGAACCCAATCAAACTCGGAATGCCAGTACTCCATAGCATGGCAGTCGGACGCCGGGAGATGAGTTTCGGTGTCGAAAGGGAAACAGCCCAGACCATCGGCTAAGGTCCTCAAATCTATGCTAAGTGGGAAACGAGGTGAGGTTACTTAAACAACCAGGAGGTTGGCTTAGAAGCAGCCACCCTTTAAAAAGTGCGTAACAGCTTACTGGTCTAGTGACTTTGCGCGGAAAACGTAACGGGGCTAAGCATAGTACCGAAGCCATGGGTCTCAACATTTGTTGGGGCAGTAGGGGAGCGTTCTGTCAGCGGTGAAGGTCGATCGTAAGGGCGACTGGAGCGGACAGAAGTGAGAATGCAGGCATGAGTAGCGTACAAACACGTGAGAACCGTGTTCGCCGTAAATCTAAGGTTTCCGACGCCAGGTCATTCCGCGTCGGGTTAGTCGAGTCCTTAGTCGAGGCCGAGAGGCGTAGGCGATGGACATCCGGTCAACATTCCGGAACCGCTAGAGAGTGCGATGGGAGGACGCAACGAGATAGGCCAGCCCATTATTGGATTTGGGTTCGATCCATCTAGGCGTTGAGACTGGTAGGCAAATCCGCCAGTTGAGCTGAGGTGAGAGCGAGCCGTAAGGCATAAGTGGTTGAGTCTTGTTGCCAAGAAAAGTCTCTAAGCATAACTTTCTAGTGCTCGTACCGCAAACCGACACTGGTAGATGGGTAGAGTATACCAAGGCGAACGGGAGAACCCTCGTTAAGGAATTAGGCAACATGACCCCGTAACTTCGGGAGAAGGGGTGCCCTCTCGGGTGTTAAAGCCCAGGAGGGCCGCAGTGAAATGGCTCTGGTGACTGGTTAACAAAACCACAGGTCTCTGCTAAGCCGTAAGGCGATGTATAGGGGCTGACGCGTGCCCAGTGCCGGAAGGTTAAAGGGAGAGGTTAGCGCAAGCGAAGCTTTGAACTGAAGCCCCGGTGAACGGCGGCCGTAACTATAACGGTCCTAAGGTAGCGAAATTCCTTGTCGGGTAAGTTCCGACCCGCACGAATCGCGTAACAATTAGAGCACTGTCTCGACGAGGGACCCGGTGAAATTGAAATGGCTGTGAAGATGCGGCCTACCCGCAGCAGGACAAAAAGACCCCGTGGAGCTTTACTGCAACTTGGCATTGTATTTGGATATAATCTGTGTAGAATAGGTGGGAGGCTTTGAAGCTGGCGCGCTAGCGTCGGTGGAGCCTTCAGTGAAATACCACCCTGATTATGTTTAGATCCTAACCCCATTCCGTCATCCGGATGGGGGACCGTGCCAGGTGGGCAGTTTGACTGGGGCGGTCGCCTCCCAAAAGGTAACGGAGGCGCCCAAAGGTTCCCTCAGGTGGAATGGAAACCCACCATAGAGTGTAAAGGCATAAGGGAGCTTGACTGTAAGGCCAACGCGCCGAACAGAGACGAAAGTCGGGCTTAGTGATCCCACGGTACCGAGTGGAAGGGCCGTGGCTTACCGGATAAAAGCTACCCCGGGGATAACAGGCTGGTGAGATCCAAGAGTTCACATCGACGATCTCGCTCGGCACCTCGATGTCGGCTCATCGCATCCTGGGGCTGGACAAGGTCCCAAGGGTCGGGCTGTTCGCCCGTTAAAGCGGTACGCGAGCTGGGTTCAGACCGTCGTGAGACAGGTCGGTCTCTATCCGCTGTGGGCGT
>JANJTV010000134.1 GCA_024710905.1 Anaerolineales bacterium | reverse complement strand
GAACACGCAGATGTTCAAAGGCCAGCTGGAGATGGACGAAGGCGGTTATATTGTTGCCAATCAACTGATGGAAACCAGCGTGCCGGGTGTGTTCGTAGCCGGGGAGGTGGCCGACTCGCACTTCAGGCAGGTGGTTACCTCGGCAGGGATGGGCGCGGCGGCGGCCATCCAGGCAACGCATTTCCTTGAAAAGCAGGAAACCAGCGCCGCCAGCGCTTAATGTAGTGTGCACAGTCCGCAAGCCACCGGGTTTGCGGACTTTTTCTTATCTGGACCTGCTCCCTGAAATGGGAATCGGTGTGGGGGAGCCAGCCCCGGGATTTATTTTTTGCGCGATGTACCATTTTTTGTTACAATGCTGCGGGTTTTTGTGCATCCCATTCATCATTATTAATTTGTGACAAATACAACTATCTTTTGGATAAGTGATGGGGTAAACTCCATCTGACATCTTTGTTTTTGGAGGAGATATGAACAAAATATCCATTATCGGCGCCGGGATGACCGGGGCGACCACTGCCCACTGGCTGGCTGAACGCGAGATTGCCGACCTGGTGCTGGTGGATGTGGTGGAGGGGATGCCGCAGGGCAAGGGTCTGGACATGCTGGAGGCCATGCCAATTGTTGGCAAGGATGTGACCATTGTTGGCGCGAATGATTACGCTGCGACGGCCGGGTCTGATATTGTGATTGTGACGGCGGGCTTGGCGCGAAAACCGGGCATGAGTCGTGACGACTTGCTGAAGGTAAATGCCGAGATTGTTGGCAAGGCGATCACCGAGAGCCTGAAGTACTCGCCGGAAGCAATTTTTATCATCCTGACCAATCCGCTGGACACGATGGCTTACCTGGCGATGAAGATTGGCAAGCTGCCGCGCGAACGTGTGATCGGGCAGGCGGGCATCCTGGATTCTGCTCGCATGCGCGCCTTTGTGGCCCTGGAAACCGGGGTAAGCGTGGAAAACATCAATTGTTATGTGCTGGGTGGCCACGGTGATGAAATGGTGCCGCTGACCCGGCATTCGAACATTGCCGGCATCCCGCTGCGCAATTACCTGCCAGCCGATAAGCTGGAAGCGATTGTGGCACGTACCCGTAAGGGCGGCGGCGAGATTGTCAACCTGCTGAAGACCGGTTCGGCTTACTATGCCCCGGCCGCGGCCTGCGCCCAGATGGCGGAAGCCATTTTGAAGGACAAGAAGCTGATTGTGCCATGCGCGGTGCACATGCAGGGCGAGTATGGCCTGAAGGATATGTTCTTTGGCGTGCCGGTGATGCTGGGCCGCAAGGGCCTCGAGAAGGTGATCGAGTACGAACTGGATGCCGACGAGAAGGCCGAATTTGAGAAGAGTGCGGCTTCGGTGCGCGAAACACATGAAGCGCTGAAGAGCCTGGTAATGCTGTAATAAATTTTGACCGTCGCAGGGTAGGAGACAACCTGCGGCGGTTTGTACTTTCCTGAGGAGGAAACCATGATCCTGCACGAGAAAATTTCTGCCCAGTTGCCCGAATGGCGTGAGCGTGTAAAGTCGCTGGCCAAGGAACACGCCGATGTGGTGATTGATGAAGTGACGGTTGGCCAGGTGGTCGGCGGTATGCGCGACATCAAAAGCCTGCTGACCGATGTATCCTTTGTCGACCCGGCCGAGGGCATCCGTTTCCGCGGCATGTCCATTCCTGAGGTGCTGGCGGCCCTGCCCAAGCCAGACGGCGCGGATATGCCCTATGTGGGTGGCCTGTATTACCTGCTGATAATTGGAGAAGTGCCGAGCAAGGAACAGGCCCAGGCCGTGGAAGCCGAATGGGCCAAACGCGCCGAAGTCCCGGCCTATGTTTTTGAGATGCTGCAGGCCATGCCCCGGGAAACCCACCCGATGACGCTCTTCTCCCAAGCCATCCTGGCCCTGCAAAACGGCTCAGAATTTTTCAAGAAATATCATGAAGGCATGAAGAAGGATGTGTACTGGGAACCGGCCCTGGAAGACAGCCTGAACCTGACCGCCAAACTACCGGTGATTGCAGCCTTCATCTACAACCTGAAATACAGGGATGGCAAGACTCCCAAATGGGACGCAAAACTGGATTATGGCGCAAACTTTGCCGCCATGCTGGGCGTGGCCGACCAGAAGGGTTATGCCGACCTGGCGCGCCTGTATTTCATCCTGCATTCGGACCATGAGTCCGGGAATGTTTCGGCGCACGCCATGCACCTGGTGGGGTCGGCCCTGTCGGATGCGTACTATTCCTTCTCGGCGGCGATGAACGGGCTGGCCGGTCCCTTGCATGGCCTGGCCAACCAGGAGTGCCTGGGCTGGCTGCTGGATGTCCACAAGCAGTTTGGTGGGGTCCCCAGCCGCGACGATCTGTACAAGTTTGCCTGGGATACGCTAAACGGCGGCAAGGTCATTCCGGGTTACGGGCATGCCGTGCTGCGGGTTCCCGATCCGCGTTATACGGCACAGATGAACTTTGCCAAGCAGCGCTTCCCGCAGGACGACCTGGTGCGCCTGGCTGACCTGGTCTTTGATGTCGTTCCGCAGGTGTTAAAAGAGCAGGGCAAGGCCAAAAACCCTGCCCCGAACGTGGATGCCATCTCCGGTACGCTGCAATATTATTACGGTGTGCGTGAATTCGATTTTTACACCGTGTTGTTTGGTGTGGGCCGCGCCCTGGGTGTAACGGCCAATTACGTCTGGGCCCGCGCCCTTGGCCAGCCGATTGAACGTCCCAAATCGCTGACCACTAAAATGCTGGAAGATGCAGTCGCCAAGGCTGCCCAACCGGCATAAAGCAGAAGCGTCATTTACAAGGAGCCATTCAGTAATGAATGGCTCCTTGTGTCTGTTCCCGATGAAACCTTGTGGTTAATTGGTGGTTTTTCCCGGTTCTGGATGGTGGTAAGCGGGGAGGAGGATCAGGCGAGAGGCTCGCGAAAAATTCATACTTGACTCAAAAGAAAAAAACACTATAATGATTATGAGAGCGCTCTCAGAAACGTGTATTTTTTTACATTTTTTACTCAATATGCCGCTATAAGCGGCATATAAAAACGGAATTAATGAGAGCGCTCTCAGGGAAAATACCATGCCATTGACACTTGAAGATATCGCCCAGCAAGCCGGTGTCTCGCGAGCCACAGTTTCGCGCGTAATTAATGGTGATGAAAATGTCAAAGCGCAAACCCGCTTGCGGGTAATGGATGTAATCCAACAGAATAATTTCCAGCCCAACATTGCCGCCCGCAGCCTGGCGGCAGGCCGAACCAATGTGCTTGGCCTGATTATCCCGGCAGGTGTTTCGGCCATTTTTACAGACCCCTACTTTCCCCTGTTAATCCAGGGCGTTTCCTCCGCCTGCAATGCAAAAGATTATTCGGTAATGCTCTGGTTGGCCGAGCCGGAATATGAGCGCCGCATGATGCGCCAGATTTTGCACAGCGGATTACTCGATGGCGTCATTGTCTCATCCATGCTGATGGATGACCCGATTGTCCAATCATTGCACGACAGTAAAAAGCCCTTTATTTTGATTGGGCGACACCCCACCATTGATGTCAATTATCTGGATGTAGATAACCTGAACGGTGCCAGGGAAGCCACATTACACCTGCTTCGTCTTGGGCACAAACGGGTTGCCACCATTACCGGCCCGCAAGACATGATCGGTGGTTATGATCGCTTTCAGGGCTATCTCAGGGCTCTTGAAGAACGCGGGGTTGCCTACCAGCCGGAACTCGTTTCACAGGGTGATTTTTCTGAAGCAGGCGGATATACCGCCATGCGCCGCTTGATCCCCATGCAGCCAGGCGCTGTTTTCATTGCCAGCGACACCATGGCCGAAGGCGCCTTGCGAGCCATTCGCGAAGCGGGCCTGCGAATTCCACAGGATATCGCCGTTGTGAGCTATGACGACATGCCAAGTGCCGCCCGCTCAACCCCCTCTCTGACCACCGTACGCCAGCCCACCCATCGCATGGGGGCGCTGGCGGTAAATACTCTTATCGATATTATCCAACATCCCGGTGCGAACAAACGCCATATTGTGTTACCAGTGGAACTGGTGATCCGTGAATCTTGCGGAACCCTGCGCACCTGACCAAGGAGGTGATTTTTTACGACGAATAGATTGTTCTCAGGTTCAAGGTTAATTCCGGCAATTGGGCCGGACCACTTACTCAATACAAGGAGAAAGAAACACCATGCGTAAGTTTACCGTACTTCTGTCTTTGCTCATCGCTTTGAGCATGCTGCTTGCCGCTTGTGCCCCGGCGCAACCGGCTGAAAAGGTCCAGGTTCGCTGGTTTGTAGGCCTTGGCGCTGGCTCTGATGAGCCCACGTTTGCCGCTCAGCAAGCCGTCGTGGATGAATTCAACGCCTCGCAAGACAAGATCGAGTTGGTGCTCGAAATTGTTGACAACGATGTCGCCTACGACACCCTTGCCACACAGATTGCCGCTGGCAACGCGCCCGACATTGTTGGGCCGGTTGGTATCCGCGGTCGCGACAGCTTCAAGGGTGCCTGGCTTGACCTCCAGCCTTACATTGAAAAGAACAACTATGACCTGAGCGACTATGATCCGGCTTTGGTTAAGTTCTACCAGGTTAAAGAAGAAGGACAGCTTGGCATTCCGTTCGCCATCTTCCCCTCCTTCATCATTTATAACCAGGACCTGTTCGACGAAGCCGGTCTGCCCTATCCGCCCACTGAATATGGCCAGCCTTACGTTGATGAAAACGGTGTCGAAAAAGAATGGAACATGGACACCCTGCGCGAAGTTGCAATGAAACTGACCGTGGATGCCAATGGCAACGATGCCACCAGCGAGGAATTTGATAACACTCAGATCGTCCAGTTCGGCTTCATGAACCAGTGGACAGACCCGCGCGGCATCGGTACCTTCTTCGGCTCCGGCTCGCTGGTCGATGACAATGGCAATGCCCAAATCCCCGCCAACTGGGAGACCGCCTGGGAATGGACCTATAAGGGTTGGTGGCAAGATTACTTCATCCCGAATGGTCCTTACGGTGGTGCTGACTTCCTGCAGGGTGCTGGTGGCCCCTTCTCTTCCGGCAATCTCGCCATGATCCACATGCACATGTGGTATGTCGCGCCTTGGGCGCTGGGTGATGTAGGCTTTGATTGGAACCTGGCTGCCACCCCGTCCTACAATGGTGTTGTGACCTCCAAAATGCATGCCGATACCTTTGGCATCCTGAAGGGCAGCAAGAATCCTGACGCCGCCTTTGAGGTCCTGACCTACATGCTCAGCCCTGAAACCTCGGCCAAGTTGCTCAATGTATATGGTGGTATGCCTGCTCGCCTTTCGATGCAGGGTGACTATTTCGCCACCTACAGCGAGACCAATTTCCCTGGCAAGAGCATCAACTGGGACGTTGTTGTAGCCAGCATGGCGTATGCCGACAACCCCAACCACGAGAGCTTCATGCCCAGCTTCCAGGAAACCACTGACCGCTACAACGAATACTGGAACCTGCTTGCCAACACGCCGGATGCTGATTTCGAAGCGGAAACTGCCAAACTCCTGGCAGATCTGCAAAGTATCTTCGAAGCAAACAAGTAATCCCTATCACGTTTCACCACCAGCCTGGCCTTGATAGGCCAGGCTGGTTTACCCCATGGAGGACAATATGTCGCTGCTCAGCGCCCTTTCGCGTGAAAAAACACCGCGGGTAAAGATGACGAACAGCCAAAAAAGGGAAGCCGGTTGGGGATTGGTATTCCTGGCGCCCTGGATGATCGGTTTCCTGGCTTTCTACCTGCTGCCAATGATCGCCTCGTTCATTTTTTCATTGCACGACTTCAACCCGGCCGTGCCAGACCAGGCAAAATTCATTGGCTTTGATAACTGGCAGCGCGCCCTGTTCGTAGATCAAGAAGTGCGCCTGTCTTTTGTCCGCACCCTTCACTTCGCAGCCATTTCCCTGCCAATCGGGCTGGGTTTTTCGCTCTTCCTGGCGATTTTGTTGAACTCCAAAAATGTACTGGGTAAAAACCTTTTCAGGACCCTGTTCTACATGCCTACCATGATTCCCGTGGTGGCAGTAGTGCTGATCTGGTCCGGGGTGCTGAACGAGCAAACCGGTTGGATTAACGTCCTGATCGAACGTTTTACTGGCATTACGGCGGTTGGCACTCAGGGCATGCGCTGGCTGGCCGACCCCAAACTGGTCTATTATGCCTACACCATGTTCGGGCTGTGGGGGGTGGGCAATGCCATGATCATATTCCTGGCCGGGTTACAGGGTGTCCCTACCGAACTTTATGAAGCCGCTGAGATTGACGGCGCCAATTGGTTGCAACGCCTGTTCAGCATTACTTTCCCTCTGATTACACCGGTGATCTTCTACCAACTGGTACTCGGGATGATCGGCTCCTTACAATATTTCCTGGCGCCGTTCGTACTTAATGACGGGACAGGGTTTCCTGAAGGCATGACCCGCTTTTACATGGTCTATTTCTACAAACAATCATTCACATTTTTCAGCATGGGATATGGGGCGACCCTGGCCTGGTTAATGTTCATTGTTGCCCTATTTATGACGGTCGCCCTGTTTGGAACAGCCAGGTACTGGGTGTATTACGCATCGGAGGAACGATAATGGCCACACCTTTAAAGCCGCGAGTGATCACACGCAAAGTGCGTACTTTTTTCAGTACCGTCGCCATCACGGGACTGGCCTTGGCGGTATTGTTCCTGTTCATGATCCCGATGGTGTATGGGGTCGTCACGGCCGTCAAGACCGATTCGCAATTTTCAAAAGTGGGCGCCCCCTGGTGGCCTGCTTCAGAAGGTCTGTTTAATTATGAGGGCAAGGATTACGAGATTTATAAAGTTCCCATGGAAAATGGCGAAATTCGTGAGCTTGCCCTGGTGGTTAAGGGGCGTGAGGTCAGTTCATTTATCGATCCCAATGATGTTGATGCCGGCCTGATTGAGTGGCGGGGTGCCTGGCGGCAGCTGGAACGCACCTGGATGCTGTCCCCGCAGTGGAACAACTTCGTCACAGCCTGGGAGACAATCAAATTCCCGCGCCTGCTCGGCAATACCGCCATGTATGCTTTCATTACAACCTTTGGCGCAGTGCTGTCGGCTTCCTTTGTTGCCTATGGGTTTGCCCGCTTCCGCATTCCGGGCAAGAACATCCTGTTTATGCTGATGCTCTCCACGGTTATCCTGCCGGGGGCCGTCACACTGATTCCGACCTATTTTGTCTTCCTGCAATTGGGCTGGGTTGGAACCTGGTTGCCCTTGATCGTACCGGCCTTTTTCTCTTGGGGCACCAATGTCTTCCTGTTGCGCCAGTTTTTCATGAGCATACCACGCGAACTGGACGAAGCGGCCATGCTCGATGGAGCCGGGCCATTCAGGATCTTTTTCTCGATCATCCTGCCCCAGTCGGTGCCCGCCCTGACCGCTGTTGGATTGTTCCATTTCTTTTACGCCTGGAACGATTTCTTTGGGCCGTTGATTTACCTGGCAGGCAACCCTGAAAAATTCCCGATCACGGTCGGCCTGACTGCCTTCAATAGCCTGTATTCGCAGTCTACCAACCTGATCCAGGCCGCCGCCCTGCTCTCGGCAATCCTGCCTGTCATCGTGTTCTTCTTCGCCCAACGTGTCTTTATGCAGGGCGTGGTTATCACGGGCGTTGAAAAATAATACGGCCAGGATACCCGCTTCCTGCACGGGGATCGTTGCCATCCTAACATTGGGTAATAATTTTGATGAAAAACAAATTGGTCTCCCTTTCGTTATTGCTGATTCTTTCGGTATCTGCCTGCCAGCCTCTCATGCAACTTCCGGAATCTACCCCGGATTTGGCGTCCGCCTACATGGACGCATCCCTGCCCGCCGAGGAACGCGCTGCCGACCTGTTGGCTCGCATGAGCCTGGACGAAAAAATCGGACAGATGACCCAGGTGGAAAAGAACGCCATCCAGCCCGGCGATGTCACCCGCTACTATATCGGCTCGATCCTGAGCGGCGGGGGTGGTTACCCCAGCAGTGATAACTCCCCTGAGGGCTGGGCAAAAATGGTGGATGGCTTTCAGTCAGCTGCGTTGGAGACCCCTCTTGCCATCCCGCTCATTTACGGCGTGGACGCGGTCCATGGACACAGCAACCTGAAAGGTGCAACCATCTTCCCGCACAACATCGGTCTCGGTGCAGCCAACGACCCCGAACTGGTTGAAAAAATTGGCCGCGCCACCGCTGAAGAGATGCGTGCGACCGGCATCCCATGGAATTTTGCCCCGGTACTGGCTGTCGTTCGAGACGTGCGCTGGGGGCGCACGTACGAGGCGTACGGGGAGAATACGGAACTCGTTACCAATCTGGGAATTGCCTATCAAAACGGTTTGCAGGCTGCGGGGGAAGGCGATTCGCTTTTTGTCCTGGCAACGCCCAAACACTTCATCGGTGATGGCGGTACTGTTTGGGGCACGTCCACAACTGAAAATTACATGCTTGACCAGGGTGACACCCAGATGGATGAAGCCCGCCTGCGGGAACTTTTCCTGCCGCCATACCAGGCGGCCGTGCAAGCCGGGGCGCAGAGCGTTATGATTTCGTATAGCAGCTGGAACGGTGTGAAATTACATGGTCACAAATACCTGATTACGGATGTGTTGAAAGGCGAGCTGGGTTTTGAAGGCTTTGTGGTTTCAGACTGGGCTGGGATTGACCAGGTGGATAAGGATTATTACACGGCAGTTGTGACCGCCATCAACGCCGGGGTGGATATGAACATGGTTCCACAAGGCTACCAGCGCTACTTGGCCGTAATGAAACAGGCCGTGGAAAACGGTGACATTCCCATGGCGCGGATTGATGATGCTGTATTGCGCATCCTGACGGTCAAGTTTAAGTTGGGGTTGTTTGAAAAGCCCTTCTCAGACTCGGCCTTGCTTGAAACGGTCGGCTCGGAGACGCATCGCGCATTGGCTCGCGAGGCAGTTGCAAAATCGCTGGTCCTGCTGCAGAACGATAACGCTGCCCTGCCGGTTCCCAAAGATACCCCGCTGATCTATGTGGCCGGGATTCTGGCCAACGACCTGGGCGCGCAGTGCGGAGGCTGGACAATTGAGTGGCAGGGCAAATCTGGTAACCTGACCACCGGCACCACCATCCTGGATGCGATCGAAGCGACCGCAACCGGCGAGGTGCGCTTCAACCGTTTTGGGAAATTTGACAGCGAACAAAAAGCTGATATTGCCATTGTGGTTGTTGGAGAAACACCTTATGCCGAAGGGCGTGGGGATAATGAAAACCCATCCTTGAGCGAAAATGATATTGAACTGATCAATCGTGTGCGCGAACAGGCCGAAAAAGTGATTGTTGTGCTGATTTCCGGCCGCCCGGTGGTCATTACCGAAGCCTTGCCTGTCACCGACGCTTTTGTGGCTGCCTGGCTGCCTGGCACGGAGGGGCAGGGCGTGGCGGATGTCTTGTTCGGTGACCGTCCCTTTAGTGGCAAATTACCTTTTACCTGGCCGCGTACCGCCGGGCAACTGCCCTTTGATTTTACCAACCTGCCTGCCGCAGGCTGTGATGCACCGCTCTTTCCCTACGGCTATGGGCTGGACACAACTTCGAGCGAACCACTCAACCTGCCGGTTTGCCCATAAAAAGACTGGATTCCTCTGTGAAGGTTCAACTATTCCTTCTGCTCTTCCTTCTGTTGATGACAAACTTACCTGCTTGTACTCCCCAACCTTCCATCCATCCGGAACTACCCGGCTGGACGCTGGTCTGGCATGACGAGTTTGATGGGCCGGAAATTGATCGCAGCAATTGGACCTTTGACATCGGCGGGCACGGTTGGGGCAATAACGAACTGCAAACCTATACTGATCGTGCCGAAAATGCCCGCATCGAAGATGGCATGCTGGTCATTGAAGCCCGCAAAGAGGAATTTGTGCGCCGCGATTACACCTCAGCCCGCCTGAAGACCCAGGGCCTGCACGCCTGGACGTATGGACGCATCGAAGCGCGCATGAAATTGCCCTACGGCAATGGCATCTGGCCTGCTTTTTGGATGCTTGGCGCAAACATTCAGCAAACGCCATGGCCCGCCTCCGGTGAAATTGATATTATGGAATATATCGGGCGTGAGCCCAACCGGGTTTACGGGACAGTCCACGGTCCGGGATATTCCGGTTCGGGTGGGGTTGGTCATTTCACCAGTCTGCCCGAAGGTGCGCTGACCAACGAGTTCCATGTTTTTGCCGTCGAGTGGGAAGAAAACGAAATCCGCTGGTATGTGGATGACGAACAATTCTTCATGCTCACTCCTGAGTCTGTTCCCGGTGAGTGGGTGTATGACCATCCATTCTTTATTATCATGAACCTGGCGGTTGGCGGCCATTGGCCCGGATCGCCAGATGAAACTACTGTTTTCCCGCAAATCCTGCTTGTTGATTATGTCCGCGTATATCAACCACTAGATTCAACCACCGGCAGCATTGGTGGCAGGTCGGTTCATATTGGCGATATCTCCCTTGAAGCCGACGAAAGCAACGGGGAGTGGCGTGCCGCGGCAGTGATCACCGTCCACGATGCCGAGGGTAACCCGGTGGAAGGCATTACGGTGACAGGCGGCTGGGTGGGGATCACCATTCGTGGCGAGACCAGCGGAGAGACCGACGCACAGGGCATTGTGCACTTGCTGTCTGACCCGGTTGAACGGCAGGGTGAGGTTACCTTCTGTGTCACCGGGATGAGCGGACAAAATGTAACCTACGATAAATCTACTAACGAACGTAATTGTGCCAAGTTGGAAAAATGACCCATATCCCCCCTGCTCCCGGCTTCGACTCGCTTGGGCGTTTTACCCTGGATAACTTCCAGCGCGCGCGCCCCTTTTCATCCTTCCTGCCTGGCATTGCTGGTACGCTCGGCATCCCGCTCTGGGTTTTCTACGTGAATCGTGGGCAGGCCATCGCCGGGTTTGGCGTCGAGAGCAAAGACAACCCCATCCTCGAATTCCAGCCCGCCAGCAAAGCTTACCGGCAGACTGCAGCCCTTGGCTTTCGCACCTTCCTGCGCTGGCGGCGCGGCGCGCACCATGGCTTCTACGAACCGTTCAACGGGCAAAATTCCAAACACAGCATGCTGGTTGGTATGAACGAAGTTGAAATCCGCGAGACCAACCCGGAACTCGGACTCGAAACCAGCGTCCTATATTACATCGTTCCTAATCAACCTTTCGCTGCCTTGGCGCGGCGCGTTACTTTTCGCAACCTGGGTGAAACCCCGCTCGAACTCGAAACCCTAGATGGCCTGCCGGCCCTCGTCCCTTACGGAACCAACAATGCTGCACTAAAAGACATGGCGCGCACTGTCGAAGCCTGGATGGAAGTGACCCATCTCGAAACGCGTATCCCCTTTTACAAACTACGCGCCAGCTCGGGGGATAGCGCGGAGGTTTCTGCCATTGAGGCCGGGAACTTCGCCCTGGCATTTTCTGTGAGTGGGGAACGGCTCCCGGTGCTGGCCGATCCGGTGGCGGTCTTCGGTTACGACACAGCTTTTTCCACGCCTGAAACTTTTGTCGCCCACGGGCTGGATTCCGTGTTATCAGCCCATCAAATCTGCGAAGGACGCACTCCCTGCGCCTTCTTCGCCGCCAAATTGACCCTTAATCCTGCCCAAGCACAGACTCTCAACAGCCTGTATGGCATGGTCACATCTTTCCCGCTTATCGAAACGCAGGTTGCCAAACTCATTACCAACGACTTTTTCGATACTTCCCTGGCCGAAGCCCGTGACCTGGCACAAACTCTTACTGAGCCAATTGCCACAAAGACTGCCTCGCCGCTTTTCGACGCATACTGCCGCCAGACCTTCCTCGATAACGTTATGCGTGGCGGTTGGCCGCTGGTGTTGGGCGGCAAGCACGTTTACCACGTCTATTTACGCAAGCATGGCGACATGGAGCGCGACTACAACCACTTTGTCCTTGCGCCCGAATACTACTCGCAGGGCAACGGCAACTACCGCGATATCAACCAAAACCGCCGCACCGACGTGTTCTTCGAACCACGCTTGGCCGATTTCAACATCCGAATCTTCGCCAGCCTGATCCAGTCGGACGGTTACAACCCGCTGGTCGTACAGGGCACGGCGTTCAGCCTGTCTGCCGAAAATCGCACCACGATTTTGGCAGAATGTTCGTCCAAACATTCGCAAGCCCTCGAAAAAATCCTCGCCGTGCCTTTCACCCCCGGCAAACTACTAACTGCCGCGATTAACGCCGGACTACCCCAGCCGGTCGAATTTCTCGAAAATGTGCTCTCCCATTCCGAACAGCATATTCGCGCCGATTTTGGTGAGGGTTACTGGATCGACCACTGGACCTACACTCTTGACCTGCTCGATTCCTATCTGGCAATTTATCCTGACAAAAAATCTGACCTGCTCTTTGACTCTGTACCACTGCCCTTCTACGACAGTCCCGACATCGTCCTGCCTCGCCGCGAACGTTATGTCTTATCTGGCGGAAAACCGCGCCAACTCAATGCCCTGCGCAAAGATTCTGAAAAGGTTGCATTGATTGCCGCCCGCGGCGAAAATGGCTATTGGGTGGCCACAAAAAACGGAACAGGCAGCACTTTCCACCTCAATCTTTTCGGCAAACTCAGCCTGCTTGCTGTCCTGAAATTCGCCACCCGTGACCCGTTTGGCATGGGTATCGAAATGGAAGCCGGACGCCCAGGCTGGTACGACGCGCTGAACGGCCTGCCCGGCTTGTTCGGCTCGTCCATGCCCGAAACCTACGAATTACTGCGACTGGTCAATTTCCTGCTGGCCAGTTTGGAAGAAACCCCACACGATGTTGAACTTCCGCGCGAAGCGGAAACCCTGCTCGCGGCTGTCCGTGCCTATTCTGATAGCGACCCGCTCGCAGCCTGGAACGCGTTTTCAGACGCGCGTGAAGCCTATCGTGCAGCCACACACCTTGGCTTCGATGGGGAAATCATCTACCTGGACTCATCCGCTTTTATGGAACTCCTGCGCCGGATGCGATTTAGCCTGTTGGAGGGCATCCACCGTGCCGCCGCACTGACCAGCGATCTGCCGCCGACCTATCTGGTCTGTGAGCCAGTCGATTACGATGTGCTGGACGAAACCGATTCTGCCGGACGGCCTTTTATCGCCATCAAATCGTTTAAACCCGTGCCGTTGCCCGTTTTCCTTGAAGGCGCTGTACGCCTTATGAAGGTGCTGTCACCAGACGATGCCGCAAAATTGCATCAAGCCGTGCGTGCCAGTGTTCTGTATGACGATAAGCTGGGCATGTACCGCGTCAATGCCTCGCTCGCCGATCAGCCTCACGATATTGGCCGCGCGCGTGCTTTTTCACCCGGCTGGCTTGAAAACGGCTCGATCTGGCTACACATGTCTTACAAATACCTGCTTGAGTTGCTACGCGCCGGGCTGTACGAGCAATTTTTCACCGAGTTGCCCACCAATCTCGTCCCCTTCATGTCTCCGGAAGTTTATGGCCGTTCGCCGCTCGAAAACTCGTCCTTTCTGGTCTCCAGCGCCCACCCCGATGAAACCCTGCACGGCGCGGGCTTTGTTGCCCGCCTGAGCGGTTCGACGGCAGAATTCCTGTCCATGTGGCAGGTGATGATGAGCGGCCTGCAGCCGTTTGTCATCCAGAACGGTGAACTGGAATTTGCCCTGAAACCCATCCTGCCCGGAGACTGGTTTGATGCGCAGGGCAAACTGTCCTTCTGCCTGCTCGGGGAAACGGAAGTCACTTACCACAACCCATCTCGCCGCGATACATTCAATGGCCTCGAAGCGGAAAAAACCGTCCTGCGCCTGGCAAGTGGTGAAACAGCCGAATTCCCTGGCGGAATCGTCCCCACCCCGTATGCCCAACGGCTGCGTGATGGGCAGGTTGCGGCGCTGGATGTGTATTTCCCGTCTGAAACGCATGCAAGAGATTAATGAGTAAGCGAGAAATGGCAACCAACCAGGTCAAGCAACACCCGTCTTCCAAACAATTTTTATGGTCTAAGCCCATCGTACTTTGGCTGGTTCTATCCCTTACCCTGTCTGCCTGCCAGGATTTTTCACTTTCCAATCCACCTGCCTTCTTCCCAACCGCTACAGCCACCCAGCAGCCAACCCCGTTCCCGGACACGTTGTATATCGACACCGATATCCGCCTAGGAAAGATTAGCCCTTACCTTTACGGTACCAACTACGGTCCGGCACAGGCCATTCCACTCAGGATGATGCCCCAGGCCCTGGAAGCCGGCTTCACCGCTTTTCGTTTCCCCGGCGGTGCATGGACAGACCGGGGCGATTTGTCACCGCTGCAGATTGACCAATTCATCGAATTTTGCAGGCAATTCAACGCCCTACCAACCATTAGCGTCGCGCTCAGGAATGGTTCTCCTGAAATGGCTGCTGAACTGGTGCGTTATACCAACCTGGAACAAGGCTACCAAGTCGAGTATTGGAGCATTGGGAACGAACCCACCCTCTATGAGCGGGATACCGGGGAGCCGTATGACACCGTGCGCTTCAACCAGGAGTGGAGGGCGATTGCCCTGGCCATGAAAGCGGTTGACCCCACGATCAAAATTATGGGCCCGGAGTTGCACCAGTGGGGAACCAGTGCCGAATCCACACTGCGCGACTCGAGCGGGCGCGACTGGATGATAGAGTTCCTAAAGGAAAATGGCGACCTGGTGGATGTGGTCACCGTTCATCGTTACCCGCTCTGGAAACCTTTTGCTGACTCAGTGACTTCCTCGGAGCTACGCGAGAATACACAGGAATGGGAAGATCTGGTGATTTACCTGCGCCAATTGATCCATGAACATGTTGGACGGGACCTTCCGATCGCTTTTACCGAGGTCAACTCCGACCCCCGCAGTGTAATGATGGGCGAAGCAACACCGGACACGCTCTATAACGCCATCTGGTATGCCGACGTATTAGGAAAACTTGGGCGACAGGACGTGTTTATGGTCAATCAATGGGTCGTTTCCCAGCCGACGACTGGCCTGGGCCTGTTCATGGGTGGTACCATACGTCCAACGCTTTACACTTTTTCCCTGTACAAACATTTTGGCAATGAGCAGGTGTATGCCTCTTCTGATCTCGAATACATCAACATCTATGCAGCCTGGCGGGAAGATGGCGCGCTCAGCATCATCATCATCAATCTCAATGACGAGCAAAAAAATGCCCCGCTGCGTATAGACGGGATGCGCTTTGAAGCCGCCGAGGCATGGCGTCTGGATGCCACGCATCAAGCAGCGCCGATTGGCAGCATTCCGATCGGCCAGGATACGATCCTTTCCCTGCCTGCCTGGTCTGCCACAATCTATGTCCTTCATCCTTAAACACTGAATCACCAGATATTCCTGGAGGAAAAATGACCACCAAACTGCGCGTTCGGACCCTTGGCAAGAGCAACCTGAACATCACCGAAATTGGTTTTGGGTTGTGGGCTGCTGGCGGTGACCAGTGGGGCACTACTGACGATCAGCAGGTGTTCGCTGCGATTGATTATTCTCTTGACCAGGGCATGAACTTCTATGATACTGCCGATGTCTATGGCGCCGGTCACAGTGAAGAGCTGCTTGGGAAAGCCATGCGCGGTAGGCGCGATCAATTTATCGTTGCCACCAAAATTGGCTGGCGCGATTTCGATGGTGAGAAAGAGCAAAGTACCTACACCACGCTTGAAAAATTCATCGCCGGAGTCGAGAGCAATCTGCAACGGCTGGATACTGACTATATCGACGTCATCCAGAGCCACATCAATTTCCGTGACCCGACCATGGAAATCTTCGTCGAGGGCTTCCAGCGCCTGCAAAAAGATGGCAAGGTCAAAGCCTACGGCGTCAGCACCAGCGATTTTGACTATCTCAAGGCCTTCAACGCCAATGGTGGCTGTGCCAGCCTGCAAATCGACTACAGCATCCTCAATCGTACCGCCGAGGAAGAGATTTTGCCTTACTGTCGGCAGAACAACATTGGCATCATTGTGCGCGGCGGGCTGGCGATGGGCATCCTGGCGGGCAAATTCACGCCCGAAACACGCTTCGGCGAAGGTGATTTTCGCCGCCGTTGGCACGAAAACCCGGATGAATATGAGATCTTCCTGAACGACCTGAAAATTGTCGAGCAACTACGTACTCTGGTCACCCCCGAACGCAGTCTGGCGAACCTTGCCCTGCAATTCACGCTTCACCACCCGGCGGTCACGACCGTCATCCCTGGCATCAAGGACATTGGCCAGGCCGAGAAGAATATCGCCGCGGGCCTGCTCCCACCCCTGAGCGCCGAAGAACTGGCATTTATCGATACATTGGTCGCGCCCGGAAAGGGGCGCAAGATTTGGCCCGCTTAATTAAAAAAGCACATCGCAGAACCACATCAAACGAGAAACCCTTATGAGAACACCCGGCTGGCAATTCATCGACAAAAACGGGGCTTTCCAACTGGCCAACCCCGACCTTAGCAGTTATCTATACTTCCCTCTCCTTAACGAAGGCGGGATGATTTCTGTTATTACGCCCACCGCCCACGGTGATGCCAAGACCGGGCAGAACAGTTACCTTCTCCAACCTGTTTCGGTGGATGATTTGCATAATACTCGCCTGGCACGCAATTTTTGGGTGCGGATGGATGGGAAACGAGTCTGGTCGGCGACTGGCAACAGCGCGGAGCAGACGACCCGCCGCCTGTTTGCCGATAAAGATTCCGTGGTCCTGACTGCCGGCTTGCTCTGGCAAACCGTTCAGCGGGTAGATATCGAAAGCGGGCTGCAGGCTGAAGTGACAAGCTTTGTCCCGGCCAGCAACCAGCACCATCTTGAATTGATGCGCATCCGGCTGCAAAATACCGGCCAGGAAACCCTGCGTCTGACCCCCACCGCAGCCATCCCGATTTATGGCCGTTCGGCAGACAACCTGCGCGACCACCGGCACGTCACTTCGCTCCTGCATCGCATCACTTGCACGGAACACGGCGTACTCGTCCGCCCGACCCTCTCCTTCGATGAGCGCGGGCATACTGTCAATATGCTGACGTATGCGGTTCTGGGAACGGATGCAGGCGGAAACCTACCCGTCGGCTTTTTCCCGGTACTGGAAGATTTCATTGGCGAGGGTGGGGCGCTGGATTGGCCCGAGGCAGTGGTCGCTGGTTTGACGGCCACCCAGCCCGCGGGGAGTACAGTTGACGGATACGAGGCCATGGGTGGCATACGCTTTGCTGATGTGGAACTGTCGCCGGGACAGGAAACATCCTATATCCTCCTGATGGGCATTCTGCAAGATGGTGAAAGCGCCATGGCCTGGCTGGATGCCTACGGCACGAATGAAAAATTTGAGCGCACGCTGGAAGAAACCAAAGCCTTTTGGGATTCGAAAGTTTCCACGTTGAGGTTTGAAACTGGCAACCCCCGGTTTGATGGCTGGCTGAGGTGGGTCGCCCTGCAACCCACCCTGCGGCGCATGATGGGTAATTCTTTCCTGCCGTATCACGATTATGGGCGTGGCGGGCGAGGCTGGCGTGACCTGTGGCAGGATGTGCTGGCGCTGCTGATGATGGAGCGTGGCGATGTAAGTGCGATGCTGCTGGGCTATTTTGGCGGCGTGCGCACTGACGGATCGAACGCGACGATTATCGGCTCACGGCCCGGCGAATTCCGCGCTGACCGCAATAACATCCCGCGAGTGTGGATGGACCACGGTGCTTGGCCGCTGCTGACGACGCGACTGTACATTGACCAGAGCGGTGATTTACAGTTTCTGCTGCGCGAACAGGTCTACTTCAAGGACCACCTGAGCCATCGCTGTAAACAAACCGACCCGGACTGGTCGCCAGAACACGGGACGTTGTTACTCGCAGCGGACGGTTCGCCATATCGTGGCTCGGTGCTGGAGCATTTGCTGGTGCAACACCTGACAGCGTTTTACAATGTCGGTGAGCATAACAATATCCTCCTCGAAGGTGCAGACTGGAATGACGGGCTAGACATGGCCCGCAAATGCGGCGAGAGCGTGGCATTTAGTGCATTATATGCCGGGAATTTAGGTGCGCTGTCTGACCTGTGCCTGGCC
>JANJTV010000128.1 GCA_024710905.1 Anaerolineales bacterium | reverse complement strand
GAAGGTGGCCTGCCCCGACCCTTCCATGCCTGCCAGGCCAAGCACCTGCCCGGCCCGAATCGTCACGGTCACATCCCGAACCTGCAAACGGACATCCTCCAGGCCCAGGCGCTGTAACGAAAGCACCGGCTCCCCGGCGGGCAGGGAAGTGCGCCCACCAAATGAAACCGGCTTGCCGAACATCATCTCCACCAGCGCTTCTTCGCGATAAGGGGGGCGGGACTGGCCGACCAGTTTTCCATGCCTTAACACCGCCACCCGCTCGCACAGGAATTCAACGTCTTCCAGTTTATGAGAGACAAAAATAATCGTCATGCCATCTGCAGCCAGCGTCTTGAGCGTGGCAAACAGTTTTTCTTTCTGCGGCAGGCTGATGCCCGTCGTCGGCTCGTCGAGAATCAAAACTCGCGCGCCCAGCCAGAGCAGGCGCAATATTTCCAGCTGCTGGCGTTCGCCAACCGTCAACATGTCTACGTAAGAATCCGGGGAAATCGTAAATTCGAAGCGGGCCGCCAGCTCAATAAAATCGCGCCGCGCAGCAATGCGATCCGGGAACAGCCCGCCGCCGTGACCCAGCAGGAAGTTATCCAACGCCTGCATGGGCGGGAAGTCGAGCGGGTCCTGGTGCAGCATGCCAATGCCGTGACGGATGGAGTCCGCTGGGGTGCGGATGGAAACGGTTTTGCCGTCCAACAAGATGTCCCCCGAATCAGCATGAATAAAACCGGATAGGATTTTCATCAAGGTGCTTTTCCCAGCCCCGTTTTCCCCCAGAATACCCTGGATGCAGCCCGCCGGGATGGACAGGTCAATATCATCGCTGGCGTGCACCTGCCCAAACCACTTGTGGATGTGTTGAAGGTCTACCTGCATGGCATCTCCGCTTTCACAAAATCACACACGACCCTGTAAGTATACAGCCAAATTAAAAGTGAGGGCAGCGGGTGGCTGCCCTCACTTAAGTTCAAAACACAGCGATTACTCTGAAGCGCCTTCCATGCCCTCGAGCAATTGCGGCAGGTACCAGATTTGCTGGTCGGTGGCAATTTCACCATCCGCCAGGAAGGCAGAACCATCCTGGAAGTTCAGCGGGCCAGCGAAAAGGTTCAACCCGGCAGCCAGTTCACCAATGAAGCGGTCGAGCCCAGCGGAAGCATCGTCAGAGAGCGCTGCACCTTTGGCAAAACCGATCACGCTGGTATCCGGGTTGTTGATGTCTGTCCAGTCCGGGGCAAGCCATTCCCAGGTGGCAGTATAGGTGCCCGCGCGGGCCGCCTCGATAATTACCTGGTAAGCAGGACCCCAGTTGAAGTATGGTACACCCAGGCAGACTTCCTGGCCTTCTTCGCAAGAGCCTATGTAGTCATACGGAATGGCATAAACTTCCTTGCCTTCGGCGGAGAACTTCTTGGCTTCCGTCACGGCTTCGGTTGTGTCGATGCCGGAGATAACCACATCATAGCCACTGTTGAAGAAATCATCGGCCACCTGGGTCGGGTCGGAAGTCACACCAGGGATGTTGAACCAGAAGCCGATCCAGGTGACTTTGAACTGCAGATCAGCCGGGTCGTTGCCCAGGTATTCGCTCCAGCAATAGCGAGCGCCGAGATAAGCAGAGGAGGCCAGGCGGCGGGTTTCGTCGTTAATCAACGGTCCGAGGTAGCCGATCTGCCCGGTCTTGGTGGTCAGGGCGGCAGCGCAGCCAGCCATCATCTTGCCATATTCCATCACGCCAAAGACATTGCCCAGGTTGGCCAGGCCCTTATAGTCACGGCCTTCTTCCCAAGCAAAATCGCCGGAAGCGTGAATGACGGTGACATCGGGATGGGACTGGGCAAATTCCAATGCGGAGTCTTTCATATCATCCGAGTTGAAAATGACAACCTTGGCGCCCTTGGAGACCAGGTCTTCGGCCAGCTGGGCCGGGGTAGTGCCGGGGCGATCAGCCGGGTTGACTTTGTCCACGTAGATCATTTCCACGCCATCGAGGTGTTCAACGACGTATTCACCGCCCTCATAATGAGCCTGGCTATAGCCACGATCGTTGTACGGGCCAACCAGCAGCATGCCGAAAATGAAGTTTTCCTCGGCGGCAGGCGCTTCAGAAGATGCAGGCGCTTCGGAAGACGAGGAGGCAGTTTCCTCCCCTCCGGTAGGCGTAGCCGGGGCGCAGGCGGCCAGTACCATGCTGAAAACAACCAGCAACATAAAGAACTTAAACAGGTGTCGCATTTTCTCTTCTCCTTTTGAAAGTTGCGTCTTGAGAGATCCCCAAAACTTGTCTAAACAACAATTGCGAATTGTAGCACAATTCACAATTAAGAATACAACGATTCGGGCGAAATGAATCTTAAAAATCAGCGGGCTAGCAAATTTGCTAACCCGCTGACAAGTCAACTACCCACCACAACCCAACTCTGCTCTTATCTCATATGCAGGCGCGCCGGGAATTTCCTGTTCGATGCGATTCCAAAGGGCACAAAGCGGTGGACGCAGGTATTCCCGGGAAACCCGGTACGATTCCCTGGTTTTCTTGAATGCCAGTTCCCAATTCCCGGCATGGGCATAGCCTTCAATAAAGACAAAATGCTCGGCCGGGTCATTGGGATGATCGTCCAGCGCATAGGCTTTCTCGGCCAAATCTACCACCTGCGACCAATCGCCCTGCTGGCGGGCCAGTTCAGCCCGGCTGAAATGCCAGCACCAGTTGCCGGGAGCAGAGAGCGCATAATAGGGCGGCAGGTTGGCCTGCAGGCCGGGCAACACGACGGAGGTGTTTTGTAAAACAAGCACATCGCGCATGTGGGCCGGGATTAACCGGTTCACACCGTCCACCTCGGCATCCAATACACGCAGGCAGCCGGGGGGCGAATAATGAATCACCAGCACCCGGGATGTATTGCCGCTGAACGTCGTCGCCAGGTAATTCTGTTCAAAAGACCGGCCGGGCTCCAACCCAGCGCCCAGCGCGCGACCTTCCTGGGTACGGATGGAGGCAAAGTAAAGGATGGCATCCATACCGCCCGGCGGCGAGTACATCCAGTTCAGAGGACCGGAAAGCGAGTTGTCGCTCGAAACCGAGACCGGCAGGTCGTTGGTCAGCAGGGTGGTTCCGGGTTGCAGGGCTGGCACACGCCAGGCCAGTTGATTAAAGAATGCCTGCTGTGCGTCCCAATCCCGGCGGTAGGTGGCGTTCGTCTGGAACTGCTCACCCACCGAGAAACCGACCAGCACGGCCAGAAAGACCAGTTGCAGGCGAAGTTTGTTCCCCAGCCAGCCAATCAACGCGGCCAGCATCAGGCTGGAGCCGAGCATGAACGACAACAGGAATCGATCCGCCGAAAAGGTCAACTGCGGCAAGGTGCGCTCGCCGACCAGCCAGAATGCCCCGCCGCCCAACACCCAGGCCGCCAACCCCAACCAGAAGGCGGATTTGGTCCAGGATTGATATTCAGATTCTGGTAGCCGGTTTCTGTGGATGAATAAGACCAGCCCGGCGAACAACGTGCCCGCCAGGGCCAGGGCAGACGCTGCTATAACGGTCAACCGGCCGAGGCTGGCTTGATCCATGCCCTGGAAGGGATACAGCCAGTTTGCCGGGACGGTCACCCAGAACGCGATCAGCATATTAAGCAGCAGCTTCCCAATCCCCAGAATAAAGTTGGCACGCAGGTCTTCGAGGGTCTGGTAGCCATAACTGGCATTCTGGTTCTCGAAAAAGAAGGCCCGCCAGACAGAGATTCCTACAATTAGCAGGAAATACGGCCAGTAGAGCGCAGCCACCCGGCGAACCTTTTGCCAGAACGGCCCGGCAGGCAAAATGGTGAAAAACAGCACAGCACGGAAAAACTCGAGGAAATAAAAATATTCCATTGTCAGCAGGTTGACGAAACCGAGCAACAGGGCCGGGAGGTGCAGCCAGGCCTGCTCGCGCCGGACAGCCAACAGCGAGAGCCAGAGCGAGGCCAGGAACGCGCAAAAAATTATGTAAAAGTGAGTGTACATCAGCGAGATGTAGTTCTGTCCCAGGCCGGGGTAAACCAGGAACAGGGCCGCCGTCCAGAGCGCCGGGCGTTCATCACGCTGCCAGACCTGGCGCAACAGCAGCCAGACCAGCGCAGCCGTGCCCCAACGCAGCGGGATGACGAGCACTTGCCAGACCAGCGGATTCGGCCCAACCAGCGGGAGCAACACCTGGTACAACATCCCCCAGAACGGGCGGCTGGTGGAGAAGAGTTTGGTCAGCGCCTCCGGCCCCAACTGGAAGTACACCCACGTCCAGGGCAGTTCATCCCAATAGAAACCGCGCTCCCAGAAAAATGGAGCGTAGGCGAGCAGGGCCAGGAAAAACAGGAAAACGGGCGGATGGACGAAGAAGGAGATAAAACGTTTATAAGACATAGGTTTCAGGGATTGGTCTGTGCCAGTGAACAAGCCATGCGGTGGCGGTGATACGCGCCCTCCTGGAATGTCTCTCGAATGACAAAGCCGACCTTTTCGTAAAGGGCAATGGCGGCGGGGTTGTCGGTCTCTACACTCAAGACAAGCGAAGTATACCCGGCCCGGCGGGCGGCCTCGGCAAAAGTATGGATTAACTGCCCGCCAACACCCTTGCCGCGCGCGGAGGGATGCACGCCAATATAGGTCAGTTCCAGTTGGCCGGGCTGCATCTGGTTCGCCGGGGGGCTGGAAAGCACGGAATGTGCTAGTTGAATCAGAATTGTCGGGCGGCGCAGGACAATCTTTAATACCTGCCCAAGGAACCATCCCAACGGCTGTCGCAGCTTTGAATATAAGGCCGAGGGGTCAGGGGAACCAAGCACATAGCCAAGAATCTCGGTTGGCTGCCGGTCATCCGTCGCCACAAAAGCAATCACCAAATTGTTACCGGCGGCATTCTCGAAGTAACGCAACACAACCTCGCTGCCAAGGTCGGCCAGCAGGGTCGGCATAATGGCCATGTGCAAATCGGCCAGGGCGGGCAGGAGCGAACGCGGGAGGGAGGAAAGCGGGAGCATGGCAGTATTCAGTGACTCAGGCCAGGCCGCGAATCAGGTGAGGGCCAAGCAAGCGCACCACAAAGCCCGGCAGGCGCTTCCAGATGGCGATGGCGGCGGAAAATTTGGGGTTCTTCTGGTTCAGGGCGGGCAACTTCGCGCCGGGAGCCAGCCAATACCAGTAGGCCAGCGGTTTGCGTTCCGGGGTCCATTTCATCTTAAAGACCTCGTTGCCTGAACCAATCAGACTGCGGCCCAGGTCAAAGATTTTCAAGCCCATCCGACCATACCGCTCAATCGCGCCCCAGTACAAAAACTCCCCGGCGTAACCGCCACGCGCATGGCGCAGGATGTTGGCATGCAGGTTGGTGACCACATCGCCATGTTTGATAAACACGCCTGCCCCGGCGATTTTTCCCTTTGCGTCGTATTGCACAGCAAATTCCAGGTTGGATTGCAGGGACTCGGCCATAAAACGAAGATAAGCTTTGCTGTGATAGGGACTGCCCAGCTCGTGCATGGATCGGGCAAGCCCAAGATAGGCGTCCTCGAGCAAATCGAGGTGTCCGAAATGGAGGGTGTGTCCCTTTTTCAGGCTTTTGCGGATGTGGTTGCGGTGATCGGAACTGTAGGCGGGCAGCAGGTTTTCGGGGTCTTCGGACAGTGTCACCAGGTAGGTGCAATACAGCGGCTGATTCACCCAGCCATCCGGCAGGGGTAGATCGGGCCGGTCAAATCGGATGTTGACGTAAGAAATACCCGTTTCAACAACCAGGGTCTGGGCCTGCTCCAGCAAACGGAGGTGCGCATCAGGGGAGCCAGCCGCAAATCCGCCGTAGGAACCAAATGGGGCTGTAGCCATGTACTTCCCAAACACCGGGTGACTGACCTGTACCAGCGAGAGCAGGCCATGTACACCATCTTCGTTTTCCGCTTCAAAGCGGTGAACAGGACTGTTGTATATGCGGCGGCTGATGTTCGTCCAAGCGTCAAGGGCCGTGAAGGTGGCCAGTTGGGTCAGCGATTCAGGCCAGTTGGCGGGTTCACCTGGAGAAAGGGTGCGGATACGGAGTTCAGACATGTTGGGCTTCTTTCAGGGTTTCGGCCAGGTAGGCATCCATACGCGAGACCGGGAAGTGGCGCAGCAAGTTTTTTAGGAAGGAAGATTTGTTGAATGTAAACGGCGCAAGCAACGGGTTGGCCAGCAGGTCAGGCGAGAGATAACGCCGCCAGTGCGCCGGGGGAACCAGTTCGTACGGATGCAGGAAGATGACCGGGGAATGCCCGGCACGCAGGTCCTGCTCGATGCAATTCAAGACGAGGTGCGGGAACAAGCCGATCATCAGGCTCGAGCCATAAGGGAACTCACCCCCCAGCAGCAGACGCGGGGTCATGTTGCGCGGGGCAGAAATATTTTCCGGTTTGCCGAAAAATGGCCGGGTGCTGGCCGGGATCTCATAAATGGATCCTTTTTGAATTAATGTACCCGCCGGGGCATAAATGGATGAACTGTATTGAAAGCCATGCTTTTCGAGCAAAGCATAATTTTCTTCAAACGAGTTGATCATCGGCGGGCGGTAGCCGGTGACGTTATATTTTTTGCGCCAGCCCGCCGAGGCTTGCAAGTCTTTTAAGATATCATCCGCGCGGGTCAACGGACGGTGCACCTGGCAATGAAAGCCAATTTCGTGCCCCCGGGCAGCAATCTCCTCTGCCAGGGTGGGGAACCAGTCGAGCAATTCGCCAACCAGATAAAAGGTGGCCTGCACCTGCCCCAATTGCTCCAGGATGCCGGGCAGGGCCTGCTGGGCGTAGCCGCCATCCAACAGGCGGCGCTCCTCCGCCGGGCGGTGATCGTAGCGGCGGGAAAGCGCAAACCAGGATTCGTAGTCAATCGTCAGTAAAACACGTGGGGAGGGCATGGCGGGATGAATTATAACCCGCAGAGTTAAACAAAGCCGCCAGGACACATATTAATGCCCTGACGGCTACTTCTGTCTGACACTTACCCGTTTACTCGTTCACAATCCAGGTGCCGGTTTCGCTTTTCAGCGCGCGGCCCAGGTTTTCGGGGTTGGTGATCAGCGCCTGCTTGCCGCCGTTTTCGAGATACCAGATGACCGCCTGGATTTTGGGTGCCATGCTACCTTTGGCAAAATGGGTGCCTTCGGCCAGGTAGGCTTTGGCTTCGGCCAGGGTCATTTTATCCAGCCATTTTTGCTCGGGCTTGCCAAAATGGATGGCGACCTTTTCAACGGCAGTTGAAATCACGAACAGATCGGCTTTAATTTGCTGGGCCAGCAATGAAGACGCATAATCCTTATCAATCACTGCCGCCACGCCCTTGTAGTTCCCATCGCCCGGGTCAATCACAGGGATACCGCCGCCCCCCACCGTGATGGTAATAATCCCAGCGTCCAGCAGGGTTTGCACGGTCTCCAATTCGACAATCTCTTTTGGTAGCGGCGAAGCCACCACCCGCCGCCAGCCGCGCCCGGCATCCTCCACCACGCTCCAACCTTGTTCCTTTTCGCGACGTTGGGCCTCTTCTTCGGTCATGAAGCTGCCAATTGGCTTGGTCGGCTTGGCAAAGGCCGGGTCTTCACGATCCACGAGCGTCTGGGTAACCACGGTGACTACTTTCTTCTTGATGCCGCGCTGGTACAGGATGTTTTGCAGGTTTTGCTGCAGGGCATAACCAATCGCGCCCTGACTGTCTGCACCGCATACTTCCAGCGGCACTTCGTGCATGCCTTCATATTTTGCAGCAATCTCCGAACGGCGCAGGATAAAACCAACCTGAGGGCCGTTGCCATGGCCAATGGCCACATCCCAACCCTGCTCGATCATATCGGCAATGTGATAGCAGGTTTCTCTGGCGGCTTCATACTGGCTTTCCACGCTAATCTTCTTTTCGTCCTTAATCAACGAGTTGCCGCCAATCGCAATCACGGCAAGTTTACTTTTGCTCATTAATTTAATTCTCCTAACTCATCGTCAGCGCCATGACCGCTTTCTGCGCGTGCAGGCGGTTTTCAGCTTCGTCATACACCACCGAATGCGGGCCATCAATCACAGCATCGGCCACTTCCAGGCCGCGGTCGGCGGGCAGGCAATGCATGTAAATGCTGTCATCCCTGGTCAGTTTCATGCGGCGCTCGTCGGTAATCCAGCTTTTGTATTTATCAATCGTGGCCTTGCCTTCTTCCTTGCCGGTGGTGGTCAACAGCGGCCCCCAACTCTTGGGGTAGACCACGTCGGCGTCCTTGAAGGCTTCATCCATATTGTCGGTCACGTCAAAGCCAACACCATATTTTTTAGCATTATCACGCGCCTGCTGCATGATATCGGGCATCAACTTGAATTCCGGCGGGTGGGCCAGCACGACATCACAGCCAAAACGGGTCATTTGCAGAATCAGCGATTGGGGCACAGAAATTGGCTTACTATACGAAGCCGCATAAGCCCAGGAAACCACAACTTTCTTGCGGCGCAGGTCGCGGCCCTTCTTCTCGATGATGGTCATTAGGTCGGCCAGGCACTGGAAGGGATGATAAACATCGCATTGCATGTTCAGCACCGGCGCGCGGCTGGCCTGGGCCACTTCGTTGATGTATTTATTGCCAAAATCCCAGTCACACTGGCGGATGGCGATTCCATCAAAATAGCGGCCAAAGATCTCACCAATCTCCTTGGCGGTGTCGCCGTGAGAAATCTGGGTGGTCTCGCTGTCAATGAACGCCGCGTGTCCGCCTAGTTGGGCCATGCCCGCTTCAAACGATCCACGTGTGCGGGTGGAGGTGAAGAAAAACAACATGGCCAGAGTCTTGTCGCGCAGCAGGGCATGCGGCTCGTTCAATGCACGCTTGCGTTTCAAATCCCAGGCGACATCCAGTACGGTTTCGACTTCTTCCTTTGAGAAGTCCAGGTCGCCAATAAAATCGCGACCGCGGAAATTGGTTTGCATTGCAATTCTCCTTTTTGATTAAGTGGAAACGCGCAGGATTTCAGCGCGGATAAATTTGCCATCTTCCCAAAACAAACGCACGCCCTCGCAATAATCAATCGGGGCAGACTCCCCCGCGCCTGCTCCCGGCACGCAGGCAATGGCGCTCATCTCAACGATTCCGCCATGATTGACCACCAGGGCAGACCTGCCATCGGCCAGGTATTCGGCCAGCTTTTGGTGGAAGTCAGCGAGGCGTCTGGCGTAGTCTGCCGTCGCCCCGCCAGCGCGGATGGCCGCCGCATACCCATCAAAAGTTTGCGGATAGGGCACTTCCCGTTCCACAGCATCCCCATACGATGAAAGCAACTCCACCTGCTCATCCACCGCAAAGCCCATGGCAATGGCTGTTTCGAAAGCGCGCGGCAGGGTGCTGGTGACAACAAAGTCGAACGGGCCGATGTTCTCACCAACGAGGCGGGCCAGGGTAACGCCCTGCTGGATCAGGTGCGGGTCAGGCGGGCGGCGAATGGAATGGCGTCTAATCTCAATTGTTTTCATGGTTTTATTAAACCCGGCAACACCGCGTAAAATTCCGTCGCCTTGACCATGTCCTCCAGCGAAACGGAGTCGTTGACCGTGTGGGCAGTTTCTTCGTCG
This sequence comes from Anaerolineales bacterium, assembly GCA_024710905.1. GTDB lineage: Bacteria > Chloroflexota > Anaerolineae > Anaerolineales > Villigracilaceae > JANJTV01. Next base: position 9,305 of record JANJTV010000128.1, on the reverse strand, counting down.
CCGGGGCCAAAGCCAATGCTGGGAATGCCCGCCTTGCCGGCCCAGTAAATGCCATTGGTCGAGAAATTCCACTTGCCACTGGGGGCGTCAGGCAGGCCAATCGTTTTACGCGCCTGCTGACCCGCCTGCACCAAGGGATGGTCTTCTTCATAAGCCCAGGCCGGGAAGTATTTATCCACCGGGAAGACAAAGCCGGTATAAGAGGGCTCGTCATAGAACAGTTCCTCGACATAGACCGAGTCTTTCAAATCTGCGGGAATCAAGTCTTCTACTTGCTTGCGGACCTGTTCTTTGCTTTCCCCAAATGTCATACGCCGGTCAATAAAAATCGTGGCTTCGTCGGGCACGGCATTGATGCTGGGCGTCTTGACCTGCATATCACTGACAGTGATCTTGCCATGCCCCAAAAATGGATGGTCCCCCAGTTTGGGTTCCAGGTCGCGAATCCCGGCAATGATGGGCAGTAGTTTATAAATTGCATTATCGCCAAGGTGATTACTGGCGGCATGGGCACTTTTGCCTTTGGCAACTACTTTCATTTCCAAGCGGCCCTTGTGACCGCGATAGACCTGCATCCTGGTTGGCTCGCCAATCACAACAAAGTCCGGTTTCACCTTTGGGTCTACTTCCACAAATGTATTCGGGGCAATGCCATCGCACCATTCTTCCATATTGCCAAAATACCAGGCCGTCCAGCCTTCCAGCAATCCCAGATCGCGGGCAATTGCCAGGCCGTAGACCATGCCCGGCGTGGAACCTTTTTCATCACACGCGCCGCGCGCGTACAAAATGTCGTTTTCCACCTTCCCCTGGAACGGATCCCATCCCCAACTGGCCGGGTCGCCCACGCCCACTGTATCAATGTGACTATCATAGACTATGACACGCGGGCCGCTGCCAATCCGCCCCAGGATGTTGCCCATCTTATCAAAACGGACTTCATCGAAACCAAGTTTCCGCATTTCTTCGGCCACCCGCTCCCCCACCGGACCAATCTGTGAATCCATACTGGGGATGGCGCAGATTTCGCGCATGAAACGGACGATGTCTTCCTTGTGCCCGGCAACGCGTGCCTGGATTTCTTGAACAGAATTCATAGATTGCTCCTCAATACATCAATCACCACTGTGCACTCTGCGGCCAGACTTAAGGCTTAAGCCCTGCCCACCTTGCGCACCACATGGAACTTAAAATAACCGGGGATGAAATAACTGAACGAATAATCCACCACCCGGCCACTGGCCGTGAACAGCTTGGCCGTCAATTGCAATAACACGTCCCCGCGCTGAATCTCCAACATCTTGGCCACATCCGCCGTTGCATTGGATGCAGTAATATCGGCCCGCGAGACGGTCAGCGGATCACCGCGATGCAACAGGTAATCCAGCACCGAGCCTTCAAACTGGCCACTCAACTCCTCGGGCTGGAGTACATCGGCAGGCAGGATGTCCACCAGATAGGCCACCGGGCGAGAATCGGCACTCATGACCCGACTGACCCGCAGTAGCGGGCTCCCGACTGCCAGATCCAGCGCTTCGGCAGCATCTGCCCCCGCTGGCAACTTTTCTACCGATACATTACCCATGCTGACATCCAGGTTCAAGCGACGCGCCAGGGTCTGGATGCTTTCCAGCACCTCCAGCCCGCTCTCCATAACTGGCAACTGCCCGACAATGAAAGTGCCAGCCCCCTGGCGACGACGCAACAAACCCTGGGCTTCGAACATGCGCATGGCTTCGCGCAAGGTGGCCCGGCTAACCCCAAGCTGCTTTGCCAGGTCCGGCTCGGAGGGTAATCGCGCCCCGGCAGGAAGGGAAGCAATCAATTTTGCAAGATCGGCCTGTAAACGCTGGAATGGGAAATGTGGCATGGCAAACTCCTTTGGCGCAATTAATAGGCGAGGTGGTATTGACCTTTTTTCGATACAACGCCAGGCAAAGGGGCAAGGTCAACACCAGGGGAAGAGACAAATTCAACGGCCCGGTGAATATTTTCTTCAAGTGGCTGGATGGCATCAACAAACAAGGCCGTATTCTCCGGCCAGGCCAGGAAACCTTTTTGCTGTTCCAGGATGCCTGACCAGGTGGCAGTATCCGGGTTCGATAGGGCATCGAAACGAGCTTCGACACGCGCCTGCCAGATGGCTTCATCGGATACAAACGAATAAATCGGGCGAAAAGCCGCATTGTGGGCGGCTGCAATGTCGCGGGCAGCATAACGGTCATAGGCCATGAAAACCGAATCCAGGATGACGCTGATGCCAACACGCAACTGCGTTTCGGCGAGGTTAAGTAAAATATCGATCTGGCGATCCCAAAAATCCATCCCGGCGGCTTCAGGCACAGCCAGGACAATGTCATCAATCCGCAGGACAGGCAGGTACAGCCGCCGGGCCAACTCAGTGGACAGGGTTGTCTTCCCCGTCCCTGGCAAACCTGACACAATGACAAGGGTCAGGTTCATCCGTTCACCAGCCGCCGGGCCGCCCGGTTATGCGCTTCGGCCAATTGATGTTCATCCACGGTCACGAGCTGCCCCTGCTTGACGATCCACTTGCCGCCCACACAGGTGTAATCCACCCGGCGCGGCTGGCAGAAAACCACCGCAGCCACCGGGTCATGGACGGCCCCGCCCGCCAGGTCGAGCGCGCCCAGGTTGACGGCAAAAAAGTCGGCGCACTTGCCTGCTTCCAGGCTGCCAATATCTGTGCGGCCAAGCACTGCTGCCCCGCCGCGCGTCGCCAGCCACAGGGCTTCACGGGCGGTCATTAATTTCCGTGATGGGTCATTCGAGAGGGAAAAACCCGTGATGCCTTCCTTCAGGCGAGAAAGCAGCATGGCCTGCCGGGCTTCCGCCAGCAGGTGGGAACCGTCATTGCTGGCGGAGCCATCCACACCCAGGCCAACCTTTACCCCAGCCGCCAGGAATTGTTTGATTGGCGCAATGCCGGAAGCCAGGCGCATGTTGGAGGTAGGGCAATGGGCTACGCCACACTGGTGGCGGGCAAAAACATCGATCTCTGCTGGGTTTACATACACGGAATGCGCAAACCAGACATCCGGCCCAACCCAGTCCACCGATTCCATGTAACCGACCGGGCGGTAACCAAACTTCTCCAGGCAGAACTGTTCTTCGTCCTCCGTTTCGGCCAGGTGGGTATGCAGGTGCACGCCATACTCCCGAGCCAGGGCTGCTGATTGCTTCATCAGGCTGCCGGTGACGGAAAACGGCGAGCATGGGGCAAGAACGATCTGTATCACTGCGCCTGGCTGTGACTGGTGATATTTTTGTATCAGCCGCTGGCTGTCAGCCAGGATGACCTCTTCTTTATCGGTAACAGAGTCCGGGGGGAGCCCGCCCGCGGATTCGCCCAGAGACATGGAACCGCGCGAGGCGTGCAGGCGTACGCCCAGGGCCAGGGCCGCTTCTATTTCATCATCCAATTTTGAACCATTGGGGAAGAGGTACAGGTGATCGGAGGCCGTGGTGCAGCCGCTGAGGGCCAGCTCGGCCAGGGCTGTCTGGGTGGAGGTGTAAATGGCCTCCGGGGTCAGGCGCGCCCAGATCGGATAGAGGGTTTTGAGCCAGTTGAACAGGTTGGCGTTTTGCGCAGCAGGGATGTTACGGGTCAGGGTCTGGTAGAAGTGATGGTGGGTATTGACCAACCCCGGTAAAACAACATGACCAGACAGATCGAGCACTTGATCGGCAGCAGACGGCAGGCTGGCCGTTGGCCCAACCTGTTCGATAAATCCGTCCCGAATGAACAGGGAGCCATCCGAAAGCTCGGTCTGGCGGTCATCGAAGGTTGCAATATACGCATGCTTAATCAGGAGAGTGCCCATGTGGTTTCCATCCTGTTGAATCAATTGTCTGACAACTTGTAGTGTAGCAGAAAGGGCTAGACAAGTCAATCAGGAAAATTTACCGGGGCAAATCCCATCCAATGCTGTGAAACTCTCGCGCCCTGAGCGAAACGAGCAACAAAGATGTAGAACAATGGAAACGGTATTTCCATATAATGTGTATATAGTTCTGCTCGACCTGCCCCCCTCAGGCCGGGCGGAACTATACTTTTGGTAAATAAGCGAAAATTAATGTCCTCAATCCAAAAATTGACTACACTAATAAGTGAATCGGGGGATTCGTCCACCAAGCGGCGTATTAACGCAGGACCGCCTTTTCGCCACAACAACCCACCACAACCAGCCGCACAGGGTAAAGGAGTGTGATGCCTAATGCCTGAGCAAAAAGAGTTTACCGCCTGGTTAAACCAGGAAATGCAACGTCGAGATTGGTCGCAGGCCGATTTGGCCCGCCATTCAGCTTTGAGTCGGGCTGTTATTAATAAGTTACTGAATGCCAAAACCCACCCCCAGCCGAGCACACTCGCGGCCATTTCGCGCGCCTTTAAAGTCCCTATCGAAACCGCCTACAGGGAAGCAGGGTTGTTACCCGGCAGTTCAACGCAAGATGATTATGTTGCCGAGGTGGCGCACAAGCTGAGCCTGATCAAAGATCCACACCGCAAGGCCACCGCCCTGAGGCTATTACACGTCCTGATTGAGGAAGAAGCATCCGGATAGGAAGGAAACTCCCCGACATAAACCTGTCGGGGAGTTTTTCAGCATCCCTTCTCCCAACGCAATGATCCGGAACAGCCTGTTTTGTTCAGTTCTGCAAGGTTTAAAAAAAGCCGGTTGATGACCCTTTCGAGGCATGAATCACTGATACAATCTTCTCCTGTCAGCAGTCCCACCCCATAACCAATCCCGACTTCTGAAGACAAGGAAAGCAAGTGAATTTCGACCAATTCAAACTCGATTCCCGCCTGAAAGCGGGCATTCAACGCGCCGGGTACACAGACCCAACCCCCATCCAAACGGCGGCCATTCCGGCAGCCATCGAAGGCCACGACCTGATTGCCACCGCCCAAACCGGCACTGGTAAAACAGCCACTTTTGTGCTGCCCATGCTGCACAAACTGCTCAATGGGCCGCGCAACCGCAGCCGGGCCCTAATTGTCACACCCACCCGCGAGCTAGCCGACCAGATCAACGACAACATCCGCACCCTGGCCAGTGGCACAGGCCTGCGCTCTGCCACCGTGTATGGCGGCGTTGGTCCAACCCCGCAAATCCAGGCCTTGCAGCGCGGCGTGGAAATTATTGTGGCCTGCCCGGGCCGCCTGCTGGATCTGATTGCCCAGGGGCATGCCAGGCTGCAAAACATTGAAATACTCGTCCTGGATGAAGCCGACCGCATGTTCGATATGGGCTTCCTGCCAGATGTGCGCCGAATCATCAAGGCCATACCAGCCAAGCGGCAGACCATGTTGTACTCAGCCACCTTCCCATCTGAAGTGGAAAAACTGGCCAGTGAAACACTGACCAACCCCAAGCGGATCGCTGTCGGGCTCACCCGCCCGGCACATACCGTTACCCATGCCTTATACCCGGTTCCCAAGCACCTCAAAACCGCGCTGACCTTCGAGTTGCTCAAGAGAACGGATACCAACTCAGTATTGATTTTTGCGCGTACCCGGCATCGCGCCCACCGCCTGGCCCAACAACTCAGCCGCGAGGGCTACAAGGTCACCAGCCTGCACAGCGACCGCACCCAGAGCCAGCGCCAGAATGCCCTGGCCGGTTTCAAGGATGGCAGGTACCAGATTATGGTCGCGACCGATATTGCCGCGCGCGGGTTGGATGTGCAAAGTATTTCGCACGTCATCAACTTCGATATGCCCGATACAGCCGACGCCTATATTCACCGCATTGGCCGCACCGGCCGCGCCGAACGGACAGGCGACGCCTTTACACTGGTCACCCCTGATGACACAGACATGATTCGCGAGCTGGAAAAGATCATGAAGCAAACCCTGCCACGCGAGACTCTGGATGGCTTTGACTACAACGTGCCAGCCCCGCCCCCGTCGCAAAACCAACCTGCCCCGCGCAGCCCGCGCCCCCTGCCGCATCACCATGCCCGCAGGCCGCACCCGCAACCACACCAACCGAAGAAACGATAATCAAAATCCCACCATTGGTGGGATTTTGATTCGCCGCGCTTCACGTACAATTAAGAAATGGATATTCTGCCGAGGCTTCATCATGGCATAAATCTCCCGTTCTGTCGCCAGGTGTAAAAATCAGAGAATCATTACAAGTTTTTGTAGCCGAAAAATCGGGTTTAGTGATAGGATAAATATATGTATTTCCAGGTCTCAAAAACGCCCAGCGCTAACCTGCGCCCGTTGCAAAACTTTGCAGAGATCTTCCGGCAGAATATCTCCACCGGGCTGCTGCAATGCCGCCTGACCAATACCCGCCGCCTAGATTTCATCTGCCATGCCGGGCGAATTATCACAGGCTACGAGGTCGTAGAAAACGTTGCCACACGCATTGAAGGCAACGCCCTGGCCCAACTGATCCAGGAATCTGGCAACCTGCCGTCCCAGGGGATTGATATGGCTACCCAGAGCCTGCGCCTATACAAAGCCTATGTTGAGTCCTGCACCCGCATCGAAACCGTTCAAACCACCACAGAGTCTGTCAATGAAAGCATCCCGCAATGGCAAAGCCTGCCGCACCACAGCCTGTTCCAGTTGCACTGGGAAAATGCCGATGCCCTCGTCTTCCTGGGCGGCGAGGATAAGTTCACCCGTATCGCTTTCCTGGTCGGCCCGGGCAAATCGGATGCCGATATTTATCCGGCCTTGCACACCTGGCCCAATCCCGGCTGCACATTATCCCGCTTTGAAGTAAACACAGGTGCAGCGGGGTGGGCTGAATTCACCATCCAGCTCAGCTTCCAGAAACTAATGACCCGCCTGCTGGCACGATACAAAGATTTAGGCGGCCGCAGCCTGCTCGAAAGCCTGGCCAACGAATTCAACCAACACAACCACAGACTGAAATGGGACATCAATGCCTACAGCAACGACGTCGTTGACCGAGAATTGTTTGCCACCCTGCATGATACACGCCAGGCATACCAGTCATTATTGGAACTTGTTACACGCCACATGCAGGCTGTTATCGGCCCGGGCCTGCTGTCTGAGTCCATTCAATACGTAGCATCCAACAGTGAAACGTTTATCCAGAATGCCATTACACAAAACAACCTGCTTGATCAAAAATTCCTGGCAACAATAACAGGTTAGACCATATGAGCAACCCAAACAACGCCCGCGCCTGGTTTCGTAACGCCATTATTGCCGCCTTGCTCATCCTCGGCGCATATGCCTACATTTATCAGGCCTGGCCGTTCGAAGACATCATCAACGACCTGCTGCTCAATCTCCTCATCATCCTTTCGGCTGTTCTCAACACCCTGGCAGGCCTGCTGATTCTGCGCAGCTATGGCCGTGAAGATGCCACCTACCGGGTCTGGTTATTTTTTGTGATCGGGTTTGCCCTGTGGGCGGCAGCCGAAATTGCCTGGGCCTATTACAACATGACCCTGGGCGAGGTACCTGTCCCCAGCCTACCAGACTATTTATGGATTGCCGGTTATGTCTTCTTTGGCCTGGGTTTTGTTAAGCAATACCAGGTTCTCTTTTCAACCCCAGCCAGCAAGGGCTACCTTATCCTGGTGCTTGCCCTGGTCTCATCGTTAATTGTCACCTACTTTGTCCAGCAGCTATGGGGCGAACCTGGCAGCCTGGGCATTTTTGTTGACCTGTACTACCCCGTCGCCGACTTCTTTGTCTTGCTGGTCGCACTTGGCCTGGTGTACACATTCAGGCAAGGTTTCTTTGGCCGGCCCTGGCTGACAATGGTCGTCTTCACCATCTCAGACGCTCTCTACGCCTGGCTGACCCAGAGCGGCGCATATGCTTACCTGGCCGACAGCGGAGATTACGCCAGCATGATCGTAGACACGCTTTACATGGCTGCCTACCTCTCCATGGCGCTTGGTTTCCTGATGCAATACCTGGTCATCAAACACGGGCCCTGGGCTTTTTCATCCCCACCTGTTGCTCAGGAATGAAGATTTCACCACTTCTCACAACATTCATCTTATTGATGATTGCCAGCCTGGCTTGCAGCTTGCCGGCCACCTTCGGTGGGCCCACTCCGGACCTGCCCGCCGTTACCAAAACGCCCGCCTCGCCTGCCAGCGAGACACCCCTTCCACCCAGTGCGACCGCCATCCCGAGCGAAACGCCGCAGCCCAGCCTCACCCCCACTGCAACGGAAACCGCCTCTCCGACGCCCGTACCTACATATGCCATCCTGCGCGGGAAAACCACCGCTGAAAAAACCACCTGCCGCTACGGCCCCGGCCCGGATTATCTCTATTTTTATGCCCTCAACCAGGGCGCAACCCAGGACGTAATTGGCCGCAATGAAGCCGGGACGTGGGTGCTCACTCGCGCGCGCGGAGCGGTCAACCGCTGCTGGATCCGCACCAGCCTGCTGGAGTTGAATGGGGATGTAATGTCTGTCGAACCAGTCGACCCGCATATTGTGCTGGGCTGGTCGCCATATTACGGCCCGCTGACCGGTGTTTCGGCCACCCGCAACGGCAGCGAAGTGACGGTTTTCTGGCACGCGCTGATCCTGCGCGCCGGGGACGACTCGCTGCAAACACCTTACATCCTCGAAGCCTGGGTTTGCCAGGGAGGGCAAATTGTTTTCCAGCCAGTCGGCACCTATGCCCTGGCCGCCAAAGTACTCGATGAACCAGGCTGTTCAGAACCGTCACGCGGACGGGTGATTGCCGCCGAAAAACACGGTTACACCATCCCGGTAGAAGTCGCCTGGCCGCAACCTTAAAAAATCCCCGAACCGGGGATTTTTTATTCCCTTTCCGAAAACTTTCCTGTAAAAACATCGCTATAATAATTGTATGTTTAATAACGAAAGGAATATTTTCATGGCGTCGATTCTTGAAGTCAGCAACCTCTCTAAAAAATATGGCGATTTTGAAGCCGTAAAAGGGATATCGTTTGATATCAAAGAAGGTGAGGTTTTCAGCCTGCTCGGGCCAAATGGGGCGGGAAAAACCACCACAATCTCTATTCTTTCAACTCTCTATGAACCCACTGGCGGCGACGCAAGCATTGGCGGCCATTCGGTCACCAAACAGCCCATGCAAGTCCGCAACATCATTGGCGTGGTACCCCAAGACCTGGCCCTGTACGAAGAACTGACCGCCCGCGAGAACCTGGTTTTCTGGGGGCAAATGTATGGCCTGGGCGGCGCGGTGCTCAACAACCGCGTGGATGAAGTGCTCGAACAGATCGGCCTGGCCGACAAAGCCAAAAACCGCGTTAAAACCTATTCCGGTGGCATGAA
>JANJTV010000091.1 GCA_024710905.1 Anaerolineales bacterium | reverse complement strand
TTTTGCTGGTCGCCATCGCGGAATTCGTTGCTGTTGGGTTCGTAGAGCAGGCCGGTGGCAAAGCCCTGTTCGCGCGGGTCGCCAAACGGGTTGCCGCCGCGAACAGCATCGCGCAGGCGGTCATTGAACACGCCAATGCCTGTACCGCCGATGTTGTGCTGCACGGCGTTCACACCCCGCGCATTCCCGGCCACTTCGCCAAAGTTCCAGCCTTCGCCATAGATGTAGATTTTCTTCCCGTCCACGCCGTCTTTTTCGAGCGTCAGGCCATCGAGCGCGGCGCGCACGGCCTGCATGTCTTCGAGCATGTGGTGGCCCATCAGGTCGAACCGGAAGCCGTCCACTTTATATTCCCTGGCCCACAGCACCACGCTATCCACCATCAGTTTGCGCATCATGTCGTGTTCGGTGGCGGTGTTTTCGCAGCAGGTGCTTTTCTCCACCTTGCCTTCGCCGTCCAGGCGGTGATAGTAGCCCGGCACAACCTTATCCAGCACCGATTGCGGGTTCTGCCCGCTGGAGTTGGTGTGGTTGTACACTACGTCCATCACCACACGCAGGCCGTTCTCGTTGAGCGACTGCACCATCTCGCGGAACTCAAGGATGCGTACTGCGCCCTGCGGGTCGGTGGCGTAACTGCCTTCGGGCGTGTTGTAATGATACGGGTCATAACCCCAGTTGAAACCATCGCTGCCGGAGAGGGCGTTTACGGCCAGCAGTTGCTGGTCTGAGTTGGGGGGCAGGCGTTTCAGGCGGGCTTCATCGACTGTTTTCCAGGTGCTTTTGTCTTCGTTCACGCTGGCAATATCAAACGTGGGCAGCAGGTGGATGTGCGTCAGCCCGGCTTCGGCCAGACCGCGCAGGTGGCGCATGCCATTGCTGTCCGTCAGGGTAAAGGCCTTGTAGGTGCCGCGCAATTCCTCCGGCACGCTGGCGTCGCTGATGCTGAAATCACGGATGTGCAACTCGTAAATCACTATATCTTCCGGCGCGTCCAACGGCAGTTTGTCCAGGCGCTCCCAGCCTTCCGGTTTCAGGCTATCGTCTTGTAGATTAATGATCTGGCTCTTCTGGCTGTTGGTGGACAGGCTAATGGAATACGGGTCAGTGACCAGGTTTTTCTCGATTTTCCCGGTGGATGGGACATAAACGGTCACTTCGTATAGATAATATTTTCCCACCCAGCCAGGGCTGCCATCCAGGCGCCACACCCCGGTAGCGTCATCCCGTTTCATGGGTAGGATCTCGGCTGAGGGGGAGTCTGCTTCCGCAAACAGGTGCAGCGAAACTTCTTTTGCGGTAGGCGCCCACAGCCGCAGGCTGGGGGCAGAGCCGCTGAACGTCACGCCCAACGGGCCATCGTAAGCATAAACCTGGTCCAGTACGCCGGGGATCTGTAGACCGGTCACATCCACCACCTTGCCCGCCTGGTCGCGCACAATGACAACCGCTTGGCCGCGTAGGATTTCACGTACACTCTCCGGGCTGACGCCGGTCATGGTGAAGGTGGTGAAGGATGCCAGGTGCGGGAACTTGGCCTTGATGTGCCCAGGCGCGCCGCCAGATTGGTAAGCGAGCGGGATGAGTGTGCCGCCGGTGACGCCCTCGGCGCTTAGTTGCAGGGCGGCCTCGGGCGAATAATAGAGTTCGTAGGCGTAGATTGGCGAGCCAACCGTGTTCCACAAGATGGTATCCACGCTGACCCAGTGGGCCTTGGTTTTTGCCAGGCTGCCGCGCGGCGCGCCGTCGGTGCTGATGGTGAGCTCATTATTCACAGTGTTGTATCCAAAATAGATTTCGTCGCCGTCTTTTTTGACGGTGAAGCGTTGCGGCTGGGTCAGCAGGTTCGTGCTGTCTTCGTTTTGCGCCAGGGCCATGCTGTAGGTTCCGGCCTTCAAGGCGCGGGTGGCAAAAGTAAACAGGCCGTCGCCGTCGGGGTCTTGAAGCCACGAGCGCAGGCAGGCGGCATCTTCATTATTGGCACAGCCCAACTGTTGCTGGAAGTTGCCAATGGCGGTCAGTATGGGCGTGTTGAAATTATCCGTGATCCAGCGTGTTTTGTGATCGTAATAGAATTTTACTTCGGTTGGCTGGCTGACGATGAGCGGAATATCGGCCCCGCCTGCCGCGGCGTTGCGGCCATAGTTTTCGCTCCAGGAGCCGTTCAGGGCAGCTTTGTAGCGCGGGCCGCGTTTGTCGTCGTCGTTGGCCGGTTCAATCAGGAAGGTTCCCTGCCAGACATCATCCTCAGCGTCATAGGCCAGCAGGGTGTTGTCACATTCGGGCATCCACTCGCCCGGGCAGCCCAGTTCGTCCTGGTGCGTGCCGGGGATGTTGACCTTCTCCGGCGCGGCATTATCCTGCGCGGCGGCGGGGATGAAGATGGAAAGAACAAAAAAAAGCACAGAAACGCTGCTAAGCAGTTTTTTCATCATGGCCTGCTTCCTTATTGCCCTGCCAATACTGGTTTTGAAAACTTACTCGCCCTGCCCGAGTGAATAGCCGGGCTCGCCATCAAACGTATACAAATTCTCGGTCTTGATCACATCCAGCCCGGCGGTGTGCATCCTGTCCAGCAGGTCCACCACATCTGCATAGCTCTTGCCGCCGGTAAAGCGGCAGCGCCAGTGGTCGGTGCAGAAGATTTCCGGCAGGCCCTCGGGATAGACTTTCACACCCCGGTTGGTGACCATTTTCAACGTCAAGGTCCCGCCCAGGCTGGCTAGTTTTCCGCCCAATCCATTCGGGTCGCGGCCTGCTTCGTCCCAGTGAAGGAAGACATCCACCCCGGCCAGTTCTTTTTTGGCCTTTGGTGTTTGGGTGGTTTTAATGGTGATTCCGCGCCCGTGGTAATGGACTGGTTGCAACTGGCGCGGTTCCCTGCCCAGGCGTTCGATAATCGCTTCGGCAAAGGCCTGTGTGCCAACTTCCCGCTCGCTCAGGCCTTCCCGGTAAATATCCGCAGTATGGATGCC
>JANJTV010000086.1 GCA_024710905.1 Anaerolineales bacterium | reverse complement strand
GGGGTTACAGCCTGACGATGAAAGCCATACAGGTCATGCCAAAACAGGCCCTGTTGCTTGGCGAACGGCGCGTAGCGGTAACGCCGCTGGGTGACCAGTTGCGTTTTACCGGGCGGTTGGAATTGAGCAACCACGACACCACGCCGAACCCCAAACACATTGCGGGAATTGAGCGCGCAGTACGGGAATACATCCAATTGGATGACGAACTGGACATCATCGAGACCTGGGCCGGGCTGCGCCCGACCACGCCGGACGGCCTGCCAATGATTGGCATTTCACCGAAATTTGATAATTTAATACTTGCCACCGGGCATGCCATGCTGGGGTTAAGCCTCGGGACGGGCACCGGCCAACTCGTGGCGGAAATCGCCAACGGGGTGCGGCCAGCCTTTGATATTCATCCGCTTCGCCCTGCACGTTTTTAGAAAAGGAACCATCATGACTCATACTGCCTTTGCCACCACCACGCGCGGATTGAACCGCGACCTGCCGCCCATGCGCCTGTATGAAAAGGCCAAGCGGCTGGGGATTTGGAATCCGTCTGATATTGATTTCAGCAAAGACAAGGCCGACTGGGCTGCCATGAGTGAACAGGAAAAAGACCTGGTCTGGCGGCTGCTGGCCATGTTCGTCTCTGGCGAGGAAGCGGTGACACTTGATCTGCTGCCGTTGATGCATGCGGTTGCAAAGGAAGGCCGCATTGAAGAAGAGATGTTCCTGACCACCTTCCTGTTCGAGGAGGCCAAGCATACCGATTTCTTCCGCCGCTTCCTGGACGAGGTGACGGAAGCCCCGGCCGACCTGACCCGTTACCACACTGAAAATTACACGACGATATTCTACGAAGCCCTGCCCGACGCGCTGATGGCGCTCGAGACGGATTCCTCCCCGGCGGCGCAAATCCGCGCTTCGGCGACCTATAACATGATTGTGGAAGGGGTGCTGGCCGAGACGGGCTACCACGCCTTCTTCACCATGCTGGAACGCAACAATCTGATGCCCGGCCTGCGCAAGGGCATAGGCCTGCTCAAGCAGGATGAATCGCGCCACATTGCCTATGGCATTTACCTGCTTTCGCGACTGGTCTCTGCACACCCGGGGTTGTGGGATGAGCTGCAATTGCAGATGAACAGCCTGCTGCCCGGTGCGATTGGCGTGATTGGCGACGCCTTTGCTTCGTATGAAGTGGTTCCGTTTGGGCTGGTGGAGGAGGATTTCATTAACTATGCCATGGATCAGTTCTCCAAGCGTTCGGAGCGCCTGGAGAAGGCCCGCGGCGCCAGCCTGGAGGAGATCAACCGTGTGACCAGGGCCGTCATCGAAAGCGAGGATGCCTGATGATTACCTCGACCCAAAAACAACAACTAAAAAAGAAAGTGGATGACCTGGCCCGCGGTATGGATACGGTCTCTGACCCAAACCTGGACGGACTTTTCCAATTAATTCAGCAGGTGCTGGAAGTCCCTGAACGCCAGCAGGGCCAGGCTGGCGAGCACCTGGCCCATGCCGTGCAGGCGGTCCAGCAGGCCTTGCCAGAATTCTCCGGCCTGCCCGAGGTTTCTGAAGCGGCCCAATCGCTGCTGGAGGTGGCCGGGGAGTTGCTCTCCGGTCTGGGTGATGGACAGTGAACTTGGGCGCTGTGTTAAACGGCCTGAAAGCCCTGCGTGACCTCGGCCCCACCCAGGTGGCCCTGTTTGCGCTTTACAAACTGGGCCTGAAAACCGGCTGGTTTGCCCGCCAGCAGCCTGCCCCGGCACAGCCTGCCGAGTTCGCTTTCAACTTCCCGCTGCCTGACCCGGATGAGATTAAAAAAACGATCGGCGTAAATGGGTTAAGAACCCTGCTGGCCGAAGCCGACGAAATCGTCAACGGCCAGTTTCGCCAGTTTGGCGGCCCACCGGTGGAAATCCGCCTGTCGCCCGGCCAACCGCTTCGGCACTGGACGGCCTACGAAACGGATCATAAATTGCTGCGCGCGCTCAACCTGCCGCACAACGACATCAAATTTCTCTGGGAACCGGCTCGTTTTGGCTGGGCATTTACGCTGGGCCGTGCCTGGCACCTGACCGGCGACGAAAAATACCCGGCCCGCTTCTGGAAATATTTTGAGCAATTTACTGCCGCCAACCCGCCTTGCATGGGGCCGAATTGGACCTCCGGGCAGGAGGTTGCGCTGCGATTAATCGCCTTTGCCTGGGCCGGGGTCGTCTTCCGCCAATCGGCACAGTCCACCCCCCAACGCCTCGCTGCCCTGGCCGTTTCGCTGGCCCACCACGCCGAAAGGATTCCCCCCACGCTGCTGTATGGCCGTGCCCAGAACAATAATCACCTGCTGACAGAAGCCGCCGGGTTGTTCACCTCCAGCCTGGCCCTGCCGGGTCACCCGCAGGCCGGGAGCTGGGCGCAGATGGGCTGGACCTGGCTGAACTGGTGCTTTGCTCACCAGATCGATGCCTATGGCGAATACACCCAGCACAGCAGCAACTATCACCGACTGATGCTGCAGACATCATTATGGGTTTTGCTGTTGGCGCGTTCGCGTGAACGCAACTTCAGCCGTGCCGCATTGGAAAACCTGGCCCTGGCCACGCACTGGTTGTATGGCATGCTCGACCCGGTCAGCGGGCAGGTGCCCAATCTCGGGGCCAATGATGGCGCGAATATTTTTCCGCTCAGCAGCCAGCCGTTTGACGATTACCGCCCGGTGGTGCAGGCCGCGGCTCGCGCGTATATGCAATACAGCCTGCCTCCTGGCCCGTGGGATGAGATGGCGCTCTGGTTTGGCTTGCCTGCCAGCAATAAATATTTTGAAACCCCACGCTATACAGGCGATCATCTGTATTCATCAGAGAGCTGGGCCATGCTGCGCGCCGTGCGGCGATTCCGTTCGCGGCCTTCGCATGCTGACCAGTTGCATCTCGATCTGTGGTGGCGGGGTCTGAATATTGCCCGCGACGCAGGCAGTTACCTGTACAATGCTGATGCTCCCTGGGACAATCGCATGACCTCCACGCT
The DNA here is from genome assembly GCA_024710905.1 of Anaerolineales bacterium. Classification (GTDB taxonomy): domain Bacteria; phylum Chloroflexota; class Anaerolineae; order Anaerolineales; family Villigracilaceae; genus JANJTV01. Next base: position 17,832 of record JANJTV010000086.1, on the reverse strand, counting down.
GGTGCATAACACCGTCAGTGTGGATGGCGAAGAGCAGATGACCCGCGCCAGCCGCTTTTTATACCTCGATTGGGCTGGGGCAACAATTCGGCGGCGGCTGGCGGAGGATGCTGATGTATTGCAACTGGTCGCCCGGACGTATGCCTACCGCCGTTTGGGCGTCCGGCATGACCGCATTGTGACTGCAGTGCACTCCAATCAATGCCGTGTGGAAGATGAATTGCTCAACCTGCACCTGAAGCCACACATCTTCCGGCTCCACTGGCTGTTGCCAGACTGGGAGTGGGAGCTGGAAGATATCGAAACCGGTGTATTGCTTACTTTGAACTCCCCGCATGGCCCATTGAGGTTGCGCGTAGTCATAGAGGGTGCGAATCCGCTCACCAGCCTGGACCGGGCCGGGGAACGGTTGTACGGAGCGGGGGAGCCAGCCGTTCAGTCGGGTTGGGAATCGCCGACCTACAGTATTAAAATTCCCGCCCTTTCGCTGGCCCTTGAAGTAGAATCATCCGATAATGTCCGCTTTGTTTCTGAATTTTTTTTCCCGGCCAGTTAATCAGCCATGCATATTTTATTAATCCACCAGGCTTTTGCCGCCCTTGATGAACCCGGCGGGACGCGTCACCACGAGTTGGCGCGCCTCCTAGTTTCGCGCGGGCATCGGGTGACGGTGATTGCCTCGCCAGTTAGTTACCTGACCGGCGGGCAAACCCGGGCCAGCGAAACAGGTGATCACGGCGGGGTGATGATTTTACGCGCCGCCACCTACCAGGCCCTGCACACTTCCTTTGTGCATCGTGTATTTGCATTCTTTTCGTTCATGGTTTCTTCATTTATGGTTGGGATGGGCGTGAAGGAGGTGGATGTGGTCTGGGGCACCTCGCCGCCAATCTTCCAGGGGGTGACCGCCTGGTTGCTGGCGCGTTTGAAGGGCGTAAAGTTCCTGTTTGAGGTGCGCGACCTGTGGCCGGATTTTGCGATTGCAGTCGGTGTATTGAAAAATCCTGTCTTAATTGGCATGTCGTACTGGCTGGAGAAGTTCCTGTATGCCCGCGCTGACCGGATGATGGTGAACAGCCCGGCGTATGTGAATCATGTTTTGGGACGCGGGGCGAAGGCGGCAGACCTTGTGCCAAACGGGGCCGACCCGCAAATGTTTAATCCCTCAGACACGGGGGATGTCTTCAGGAGGGCTCACCACCTGCAGGACAAGTTCGTGGTGATGTATGCCGGGGCACACGGGCTTTCCAATGACCTGGGTATTGTTTTGGATGCGGCCAGATTACTTTCGTTTGACGAGAAGATACATTTTGTGCTGGTGGGGGACGGGAAAGAAAAGGCCAACCTGCAGGCCCAGGCCGAGGAGATGGGCTTGGTCAATGTATTATTCCTGCCGCCAGTGCCAAAGGCTGAAATGGGGCCGGTGTTGGCCGGAGCAGATGCCTGCCTGGCAATCCTGAAGCCCATTGATGAATACAAAACGACTTATCCTAACAAGGTTTTTGATTACATGGCCGCTGGGCGTCCAGTGGTGCTGGCGATTGACGGGGTGATTCGCAAGGTTGTTGAAGATGCCGAATGCGGTATTTATGCCCGGCCAGGGAGTTCGCATGCGCTGGCGGATGCAGTTTCTGACCTGGCAGCCAAGCGTAGCGTTGCCATGCGCATGGGGTTGAATGGCAGCCGCTACCTGAAGGAGCATTTCAGCCGGGCGGCCATTGCTGAAAAACTTCTGGCCGTGATTGATGCCTTGTAAAAGGTAATGTTTTTGCCATTGTTTGCATCGGCACAATTTATCATCAAGATGATAAAATTTATCCATATTCAACAAAGGAGAAGAAAATGACGACCAAACGCACCACCCTTGCCACCGTATTTGCCCTTCTGATGATCTTGCTTGCGGCCTGCGGCGGGCCTGACCCGATGAGCTATGCCGTTGATATCCAGGGCATGCTCTCGGATTATGTGATCGCCATCAACAACGTTTCTGCCCAGATTGACCGGGCTGTGGCTGACTCGAACCAGTTTGCTGACGCTGGTTGGCAGCAGGATCTGTTCGCCGCCCTGGATGAACTGGACACCGCCGGGAATGCGCTTGGTTCTTACCCCGATGCGAACGTTCCGGAAGACTTTGCTGAAGCGCACGGTTACTTGAAGCAGATTGGCGCAGAGACCGCCGAACTGACTTCCGCCCTGCGTTCCGCCGTGGAAAACCAGGACATTGATGCCTTTAATGCCGGACAGAACGAATTGCAGGACGTGCTGGACTTGCTGAACCAGGCCAACGCAGCCTTGGAAGCCATTCAGTAACCTGATCAACAATTATTGAAGACCAGCCCCGCTTGACGAAATTCAGGCGGGGCTGTACTATTTTTATATCAAACTATTTGCTGGGAGTTGATTATGCCGACACATTACCAGGGGACTGAACAGGAAATTCGCGCGCTGGATGCATATATTCGCCTGACCCGCGCGGTGGATTCGATCACCAGCCGCCTGTTCAACGAGCCCCATCTGCAGGGTCTGACGCTGACCCAGCTAGGTGTGCTGGATGTCTTGCTGCACCTGGGGCCGTCCTCCCAGAAAGAGGTTGCCCGCAAGATATTGAAATCCAGCGGGAACCTGACCCTGGTGATGGATAATCTGGAAAAGCGAGGCCTGATCCGCCGCGAACGGCAGGCGCACGACCGGCGCTTCCTGACCGTTTCGTTGACCCCGGCCGGGAGGGAATTGATCGAAACTGTGATGCCCGCCCATGTGGCTGATATTACCTGTATGATGAGTGCGTTAAGCCCGTCAGAGCAGGAGATGCTCGGCGAATTGTGTAAACGACTTGGGTTGGGCCAGCAACGCGAATAAACCACTGTAACGGGTTTTTCTTTTGGTCGAAAATCACCCGCTTAAGTAGGATATTCCCGATTGTAATTTCCCCTGTCGTCATTATAATTTTGGTGACTGTAATTTCATCAAGGAGAAGAGTATGAAAACACTCGCTGTTCGTATTTTTATGTTCATGATCATTTTTTCGCTGGTTCTTTCGGCCTGTGCCCCGGCGGTAGAAACCCCCACCGAACCGGTTGCTGAGGAACCTGTAGTTGCCGTGCCGCCGGTCAGCCCGCTGACGAATGTGACCGGTTCGTTTACGGTGACGAATGGTTATGTGATTGATACTTATTGTGTTGAGCATGTGGCCATGCTGACTGATTTAAGCGCCTTTGTGAAACGCGATAAGGAAATGGAGATTGCAGCCAGTTCCCAGGTGCTTGGCCCGATGGATATTGATATTGAAGCGCTGGGCGGTAGTTACACCATGAATCTCCCGGTACGCCCGGGAGGCCTCTTGAATGATCTGGATAATGATGCAAATGAAGAAACCGGGGTGCAGGTCTTTGCCACGGAATATAACTGTAATATTTATGGCGATGTCTTCTTCCAGGGCGATGATGCCTACTGGGGCTGGCCTTCTTACCTGGGTTCGGTGAAGATTGACCCGGATAATAATGATGAGATTGTAGGCGGGAAAATCCTGGTCTGGTCACCGGATGATGACCAGGAATTCCCGACCGGTTTTGGGGCAGACGGTTTGCTGTTCACGACAGATGACCCGGTTGGCCCCATTGCTGGCGGTTGGTCTGTTGTGGATCTGGATCAATCCCCGTTCGCAATCTCGCAACCCGAAACGGCTGACCTGACCCTGTATGAGCCGCCAGATTCTGCCATCAAGGATTTTTCAGAGCTTTCGTATACCGACGCCTTCGAAGCGATGTTTGAGTTCGTCTCAACAAACTATGCCTTTAATGGCGTGGAAGGCAAGGAGCCGGATTGGGATGCGGCCTATGCGGCCACTGCCCCGCGTGTAGAAAAAGCTGAAGCGGATAGTGACCAGGAAGCTTTTTACTTTGCCATCCGTGATTTCTTGTTGTATTTCAATGATGGTCATGTTGGTAGTAGCGACCCGAACGGCTTTGCTACCGAAGAGTTCAACACACAGACCGAGGGTGGATATGGCTTTTCCATCCGAGAACTGGATGATGGCCGCGTCTTGACCATTTTCTTGACTGAGGGTGGTCCGGCTGCCGCAGCGGGGATGCAGGTCGGCGCGCAGGTCACTGAATTCAATGGCAAGCCTATTAAAGACGCCATTGGTGAAATTGTGCCCATCTGGGTGATGCCTCTTTCCACTGATTTTGCCCTGCGTTACCAGCAGGCTCGTTATCTGCTACGCGCGCCGGTGGGCACAGAAGCCACGGTGACTTTTATTAATCCCGGCGGCCAACCGCAAACAGTATCCCTGACAACCGTCCCTGAGCGCGAGTCCTTCTCGCGGACCTCGGTCTATTTCAATATCCCGGACTACTACCTTGTTCCCGTGGAATCGCGCCTGATCACCGAAGGGAATGCCGAGATCGGTTACATTCTTGTCAACGCAAATTATGATGACCTGAACCTGCTGGTGCGGCTGTTTGAGCGCGCCCTGAAGGAATTTGAGGCCCGCGAGGTGGAAGGCATCATCATTGATATGCGTTACAACAACGGTGGTGCGCCGATGGGCTTGGCGGGTTTCCTGACCGGCGAAGACATTGTGATTGGCCAGAGCGAATACTATAGCGACCTGACCGGTAAGTTTGAACCGGAGGGCATCCCCGACAAAATTATTCCCAATGAAAACCAGTATGAATTTAATAAGATTGTCTTATTGGTGAACCAGACTTGTTACTCAGCCTGTGAATGGGAGTCTTATGGGTTTAGCCAGGTTCCCAATGCAATTGTGGTTGGTGAATTCCCAACGGGCGGGGTGTTCGCTGAAGTGTCACGAGGCCAGATTGCCCTGCCTGATGACATCACTGTACAAATCCCCACCGGGCGGACCATCATGACCGACGGCAGCATCTTCCTAGAAGGGGTGGGCGTCCAGCCGACCTTGCGGGTTCCGACCGATGAGACCACAGTCTTTCGCACAGACGATTTTGTGCTGGAGTATGGCATCCGGGCTGTGCTGGAGCCGCTCGGCGCGGGCATTACGCCTTCCAAGTCCCCGACCCTGAGCAAGGAAGATGGCGAAGCCTGGCTTAGTGGGGCGAACTTTGCCCTGCTGGACGATAAGGCCCGCGAGTCGTATGATGATGCTGAATATCTCAAAGTACCGCTCAATCTGACCTACACCATCACCCTGGCGCGCTCTGAGACGCTGGTCTGGTTGGGTGCCTGGTGCGCCAAGGACTCTGCGACCCTGAAAGACAATCTGTCAAAAATGGAGTATAGCTTTACGCTCAATGGGGCGCCTGTCTCCCTGGACCAGTTTTATGTCATCAACGACCTTGATAACGGCGATACTCGCTGCGACGTATACCTGCTTGGCCTGAAAGACTGGGTTCCGGGTGAACACCATGTCGTGACCACGATTACATTCAAGCAGCCGGTCAATGACGGCATTTCAGATTACCCGGCCGGGACACAGGTTTTTGATTATGCGGTCTATGTAAAGCCCTAGTTTGCTGCAACAAAGGAACCCCGTCTAGGCGGGGTTCCTTTAACTAATAAAATATGCAAGTTTCACAGACATTACAGGAATGTATAGTCAGGTATAATCGCGTGTACTTTTCTTCACATGCCTTATAGGAGAATGCATTTATGCCCAAAGCCCTTAATCTGATTCTGGTCATCAGCCTGGCCATGGCGATGACCACTGCTTGTGCTGGTGCCTCCTCATCTGAGCCGGCGACAGAACAAGCCGAATCCAGTTACGAGGTAACACCGGGACGTACCCTTGTAATCGGCGAAATTTCTGATGATCCTGGCGAAGTCATCGAGGGAGCACAGCCACTGGCAGATTACCTCGCTGCTGCCCTTGCTGATTATGGCTATACCGGCGGGCAGGTTCGGGTTGTTGCAAATACAGACGAAATGGTTCAACTGCTTAAAACAGGGGAAGTCGATATTTACTTTGATAGCACTTACCCTGCCACCTTGATTAGTGACGCATCTGGTGCACAAATTGTGTTGCGACGCTGGCGATTTGGCGTGGAAGAATACCAGTCTGTAATTTTTGCGACCAAAGAGAGTGGGATCACCAGCCTCGAAGACTTGCGCGGGAAAATTGTTGCAATGGATGCGCCATACTCCACCTCTGGATTCATGCTCCCGGCGGTTCACCTGACGCAGAATGGCCTGTCATTGGTGGGGAAAGCCACTTATAACGACCCGGTTGGGTCTGATGAGGTCGGCTTTGTCTTTAGCTATGATGATGAAAATACCTTGCAATGGATTCTGAGCGGCCTGGTACAGGCTGGTGTGACAGATGATTATAATTTTGACGTGGCGTTCCCGAAGGAAGCTACAGAACAATTTGTGGTGCTTGCACGAACAGGGTATACTCCTCGTCAGGTCATGCTGGTGCGGGCCGGCCTTCCGCGCGATGTATTAAATGTCATCAAGCAGACATTAATCGGCATGGATGAGACTGAAGCGGGCCAGGCGGCTTTGGAGAAATTCCAAACCAGCCAGTTCGACGAATTCCCCGAAGGAATTGAAGCAGCCACAGCCACCATGCGCGAAATGATGGATCTGGTTCAAGACATCCCCCTTCCATAGAAGAATCTGAAACCAATGTTCTCTAGATTCCAGATAACCTGGGCTGACCTTCCCCTGCGCCTAAAAATCTCTGCACTGATGAGTCTTCTCGTCACCGGGGCCGTTTTGGGTTTGACTTTTATTTCCATCGAGAGGGAGCGCGCAAACTTCAGGCAGGAATTGGTTGAGCAGGCTGACTTGTTCCTTAAGACCTCTGCCCAGGCATTACGTGACTCGTTATATTTGTTGGAATTGGATGAATTAACCGATGTGGCACGCGCCGCCCGCGACAACCCTGATGTCACAGTGTTTACTGTGTTTGATAGCAAGGCGCGCATTTTAGTCGATTCGACAGACCTTAATAAACGCTTTTCGCAGGAAATTGATCCACTGGGCGAAATCTTACTTGCACAAAATCCCGAGGACCTATACCTTGAGTGGCAAAGTGATCAACTGGTGGCCGGGCAGGTGGTGGTGCTGGGGAACCAGCGCATTGGTGCACTGGCAACCGGTCTCTCCACTGTTCCGCTGGATCGAAAGATTAATGACATTACCTGGCAAGGCGTCTTACTGGCAAGCATCACGCTGCTGCTGGGTGGTGTGCTGACCTATGTCCTTTCCCGCCAGATCACCCTCCCATTGACTGAATTAACCCGGGTGGCATCAGCCATGTCTGAAGGGGATTTATCGGTTCGCGTGGAGCAGAAATCCGGGGACGAGATTGGCAGGCTGGGCGTAGCGTTTAACGAAATGGCGGCCGGTTTGCAGGAACGAGAATGGCTGCGTGATATGTTTGGCCGATTTGTGTCCTCCGAAGTGGCTGAAGCCATGCGGACGGGCAAAGTCCGCCTGGAAGGGGAAAACCGCGTTGTTTCGGTCTTATTCTGCGATATCCGCGAATTTACAGATTTTTCGGAACGCCATACCCCCCAGGAAGTGGTAGCCATGCTGAATAACTTCCTGCCATTGGTAGTGCAGGCAGCCCAGCGCAACAATGGTATGGTGAATAAATTTGGTGGTGATAGCACCCTGATTGTCTATGGTGCGCCGAATGACCTGAAAGACAGCGCATACCATGCTGTGTTGACGGCCCTGGACATTCGCGCCGGGTTGCAGAAACTGAATGCCAACCTGACCAAGAATGGCGAACCTCCCCTGCGGGTGGGTGCCGGGATCAACACCGGTGTTGCCCTGGCAGGCGCCATTGGCCCGCACGAACGACAGGAATATACGGTGGTGGGAAATACCGTCAACCTGGCTGCCCGTATTGATGGTCTGAACAAGCAGTTCCCGGAACATGACATCCTGATCAGCAACTGGACGTATGAAGCGTTGGGCAGCCATCGTGATGAATTTGTGTTGCTCTCACTGGGAGAAGTTTCTGTGCGCGGGCGTTTCGAACCGATACAGATCTGGTCGGTTGTCAGCCGCAAACACGAACCAACTGTCCGCAACCGGGACCGCCGCTAAGAACGGCGGTCGTTTTTTGTAATCTTCCTGCATTGTCCTGCGCTTGGCAATTGTTGCGTATAACAGTACAATACTGTTATGGCTGTTTCGATGACACCCCAGCAACTCTCTGCCCGCCGCATGGTGCAAGCGGCCTGGCAGGCCATGCAGGCTGGCAACAAGACCGAAGCCCGTCGCCGGGCCGAGCAGGCTGTTAACCTGGCCCCCGATCTTGAAGATGCCTGGATCATGCTGGCCGCCCTGGCTGGGCCAAAAGCGGCCTTGGGTTACCTGCAGCGTGCCCTGCAAATTAACCCGAACAGCCAGCGGGCCCAGGCCGGCCTGCGTTGGGCTGAACGTCAACTGGCGGCCGCGCCACAAAAGCGGACCGTACTGCCTGCCAAAACGCCGCGCTCCATTTCCTGGCCCTATTTTGTGATGGGGGGGCTGGTCGTCACGATGATTTCAGCGGTGATGTTGGCCAGTCTGTGGCTGATTACCAGCAGCGGAGTGGCGCTGGCCAGACCCGAGGCCGCGAGTCCCGTTTCGGCGGCGAACCCCGCTTCCGTGCCAGAGGAAGCTAGTTCGGAGCAGGTACTTGTGTTGCCGGTGCTCCAATCGACACCGCAGCCAACCCCGTTGCCGAACCTGGTAGCGTATCAGGAGCAGCCAGCGATTACTGAATCAATCGTTGTCACTGAAGCGCCGACCCAAACCCCATCGACCAGCCAACCCCATCCTGAAGATCCCCAACCCGAGGCATCCCCCACGCAGGCCGATTCTGGCCTGGTGATGACGTTTGTCGATTCGGCGCCCGCCGCCAGCCCGGAACAGGCCCCAGAATCGGCCAGCCTGCCTGCAGATGGGCGGTATATCGTTCAGTCGGGGGATACGCCCTCGGCACTGGCAAGACGTTTTGGGGTGAGCCTGCCCGCATTGCTATCCATCAACGGTCTGAATACCAGTTCGGTCATCTACCCCGGCCAGGAATTAATCATCCCGGATGCCAATTACGTTCCGACCCAGCCGGTTGTCGAACAGCCCGCGTCGGGCGGCGGCAAGTACATCCTGGTGGATATTTCGGAACAGCACCTGTATGCCTATGAGAATGGGGCGTTGGTGTATAGTTTTGTGGCATCGACTGGCATGAACAACGCCACACGCGTGGGAACCTTTGCGGTGCAATCGAAAATCCCCAGCGCGTATGGCGCAACATGGAATATCTGGATGCCCAACTGGATGGGGATTTACTGGGCGGGCAGCCTGGAGAATGGCATCCATTCTCTCCCGATATTGCCCAACGGTCAGCGCCTGTGGGCTGGATACCTGGGTACGCCAATTTCCTACGGCTGTGTGGTGCTCGGGGAATATGAGTCGTCACTTTTGTATAACTGGGCCGAGATTGGCACGCCGGTGGAAATCCGCTGGTAATTTGAAAATAAAACCGCCTGGTGTCGCCAGGCGGTTGATTTTTTACAGGTGCGGTGCGGGCCACTTTTTGATGATCTTTTCAAAAGGCGGCCTGATTTTCTTCCCGTTGAACGGGAACCAGCCTACCTCGGCCCGCACGGCCTGTTCCTTCATTTCGGTGGCACCCCAGACAAAGGAGGCCCCAAAGGCCGCCACCACTGCTGAACCCCAATTGGATTCGACAAACAGGGATGCAAGGATGGTCAGGATGCCGGCCAGCAGGATGTACGGCCACCACAGGTAGCCGAAATAGCGTTCCCCGCGAATGACCCAGACGAACCCCAGGCCAATGATGCCAAACGTTACCGCGCCGAGTGCCAGCCCAAACCAGTTCATGAGTGGCCTCCTGAAACAAGCTGGATGGCTTCTTCGTGGTTCACTGACCGGCCAACTGGGTCACGGTTAAGCAGGTCGAGCGTGGTGGCCTTGCCATTTTGCAGGAACTTTGCATGGCGGGGGTTGTTGGGGTTGGCCGGGGCGTGGCCTTTGATGACGCGCTTTTCCTGGCGGACGCATTCCAGCGCATCCCAGAAAAAAGTAATCGAAAGTACGCCCAGCGCACCAGAGATGGCGTCGTTGGCAATGCTCAGGCTGGCGGCGGTGCTGGCCGCGCCAAAGGCCAGGAAGGTCAGGATGGGCATCCACAGGGCGGGGAAGGTGGCTTCCACTTTACGCACCACCACGTGCCCCCACCAGATGCCCACAAAGGTGGCTGCGGCAATTGCCAGTCCGGTTGGGTTGAGGGAGAGTTCCATAAATTTCCTTTTGTTTTTATGAATTTTAAGAAAGAAGGCCTGTTTTGTCCTGTAAGTTTTGTCAGGTTTCAATGAGTATTATGTAATCGATTATCCCACTATCGCTTTTTTGCTTGACAATTCCTCTTGAACGCGTATAATTCGCCCAACTTCATCTATAAAAACGTAGACGTGGACGAGTAAGCCCCAAAGCGATTTTCAGAGAGTCAGGCGGCAAGTGGTGTGAGCCGGGCAAAAGCGCGGGAGTTGAATGGCCCACCGAGTTGCAAAGGCAAACGGAAACCAGTAGCCTGCGCCGGGAACTCCCGTTAAAGAGCGAGGATATAAACCCATCCCAATGGGTCGTATCCGTAAAGAGTGACGCTGGCTTCATCTTTCCTGTTGCATCACAACAGGAATTTTTTGTTAAGTCCCGCATGGCGGGAAAGCAGCGTAAGCTGGGTGGTACCACGGGAGTCCCCTCTCGTCCCAACGGACGGAAGGGGACTATTAATTTCCTTGCCTGAAAGGGATATTACCATGGTCACTGATCTCATCCAGACCTCAACCCGCATCACTCCGCTCGTTCGCAGCCTGCCTGCCGACCTCGACACCCCGGCCAGCGTCTACCTTAAATTGCGCGGGCATGGCCCTTCGTTCCTGCTCGAATCAGTGGAAGGCGGCGAGCAGGTTGCCCGTTATTCTTTTATTGGCGTTGCCCCGCGATACCAGTACCGCATCTTCGGCAGCCGTATCGAACGACATGACGAGCAGGGCATTGATCAGGTTTTCTTGCCAGATGGCCAGGATCCTTTTCGTTACCTGCAAAGCCAGCTGGCCGGTTTCCAACCGGAACTACCCGAAGGCTTGCCGCGTTTCATCGGCGGGCTGGTTGGCTACCTTGGCTATGAGACTATCCGCCATTTCGAGCCGCGCCTGTCTCCTCGTCTTGAGTCTGGCAACCTGCCCGACTCGGTCTACCTGCTGGCGGATACGGTCATCGCCTTTGATCATGCCCGCCATACGCTTCACCTGATTACCTATCCCTTTGATGGGGATGAAGAAACCGCTGGTCATAAACTGGATGAACTCGCTGCGCGCATCCAGTCACCGATGCCTTGCCCGGCGGGCTCCTCCCGACCTGCTCCCGTTAAATTTGAGTCCAACTTCACCCAGGCTGGGTTCGAGCAGGCCGTGAATGCTGCCAAGGAGCACATTGCTTCGGGAGACATCTTCCAGGTGGTGCTGTCACAACGGTTGACCCGCCAGACATCTGCCGACCCGTTTGACATTTACCGCGCCATGCGTCGTTTGAACCCCTCCCCGTACATGTATTTCTTTGATTTTGGCCTGCTGGAGGATGAACCGTTTTTCATCGCCGGAGCCTCGCCGGAGATATTCGTTCGCCTGGAGGGGCGCAAAGCCACCCTGCGGCCCATCGCCGGGACGCGCCCGCGCGGCGAAACGCCTGCCGATGATGACGCCCTGGAAAAGGAACTGCTGGCCGATCCCAAGGAACGCGCTGAACACGTTATGCTGGTAGACCTGGGCCGCAATGACCTGGGACGTGTTTCAGAATTTGGTTCGGTAAAAGTGACCGTCTTCTTTACTGTTGAACGTTATTCCCATGTCATGCACATCGTCTCAAATGTAGAATCAACCTTGCGCCCGGAGTTAACTGCCTTCGATCTTGTTCGCGCTGCCTTCCCGGCAGGCACGGTGTCCGGCGCGCCGAAAGTCCGCGCCATGGAAATCATCAACGACCTGGAAAAAAGCGCGCGCGGGCCGTATGGCGGGGCAATCGGTTACTTCTCGTTTGACGGCGCCATGGATACCTGCATTGCCATCCGTACGCTGGTGGGGCACGGGCAAACCGTCAGCGTGCAGGCCGGGGCGGGCATCGTTGCCGATTCGCAACCGGACACCGAATACCTGGAAACCCTGAACAAAGCCCGGGTGGTGTTGAAAGCCGTCGGAATGGCCGAACAGGCCTAGGAGGAGCCAGCCATGCTGATCATGATTGATAACTACGACTCGTTTACTTACAACCTGGTGCAATATTTTGGTGAATTGGGTGTCCAACTGGAAGTGCATCGCAACGACCAGGTTACCTTGGATGAACTCATTCAACACCAGCCCAAATACCTGGTCATCTCGCCCGGCCCCGGTAACCCTGAAGATGGTGGTGTATCGAACCAGGCCATTCGCTACTTCACCGGGCAAATTCCTGTGCTGGGCGTGTGCCTGGGGCACCAATGCCTGGGCGCAGTCTACGGCGGCAAGGTCAGCCGTGCCCCGCGCCTGATGCACGGCAAAACCTCGCGCATTCATCATTATGGTACAGGTTTATTCACTGGCATTCCTTCGCCATTTGAGGCCACCCGTTACCACTCGCTGATTGTTGAGTCGCCTGTCCCCGATGTCCTTGAAGTCACCGCCTTTACCAGTGAAGGCGAAGTGATGGGCTTGAAGCACCGTGAGCATCCCACCTATGGCGTGCAATTCCACCCGGAAGCCATACTGACCCAGTATGGCAAATCCATCCTGAAAAATTTCCTACAATCCTGACGGAGTCAACCATGTTGAAACCCTTTATTGCAAAAGCCATTAATCGTATCGATCTGACTGCCGATGAAGCCGAACGAGCCATGAACATCATCATGACCGGCGAAGCCACCCCCGCCCAGATTGGCGCTTATCTTGTGGCGCTGCGCATGAAAGGTGAAAGCATCAGTGAAATCGCCGGTTCGGTGCGCGCCATGCGTGCCAACGCCGTGCACGTGGAATTGCCCGACACCGGCGAACTGCTTTACGACATTGTCGGTACAGGCGGCGATGGTGCGCAGACCTTTAACATCTCCACCGCGGCAGCGTTTGTTGTGGCCGGGGCAGGCCGCCGGGTGGCCAAGCATGGCAACCGTGCTGCTTCGTCGCAGTGCGGCTCTGCTGACGTATTGGCGGCGTTGGGAGTCAACCTTGAGCTGACTGCCGAGCAGGTCGCAACAGCCATCGCAGAGACCGGAATCGGGTTTATGTTTGCCCCAAAATTCCACCCGGCCATGAAACATGCTGTTGGTCCACGCAAAGAGATTGCCCAGCGCACTATTTTCAACCTGCTCGGCCCGCTCACCAACCCGGCTGGGGCGCACATCCAATTGACTGGCGTGTATGACCCTGCCCTGACCGAGCCGCTGGCTGAAGTGCTTAACCAGTTGGGCAGCCGGGCGGCGCTGGTCATCCACGGCGCAAATGGCACCGACGAACTGAATGCCAGCGGCCCCAACCGGGTCAGTCATCTTAAAGATGGCGCGGTCCATACTTACGACCTGCATCCTGCCGACCTGGGTCTTTCCCCGGCCAGTGTGGCCGACCTGCGCGGCGGTACGCCCGAAGAGTCTGCCCGGATGATGCGCAACCTGCTCGAGGGCAGGCTCAATGGCGCACGCCGCGATGCCGTGCTGCTCAACGCAGCTGGCGCACTGGCTGCCGAAAACGGCGACTTCTCTTTTGCCCTGGCCGAAGCTCGCGAAAGCCTGATGAGCGGTGCGGCGCTGGCAAAACTGGACGCCTTTATTGACTATACCCGCTCGGTTGCTGTTCCCCAATGAGCATTCTGGAGACGATCCTGGCGCACAAACGGGAGCAGATTGCGGCGCTTGACGCCCAATCCCTGCGTCACGCCGCAGAGTTGGCCCCGCCCCCGCGAGATTTTCTCGCTGCAATCACGCGTCGTGCGGCAGGCTCCCCCCCGGCCTTGATTGCCGAACTTAAGCGTGCCAGTCCATCAAAGGGAATGCTTGCCCCGCACCTAGACCTGTTCCAGGTGGCTGATCTGTATTCTCAAAATGGCGCGGCGGCCATCAGCGTGCTGACAGACGAAAAGTTCTTCCTGGGCAGCCTAGACACCCTGCATTCGCTTCGATATGAACGGAATTGCCCCTTGCCACTCTTACGCAAGGATTTCATCCTTGATGAAGTGCAAATTTACGAAGCGCGGGCATCTGGCGCGGATGCCATCCTATTCATTGCAGCTGCCCTGCCGGATGACGCCCATTTTGCCGCCCTGCACGATTGTGCTCAGAGCCTGGGGTTGACCACCTTGGTGGAAGTCCACGATGAAGTCGAAACCGAGCGCGCCCTAAAATTGGCTGGTGTGAAACTGATTGGCGTCAATAATCGCAACCTGGCAACATTCGAGGTCTCGCTGCAAACCACCGAGCGGATTCGCCCGCTCATCCCGGCGGGGGTTGCAGTGGTCTCCGAATCGGGCATTGAGTCTCGCGAGCATGTCGAAAGACTGTCCCGCGCCAGTGTGGATGCCATCCTGGTCGGCGAGGCCCTTGTTACTGCCCCAGACATCCCTGTCCGGGTGCGGGAACTCACCAGCCTCGACCAATAACTCAAGACCTATGAGCGTCATCAAAATCTGTGGAATCACCAACCTGCAAGATGCCATTCGTGCCGCTCAATTGGGGGTAGATTATTTGGGATTTAATTTTTACCCCAAAAGCCCCCGTTGCGTTGATGTGACCCGTTGTGCCGAAATCAGTGCTGTGCTGCAGGAGGATTTCCCGGACGTGCAGCGAGTTGGCATTTTTGTCAACGCCACGATCGCAGAGATTGAGTTTACCTTGCAAACCGGCTGTTTGCACCTGGCCCAGTTGCACGGGGACGAAACGCCTGCATTCCTGTCGTTGTTGGGTAACTATGCGTTTAAAGCCATTCGAACACCGGATGTAGCATCCATTAATGTTTATGCAAATGCCCGTGACAGTCACGTACCGGATTTCTTGCTGGATGCTTCTGTCCCCGGCGCATATGGCGGCACGGGGGTGACGGCAAATTGGGAATTCGCCGAATCGATTTCCAGCCAGTATGATTTTTTCCTGGCGGGTGGCTTGAGCCCGGCAAACGTCCCAGTGGCGGTGCGGCAGGTGCAGCCCTGGGGGGTGGATGTTGCCTCCGGTGTGGAATCACGCCCCGGGGTGAAAGACGTCGGAAAAATGAAAGACTTTATCGCAGCCGTTCGGCAGGCCGATTTCCAAAAAGGACAATAAGATGGCAACCACCCTTCACCCTGCAAAGTTTGGGCCGTATGGCGGGCAGTTCGTACCCGAAACGCTCATGCCCGCCCTGGCCGAACTGGAAGCCGCATTTGTGGCGGCACAAAATGACCTGGATTTTCAACAGGAGTTCAATAAATTGCTGGCAACCTTTGTTGGCCGCCCTACGCCGCTGACGCATGTCCGGCGGCTCTCGGAGCAACTAGGCGGTGCACAGGTCTACCTCAAGCGTGAAGACCTGGCGCACACCGGGGCGCACAAAATCAACAATGCGCTTGGGCAGGCCTTGCTGGTCAAACGCATGGGAAAGCAGCGCATTGTGGCAGAGACTGGCGCGGGCCAACATGGGGTGGCCTCGGCGACGGCTGCGGCCTTGCTTGGGCTGGACTGCGTGGTGTACATGGGCGAGGTGGATATTGCCCGCCAGGAGCCAAATGTTTTTCGGATGAAATTGCTTGGCGCGGAAGTACGGCCAGTTTCCTCTGGCACGCGTACCCTCAAGGACGCCATCAATGAAGCCATCCGTGACTGGGTGACGAACGTAGCCGATACACATTACCTGCTTGGCTCGGCGCTCGGGCCGCATCCTTACCCGACGATGGTGCGGGAATTCCAGTCTGTGATTGGCCGTGAGGCGCGTGAACAAATACTTCTTGAGACCGGACGCCTGCCCGATACGGTGATTGCCTGCGTGGGCGGCGGCTCGAACGCGATTGGTGTGTTCAGCGGATTTGTGAACGACGATTCGGTGGAATTAATTGGCGTGGAAGCAGGGGGCAGTGGAATTGCCAGCGGCAAACACGCTGCCCGTTTTGGCGATCCGGCGCGTGCCCGGGTGGGTGTTATCCATGGTACGCGCACCTACGTTTTGCAGGATGAAGACGGCCAGATTGCTGAAACCCATTCTGTTTCTGCCGGGCTGGATTATGCCGCTATCGGACCGGAACACGCCCTGCTGCGGGACACCGAGCGGGCGTTTTATACCTCCGCAACGGATGGCGAGGCGCTGGCCGCCTTTGGGCTGTTGTGCCGTATCGAAGGCATTATCCCGGCCCTTGAGTCGTCCCATGCGGTGGCGGAGGCCGTTCGGCGTGCGCCGACCATGGGCAAAGATCAGGTCATCCTGGTCAATCTTTCCGGGCGTGGGGATAAAGACCTGAACACTGTGATTTCAGAAATGGGCAGGCAGTAAGATGAACAGGATAGAAGCCGCTTTCCAGAAAAAACCAATATTCATGCCGTATTACCCGCTGGGCTACCCCGATTTGCCAACCTCCGTTGATGTAATGGAAGCCCTGTCAAAAAATGGCGCTGATCTGATCGAGGTGGGCTTGTCCTTCTCAGATCCGCTGGCCGACGGGCCAGTCATCCAGAAGGCGACCCAGGTGGCATTGGAGGGTGGTATCACGGTCAGAAAATCGCTACAGGCGGTGGCGGAGTTGCGCCGCCGGGGCGTAGAGATTCCGCTGGTGCTAATGGGGTATTACAACCCGATCCTAGCGTATGGGCTGCAAGCTTTTATCCACGACGCGCTTGCGGCTGGTGCGGATGGGTTCATCATCCCGGACCTGCCACCTGAAGAAGCCAGCGAATTTACTGATCTGTTGGTCATCCACCAGCCGGAAGTTCCGCTGATTACCATGCTGGCGCCCACCACACCGGAGGAACGCATGTCCCGCCTGGCGAAGGGCGCGCAGGGATTTATTTACCTGGTTTCGGTAACCGGTGTGACTGGTGTACGAAGGGATATTGCCAGTGGCATTGGGGAATTGGTTGCGCGCATTCAGCAATTCACGAAAAGGCCAGTTTGCGTTGGGTTTGGAATCAGCACCCCGCAACAGGCTGCAGAAGTATCAAAATATTCCGATGGTGTAATCGTTGGTTCCGCCTGTGTGCGGCAGGTGGGGGGGAGTGGCAACCCGGCTCAGGCGGCGGCTGAGTTTGCTGCCCGGTTTCAGGAAGCGATTGTGGGAGCTTCTTCCCTGTAAACAGGCTATTGTGTACAGTAGGACATTTGTGCTATTATTTATCCAGATTATGCTTATAAACGTTATTCGTTCTATTGGCGAAGGAGAAACGGATGAGTGAATTAAAGACTAGGGTCAACGATGCCAGTGTGGAGGGCTTCCTGAACACAGTGGAAAACCCCCAGAAGCGACAGGATTGTTTTGAGATTTTGGCGCTGATGCAGGAGGTGACGGGCGAGGTGCCCAGGATGTGGGGCGATAGCATTGTTGGTTTTGGAAGCTATCATTACAAAGGTGCCAGTGGCAGGGAAGGGGACTGGATGCTGACCGGCTTCTCCCCGCGTAAGCAGAACCTGACGGTGTATATCATGGCCGGGTTCCAGGACAGTCAGGTGTTGTTGGGTAAACTGGGCAAGCATTCAACCAGTGTTTCCTGTCTGTACATCAAGAAACTGGCAGATGTGGATAAGGAAGTGTTGAAGGAACTTATCAGCCGGTCGGGGGGGGGGCTGAGGGGGGGCCCCCCCCGGGAAGACCACCGATAATAACGCATGAAAAAATAATTCAGTTGTGGGGGGA
>JANJTV010000059.1 GCA_024710905.1 Anaerolineales bacterium | reverse complement strand
CGCGAAAGGATCTTCAACAGGGTGCTCTTCCCAGCCCCGTTGCGGCCAATAATACCCAGCACCTCTCCCTGCTGCACCTTGAAAGAAACTTCCTTCAAAGCCCATAGTTCTTCGTCGCCCCGGTTGCCCTGGTCAGCCTGGCCAATCTTCAACATAGGGTTAGGCCTGCCGCGCATCCGCGCCCACCACACTGCCAAGTCGTGCGCAAAGGTCCCAGTGCCAATTTGCCCCAGGCGATAGGACTTTGAAAGGTTTTCAACAGAGATAACCGTTGTCATACCGTATCCATAAAAGTCTGTTCCACACGGTTGAAAATCATTGCCCCGGCAAAGACGACCACCAGCATAAAGCCAAAACTATAAATTAGGTACAGGGTATCCACCGTCCCTGCACCAAGGTAGGCCAGGCGAAACGCTTCAATAATGGGCGTCATCGGGTTCGCCAGGATTAGCCATTGCCATTGCGCCGGGATGGACGACACCGGGTAAATAACCGGCGTAGCATACATTAACAGTTGCACTCCAAACTGAACGAGGAAACGCAGATCGCGATATTTTGTGGTTAGTGAAGAAATGATCAAGCCAAAACCCAATCCCAACCCGGCCATTCCCACCACCAGAATCGGAGAAAAAGCCACCCAGCCCCAGTGTGGCCGAATCTCTGAGCCGCGCAAGGCAAAGAAGGCGACGAAAAGCAGGAAAAATGCAAACTGGATAGCGAACATCACCAGGTTGGAAAGCAAAATTGAGACGGGCACAGCCAGGCGTGGGAAGTACACTTTTCCAAACAGGTTGGCATTTTGCACAAAGGTATTGGAAGTCTTGTTAAGGCAATCCGCAAAATAAGCCCAGATTACCGTGCCAGACATATAAAATAGGAACTGCGGCAAACCGTCGGTGGGCAGGCTGGCAATCTGGCCGAAAATAACTGTGAAGGTAATGGTGGTCAGCAATGGCTGGATGAGGTACCACAATGGGCCGAGAATGGTTTGTTTATACAACGCAACAAAATCGCGGCGTACAAACAACAGCACCAGGTCTCGATATTTCCATAGTTCCACCAGACGCAGGTCAAACAGCCCGCGTTGCGGCGCAATGACCATATCCCAGGCTTCAGGGAGGGAGGCTGAGGAATCAGACAGGGTGGTTGTCATGTTCCACTTTCAACTCCAGCAGCGCCTGATGCAGGGACTGCTGCCAGCCAGGGATGGGAATACCAAAAACACCCACAAAATGGGATGTGTCCAACGCCGTGTAAGCCGGGCGGGTCACCGCAGAAGGGAATTCACTGGTTGGAGCCGGCTGGACTTCACGGGCAACAATACCGGGATACCCGTCAAGCCAGGCCAGCACCGCGCGGGCAAACTCAAACCGGCTGGCCGCACCCACACCTACCAAGTGATAGAGGCCGCTCCTCTCCCCAAGCGATCCCGGGGTTTGCGCAAGAACTTGCGCCGTGACCACAGCCAGATCCCGGCTCCAGGTGGGGCTACCCACCTGGTCCGTAACCACTCGCAGGGTAATATGCCGTCCGGCCCAAGAAAGCAATTTAGTCAGGAAGTTGTTGCCGCGTAATCCATACACCCATCCGGTACGGAAAATAAGGTGCGGAACACCCTGCGTACAAATGGATTGTTCCCCGGCCAGTTTGCTGCGCCCATAAGCATTGATAGGGTTTACCAAATCAGATTCGCGATAAGGAACGCTGCCATATCCATCAAAGACATAATCCGTCGAAAAATGCACCAACAATGCTCCGTTTTTCTTGCAAACTTCAGCCATAATGCCTGGCGCAATGGCGTTCACAGCCTGCGCCAGCTCCTGTTCGCGCTCTGCATTCTCAACATCGGTATAAGCAGCAGCATTGATGATCACATCACAGGGATGCTTTGCCAGCACCCGGCGAATCGCATCGGCATCGGCCAGATTTACGTCAGTTTTGCCCAGGGCGGTAACTTCGGCAATTCCTGAAAGCGATTTGTGCAATTCAATTCCCAGTTGACCATTCTTACCAAAGAGCAGGATGCGCTTCATCAGGCAAAGACTTCCGTATTTTCAAAGCGTAACCCTGTGGCATCTTTGGGCGAAATTTCAACCGGCAGACCTTCCCGCAAGGGCCACTGAACGTTAATGGCCGGGTCATTCCATAAAAGGGTGCGTTCGGCTTCAGGGGTGTAAAAATTGGTCACTTTGTAATGAACAGCCGCCCACTCGCTCAGCACATAAAATCCATGAGCAAAACCAGGCGGCACCCAGAGTTGGTTTTTCTCTTCAAAGCGTAAAACATGCCCCACCCAGCGCCCAAAGGTTGGGGAGCTTTTACGCAGGTCAACCGCTACATCAAAAACCTCGCCGGAGAGCACTTGCACCAGCTTGCCCTGCACCACAGAGCCAACCTGGTAGTGCAATCCGCGCAAGACCCCCTGTCGCGAACCGGAGATATTGTCCTGTACAAAGTTATCTGGAATGCCAACAGAAGCAAACTTGTGTTGATGATAAGACTCGAAAAAGTAGCCGCGCGAGTCATTAAAGACTCTCGGCTCGATCAATAAAACGTCGGGAATGGCTAAGGGATGGATATTCATGGAGGTTATTTTTGGCAAGCATCCGCCCCACCGACATGAAATCATTTCGGGTGGGACAACTGCTTAGCACAACAGGGACCAGGCGTTCCTTGCCGGGGACGCTCAGGCGAAGTGTGTTTTTGGCTGCACCTGGCTGGCTGGCAACTCCACAGGGAGCTGGCGGCCTTGCAGGAATTTCAGCAATACCCGCACCCGGTCATTGCCGGAAAGGCAGGTATCGAATATGGCTTCATAACCGTGGAAAGGCCCGCCCTGAACTCGCACTTTTTCACCGGGGGCAAATCGGGGAGCTGTGTTAACGGGGTCATGGTCCAGAGCGCTGAGGCGGTTTTGGATGGCGGTAATCAGCCCCGGGGGAACCTGCGGAATTTCGCTGCCAACCATCACCAGCCCTGCACTGCCGGGCATCCAATATAAATCGGATAGTTTCGTTGTGCTAGCATCCAGGTGAACAAATAGGTAACCGGGGAAG
Organism: Anaerolineales bacterium; assembly: GCA_024710905.1. Classification (GTDB taxonomy): domain Bacteria; phylum Chloroflexota; class Anaerolineae; order Anaerolineales; family Villigracilaceae; genus JANJTV01. The sequence continues at coordinate 5,117 of JANJTV010000059.1, read as the reverse complement.
TACGGCCTGAGCCTGCGCGCGCGCGGATTAACTACTCTGGCCTGAAAAAGCGGCAGGTAGGTTTCGATCTTGTGGGCAAGCAACTGCCCGTATAAGAAAAGCTCCTTGTTGGGCTTGCTGCGCAGGGCATACCAGTGTTTTTCCATTGGCTAAAAATATTTTACACGCATTAATTTGTTCGAGCAGTGTAGGTCTATGATAATCGGCAATGAAGTTCCTTGCGTATAAGTTTCCTTACAAGATGCCAACATTCCAGGCCAATTTCATATACAATGAAACAACCAAGGGATGCCCTATGTCAGCGATTACGGTCACCAACCTGCAAAAGACTTTCCAGAGCAAGCGCAAGGCCGCCGGGCTGGGCGCTTCGCTGCGCTCGCTTATCCGGCCAGAATATAACCTGGTCGAGGCGGTGCGCGGTCTGTCGTTTGAAATGGAAAATGGCGAGCTGCTCGGTTTTATTGGCCCCAACGGCGCAGGGAAATCCACCACCATCAAGATCCTGACCGGCATCCTGCACCCCAGTGGCGGCGAGGCCAGCGTGCTCGGATTCACGCCCTGGAAGGAGCGCCAAAAGCTGGCCTTCCAGATTGGCACGGTCTTTGGCCAACGCCCACAGTTATGGTACCACCTGCCCGCCATTGATACCTTTACCCTGTTCGGCAAAATCTATGAGCTGGATGACGCTTTTATCAGGCAGCGCATCGGTTTCCTGAGCGAGGCCTTTGACCTGAAAGACCTGCTCGAAACACCGGTACGCAAGCTTTCGCTCGGCCAGCGAATGCGCTGCGAAGTGGCTGCCTCGCTGCTGCACAAGCCGAAATTGCTCTTACTAGATGAACCATCCATTGGGCTGGATGTGGTCGCCAAGCAGCACATCCGCGACGCCATCCGCACCATGAGCACGGAAGAAAACGTGGGCGTGCTGCTCACCTCCCACGACGCCAGCGACCTGGAAGCCCTTTGCCACAAGGTCATTATTGTCAACCACGGGCAGATTGTTTACCGCGACAAGGTCTCGAACCTGAAGCGCAAGTTCCTGACCCGCAAAACCGTGGAGGTCCGGTACGCTGAGGAAGTATCCGCCAGCTTTACCGTGGAGGGCATGGAAACGCTCAAGGTCGGCCGCTACGGGGTAAAACTGTCCTTTGATACACACACCACCCCGGCAGGTGCCATGCTGGCGCGGCTCTCCGCCGCCGGGACGCTGGTGGACATCACCATTGCCGACCCACCGCTGGAAGAAGTGATCGCCATGATTTACGAACAGGCCGGGTGAAGCCATGCGCAAATACCTAGCCATCTTCCAGGTCACGTTAATCAACTCACTAGCCTACCCCGGCGAACTGATTGGCCGTTCGCTGTTAATCCTGCCCTTTATGTGGATCTTTTACCAGCTCTGGCAGGTGACCTTCGCGGCCGCCGGGGTGGAGCAAATCAACGGCCTGACACTTGGCATGACCATGTGGTACTTAATGCTGGCCGAAACCATCGAACTCAGCCGCCCACGCCTGGCCAACACCATCTCCGATTCCGTCAAGGATGGCTCGATTGCCTACATCCTGGGCAAACCCTATGATTTCCTGCTCTACCAGTACAGCACCGCCATGGGCGAAACCCTCTTCCGGGCTGCCATGAATGCCCTAGTGGGCGGCGCATTGGTCTGGGCGTTGGTGGGTGCACCGCCCGATCCGCGCGGCTGGCCGCTGGTGCTGGCGGCCCTGTTTGGCGCGTGGACGGTCAACTTCTGCATCACCGCCCTGATTGGCCTGTCCGCGTTTATTGTCGAAGACATCAACGCATTCATGTGGATCTACCAGAAATTGGTCTTCATCCTTGGTGGCCTGCTCATCCCGCTGGATTTCTACCCCGGCTGGCTGCAAACCATCGCCAAAGCCCTGCCCTTCTCGGCGATGCTCTACGGCCCAGCGCGCCTGTTTGTCGAGCCTTCCCTGCCCGCCTTCCTCAGCACGCTCGGCCTGCAACTGGCCTGGGTGGCCGCGCTTTCCCTGCTGCTGATAGCCTTCTACCGCCACAGCCTGACCCAACTGACGGTCAACGGAGGCTGAATGCGCAAGACCATCCAATTCCTGCTGGCCGTCTGGAAGGCCAACCTGCTCTCGGCCATGGAATACCGCATCTCCTTCCTGACCCAGATGTTCGGCATGATGCTCAACAACCTGATGTACTTCCTGATCTGGGTCATCTTCTTCGACCGATTCAAGGAAGTGCGTGGCTGGGGTATCACCGACCTGTATCTTTCGTATGGGATTTTGGCCAGCTCATTCGGGCTGGTGGCGATTCTGTTTGGCAATGCGTTTAATCTGGGGGAGATTATCACGCGCGGCAGGCTGGACTATTACCTTTCCCTGCCCAAGCCGGTTTTGCTCCACGCCCTGGCCAGCCGCTCAATTGCCAGCGGCATGGGTGACTTCCTGTACGGCTTCCTGAGTTTTGCCGCTTCCGGGCAGGCCAACCCGGAGAGTTTCCTGCGCTTTGTGCTGGCCATGCTGACGGGAACCATCGTCTTTGCCGCCTTCCTGGTGCTGGTGCAAAGCCTGGCCTTCTGGGTGGGCAACTCCAGCAACCTGGTGGGTATGGCCGTTAATTCAATCATCACCTTTGCAATCTACCCGATCACCCTGTTCGACAACACCGCCAAACTGATCCTGTTTACACTGGTCCCGGCGGCGCTGGTTGGGGCCGTCCCGGCCGGGTTCATCCGCAGTTTTAGCTGGGAGGCGCTGGCCCAGCTCAGCCTGGGCGCGCTGGTATTTTTCATCATTGCGGTGGCGGTCTTCCAGCTTGGCCTGCGACGTTACGAAAGCGGCAGCGGCATCCAAGTTGAAGTTTAATGATGTGTAATTATCTTACGTTTTGTGTTCGATAAGGAGATGTAAGAATTATGGATACTGTCACAATTTCATCCAAATACCAGGTGGTTATCCCAAAAGCCATTCGCGAAAAATGGAACGTCAAGCCCGGCCAAAAGGTTCGGCTCATCATTTACGGCAACCGACTCGAAATTGTTCCCGTACGAGACATTAAAGCCGCACGCGGGTTTCTGGAGGGAATGAGCAGCACCATTGAGCGCGAAGCGGAAGATCGTGTATGAACATTATCGATTCATCGGGCTGGTTGGAGTATTTCACGAATGGCAGCAACGCCAATTTCTTTGCCCCGGTAATCGAAAGCACAGGTGAAGTGCTGGTACCAACCATCAGCCTCTTTGAGGTCTTCAAACGCGTCTTAATTGAAAAAAACAGGAATGATGCCCTTGAAGCGGTTGCGATTATGAAAGGCGGGCACATCATTGATTTAGATGATAACCTTGCATTGGTCGCAGCTGAACTTTCATTTGAGATGGAACTGCCACATGCAGACAGTATCATCCATGCAACTGCCCGTGCAAACAATGCCACACTCTGGACACAGGACTCACATTTTAAGGGTCTGGACGGCATCCAGTATATTGAGAAGTAAAGTTCAATCCATCAACCAGCTCAAGCCCGGCCCGCCGGGCGGATGTTTTTCAGGTTGAAGACCGAAACCAGTTTCACCCCGCCGCCCACCATTGCCCGGGCCTCTTCCTCCAATTCCACCCAGATAAAACTACGGTGCGCCGAGTACGGCTCAATGCGTACAACGACGCCCGCAAACCAGCCTTCCTGGCCAAAGGTGTTGGCGTTCAGGTGAATTTCCACCCGCTGGCCGGGGGCGTAAGAATCAGGGGCAGTTGGCAAGGGCGTCCTTCCTTAAATACTCCAATCGGTTAATCAGTATGCAACTTTTGCAGGGCATGGGCATCGAATCCTCAGCGAAATTTTACCTTTGCCAGGAGCAATCACATGCCTTTATACGAATTTCAATGCGCACAATGCGGCGCAGAGTTTGAAATGATCCTGCGCTTCTCTGAGTCAGACCAGAAGCCCGACTGCCCACGCTGCCAGGGGAAGTTTACCCGGAAAAAGCTTGCACAAGTCGCAGCAATTGGGGCCAGCCAAACCGCATCAGGGAATGCCTCCAGCGCCAGCTGCGGCAGTTCTGGCAGCGGCTTTCGTTGAGCGGGCTAATGATGCAGCCGTGTGTTGCAAAACCGATATGTTGAAAGGGACGAGATGAATGCCTTTATTAACCCGCCGCCCCACCCCAACCCGATTGTGCGGTTGGGCATTTGGCTGGCAGAGCGCATCACCGGCCGGGTGCTGATGCCCGCCCGCATCCTGGCCTGGTATCCCCGGGCGGCGATTGGCTCCGGGGTGTTGGAGGCATTGGTAGCACACCGTGAAGGCCGCCTGGGGGAACGCATGCTCAAACTGGTGCGCCTGGCCGCTTCATTTGCCGTCAACTGCCCATTTTGCGTTGACATGAATGCGCATCTTTACGAAGCGGCAGGCATCTCAGAAGAAGAATTGCAGGCCCTGCAAGGCAAAATCCCGCTGCAACAGGCCACGAGCCTGTCCGAATTGGAACAACTGGCCATCGAATATGCCCGGCTTGTCTCGCAGACGCCGCTCAAATTCCATCCTGATATAGTGGAACGCATAAAGAAGACCTTTACCGAGAAAGAGATGGTTATCCTCGCCACCACCGCTTCACAGGTTAATTACTGGGCCAGGCTGATCCAGGCGCTGGGCATCCCGCCTGCCGGGTTCATGGATGCAAATTTCATCAGCCCGGGCGGGCAGGGAGACAACCCCTCTGCCTAGCATCACCTGATGCAAAAACAAGAAACCCCGGTTCCCGATGATTTTTTTCATCGAAAACCGGGGTTTCTCTACGCAGGATATTAATCTGCGGCCCCGACGAGCTACAGGCCATACGCACAGTTTTGATTTTGCAATCGAGATTAGGGGCCGGGCGGGTCCATACGCGGCTTAGGATGCCGCAGCCTCCTCGGTGTGCATGATGACAGCCAGGGCCGCGCCGCTGCCGGTGCCGCCCTGCAATACACTGCTGATCTCGATACCCCATTGGTCATACGAACTGAGAAAGGATGTCCGGCCTACCTGGTACCACTGCACCCAGTTGATGCCATCCGGGCTGACCCGGAAGCGAAAATTGGTGTTGTCGTCGTAGATCTGCACCCAACGCATGGCGTTGATCGACATGCCCAG
>JANJTV010000058.1 GCA_024710905.1 Anaerolineales bacterium | reverse complement strand
TAGGCCTTGAATTCTGCCTGCCCCATCAACCCAGCCACCTTCGTGATCGCCGCCGTCAACGTCGTCTTCCCATGGTCAATGTGACCCATCGTCCCTACGTTCAGGTGCGGCTTGCTTCGATCAAATTTTGCCTTCGCCATGAATAAGCTCCTTGTATGAGTGAGAAAAAGTTACGCTTTGAGAATTTCTTGCGCCACAGACTCGCTGACCGGCGCATAGTGATCAAATTCCATCGAGAATACACCGCGACCCTGGGTGGCAGAACGCAGTTCGGTTGCATAACCAAACATTTCACCCAGCGGAACCATGGCATTGACAGCCTGGGCATTGCCAGGGCGGATTTCCATGCCCTGGATCATGCCACGACGGCTGTTCAACTGGCCAATCACATCGCCGAGGTATTCTTCCGGAACCACAACTTCAACCTTCATAATTGGCTCGAGCAAAACAGCGCCGCCCTTCTGAACGCCTTCCTTGAAGGCCATCGAAGAAGCCATTTTGAAAGCCATTTCGTTCGAGTCCACTTCGTGGTAAGAACCATCCAGCAGGGTTACCTTCAGGTCAACCACCGGGTAACCGGCCAGCACACCGCTCTCGGATGTCTCACGAACACCTTTTTCAATTGCGGGGATATATTCCTTCGGAACCGTACCACCGACGATCTTATTTTCGAAAACAATACCACTGCCGCGTTCACCAGGCTCCATTGCAAAAACCACATGACCCTACTGGCCACGACCACCGGACTGCTTGGCGTACTTGTGATCAATCTTCTCGACCCGGCGGGTAATCGATTCGCGATAAGCAACGCGAGGTTTACCAACATTGGCCTGCACCTTGAACTCGCGCAGCATGCGGTCAACCAACACCTCGAGGTGTAACTCGCCCATCCCGGCAATCACTGTCTGACCAGTTGTCTCGTCAGAGCGAACGCGGAATGTGGGATCTTCTTCAGCCAGTTTACGCAGGGCTTCACCCATCTTTTCCTGGTCGCCAGCAGTTTTTGGCTCAACGGCAATATCGATTACAGGCTCAGGGAAGCTGATGCTTTCCAGAACCAATTCCTTATCACCGCACAGCGTGTCACCAGTGAAGGATTCCTTGAAACCCAGCGCAGCGGCAATATCACCGGCTAGCACTTCAGTAATATCTTCGCGGCGGTCAGCATACATGCGAATCAAGCGGCCAATGCGTTCCTTTTTGCCTTTGGTCGAATTCTTGACCATGGTGCCCTGCTCCACTTTTCCGGAATATACACGGAAATAAGCAAGACGACCAACATAAGGATCAGTCACAATCTTGAACACCAAAGCACTCAAAGGACCATTATCATCCGCAGTAAGTTCAATAAAGTCTTCTGAATTGTCGGGGTTGAAACCCTTCACCGCGGCAATATCCATCGGGGAAGGCAGGTAATCAATAACAGCATCCAGGACGGACTGAACACCTTTATTCTTTAAGGAAGAGCCACAAAAGACAGGGGCGGCCTTACCCACAATTACAGCCTTGCGCAAGGCAGCCTTCAGTTCGGGGATGGAGATATCCTCGGCTTCGAGGAATTTCATGGTCAGGTCGTCATCCGTCTCGGCAATCCGCTCCACCATATTGTGGCGGGCTTCCTGGGCAGCGGACACCAAATCGGCGGGGATGTCCACCTCTTTGGGGTCCTTGCCAAGGTCATCCTCCCAGAGAATAGCCTTCATGGTCAGCAAGTCAATCACACCCCTAAAGGCGGCTTCGCTGCCAATTGGCAATTGCATTGGGATTGGATTTGCACCGAGGCGAACCTTAATACTTTCAACAGATTTTTCAAAGGATGCGCCAACACGATCCATCTTGTTGACAAAACAGATGCGAGGCACGCCATAGCGGTCAGCCTGTCGCCAAACAGTTTCAGACTGCGGTTCAACACCCTGGACGGCATCAAAAATGACAACACCACCATCCAATACGCGCAGCGAACGCTGCACTTCGGCAGTAAAGTCAATGTGCCCCGGGGTATCGATCAGGTTGAACTGGTAACCTTTCCATTCAGCAGAAACAGCAGCAGAAACAATGGTAATGCCACGTTCACGTTCCTGCACCATCCAGTCAGTAACAGTGGTGCCATCATCTACGGAACCAATACGGTGGGTTTTCCCGGTATAGAAAAGGATACGCTCGGTAGTGGTCGTCTTACCGGCATCAATATGGGCAATAATGCCAATATTACGATATTTTTCGAGCGGATATTTACGCGCCATGCAACGTTACCTCAATATTAATGAACTACATTCGATAGTGGGAGAAGGCACGGTTGGCCTCTGCCATCTTGTGGGTTTCTTCACGCTTACGAATAGCTGCGCCCTGGTTGGTGGCAGCATCCATCAGTTCGGCGCCAAGTTTTTCCGCAAACGACTTGCCACCACGAGCCCGGGCAGCAGCCAGAATCCAGCGAATGGCCAGCGTCAGGCGGCGATCAGCGGGAACTTCCATAGGAACCTGGTAAGTTGCGCCACCAACACGGCGAGGGCGAACTTCCATCACCGGGCTGACATTCTTAATCGCAGCATCAAATGTCTCAACGCCGGGTTTGCCAGTCTTGTCCTGAATGTAATCGAAGGTATCGTACATCAGGCGGGTAGCCAGGCTTTTCTTCCCTTTCAGCATCATGTGCTGAATAAAGGTCTGCACCGTCACGCTGTTATGGCGGGTATCGGGCAAAATCGGACGTACTTCGGGCTTTCCTCTACGCATGCTTGTTCTCCAACAATGTCAATGATTACTTGGGACGCTTGGCGCCATACTTGGAGCGCGCCTGGCGGCGATTCTGGACGCCGGTGGTATCCAACGAACCACGCACAATGTGATAACGAACACCAGGCAGGTCTTTCACACGACCGCCGCGAACCAGGACAACGGAGTGTTCCTGGAGCTGGTGGCCTTCGCCGGGAATGTACGCAGTCACTTCGATGCCATTGGTCAGACGCACACGAGCGATCTTACGCAGGGCCGAGTTCGGCTTCTTAGGGGTCATGGTGCGCACAACGGTGCACACACCACGCTTCTGCGGAGCGCCACCGGCCTGGCGTACACGACGCTGCTTAAATGTGTTCAGCGTGTATTGCAGGGCAGGCGCCTTGCTTTTGACCTTCTTCGACTGGCGACCCTTTCGGATCAACTGGTTGATAGTGGGCACTTTTTGCCTCCAAAAAATGAATAACTGGTTGATATTTTCGTTTTTGCACAAAGGGAGGCCATCTCAATCTTGCCGGATGGCCTCGCCAGATTTTCTTGCGCGTATAGGGCAATGACAGGATGCCTACAGGGCAACGGAAAGCGATTTTATCACAAGGAATTAATTCCCGTCAAGTAACTCGCCTACATATCGCCGAGGTCATTACCCAATTCAAGCAAGCCCGTTTCGATCCTGGGGGGGTGAGCTTTCTCTTCATCCTTACCAAACTTAATCACATCGCCACCTTCATTCACCGCCTCTACAGCCAGGCCCAGGCTTTGCAGTTCTTTTACCAGCACGCGGAAGGATGCGGGGATGCTCGGCTCTTCAATCTGCTCACCTTTGACAATGGCCTCATAGGTATTCACGCGGCCTTGAACATCGTCGGATTTCACGGTGAGCATTTCCTGCAATGTATGAGCAGCGCCATATGCTTCCAGCGCCCACACTTCCATTTCACCGAAGCGCTGGCCGCCAAACTGGGCCTTACCACCAAGTGGTTGCTGGGTAACCAACGAGTATGGGCCAGTCGAACGGGCGTGAACCTTATCTTCCACCAGGTGGTGCAATTTCAAGATGGTCATTACGCCAACCGTCACGGGCTGATCGTACGGTTCACCACTCTTCCCTTCCCGCAGGATTTGTTTCCCGAGCACAGGGATCGGAATCCCAGTTTCAAGCATAACCTGATGAGCTTTCACCATCAAATCATCATTCTTGCCCAGGCTGTGCCCCGTTGTCTCGATCCAAAGACGAACGCAGACTTCAATTGCACGCAAATCCATGCTTTCGCGCTTGGCCAGGTCAGGGATTTCATAGGCCAGGATGGTATCGGGGTCGTAACCCTTGTCACGCAGCCATTCTTGTGCAGTAGCGCGGCGCGCATACGATGAGTCAGTCGCAATAGAGTACACATCATACCCGCGGCTGCCAAGCCACTGCTCCAGGTACAGGCTGCGAACTTCATCATCATCGCGAATGGTTTCAGGATCGTATGGTTCCTGCTTCATCCATTCCCATGCGGTATTGACTGTTTCATGCCAAGCCTGATCAACGATCCAGGCGCGAGCGAGTTCGGCTTCAATTTCTTCTTCCTTGGCGCCATCAAAGACCGGCGTAACCGCACGGTAGCCCAGGCGTTTTGCCGCCCAGCCGAGATGTACTTCCAGCACCTGGCCAATGTTCATACGGCCCGGTACACCAAGCGGGTTCAGAATCAAATCGACAGGTGTGCCGTCTTCCAGGTAGGGCATATCCTCCACCGGGACAACACGGGAGACAACACCCTTGTTACCGTGGCGACCAGCCATCTTATCACCAGCGGTAATCTTGCGGCGCTGGGCAACCGAAACACGCACCATCATATCCACCCCGGCGGACAGGTCGGAGTTTTCTTCGCGGGTGAAGACTTTTACATCCACCACCTTGCCGCGTTCACCGTGCGGCATGCGCAGGGAGGTATCTTTGACGTCCCGGGATTTTTCACCAAAAATCGCACGTAGGAGGCGCTCCTCGGGAGTCAGTTCCTTTTCACCTTTGGGTGTAATCTTGCCTACCAGGATGTCATTGGGCCCAACTTCAGCACCAATACGGATAATCCCGCTTTCATCCAGATCTTTTATGGCGTCTTCACCAACATTGGGGATGTCGCGTGTAATTTCTTCAGGACCGAGTTTGGTATCGCGGGCTTCGACTTCATATTTTTCGATGTGAACCGAAGTAAAGCGGTCTTCCTGTACGAGGCGTTCAGAAATCAGGATGGCATCTTCGAAATTGCCGCCTTCCCAGGAAAGGAAAGCCACAACGACGTTCTGGCCGAGCGCCAACTGACCGTTTTCAGTCGAGGACGAGTCTGCTACGATATCTTCCTTGCGAACAATCTGGCCTTTGGTAACAGCCGGACGCTGATCGATGCAGGTGCTCTGGTTGGAGCGTTGGTACTTGCGCAAGGTGTAAGTATGCATGCCACCCTGCGGATCACGAATGACAATTTCCTTGCCGGTCACGGAGACCACCTCGCCATCTGTTTCGCTAACAACAACCTGCCCCGAGTCTTTGGCTGCGAAGAATTCCATCCCTGTGGAAACTGTGGGGATTTCAGGGCGCACCAGTGGCACGGCCTGGGCCTGCATGTTCGAGCCCATCAACGCGCGGTTGGCATCATCATGTTCGAGGAAAGGAATCAGGGCGGCGCTGATACCAACGACCTGGTGCGGGGCGACGTCCATGTAGTCCAGGTTTTCCGGCGGGGAAAAGATAAAGCCGGAGTGGTAACGACACGATACGCGGGGGTCAACGAACTCGCCATTCTGATCAAGCTGGGCATTGCCCTGAGCAATTACGAACTTGTCTTCAGCGTCCGCAGATAGATACTCAATCCGCTCGGTAACGAAGGGGACAATCAACACTTCGCGATCCTGCTTGGAGATCTTCTTGAAAGCGGCTTCGTTCACAACAGTACCAGCAGCGAAGAGCACTTCACCAGATTTGGGATCAGTGATGTCTTCGCGGAGGCGGCGACCAAGCAATTGGTCGTTATCAGAGCGCAGACTCTTGATGACGCGCCGGTACGGTGTTTCGATAAAGCCATATTCATTAACGCGCGCGAACGAAGCCAGGCGACCGATTAGACCAATGTTTGGGCCTTCAGGCGTTTCAATCGGGCAGATACGACCATAGTGAGAGTGATGCACATCGCGGACATCAAAGCCTGCTCGTTCGCGGCGCAGGCCGCCGGGGCCAAGCGCGGAAAGTGTGCGCTTGTGACGCAGCTCTGCCAGCGGGTTGGTCTGATCCATAAACTGGCTCAACTGGCTGGAGCCAAAGAATTCACGCAGGGCAGCCACCACCGGGCGGATGTTCACCAGCGTTACCGGGGAAAGTTGTTCCTGGTCACGAATAGACATACGTTCCTTGATGACACGCTCCATGCGGCGCAGGCCAATGCGCAATTTGTTCTGGATCAACTCCCCAACCGTTTTTACGCGGCGGTTGCCGAGGTGATCAATGTCATCGGCCATTTCCACGCCGTTGTTAATCTGGATCATACGGCGCACCAGGCGGATGATATCCGTCTTGGTGATGGTACGGTGCGGGATGGGTACTTCAAGGTCTAACTTCTGGTTAAGCTTGTAGCGGCCCACCCGCTCAAGGTCATAGTGGCGCTGGTCGAAAAGTTGCTCTTCGAGGAAGGCGCGGGAGTTTTCAAGGGTGGGCGGATCACCGGGGCGCATGCGCTTGAAGAATTCGATCAGGGCGGCTTCGGCGATGGTCATCTTATCGCTGTGGTCCCATTCGGGCTCCTGCTTCAGCGTGGAGGCAATGTACATCCGTTCGGTATTGTTGTCCACATCCTGGAACAGGGACAGGATTTCCTCATCACTACCAGTCTTAAGCGGGGAATCCGGACGACCATCATCCACAGCTGCTAGCGCGCGCAAGAAGACCGTAATTGGCACGGTGCGCTTGCGGTTAAATTTCAGGATGATGTAATCGTTCTTGCGTGTCTCAAATTCCATCCAGGCGCCGCGATCGGGAATTAACTTTGCCATTGCCAGGGCGCGACCAGTTGCACGGTCCACCGGGGCTTCAAAATACACGCCAGGGGAACGAATAAGTTGGGAGACAACGACACGCTCGGTACCATTAATGATGTAAGTACCTTTGTCGGTCATCTCGGGAAAATCGCCCAGGAAGATATCCTGCTTAATCGGTTCGGGCACATCCGGGCCAGCCAACAGCACAGAGACATACAATGGGCTGGCATAGGTCAGGTCACGTTCAACACATTCTTCGATCGTGTGCTTCGGCTCGCCAAACCAATATTTCAGTCCCCACTCCTGCGACTCCGCGCCGCGGCTGGGGAAATATAATTTCATACCCTTGTTATATGATTCAATCGGTGAAATCTCGTGGAACAGGTCACCAAGACCTTCACGCTTTAGTCGTTCAAATGAATCCAGTTGTACTTCAATCAGGTTGGGCAGGGTCAGTTCTACGGGAATACGAGCGTACTTCTTAACGGGGAGAGATGTTGCCATTGAGTAAGATCTCCTGACTTGCAATTTGGCGAGCAATAGAAACAGTTAAACCGTCCGTGCAAAAATCCATGCACGACGGCGAACAAATATTATATCCAAAAATCCATTTCTTGCAAGAAGGAGTTTTAAACTACTCAGGGCATTCTTAAAGTAGCGAAAGCAGGGACAAAAATGACCTTTCTCGTGTAATCTTTTGTTGCGAGACAAAACATACACAGAGGAAGGTCAAGATGGAGTCTATCACAACAAAGGGTGTTGTTTTTGATGTAGGCAGCCTGTATGCATATTTTCAAACCCTGAAAGAGAGTCATAAGCCGAAAGGATTGCGCTATCGACTGGTCGACATTCTGGTAATGATGGTCATTGCGAAAATTTGTGGTGAAGATACGCCAAGCGGGATTGCAGATTGGGTCAAACATCGTGGTTTGCAATTCAAATCATGGTTGAAATTAGAGCGTGAGACGATGCCACACCACAGCACCTATCGGCGGATCTGCGAAACGATCCTTGATGTTGAATCTTTGGAGAAGATTGTGAGCACGCTATTGAGCGAAAAGCGCTACTTCGGCAAACAGGTATTGCTGAGTATGGATGGGAAGGTTTTGCGCGGTACGCTGGATGACGAACAAAAAGGCACCTATCTTTTAGCAGCATACATGCCAGCGGTAGGAATTGTGCTCATGGAAGTGGCGATTGACGGCAAAGGCAACGAAATCCCGGGTGCAGCACAATTACTAAGCCAGATCGATTTGCGCAATAAGGTTGTCATGGGGGATGCGATCCATACGCAACGAGCCATTTCCATCCAAATTGTCGAAGGTGGTGGTGAATATATCTGGATCGCCAAAGGCAACCAGCCCCAGATGGAAGAAAATATTCAATTGTGGTTTGAGCCAGACCCAGACCCCATCCCCGGAAGCGCCAATTTGCCCAAGGATTTTGAGTTTGCCAAAAAGGTCAGCAAAGGGCACGGACGCCTGGAAGAACGAACAATCACAACGAGCAGCCAATTGAACGATTTCTTGGGTTGGCCTTATCTGGAGCAGGTGTTCAAGTTAGAACGCCGAATCACCACCCTCAAGACTGGCAATATTCAGAAACACACCGTTTATGGATTTACCAGCTTGAGCAGAGATGAGATTGGACCAGAGACCTTGCTCGATACCATTCAATCTTATTGGGGCATTGAGAACGGCCTTCACTATCGACGGGATGTCACCTTGAAAGAAGACCGCATTCGTATGACCAAGGGAAAAGCCGGGCAGGTAATGGCATGCATCAATAACCTCGTACTCGGTTTACTCATCGGCAAACAGAAATTCCGTTATTTACCCGATGCACGCCGTCTCTTTGCCGCTCAGCCTGACCGGGCTTTTGACCTCATTTCTCGACTTTAAGAAAGCCCTGTTAAACTACTCAAGATTTTGGATGGTTGGAACAGCCACGCCCTTGTGCCGGGATGGGTGCGTCTGGATGTGGATGGAAACCTCTTGTATCACCACATCCCGATAGGGGTGGGCCAACTTCCCCACCGCTTCAGTCAGCAACCCGGCCAGGCGCTTTTCTCCCACCTGGCCAGCCATCCCCTTCATAAGTTCATCCAAGATGCGCTGATATACACGGGCAGCGTCACGCGTAGATGCAAAAACCATCTGGCTGGTAAAACCAGCCTCCGAAAGCCAGATCTGCCAATTATTGGCTTGCCGCAAAAAAGTCAAACCTTGTCGTAAGGATGCCAATTCGCGCGAGACATTCGCCTGTTTATAAGCAGCCCAAAGCAGGTTGACCAAGTTGGCAAACCCAACCGATAGCATGTATTCCTGCCAGGCCAGGGAATGCATATCAAAGCGATAGAAACTTAATGTACAAGTCCCTGGCCGGGATTGAAGCAGGCCCGGCAGTCGCATGGAGCTGCTGGCAATTTGCCCGGCATCAACCAGCAATGTATGGCGTTGGGGATCTTCCAAAACTGCCGCGGTGGAAATACCCATCGCATCCTGCCAATCGAGACGCAGGAGCACGGGCTCACCCCGGCCTGTATTCTCATCCAAGAGCGCTTCCAGGCTATGGAGATGTTCTAGCTTAACTGACAGGGCGTGAACAGGGTTCTCGAGCAGGATGCGGATGGGGCGCAAGGACTGCGGCGGCAGGGCAGCAAAACGGTACCAGACCGGCTTGCCAGAAATCCTTATTTTTTGAGCCCAAGTTTCAATATCCAGTAAATCCAAGGTGGCCATGGGGTGCTGGACGTGGATCAAGTCTCCGCGTGCCAGTAGCAGATTGAATTCACCCCCGCCTTCCACATGGCATTGCGCCAGGCCCGAAACAGACTGACGGCGCCAGGACGATAAAACAGGCAACAAATCGCCGGAAACCAGGTCAATGGCTGGCAATTTTAAAATGGAGAAGGCCCTTTCAATCATGAATGCATGCTATCACGACAGGCCGGGTAGAAATGATGCAGGGGCATTTCAAGTTTTTCGGTTGTTGCTTTTTATGTAAAGGCAAGTACAATTTTGGTATCTGTCCAACCAAGCGAGGAGATGAGATGTCTGAAGAAATCCAACCGAATGATAAAAAGGAAATTTTTGGCTGGGCCATGTACGACTGGGCCAACTCGGCTTTCAGCACCACGGTTATTACTGTCTTCTTAAGCCCCTACCTGCTCTCGCTGACCGAGACCGCCGCACAGGCCCTTTACCTGTCGCAGTATGGCACCGCATGGACAGAAGGCGCAGCCAACCCGCTCCTGGTGTATTTGTTTGGTATCCCGATTGCCCCGGGTTCATTCTTCTCGTACTGCGTTAGTCTTTCTGTCGGATTGCAAGTCTTGTTCCTTCCGATCCTCGGCGCAATTGCTGACTACTCCCATTTACGCAAACAAATGATGCAATTGTTCGCGACCATTGGCGCGGTTTCTACCGTATTGTTATTTTTTATCACCGGTGATCTGTGGGCGGTGGGCGGGTTGCTCTTCATCATTGCCAATCTGGCTTTTGGCGCCGCGATCGTTTTCTACAATGCCTACCTGCCAGACATTGCTACAGAAGACCAGCGCGACAGTGTCTCCTCCTATGGCTGGGCCATGGGCTACCTCGGCGGCGGCCTGCTGCTGCTGATCAACCTGGTGTTTTTCCAGTTTCGCGAAGCACTGGGGGTGGATACATCCCTGGCAGTTCGTATTAACCTTGCCTCGGCCGGTTTGTGGTGGCTGGGCTTTTCGTTTATCACCTGGCAGCGGCTACGCACGCGTCACCACGCCAAACCCCTGCCCGCCGGGGAAACTTATGTGAGTGTTGGCTTTAAGCAACTCTTTAAAACGCTGAAAGATATTCGCAAATTCCCTGAAACCCTGAAATACCTGCTGGCGTACTTCCTGTACAACGACGGCATCCAGACCGTCATCAGCCAGGCGGCAGTGTTCGCCGCGGCCAGCATTGCGCTTGGCGGCCTGGGGATTGACACCGGCACCCTGACCATGGTCATCCTGATGATCCAGTTCATGGCCTTTGGCGGGGCGCTGCTCTGGGGTCGCCTGGCCAAATGGATTGGGGCGAAAAACTCCATCCTGGTCAGCCTGGTCATCTGGGCTGGCGTGGTCATCTATGCTTACTACGGCATGCGCGGCGAAAACCGGGTAACCGAGTTTTTTATCCTTGGCGCAGCGATTGCGCTGGTATTGGGCGGCAGCCAGGCCATCAGCCGCAGCCTGTTCGCCCAAATGATTCCGCAGGGCAAGGAGGCCGAATACTACTCCTTCTACGAAGTTTCCGAGCGTGGTACCTCGTGGATCGGACCGCTGATTTTTGGCTTGGCCAACCAATGGTTTGGCGACTTGCGGGTGGCGATCCTTTCCTTGATCTTCTTCTTCCTGGCCGGCCTGCTAGTATTGCCATTCGTTAATGTATCAAAGGCCATTTCAGACGTCAAAGAAGCCGGTAGGGAATAGACTTTTTGATAACAAAAAGAGCCGGGCTAAACACCCGGCTCTTTGCTTTCCTTTATAACTTTGGCAGCACAATGGATTGCTGCTTCTGGTACTTGCCTTTCTTATCAGCATAGGAGATCTCACAAGGGTCGTCAGCCTCAAAAAATAAGACCTGGGCCAGGCCTTCGTTGGCATAAATCTTGGCGGGCAGTGGGGTTGTGTTTGAAATTTCCAATGTGACGTACCCCTCCCATTCCGGTTCGAAAGGTGTAACATTCACAATAATGCCGCAACGGGCATAGGTTGACTTCCCCAAACAAACTGTCAGCACATTGCGCGGGATACGAAAGTATTCCACCGAGCGTGCCAGGGCAAATGAGTTCGGCGGTACGACGCACACTTCACCGACATAATCCACCATGCTTTTGGGGTCAAAATGCTTGGGGTCTACCACTGCACCGAAAACATTGGTAAAAATCTTAAATTCATCGGCCACACGCAGGTCATAACCATACGAAGAAACACCATACGAGATAACCCCTTTGCGCACCTGGCTATCCACAAACGGCTCAATCATACCGTGTTCTTTTGCCATCCTGCGTATCCAGTGATCCGGTTTTAAGCCCATTTTGATCCTCCTTGGTTGATTTGTATAAACAATTTTGCGCAATCATAACTTAATCCAACAGGATTTGCACGCGAGTCAACATCCCGGCTTCGACCCAGACATATCTTTCGTAGACCCTGCCTTTGTAGAGATAGGTCAGGCGATACTGCCCCGCCGGGAGGTCGCCCAGCGCGAAATTTTCGCCATCCGATAAGTCTTGCATTTCAAGCGGATAAATCTCCATGGCCGGGGGCGCAGCATACGGGGAAATCTGCCCGTTTTCCATGCGTTGGATACGAACGGTGCCTTTGAGCATTGGCTGGTTCAAGTCAACAATCTGCCCGGCCAAAACGCCCGTTCCTGGCAGCGGTTTCAACCACAGGTATGGATTCCGTACACCAAAGTAGTTATTGGCTATGCGAATTTCCAGGTGCAGGTGACTGCCTATGGCCGCGCCACTCGCGCCGACCTCGCCAATCACCTGGCCAGGAGAAACCTGCTCACCCACCTGGACAAGGATGCGGGAAAGGTGGGCATACAGGGAATACATCTCCCCCAGCGATGTGGCGTGAGCAACGATGATGTAGTTCCCATAAAACCCAGGGAACAAGGCTTCGGCCTGCTGCAGGTCATCCCCGGCAAAAACCACCTGCCCGCCCGCAACAGCCAGCACAGGTGTACCGGAAGGGTTATAAAACTCTACGCCATGATGAACATCAAAGCGCCCGTTCTGGGTGCTGGCATAACGATAACTGGCGTCAATCAACTGATTGTATTCTGGCGAGACAGGCCGATCGAAAAAGAACGTGCCATTCTCAATGCAATATTCGGCAAAGGAAGGGGCACAGGCCGGGGCAGGTGTTACGCTGGGTGTTGGCGGTAATACTTGCGGCGTAGGCGTTGATGTCGGCACAGCGGATTGTGTTAGCGCCTCAATAGTTTCGGTCCCTTGCAGGGTGTCACACGCCGGGCAGAGCTGGCTTGCTTCCAGCTCGGGAGTTGGGCTCGCCTGGTAGGAAACAGAATCCTGGCCGGGGGTAGCCAGGATCGGCTGGCAACCGGCCAGGAGCAGGGAGAAAAGGCAAAGAGTCAGCAGTCGCATCACGACAGGTTCAGCTGTCCTCTTTCATTCAAAATGGTTTTTAATTCTTCGTCCAGTTTGCGGGCGCGGACTTCAAGGGCATCCATCTCGAACACCAACGGTCTGCCAAGTTCGTTGTTTTGCAGGCTGTGGGCGTTGATGCGGACATTCAGCCCGGCAGCCCGCAGGGAGGCATAGGCCATGAGTGCGCCGGAGGCCGCATCGCTGATGGCGTTCAAGTTGCCAATGCCGGCAATTTCAACGCACAGGCTCATTACCTCCAGCGCGCGGCGTGCATTGGTGAGCGGCACTTCGGTGGCCTTCAAGGTGGCGGACTCAATCGCCACCAGGCGGGCCTGCTCGTGCTCCGGGGTGTCTTTGGGCAGTTTGAAAGCCTGTAAAACAGATTCAAAAGCAGCAGCATCTTCGTCAATCGCCCGGATCAGTTCGGCACGCAAGGTCTCGGCTTTCTGCAGAATCGCCTGTACCTGAGGTTCCACCTCGGCGTATTTTTTCTTGCCAAGCGTCAGGCGCGCCACCATGGAAGCCAGCGCGGCACCAAGCGCCCCGGCATGCGCGGCCACCGAGCCACCACCAGGCGCCGGGGTTCCCTCAGCCACAGCATCGACGAAACCTCCCCGGACTGAAGCGCCGGCCGAAAACAGGCGCGTTTCGAGCACCTGGGTCTTTTCAAACTGGTCGAGTTGGGTGTACCAGACTGCCGCGTCAATCAGCGCTTCCTGCGGAATCAGCCCGACCAGTTCGCTGTGATGAATGGCCACACCATAGCGTTCGGCCTCGCGGCGTACCAATTCCACCACCCTCGCCATGGGCGTCTTGCGGAAGTTGGTCAGATTCATTGAAACCTGGGCGCGTCCATCCACCAGCACACCCATGCCTTTGACAAAACGCAACCCTCCGGAGGAATGCCGCACGGCTTTGGCAATTTTGTCCGCGATGCTGATGTCGTCGGTGGTCAGGTAGATGTTAAACGCCACCAGCGGGTCGCGCGCGCCGATGACCGTGGCTCCCGCTTTGGGCATTTCTGCCGGACCGAAATCCGGGCGGCGGGCCGGGTTCGAAGCGATTTCCGTTTTCAGGACTTCGTACTGCCCCTTGCGGATGGTCTCCAGGTTCGTCCGTTCCGGCGTCAAGGCCGCATTTTCATAAAGATAGACAGGGATTTTTAGTTCCGAGCCGACCCGTTCGCCCAGGCGGCGGGCCATCAACACACATTCTTCCATGGTAATACCAGAAAGCGGCACAAACGGGACAACATCCGTCGCTCCGATGCGGGGATGTTCCCCGGTATGCTGATCCATATCGATCAATTCTGCCGCCTTCTGGATGCCACGAAAAGCGGCTTCTTCAACAGCAGCAGGCGACCCGGCAAAGGTCACCACGGTGCGGTTATGGTCCAGGTCGGAGGAGCGATCGAGCAGGGTAACGTCATCCACCGCTTCGATGGCAGCCAGGATCTGCTCAACTACTTCGGGACGGCGGGCTTCTGAAAAATTAGGGATACATTCTACAAGCGAGGTCATGGGGGGTATTTTCTTTCTCCGGGGTCAAATCGTCGAGATTATACTGCCGTTTGCCGCATCAAGCGACTATACTATAGCAATATTTCACAATGGAACAAGACCAATCAAGCATGAAATCCATAGACAGTCTCACCGAGCGCACCATCTCGCTGATTGAACTTCGTCGCAACACCGGCGAACGCGGCAGCCGAAAATGGATCGCCTATGACGGCATGGTATATGACGTGACCGACTGCCCGCGCTGGAGCAAGGACCTGCACGAGGGCATGCACTTCGCCGGCCAGGACCTGACCGGCGAGATGCCAGACGCCCCTCACGAAACGGATGTCTTCACCCGCCCGTGCGTGAAAATTGTCGGCAAACTGAAAGATTAAGCCCACCCAAGACTTTGTAGAATACTGTGCAGGACGCATGCCATGAAACCCTTCCAACTCCCTGAAGAACTCGACCTAGCGGCCTTCATCTCGAAGGAAGCCCACGACCTGAAATCCCCGTTTAACCGCATCCTGGGTTTCACCAAACTGGTGCTGAAAGGCATGGACGGTCCGCTAACCGAAGCCCAGCGCGAAGACCTGACCACGGCCTATAACAACAGCAATTACGCCTTCGGGTTGATGAGCAACCTGGTGGATATGGCCCGTCTCGGGCGCGGCGAAAAGCCGTTCAACCCAATCCAGACCGACCTGGCGCGCCTGGCAGGGCAGGTGGCGGGCCAGTGGAACCAGCAGCACCCCGGCCGCAGCCTGGTCTTTGACTATGTCCTGCCAGCAGGTGAATTTTCAATCCACGCCGACGAAGGGTTAATCCGCCAGGCCATTGGCTGCGCAATTTCCTATGTAGCCGAGCACTTTGAAGACGGCGCAAGGGTTAATTTAACTGTAGAATTAACCGGCAACGAGATTAGCCTGCAGGTGATTTGCACGGGCAAGTTCAAATACCCGGCAGAATCAGACCTGACCATGCTTGGCTATCTCTTGCAGCAGATCCTGAAATTGCATGAAGGTCGTGTGTTGCGCGCCGAAGGGGACGAACAGCAGGCGACCCTCTTTTTTGCTATGCCTGCCGCATAACCGGAAATCAATTTTATTTCTTGGAGCAAAACAATGAGTCAATTAAAGTGGTGGCAAACCGCCCTGTTCTACCAGATTTACCCGCGCTCGTTTGCGGACGGCAACGGCGACGGGATTGGCGACTTTGCCGGGATGACCGAAAAACTGGACTATTTACAGGCCCTGGGCGTGGATGCCCTCTGGCTCAGCCCGCACTTCCCCTCCCCCAACTGGGACTGGGGCTACGATGTGAGTGATTACTGCGGCGTCGCACCGGAATATGGCAGCCTGGATGATTTCAAAACCTTCCTGCGCGAAGCGCACGCAAGGCAGATGAGGGTGATCCTGGACCTGGTCTTAAATCACACCAGCGACGAACACCCCTGGTTCATCGAATCCAAATCCAGCCGCGATAATCCCAAAGCCGATTGGTATGTTTGGGCCGACACCCCACCCAACAACTGGCAATCCTGCTTCGACGGTGACGCCTGGACCTATGCGCCGGAGCGCGGCCAGTACTACTACCATTATTTCATGAAACAGCAGCCAGACCTGAACTGGCACAACCCTCAAGTCAAACAAGCCATGTGGGACGCCGTACGCTTCTGGCTGGACATGGGCGTGGACGGCTTCCGGCTGGACGCCATTGGCACGATCTACGAAGACCCAAACGGCACCCCCCACAGCGTGCCCATGACCATGGGTGAACTGCGCCGATTCTCTGAAATCGCCAAAACCGCCGATGAGAAAAAACAGGTCGAGAAATACTGGTACGACATGTTCTGCAACCAGTGGGGTGGGCCCGGCCTGCACGAGCTGATGAAGGAACTACGCACCATCCTGGACGAATACGACGGCGACCGCATGCTGGTCGGCGAGGATGAAAATATTGACTACATGGGCAACGGCGGCGACGAACTGCACCTGGTCTTCAACTTTGCCCTGATGCGATCCGGCAAAATCAACCCGGCGCTGATTCGCAGGAATCAGAAGGAACGCCTAGCCCAACTGGATGCCCTCGAGATGCGCGGCTGGGGCTGCAACACGCTCGGCAACCACGACTCCTCGCGCATGTACACCAACTTTGGCGACGGCATCCACGACGCCGAACTGGCCCGCATCAACGCCGCGCTCACCCTCACCCTGCGTGGCACGCCCTTCCTCTACAACGGCGAGGAAATCGGCATGACCGACCTGATCATCACCGACTCCACCCGCCTGCGCGATACCATGGCCACCTGGTATTACGACTTTATGGTGCGGGAATTAAAGGTGGATGTCACCGAAGCGGCCCAGCGCGCCGGGGAAATGACACGCGACAAGAACCGCACTCCCATGCAGTGGGCGGACTCACCCAATGGCGGATTTTGCCCGCCGGGGGTGCAGCCCTGGCTGCCGATTCACCCCAACTTTGTCGACGGGGTAAATGTAAAAACCCAGCAAGATAACCCCGATTCGCTTTTGAACTACTACAAACGCCTGATTCGCGTCCGGCGACAATCCCCAGCCCTGCTGGCGGGTGAGTACCAACCGCTGCACGAAACCGCACAGGATTACTTCGCCTTCCTGCGCCGAGACGAAAAACAGGCCGTACTGGTGGTGCTGAATTACTCCCCAGCCCATCACGACCTTGCCTTTGACCTGGCGGGCTTTCAGCAGGCGCATGTCCTGTTCTCCTCCGCCGGGCGCAGTAAAACCGACCTGGCCCTGAAAAATATTCATATCGGGCCATTCGAAGCCCTGATTGCCGAACTGAAATAACCGGCTCCAGCCGCCACATTTTGTGGCGGTTTTTCTTTTTGCAACCAATCTGGCGGATAGCGCGTAAAATCAGGTAGGACATAAAATATTCAAGGAGAATATCTCATGGCAAGAACAACCCCGGCCCCCGAGCCAACCCCCGTCCCTGTATACTCGCAAGTTCCCCCGCTCTCCCAATCAGACGAGCGCACCTGGGCCATGCTGGCCCACCTGAGCGTGCTGATTAACCTGGTCACCGGCTTTTTTGGTCCGCTGGTGGCCCTGGGCATCTACCTGATCTACCGGGACCGCTCGCGCTACGTGGCTTATCACAGCCTGCAATCCTTCGTCAACCAGTTGATCTGGTGGATCGGCGGTGGCACGATCATCGCCACCGCCTGGGTCATCTCAGGCATTCTGAGCATCTTCATCATTGGCATCTTCCTGCTGCCCATCGCCTGCCTGTTCAGTTTCATGCCGCTCATCTCGGTCGTGCAGGGCATGATCGCGGGCGTCAAGACCTCGCAGGGCGAAGATTACAAATACTGGTGGGTCGGCGACTGGCTGCGCGGCACACTGGAAGGTTAAAAACAACTGTCAAACAGGCCTTATTACAAGGCCTGTTTTGTTTTAACCAAGTAGTGATATTCTTCCCTTGACTTTCGTTTTTGCCTGCCATACAATGAAACCACAATTTACCGGCCGCAGGGAAGAGACTCCGCGTAAAAACGGAGCGCCGAAGGTGCAAATTCGTGGCGGGCACGCCCGGGTGAAACTCTCAGGCAAAAGGACTCTGCGCCGCACCACTCTTCTGGAAAGCCTCCCTAACAGGAGCACCGACGGGGCAACCGCCACTGGCGCGAATCTCTCAGGTCCGATTACAGAGGGCGCACAATGTTTTTCGTGCGCCCTCTTTGCGTTTTAATCCACCATCCCGCAAAAGGAGTTTATCAACATGAGCAACATCCTCCCCAACCTGAAGTACGCCGAATCCGACGAATGGTTCGACCCCGCCACCGGCAAAGTCGGCATCTCCGATTACGCCCAAGGTCAGCTTTCCGACATCGTCTTTGTTGAAATCCTGGTCTCGACAGGCGATACAATCAAAAAAGGCGACGCCATCGTTTCCGTCGAATCGGTCAAAGCCGCCGCGGAAGTCTACTCCCCGGTCTCCGGCAAGGTGTCCGCCATCAACGAAGACCTGACCAGCGCCCCCGAAGCCATCAACACCGATCCCTTCGGCGCAGCCTGGATGATCCAGGTGGAAGGCGGCGACGGAGCAGGCCTGATGGATGCGACTGCCTACGAAAAACACTGCGAATCACGCGCCCACTAATTTACCCGTAGAAAAGAGAACCCAATGACATACATCCCAATTTCCGAAAAGGAACGGGATGCGATGCTGGCGACCGTCGGCGTGAAATCGCTCGACGACCTGTTCGACGCCGTCCCTGCCAGCCACCGCTTCCCCGCCCTGAACCTGCCTCCCGCCCTGACGGAGATGGAAGCCGCCTCCCTGTTACAGGAAATCGCCGACGGCAACGAACACGCCCGCGGCGACCTGGTTTCCTTCCTCGGCGCAGGCATGTACAATCATTACATCCCCTCAGTGGTGGATCACATTACCCGACGCGGCGAGTTCTACACTGCTTACACGCCCTACCAGCCAGAAATCTCGCAAGGCACGCTGCAGGCCATCTTCGAATACCAGTCCCTGATCTCCGCCCTGACCGGCATGGAACTTTCCAACGCCTCGCACTACGACGGCGCCACCGCCACCGCCGAGGCCGTCAACCTGGCCTTTGCCAACTTCCGCGGCAAACGGCCAAAGGTCGTGCTTAGCCCGTCTGTCCACCCGCAATACCGCGAAACGCTCAAGACCTACACCCAGGGCATGGGCGTGGAAGTGGCCGGGGACGGCGACTCCACCCCGCTGGATGCCAGTGCCGAAGCCCTGCTGCCACACGTGGACGAAAACACCTGCCTGGTGGTGGTGCAATACCCCGACTTCTTTGGTCGCATCTTTGACTACACCAATTTCATCGACGCCTGCCACAAAAAAGGCGCACTGGTTTGTGTAGTGGCCAACCCAACCGCCTTGGCCATGTTCAAAACGCCGGGCAGTATGGGTGCGGACATGGTGGTTGGCGAAGGCCAGCCGCTCGGCCTGCCGATGTGGTACGGCGGTCCCTCGCTGGGCTTTTTCACCACCCGCAAACAATACGTTCATAAAATGGCGGGCAGGCTGGTGGGTGAGACCGTCGACTCGCGCGGGCAGAAATCCTACGTGCTGACCCTCACCGCGCGCGAACAGCACATCAAACGCGAACGCGCCACATCCAACATCTGTACCAACCAGGGCCTGCTGGCGCTGGCATCCTCGGTTTACATGAGTGTGCTCGGTAAAACCGGAATGAAACAAGTCGCGGAAACGTGCTACCATAAAGCACATTACGCCGCGCAGGAATTGAGCAAAATTGAAGGCTATGGCCTGTGCTTCACACAGCCGTTCTTCCACGAATTTGCCCTGTGCTGCCCCGGCCCGGTCTCCGAACTGAACGCCCACCTGCTCGAGCACGGCATCCTGGGCGGCTACGACCTGGGGCAGGATTACCCCGCCCTCAAGGACCACCTGCTGATTGCCGTCACTGAAATGAACAGCAAAGCCGAAATTGATTTCCTGGTGGATACAATCAAGGAGTTCAGCCATGCGTGAGCCGACCGTTTTCGACCTGTCCTCCCCCGGACGCACCGGCGTGACCTTCCCCACTCCAGACGTGCCAAGCGCCGAACTGCCTGATTCCGCCCTGCTGCGTGATGACCTGCCCATGCCCGAGTTGGCCGAAGTGGATGTCATCCGCCATTACATGCACCTCAGCCGCTACAACTACAGCGTGGACCAGGGCTTTTATCCGCTCGGTTCGTGCA
>JANJTV010000052.1 GCA_024710905.1 Anaerolineales bacterium | reverse complement strand
TAGGCCTTGAATTCTGCCTGCCCCATCAACCCAGCCACCTTCGTGATCGCCGCCGTCAACGTCGTCTTCCCATGGTCAATGTGACCCATCGTCCCTACGTTCAGGTGCGGCTTGCTTCGATCAAATTTTGCCTTCGCCATGTTTGTTCTCCTTATTTATGAAAACAGATTATTCAGTTCAGCAACTGAGCCCACAACGGGATTTGAACCCGTGACCTCACCCTTACCAAGGGTGTGCTCTACCAACTGAGCTATGTGGGCTTGACGTGCTGCCCGAAAACTCGGGAGTGCCGGGAAAAACCCGGCACAGTGGGCGGTGACGGATTCGAACCGCCGTAGGCTTCTGCCAGCTGATTTACAGTCAGCCCCCGTTGGCCACTTGGGTAACCGCCCGATTTGATTGTTTCCAGCCTTTCGTCGGCTGGCAAATTAGCACCAAGCCCAAAGGTTGATGCCAACTGACCAAACGACCAATTGAGCCGACGACGGGACTCGAACCCGTAACCGCCCGCTTACAAGGCGGGTGCTCTACCGATTGAGCTACGTCGGCGAGCAAATTCTCGTTTTTAAGCGGGCAAATTATACCAAAGGCTGCCTGCCCCTACAAGGTTAACGGGAATTCTCTTCGCTTGTATGCCGCCAAAAAACGGAAACACGCACCCGGGGTGTTCGAGCGGCGCGGAAGTGTATCAGAATTAAGAAAGTGCGTCAAGATGGCTATGTTATAATTTTCACCATTAAATCCTTCTTCGAGAGGCAATATGGCAAAAAAGGGACGTGTATTCTCTGGCGCCCGCCCCACCGGACGCCAGCACCTTGGGAATTACCTCGGCGCAATTAAAAATTATGTCAAATTGCAGGACGATTATGAGTGCGTCTACTGTATTGTAGATGTGCATGCCTTAACGACAGTGGAAACCACCCGCGACCTGATTCAGAACACGTATGAGATGGCTGTGGACTGGCTGGCCGCAGGCATTCGCCCGGGCGACTCGATTGTGTTTGTCCAGAGCCATGTGCCTCAGGTGATGGAGTTACACACGTACCTTTCAATGGTCACGCCGCTGGGGAAGCTGACCGACCTGCCTACATTTAAGGAAAAGGTGCGCGACCAGCCAGACAATGTGAATTACGGCCTGCTGGGCTACCCGGTCTTGATGACGGCGGATATTGTGCTGTACAAAAGCGACGTGGTGCCGGTTGGCGTAGACCAGGCCCCGCACCTGGAATTTGCCCGCGAAACCGTGCGCTCGTTCAATTATCGCTACAACACCAAGGCGCTGATTGAGCCCCAGATGAAAAACACCGAAATCCCGAAAGTATTGGGCATCGACGGGGTGCAAAAAATGGGCAAAAGCCTGAATAATCATATTGAACTGGCCGCCACCCCGGAGGAAACCCGTCAGCGCGTGATGCAGATGGTGACCGACCCGCAGCGTATGAAACGCACCGACCCCGGCAACCCGGACGTATGCAATGTTTTTTCCATGCACAAGGTTTTCTCATCGGCTGAAGAAGTTCAGATGATTAATAGTGAGTGCCGCACGGCAGGGATTGGCTGTGTGGACTGCAAGAAGCGTTTTGCCGAAAACCTGAACAAACACCTCGAGCCGTTCCGCGCCAGGCGCGAGGAGATTGCCAGCAAACCAGATACGGTCTGGGATGTACTACACGAGGGCGGGAAACGCGCCCGCGCTCTGGCCGATGAAACCATGAAAGAAGTACGCGAGGCCATGCAATTGCCCGCCTGATGTATGGATAATCGATACAATAATGCAAGCCCAAACTGAAATCTGGCCCTGAGGGCTGGGTTTCAGTTTTTAAGGAGCAAAACATGCGCGTTCTTATTCAGCGGGTGAAATATGGGAAAGTTAGTGTGGCCGGAGAGACAAAAGCCGAAATTGAGCAAGGGCTGGTCATTCTGGTCGGTGTCGGGCAAGGTGATGCTGAGGAGCAGGCCGCCTGGCTGGCAGAAAAAATTGCCAACCTGCGTATATTTGAAGATCCAGAAGGAAAAATGAACCTGTCGGTTAAAGAAATTGGCGGACAGGCAATTGTTGTTTCACAGTTCACCCTGTATGCCGATTCACAAAAAGGCAGGCGGCCGTCCTTCATTAACGCCGCTGCGCCGGAACTGGCGGCGCCATTGGTTGATCACTTTACTGCTCTGCTGCGCGAGCAGGGCATTCCCTGCGGGCAAGGAGTCTTTGGTGCCGAAATGTTGGTGGAAATCCATAACGACGGCCCGGTGACCATCTGGCTGGAGAAGTAGTACATTTTGGCTACAGGCTGTTTTCAGGGATTCGCTTTGCTATAATAAATATCAATGAATAATGCAGGCAGCCCATTTGAGCAAGTTGCCCGGCAGGCCCTGATTGAATATGATCTGGGCACCGACCGACTGGAATTTATCCAGCATAGCGACAATGTCAGTTATCGGGTGGATACAGAGCACGGCCCACTGGCCTTGTTACGCATCCACAGTCCCGTCACCGCCATTATGGGCAACCATGGCGCAGATCTCCAAATGGTGCGATCAGAGATGTCCTGGCTGGAAGCGCTGGCCGACAAAACTGACCTGCCCACCCCGCGTCCGTATCGAAACAACCAGCATGAGTTTGTTACACCCGTCACCACGCCAGACGGGCAGGTTTATCATTGCTCTGCGCTCGGCTGGCTGGATGGGGAGCTTTACTGTCGCGATTTTGAGAGCGAGCAGACGGCCGTTCAAGTTGGCCAGATTCTTGGCAAGCTTCACCGCTTTGCCAGCCGCTGGCGCGAGCCGCGCGGGTTCTCCCGGCCATTACGCGATGCAGCCTATTTTGAAAACATGCTGGCCCATCTAGAAATTGCCGCCCGGGATGGCCGCATTACCTCCCTCGATTTCAGCAAGCTACAGGAAGCCACCAGTCTGTTGCTGACCCTGGTAAAAAAAGTCCGCCGGGGCCGGCAGGTCTATGGCCTGCTGCATGGCGATTTACACAAAGGGAATTTCCTGTACGACAAGGGAATGATCAAGATTATTGATTTTTCATTCTGTTCGTTTGGGCATTACCTCTTCGACCTGGCGATATGTATTTCTGACACCCGCCGCGACCTGCGCGCCACCCTACTGGACGAGTATCGGCAGGGCTTTCCCCTGCCTGCCAATGCGCCCCGCCTGCTCGAAGGCTACTACATCGGCAGCATGATTGGCACCCTGGCCATGTTGGTGGATCGTCCCGAAGCGCAGGAAAACCTGGTGCGCCGCGCGTCCATCCTGGCGCAGGAATTTGCCACCCGCTTCATTCGTGAAGAGTATTTTTGGGCTACTGACCTGTTTCTGGAAATTCCCGCATAACCACATCCCCCAGCCCCCACAAAGCAGCATCCAACTGCACAGCCATTGCCCCCGCCTGCAGCATAAATTCGGCCTGGCCCCACCCATAAACGCCTCCCGCGCCAATCACGGGGAAGCCAGCCCCGGCCAGCCGCTTTACCCATTCCAGCGACTGCGGGTAAAGCCCCGGCCCAAACATCCGCCCGCCAAGTGTCCCGTAAGCAGTTGACAGGAAACCTCTTGGCGCAGCCAGGCTAAGCGCCGACGCCCCAACCTGCAACAGGTTGGCAGCCAGGTGTTGCTGCTCAAACGGGAGGCAGGCAATCAGGGGCAGCTCGCCCTGCGCCAATTCCACCGCCAGCACCAGGATGTCATCTGCCAAGCCGGGTGCAAACCCCAGCTCAACCGCCACCACATTCTCCCGCCCTTCCAGCAGTTGTACCATGCGGGCTGTTTCTTCCGGCCGGTCAGCCATTAAGTGAACAATGATCGGTAAATCCGCTTCTGCCCAGCGGCGGGCATACTTCTTCAGTACAGCGGGCAAACCAGGGTTGGGAAGGCCACTGTGAAGCAAAAACCCGCCCGCAAACGAAGCCTTGCCTGGCCGGGCGGCCGGAGTGCGGGCACGCATACTGACCGGGTTGGTAATAAACGCTCCCAGGCTGGCCCAGGGCAAATGCTGGCGCGCATCCGGCGCAAAACCCAGGCTCCCAGCGGCATTCATCAACGGCTGACGAAAATACAGATCCTGTTTTGGCATGTCTGTATTATATGCGCCGACACATTAAAGTACAATTCGGGGATGACCGATTTCACCTCCTACCAGTCACCTTTTTCCTTTCGTTATGCATCCCCTGAAATGCGCCAACTCTGGAGCGAAACCCAAAAGCGCTTGCTCTGGCGACAAATTTGGGTGGCGCTGGCTGAAACCCAGAAGCAATTTGGGCTGGTGACACCAGAGCAGGTGAACGACCTGCACGCCCACATGCGACAAATTGACATCCCGCGCGCCCTGGAAATCGAGGCCGAAATTCACCACGACCTGATGGCCGAAGTGAAAACGTACGCAGCGCAATGTACAATTGGGGGAGGGGTGATTCATCTTGGAGCAACGTCAATGGATATTGAAGACAACGCTGATGCCCTGCGATTACGCGCCGCGCTGGAACTCATCGTTGAGCGTCTGGGGGAGTTGCTGACTACCCTCAGCCGCCTGATACGAGATCAAGCCGACACCCCGCTGATGGCGTTTACGCACATCCAACCTGCCGAACCGAGCACGCTGGGCTACCGCCTGGCCATGTACGCCCAGGACTTGCTGGAAGACTACCAAACTTTACGCGCACAACATAAGAATATTCGCGGTAAAGGCTTCAAAGGGGCTGTTGGCACCTCGGCCAGTTATGCCGAACTGCTCGGTGAAGAAAATCTGGATGCTTTTGAGCAAACCCTGAGCAAAAAGCTGGCCTTGCCCTTTTACCCGGTTGCCACCCAGACCTACCCGCGCAAGCAGGATTACACCGTACTCTCGGCATTGGCCGGACTGGGACAATCACTTTATAAACTGGCTTTCGATCTGCGCATCCTGCAATCCCCGCCGATTGGCGAACTGGCCGAACCATTTGGAAGCAAACAGGTTGGCTCCTCGGCTATGCCATTTAAGCGTAACCCCATCCGCGCGGAGAAGATCGATTCGCTGGCGCGTTCCCTGGCCCAGATGCCGCGCGTTGCCTGGGACAATGCCGCTCACAGCCTGCTCGAACGTACGCTGGATGACTCCGCCAATCGCCGCACCCTGCTGCCGGAGGCCTTCCTGACTGCCGATGAGATACTCAATACGGCGCACGGCATCTTAAACAACCTGGTGATCAACAGGCAGGCCATACAGCGCAACCTGGCCACCTATGGCCCGTTTGCTGCCACCGAACGGGTCATGATGGCTGCGGCTCGCGCAGGGGCTGACCGGCAGGAAATGCACGAATTGTTGCGAGAACAGGCCATGCAAGCCTGGCAGGCCGTGCAAAACGGCCTGCCCAACCCGCTGGTTGACAACCTTTGCAAAGATGCGGCCCTGTTAAGTTATTTGAATGCAGAAAACATCCGCGAGTTGATGGAATATGAACATCACACGGGCAACGCGCCGCGGCGCGCCATGGCGCTGGCGGCGGAGATCCTTAAAACAATCAGTGCGGAGGGATAACCCTCCGCACCGGCGGGGTGTTGTTTTGGCTTGCAATTACTTCAGGCTCAGTACCTGGGCATCTTCAGCATCAGATGTCTCTACCAGTACCGGCAAAAGGCTGGTCGCCACAGACAAAACAACCAGGACAAGCACAACAACAGCAGCAAACGGGGACATAGCGACCTCCTTTTGAATATAAGATACTGACGAACAAGTTGCTGATTATGTTCCCTGCCATTAATAACGAAAAAAACGTCAGTTTGATACGCTTAAATACATTACAAAAGCCAAACAAAAACGGCGAGGCCAAAGCCTCGCCGTTTTTGTTTCCAGAAGCAACTACCCGATGGACTGAATCTTGGAGAGCATCTCTTCGTTGGTGCCAAATTTGAAGTACTCCAATCCGCGCCGCTGGGCTTCAGTCGCTTCAATCTCGGTCAGGTTGCGAACATCCTGCGCGGTGACAACCGGTTTTCCCAGTCCGGCCAGGCGCTTTTCCAGCGCAGCCAGGTCAGGTTCAACGGGCTGCAGGGTCTGCAAATATTGCATTACGGCTTTCGAACCATTGGTGCCATCTTTGCGGGCGTACCCCACGAGACCGGTGCTGGCCTGACGACTCCAGCCAGCCACGAAAATGTCGTTTAACGGTGAGGCAGCCGCGGGGTCGTACGCTTCGTAAGAAACTCCATCCACCGGGTAACGCGGGTTGGGATTCTTGCTAAATTCATTCCATTCAACGGGCAGGCCAAAGGACTCATCCACTTTGTCGCCAATCGCAAATACCACCGAATCTACATCCACCACGCGCTTGTTGCCAGTGCCGCGCGCCTTGGTGTCGCCATCTTTAAGTTGCAGGGAGTTGTCTTCCACTTCCAGTCCGGTGACAAAACCCTTTTCGTTGCCCAGAATTTGGGTCGGAGAAGCCAGGAACTCAAAACGAAAACGGGAGGTGGAGTTGGTTGGCTGGGCTTTGGGCAGCGCTTCGAGAATGTTAGCGCGGGCAGCAGCCGGGTCCTGCTCGACGGCCTGCATGATGGGCGTAACGCGGGCAATTTCATCATCCAGCGCGCGCTGGGAGAGATTGGCGATGACGTATTCCATTTCCTTTTTGTCAAACTTGACTTCAGCCGGACCGCGTCGCACGACTGCTACGACCTCATCCACCTTGACTTTCTGGATCAGGAAACGGGCAATGTCGAGCATGACATTGCCTGCGCCAACCACGGCTGCCTTCTTGCCAAAGTGAAATGGTTTCTGGGTATACGGTGGGAGCTGGTTGTAGTGATAAACCAGGTCTTTGGCATGATAAACGCCGGTCAGGTCTTCACCGGGCAGGCCCAGCCACTTGGTTCCCTGTGCTCCGGCGCAAACCAGGATGGCCTGGAAACCCAGAGTGCGCAAATCATCCAGGGTCAGGTCGCCTTGCTGGCCGATGACCACGTTGCCGAAATATTCCAGGCCGGGCGTATCCAGCACCTGGCGGAACTGGCTGCGAAGGCCGGTTTTCATGGCGTGCTTATCAGGGTAAATGCCATACTCGGCCAGGCCGCCGGGCTTAATATCTCGGTTAAAAACCACAACGCGCGCTCCCCCACGAGCCAGTTCCCGGGCGGCGAACATGCCGGCCGGGCCGGCTCCCACCACGGCTACATAAAATTGCTTTTCAGACAAGCTGCCCTCCTCAAGGCTATAAGTGCTTCGCAAAACGCGCTGATTATACCTGCCCTGCTGGCCAGCGCCAGGGGTTATTATAGTACAAAGGCCAAGCCAAAAATCCATTCCCCTATTCTGGCAATTCCGTTATAAACTACTCATAAGTCATAATCTTAGGAGATGTCCAAGATGGCCGTAAACCCATCCCAAAAACCAACCATTCGCGAGAAAGCTCTGGCCGCACTCAAACGGTTATCCAGTTTCCGGCTGGATAAACTGGCCCCGGCCTTCTGGACTGTCACGAGCATCATTTCGCTGACCGTTAACGTGATTTTGATCGCCCTCTTGCTGATCCTTGGGCAGCACCTCTTCAGCATCAAGGCCCTGGTTGGGGATAACCTGTTACGCGGCCTGTATGAAAATTTCATCCTGATGGACCAGGCGTACATCAGCACCGTCATCCCGGTGGAAACCGAAGTGCCCGTACAGTTCGACCTGCCTGTACGCACCACTACCAATGTTGTCCTAACGGAAAATGTGCGCATCTCCGGCGCACGCGTGGTGCTGCAAACCGGCGGGCTGCAAATCTTGGATGCCCCGACCAGCATCATCCTCCCGGCAGGCTCTTCCCTGCCCATCTCACTTGATATTGTTGTGCCTGTGAATACGACCATCCCAATCAAGCTGGATGTGGCAGTGGATATCCCGCTTAAAGATACAGAGTTGCACCAGCCATTTGTCGGCCTGCAAAGGGTCATCGGGCCGCTGTACTGGCTGCTTGCGCCCGACATCAAGGAGCCGTCTGACCTGCCATTTTGTCAATCCAACCCGGCGTTTTGTGAAGCGTACTTTATCCTCCCCTAAAAGGTGACATGACCGACCACACCGAAATAACCCTCGAGAACGGTTTACGCATCCTGCTGAAAGAAATCCATACCGCCCCATTGATCAGCCACTGGGTATGGTATCGCATCGGCTCTAAAGACGAACCCACCGGCAGGACCGGCATTTCGCACTGGGTGGAACACATGCAATTCAAAGGCACGCCATTATTCCCCGCAAACGTGCTGGATAAAGCTATCTCCCGCGAAGGCGGTGTGTGGAATGCCTTTACGTTTCTCGATTGGACAACCTACTTCGAAACCATGCCAGCCAGCAAAATTGACCTGGCCCTTCAGCTCGAAGCCGACCGCATGCAAAACAGCCTGTTCGATGCGGCCGAGGTTGAATCCGAACGAACGGTCATCATTGCCGAACGTGAAGGCAGCGAAAACGAACCGCTCTTCCTGCTGGGCGAGGCAATCCAATCGGCGGCGTTCAAAGTTCACCCGTATCATCACGAAGTAATCGGCGATACCGCCGACCTGCTCAGCATGACCCGCGATGACCTGTACCAGCATTACAAGACCTACTATGCCCCCAACAACGCCATTGTTGCCCTGGCCGGGGATTTTGACACCCGCGAGATGCTGGCGCGGCTTCGCGAGTTATACGAATCCATCCCGCGCGGCCAGACCCCGCCCCGGCTCAACCGCCCGGAACCACCCCAGAAAGGGGAAGTACGCCTGTCGGTGGAAGGCCCCGGCGAAACCACTTACCTGCAGGTTGCCTATCGTTCCCCTGCCGCCACCGACACGGATTTCTTCCCCATGGCCGTGCTCGACAGCCTGCTGGCCGGGCCGAGCAACATCAACATGTTTGGCGGGGGTGGCATTTCCAACAAAACCTCCCGGCTGTACAAGCGGTTGATTGGCGGCGAAATGGCTGTTGGCCTGAGCGGTGGCGGTGCGGCCACTCTTGACCCGTTCCTGTATGGCTTCACCCTTACCATCCACCCAAAACGTAGCCCCGAAGAAACCCTGGCTGTTTTAGACGAAGAACTAGCCCGCGTATGCAAAGAACCTGTCAGCGAACAGGAGATTTCCCGCGCCATCAAACAGGCCCGCGCCATATTTGCTTATGGCAGCGAGAACATCACCAACCAGGCCTTCTGGCTGGGCTTTGCCGAAATGCTGGGCGGCTACGATTGGTTCCAGACCTACCTCGATAAACTGGCCTGCGTCACCCCGCAGGACGTGCAGCGCGTTGCACAAGCCTATTTACAACCTGCCAGCCGAGTTGTCGGAATCTACCAACCGACCGGGAGCGCTGCATGAGCCAGGCCAGTCACTCCTCCGCCTTGCCCGGCCCGCAGGATATTCATCGCAGCCAACTGGCCAACGGCATCACCCTGCTGCACCGCGCCAATTTCTACAGCCCGTCGGTCGTCATTCGCGGCTACTTCAACGCGGGCAGCATCTTCGATAGCGATGAACAACTGGGGCTGGCCGATTTCGCCGCCGCCTGCCTGATGCGCGGCACACAGAACTACACATTCGAACAGCTATACGAAAAATTGGAGGACACAGGAGCCAGCCTGGGGTTCAGCGCAGGCACCATGACTGCCAGTTTTAGCGGCCGCGCTCTGGTT
Source organism: Anaerolineales bacterium (assembly GCA_024710905.1). GTDB lineage: Bacteria > Chloroflexota > Anaerolineae > Anaerolineales > Villigracilaceae > JANJTV01. Next base: position 15,073 of record JANJTV010000052.1, on the reverse strand, counting down.
GAAGACCTGCCGCTGCTGTTCGAGTTGCTCGCTGAAGCCCTGTGCCGCCCCACCTTCCCCACCGGGGAAGTGGAAAAACGCCGCACCCAGTTGCTCACCGGCCTGGCCATCCGCGCCCAGGACACAGCAGACATGGCCTCCCTGGCCTTCGACCGTATCATCTTCCGCGACCACCCCTACCAACGCCCCGATGACGGCCACCCGGAAACCATCCGCGCCATCACCCGCGATGACCTGGTAAACTTCCAGCAGCGCCAGTATGGCCCGCAGGGCATGGTTATATCAATTGTCGGCGCAGTGGATGCAAACGCCACCCGTGACCAACTAGAAAAAACATTTGGGGATTGGTCAAACCCAACCCAGCAGGCCGCCCCGGGCCTGCCTCCCGTAAAACAACTTGATTCCATCACCCGCGAGGTGATTCGCATCCCCGGCAAGCCGCAAGCCGACTTGATGATTGGCGCAACTGGCCCCTCCCGGCGCGACCCGCTTTACCTGCCCGCTTCGCTGGCCAATTCCGTCCTTGGCCAATTCGGCATGATGGGCCGCATTGGCGATGTCGTCCGGGAGCAGTCGGGGCTGGCCTATTACGCCTCCTCCAGCCTGAGCGCTGGCAACGGTCCCGGCTCTTGGGAAGTCTCCGCCGGGGTGAATGTCGAAAACGTGGAAAAAGCCTCCGAACTAATCCTACAGGAAATCAGGCGTTTTGTCTCAGAAGGTGTGACCGCCGAAGAACTGCAGGACAGCCAGGATCATTTCGTTGGCCGCCTGCCGTTGCAACTGGAATCAAACAGCGGGGTCGCCAACGCCCTGCTCAACATGGAACGTTTCGGCCTGGGCCTGGATCATTACCTGACCTATGAAGAACGTGTCCGCAACGTGACAACAGAACAGGCCCTGCAGGCCGCCCAGACTTACCTCCAGCCCGACAGGCTGGCCATCGTTGCGGCAGGCAGCCTGTGAAACTGACCACCGGCGTAGACCTGATCGAAATTGCCCGCATCGCCGCGGCTGTGGATGAACACGGTGAGCGTTTTCTGCGGCGCACCTTCACCCCGGCGGAGGTTGACTCTTGCGGCGGACGCGTAGAATCACTGGCTGCACGCTTTGCCGCCAAGGAAGCAGTTGCCAAAGCCCTCGGCACAGGCATTCGTGATTTTTCTTTCCTGGATATTGAAGTGATTAAAGGAAAGCTTGGCCAGCCGCAGGTGCAATTGCATGGCGGGGCCAAAACACTGGCAGACTCACTTGGCCTGGACCACTGGAGTATCAGCCTGAGCCACGACAAGACCCATGCCATTGCCCAGGTGGTGGCATGGGGGGATTAAACTGCCTAATACAACAAAAAGACACGCCTCAGCGTGTCTTTTTTGGTTAATCTGCCCCGGCAGGGGCTTTTTCTTTCACGCCTATCCACAGGTGGTTAGGCAGTAAGGTTTTGAGTGGCGCAACCAGAATCTTCTCTACCTCAGCCTGGGCTTCAACCAGCATCGCCGGGTGGACAAGACAGGTATCCGGCTGGCGGCCATATTTCTTCTGGTAGTACTCCGCTGCTTTCTGTACTTTGACAGCCAGCGGGGTGTTCGGATCGTTGTCAAACCACAACATACCAATGTTCATAGCAAACTCCTTAAGATGATTTCATGCTCGGCAGCCAGAAACGCATCCAGCGCGAACGCTGGCGGATGCAAAATTGTGCGCCGGGGAAGAGTGTATTCAGGCCTGCGCCGGGGGCATGGGTCAGTTCCTCAGCCAACTCCGGGTGGGCCACTTTACCGTACAGGCGGGTGCGGAAGTATACCAGCCAATCCGGGTGGCGAGCGGCCAGCGCAGCATTGATTGTCACCAAAGGCCAGCAACCAGCCTGAACGCCGTGATCAAACAGGAAAGCCAGCGCATTCAGCGACTCCGACGGCAAGGACATCATCGCATCCAGCCCATCAACGATTAACAAGACAAATGTATTCTCTGCAACGCCAGACTGCACCACACTGGCAATTTCACCCAGGGATTCCCAGGCTTGCTCATCATACGCCGCCCAGATTCCCATTACATGCGGTTGGCCTTCCACCTCGCGCCATTCATCCGGTTGGTTGGTAAATATGGCACAATGAATTTCCCCGCCGGCAAACAACCGCCCGGACGACTCAACCAGCATGCGTAGGAAGGCTGTCTTCCCGCTGCCGCGATCCCCCACCAGCAACAACGGGCCGGGTGTGGAATCTCCCAGGTTGAGGAAGACAGGCAACCCGTCGCTGGCAATGCCCAGCAGCAGGGCCTGCTTCGGCAAGCCGCCCAGGTCATTTAGCACCTCGTCATAGGCCGGGAACGCCGTCTGACCGGGGATGGGGTCCTGGCCGAGTTCGGCCTGCACCTCCCGCAATGCTTTTACCGCTGTAAGGAATTGTTCGTAAATGGGCATCGGATCACCTTTTTAGAATATTTGTTCTATTATATATCCTTTCCAGCCCAATTTCAAGTCCCCAAAAATGGCAATTGGATTGCAGATCTGTATATAAAGATTATAAGAAACCGGGTGGGCTTCTCTTGCAACGACCACACAACGGGGCTATAATCCTATCGCTTTAGTGAAAGGAACAAACCATGCCGATTTATACTTATCGATGCGACAACTGCGGTGTGCAGTTTGAACGCCACCAGGGTTTCCACGATCAGCCACTCAGCACTTGCCCCGAATGTAGCAAGAAGAGCCTGCGCAAGGTGATTGCCCCGGTCGGCATTGTCTTTAAAGGCTCCGGTTGGTATGCCACAGACCATCGCTCCCCCTCAGGGACGAGCCGCCCCAGCAAAAGCGAAGGCGGCAGTGAAGGGAGTACCAGCAGCGCCAGTACAAGCACAACCGACAGCGCCAGCGAATAACCAACAAAACAGGCCAGCGAAACATCGCCGGCCTGTGGTTTTTAAATAAATTGCCAAAAGCAAAAAACCTTCCCAAACAGGAAGGTTTTTTGCTCCCGACCTAGGACTCGAACCTAGAACCTAGCGGTTAACAGCCGCCCGCTCTGCCGATTGAGCTAGTCGGGAATGGCGCGAGACGAGATTATATGCAATCGGGCAGTTTGTGTCAAGCAATTGCCCGCAAATTAATAATCAATTGCGCTCAGTCGCTTCAACTTGTCCCAACGGTGGGTGGCGCGAATCTGTCGCACGGTGCCGGTCAGACCACGTACCACCAACGAATCGGTTTCAGCCCCGTCGCCAAAGTAACGCACGCCGCGCAGGAATTCGCCGTTGGTAATGCCTGTAGCAGCAAAGAAAACATCCTCGCTGGAGACCATGTCATCCATCGTCAGGATTTTTTCGAAATCATAGCCCATTTCGCGACCCCTGTTCAACTCATCATCGTTGCGGGCATATAATTTACCCTGAATCTCCCCGCCCATGGCACGTAAGGCACAGGCCACCAGGACGCCCTCCGGTGTGCCGCCAATGCCGAGCAGCACATCCACCCCCGAATCACCCCAGGAGGTCATCAACGCAGCGGCCACATCACCATCGGGAATCAGGCGTATGCGCGCACCCAGGCGGCGAATCTCTGCCACCATCTGATCGTGGCGCGGGCGATCTAAAATAATACAAGTCAGGTCTTCAATGGATTTTTCTTTCGCCTTTGCAATAGCTTTTAAGTTATCCGCAATTGGCTTTTCGATATTGATCTTACCTTTGGCTTCCGGGCCAACAGCAATCTTGTTCATGTAGACAAACGGGCCAGGGTCATACATGGTTCCACGCGGGGCGATGGCCACTGTTGCAATGGAATTCGAGCGACCAAACGCCAGCGGGCTGGTACCGTCAATCGGATCCACCGCAATATCGAGTTCCGGCCCGGCCTTGTTTGCTCCCAGACGCTCACCGTTATACAACATCGGGGCCTGGTCTTTCTCGCCCTCCCCAATTACAACAACCGCGTTCATGTCAATGGTATTGAGTACCAGGCGCATGGCATCCACAGCAGCTTTATCGGCCAGTTCCTTTGCGCCGCGACCCATGTAACGGCCTGCCGCCAGTGCGGCGGCCTCGGTCACACGAGCCAATTCTAGGGCAAGGTTTCTGGTTGGTTCCTGATCAATCATCGGCTCTCCTATCCTGGAAACATCCAAAGAACAAAGTAATATCCAATGACTCCCCCCCACAGCCATGAGTCAACCCGATCCCATGCACCGCCGTGGCCCGGCAACAGGGCGCCTGAATCCTTCATGCCCACCTGACGCTTGACCATGCTCTCTCCCAGGTCACCAAACAGGCTCAGGCTGCTGGTAAGCAGGCCCAGCAAAGCGCCCTGCCAGACTGTAATCTCCAACGGCCCCCAGGTGGAGTATGCATAGGCCAGGAAGGCCGTACCAACCACACTGGTAAACACACCCCCAAAGAAACCCTCCCAACTCTTTTTGGGGCTCAGGCGCGGCACCATTTTATGCTTCCCATAAGGAACGCCGAGCAGGTACGCACCCGTGTCCGCAAACCAGACCGATGGTAGGATCATCATCACCCACCAGCCGCCGTGCTCCAGGCCACGAATGTCAATCAGGTAGCTGCCCACCCAGCCAAAATAAGCCAGCCCTGCGGCAGTAATGGCAAAATCAATTGCGGCCGTTTCATTCCCTTTTTCATACTGGATGACATGGTGCGCCATAGCCAGCAGGATAAAGACAGCAAAGACCGGCGCGAACAATTCCAGCTGGAAAGCTCGCACCGCCAGAATAAATAAAACGCCCCCGGCAACCATCAGGCGCGAGGGGCTGGTGTTAACGTGCTCAAAGAGCACGGCATATTCCCATGCGGCAGTCACCAGGAAGAACGCAATCAGGAAAAAATAGAAAACCCCACCAAATACGACAGCCGGGAGACCAAATAGCAATAAGAGCAGCGCCGTGATTACGCGGCTACGCATGGCTTCCCTCATACTCCTTCGAACTGACCTTACCATAACGGCGGTCCCGGTCTGCGTAAGTGACCAGCGCCTTGCGGAATTCTTCCTTTCCAAAATCGGGCCAGAAAGTCGGGGTTACGTACCATTCCGAGTAGGCAGCCTGCCAGATGAGGAAGTTGCTGATTCGCAACTCACCAGACGTACGGATAATCAGGTCCGGGTCAGGGATGCCTGATGTGTACAGGTAACGGCTGACCAGTTCCGGGGTGACCTGCTCCGGATCCACCTGGTCTTTCAGCATCTGCTGGATGCCATGAATAATTTCATCCCTGCCACCATAATTAAAAGCCACGTTCAAATTCAGCCGGCTGTTCTGCCGCGTTTGCTCCACCGCCGAAAGCACCTTTTCCTGGATACGGCTTGGGAGTTGATCGAGCTTGCCCAGATGGCGGATGCGTACACCTTGTTCGTTCAATTCACGCAGCTCGCGGTCAATCACATCTTCGAGGATGCGCATCAGGCCGTTGACTTCCTCGCGAGGACGGCCCCAGTTTTCGGTGGAAAAGGCGTAAATGGTCAGGTATGGGATGCCAAATTCAACACAGGCGCGGATGATACGGCGCAAATTCTCGGTTCCGGCGCGATGACCGGCGAGGCGCGGCAGGCCGCGCTGCAGGGCCCAGCGACCGTTACCATCCATGATGATGGCCACGTGGGCGGGCAATTTTTCGGGGGCAGGCAATTCAGTGGAGTCAGACATAGGCAGGGATCAGACTTCCATGATCTCCTGTTCCTTTCGCTGGCCAATCTTATCCACCTCGCCGGTGAAACGGTCGGTCAGTTTTTGCATTTCATCCTCGCCACGTTTGCGATCATCCTCTGAGATCATCTTTTCATTCTCAAAATCTTTGATATCTTTCATCGCATCACGGCGGATGTTACGCAGGGCCACCCGGGTTTCTTCCAGGCGATGATGGACATGCTTGACGAGCTCCCGACGGCGATCTTCTGTTAACGGGGGTAGGTTCAAGCGGATGGATTGCCCGTCATTGTTTGGGGTCAGCCCCAGGTCGGAGGACTGTATGGCTTTCTCGATGGCCTTGAGGGTGGATTTGTCGAAGGGCTTAATCAACAGGGCGCGTGGTTCCGGCACACTGATGGAGGCCAGCTGCATGAGAGGCGTCTCCATGCCGTAATATTCCACGTGGATTTTTTCCACCAGCGCCGGGTTGGCGCGGCCGGTACGAATGGCCGTCAGGTCAGATTCAAGAACATGAATGGCCCCCGTCATGCGGGTTTCAGCATCTTTGAGCAGGTCTTTAATCACAGCGGCCTCCAGGGCAGGGAATTCTTGTTTGATTAAGCATACCCTAAAATTTGAAAAAGTGCCACAATCCGCACGGATTATGGCACTCAGGAGCTTGCAAAAACTGGCAACAGGCTCTCAAAAGTAGGCAATCTTAAGTCGTAACGAGCGTGCCGACCTTTTCGCCCATCAGGGCTTTGTGCAAGGCCTCATTGTCCCACAGGTTCAAAACCAGTAACGGGACGTTATTTTCCATACAGTGGGTAATTGCAGTTGAGTCCATCACTTCCAGGCGGCGGTTGAGTACATCAATGTAACTCAACTGGTCGAACTTGACCGCATTGGGGTTCTTCTTTGGATCGGAGTCGTACACGCCATCCACCTTGGTAGCCTTGATGACCACATCAGCGTCAATTTCGGTGGCGCGCAGGGCAGCCGCCGTATCAGTGGAGAAAAATGGGTTCCCGGTGCCTGCCCCAAAAATCACCACGCGTCCTTTTTCTAGGTGACGGATGGCGCGGCGACGAATATACGGCTCGGCAATGGTACGCATTTCAATGGCAGAAAGTACGCGGGTAAAAACGCCTTTGCGTTCCAGGGCATCCATCAGGGCCAGGGCATTCATCATCGTACCTAGCATGCCCATGTAATCGGCTGTGGCGCGATCCATGCCGCGCTCCAGGCCTTGCTTGCCACGCCACAGGTTGCCTGCCCCGATCACTATTGCCACTTCCACGTTCATATCGCGTACATCTTTCACGCGTTGGGCAATGGCTTCGGCCTCAGAAACATTGATGCCATACCCGCTTTCCCCGCCCATCGCCTCGCCGCTCAACTTGAGCAGAATGCGTTTATATTTCAATTCTGGCATAGCTGCCTCCTTGGGGTAGAAAAAAGCCAACCTTGCGGTTGGCTTTTTGAAATCACTTATTCCTGAGTGGTGTTAATACCTTCACCGAGTTCCCAACGCTGGAAACGGCGGACGATGATATTTTCGCCAATGCTGGCAATGTTCTGATGAATCAACTGCTGGATGGTCGTGCTCTCATCACGAATGTAAGCCTGGCGCATCAGACAGACTTCATCCCTGAACTTGTTCAGGCGGCCTTCCACGATTTTAGCAGCCACGGCTTCGGGCTTGCCTTCTTCTATGGCGCGGTTCTTGGCAATTTCGCCTTCGTGGGCCAGCACCGATTCGGGGATTTCAGTATCGTTGATGTATTGCGGGGAGCTGGCAGCAATTTGCAGGGCAATTTCGTGAGCCAGCTTGAGGAATGCCTCCGAGCGGGCCACAAAGTCCGTTTCGCAGTTTACTTCTACCATCACACCCACGCGGCCACCGCCGTGCGAGTACAGTTCCACTACACCAGCCGAAGCTTCACGATCCGAGCGTTTGGCAGCAGTGGCCATGCCTTTTTCGCGCAGCCAATCCACGGCCTTATCAAAATCGCCATTGGCTTCAGTAAGGGCCTGGCGGCAATCGAGCATGCCTGCGCCGGTGGCGGCACGCAGCTCTTTAATCATAGCAGCAGTAATTTCCATTCCAATTTCCTTCTAAAAACGAGATCTATTCTTTGGTTTCTTTGTCTGCCTTGGCAACCTTGCGAGTCTTGGCAGGTTTTTCTTCGGCAACAGGAGCGGCTTCGGCAGGTGCCGATTCGTCAACAACTTCCGCTTTGGCCTTCGCTTTGGCCTTGGGCTTCTCTTCGGCGGGAACTTCAACATCAACAACCGGGGCGGCTTCAGCAACTTCTACTTCAGCAACCGGGGCGGCTTCAGCCATCTTGGCCAGTGTGGCTTTGCCGAGCAGTTCCTCATCAGACATTTCTTCGTCCAGTTCAACGGCTGGGGCAACAGCAGCTTTACGAACAGCGACTGCAGCAGCCTTCGGCGCTTCGTCAGCGCCAGCATCTTCATCCTTGCGCATGGCTTTGCCTTCCAGCACTGCGTCAGCGATCTTGGCGACCAGCAGCTTGATGGCGCGGATGGCATCATCGTTGGATGGGATGACATAATCTACATTGTTGGGGTTACAGTTGGTATCCACCAGGGCCACAACCGGGATGCCGAGCAGGTTGCATTCGTGCACAGCGGCTTCTTCGCGGCTGACGTCGATGATGAAAACCAGGTCAGGCAGACGTTTCATGTTGCGCACGCCTTCAAGGCGGGTTTGCAGGCGCAGGATCTCGCGCTCGATTAGCAGGCCTTCCTTTTTGGTCAGCTTGTTGATCTCACCGCTATCACGCAACTGCTCCAGGCGTTCCATTTCTTGGATACGCTGAGACATGGTGCTCCAGTTGGTGAGCATACCGCCCAGCCAGCGTTCGGTCACATAAGGCATGCCAGCGCGAATCGCCTCGTCGCGAATGGTCTCCTGTGCCTGGCGCTTGGTACCGACAAACAAAACAACACCGCCATTCATCACGGTGTCGCGGATGGTGGCATAAGCCGAATTCAGGTACTTCACCGTCTGTTGCAGGTCAATGATATGAATACCATTGCGCTCGGTGAAGATGTACGGCTTCATGCGCGGGTCCCACTTGTTGGTGCGGTGGCCAAAATGCACACCGCTCTCAAGCAGGGCTTTCATGGAAATAACAGCCATTTCGTTCTCCTTTTTTGTTTTGCTCCGCCGTCCCCGTCCATCTTGTGGAGCCAGCCCGCCAGGCGAAGACGGGTTGGAGGGTCCTTCAAGTCGGGAGACGTGTGAGTTGGGGCGTTACCGCCCAGGGACGCTTGATGCCCGTCCCAGGCAAGATGTGCCTCGCCTGTGGCGAAAGCCGACGAAGTATATCACAAATTGCAATCATCAGGCATGGATTTCGCAGCCAACCAAAGAAGGCCAAAAACCTGTGGTAGAATAACTTAAACGTTTCAGTAAACTATGACTGTCACTCTTAAAGAAATAGCCCAAACACTGGGTTTATCCATTGCAGCTGTCTCCCGCGCACTGGATGGGCACGCTGATATTTCTATAGAAACCAGGCGTCGGGTGGTTGAAACCGCCCGTCAAATGGGATACGTCCCCAACCGGGCCGCCCGTCAATTGCGCCGCCAGAAAGCGGATGCGATCGGTTACATCCTGCCGGTTGCCTCACCCCGTTTCTCAGACCCGTTTACTTCAGAATTTATCGCCGGGTTGGGGGATGAACTGGCTGGTCTGCCGTTCGATTTGTTCATTTCGACCCACCAGCCGGGCCTGCCCGAAACAGAAATTTATGCAAACTGGGCACAATCTCGCAAAGTGGACGGTTTCATTCTTAACCGCCTGAAAGAAAATGACCCGCGAATTGCCCTGCTGAACAAACACAATATTCCCTATGCCAGCCTGGAGAAATGCGCGCAATCAAAAACGGGTTCATTTGTGCAAGTGAACAATGCCGGCAGTGTTGAGAAACTCGTCAGCCACCTGGTAGTCAAAGGGTACAGCAAGTTCGCTTTCCTCGGAGGCCCGCCGGAACTGGTCATCCACCAGGCCCGCCTGCAAGGCTTCAAAAATGGCCTGAAACGCTGCGGGCTTGACATCCGTAAAGAATTGCTCGCCGCTACCGAATTGACCAGCGCCAGTGGACGGCAGGCAGCCGCAAAATTACTATCGAAGCCAAACCGCCCCGATGCGATTATTTGCATCAACGATGAAACTGCCTTCGGGGCCATGCAGGCCGCGAAAGACCTGGGCCTGGTCGTTGGCCATGACGTGGCAGTGACCGGTTTCGACGGGGTGCAGGCTTCCGCGTTCACCAACCCGCCGCTCACCACGCTGGATTTCCCCGTCTACCAGGTTGCCCGCCAATTGGTGCAACGGTTGGTGACGCAGATCCAAAACCCCAGCGAATGGCCAGACCTGCCCCCCATTGAACCTGCCATCACCCTGCGAGCGTCTACGGGCGATTAACTTATTGTTAAAAACAAGGAGGTTTCCATGAAAACAGTTGTTGCCGCCGCGCTGGGCGAATGCGTTCACGTGGCCGGCGTCTCCAATTTCCTGCGCCTGGCCGAAATGGCCGGGTGGCGGACGGTTTTCCTCGGCCCGGCTGTGCCTGTCGAAGAAGTGCTGGCTGCCGCCCGCCGAGAAAAGGCAGACCTGGTGGGCGTCTCTTACCGCCTGACACCCGAAACCGGCGAGCGCTTGCTGGGGCTGTTTGCTGAATCGGCTTCGGAATTACATGAGCAGGGCGTGAAGTTCGCCTTTGCCGGTACGCCCCCGGTGGCCGAACGGGCCGAAAAACTAAGCGGCTTTTTTGACCGCATTTTTGACGGCAGCGAAAGCCCGGAACAGGTGCTGGCCTACCTGCGCGGCCAACCGGCCCGCGACTTAAGTGAGCAGGATTTCCCGCAACGCACGGTGGATCGCATCTTGTGGAAGCGGCCCTACCCGATTTTAAGGCATCACTTCGGGCTGCCCACCATGGAGGCCACCCTGGCCGATATCGGGAAGATTGCCGACGCCCAGGCCCTGGACCTGATCTCGCTGGGAACTGACCAGGACGCCCAGGAGAACTTCTTCCACCCGGAGCGGCAGGATCCGCGTCGCCGCGGCGCGGGCGGCGTGCCTGTACGCAGTGAGCAGGATTTCCGCGCCCTGTATGCCGCCAGCCGCCAGGGAAATTTCCCAATGATGCGAGCTTATTCCGGCACTGATGATTTTATTAAATATGCGGAAGTGCTGACAAAAACCATTTACAACGCCTGGTGCGCCATCCCGCTCTACTGGTTCAACGCCATGGACGGGCGCGGCCCCTGGGACCTGCAGGGTTCGATCGACGAGCATCAAAAAGTGATGGCCTGGTACGGCGAACGGGATATTCCTGTGGAATTGAACGAGCCGCACCACTGGGGCATGCGCGACGCACCGGACGTGGTCTTTGTGGCGGCGGCTTTCCTTTCGGCTTATAACGCCAAAGCCTATGGCGTGCGCGATTACATTGCCCAATTGATGTTTAACAGCCCGCCCGGCCTGACCGACAGTATGGACCTGGCCAAGATGCTGGCCGTGCTGGAGTTGATCTCCCCACTGGCCGATGACACCTTCCGCATCTGGAAGCAGGTGCGGGTGGGCCTGCTCAGCCATCCGCTCGACCCGGATGCGGCTCGCGGCCACCTGGCAGCCAGTACTTACCTGCAAATGGCGCTCAAACCAGACATCCTGCACATCGTCGGCCACACCGAGGCGCATCACGCCGCCACCGGCGACGACGTGATTGAAGCCAGCAAGATCGTGCGGCGCGCCATCCAGAACGCACTGGGAGGGCCGGACATGACCCAGGACCCGGCTGTGCAGGCTCGCAAACAGGAACTGGTGGAAGAAACCCGGCTGACACTGCAGGCCATCCAGACACTGGCTGAACCAGGCGTACAAGACCCCTGGGCCGATGCGGCCACACTGGCGAAGTCTGTCACTGCCGGGGTAATGGACGCACCCCAGTTGCAGAATAACAAGTTTGGGCGCGGCCTGCTGCGCACACGGATTGTCAACGGGGCCTGTGTGGCCGTCAACGAAGCTGGCAAACCAATCAACGAACGGGAACGCCTGTCTGAATATCTGAAGTAGAGGAATCTGCATGAGCACACCTGAAAACTACACTGTGATTGGTGCCGGTCATGGCGGGAAAACCATGGCTGCGCACCTGGCCCTGATGGGCTTTAAAGTAACCCTGTACAACCGCACCGAAGAACGGATTGCCGTGCTGAAAAACCGCGGTGGCATTGAGCTGGATGGCGGCGAAAGCGGCCCGCACGGGTTTGGGAAAATAAATCGCGCAACTTCTGATATCAAAGAAGCCATTGAAAATTCGCAGGTCATCATGGTGGTCACGCCCTCCTCGGCGCATGCCGAGATTGCCCGCAACGCTGCCCCTCACCTGCGTGACGGCCAGATTATCATCCTGCATCCGGGCCGTACCTGCGGCGCAATTGAATTCAAAAAGACGTTGCACGACCAGGGTTGCGAAGCCAATGTGGTCGTGGCTGAGGCGGAGACCTTTATTTACGCCTCACGCTCAGATGGCCCGGCCCAGGCACGCATCTTCCGTATTAAGGAAGCCGTGCCACTGGCCGCCCTGCCTGCCACTCGCACCGACGAAGCGCTGGCAGCCATCCGCCCGGCGTACCCACAGTACATCAACGGGATCAATGTGCTGCACACCAGCATGAACAATATGGGTGCCATCTTCCACCCGGCTTTAACCATCCTGAACGCCGGAAGAATTGAGAGCACACATGGCGAATTCCAGTTTTATATTGATGGCGTCACCCCAGCCACGGCGCGTGTGCTGGAAGTGCTCGACCGAGAACGCGTGACGGTGGCCTCCGCACTGGGGATTCGCGCCCGAACGGCGCTTGAATGGCTGCAACTGGCCTACGACACGACCGGCGAAGACCTGAATGAAGCCATCCACAACCAGCCGGGTTATTATGGCATAAACGCACCAAGCACAATTAATCACCGTTATATTTTTGAAGACGTTCCCATGAGCCTAGTACCGATTGCATCACTGGGCATGCGGTACGGCGTTTCGGTGCGCGGCATGGATAGCATCATCCGGTTGGGCAATTTTGTCCACCGCACAGATTACTGGCGGCGTGGCCGCACTGTGGACAGCCTCGGCATCCAGAATTGGAGTGTTAGTGAACTGACAGCTTTTGTCACCGATGGAGCCATTCCAAAAATTTAGAACAAAAAAGGAGAAATGATATGTGTGGTATTTGTGGCGTTTTAAACGCGGAGCTCGACGAACCAGTGGAATTAATGACCCGGCGCATCCGTCATCGCGGCCCGGACGGCGCCGGGGTAAAAGTAGTGGCCAACAGCACGCTGGGCCACACCCGCCTGGCCATCATTGATGTGGAAGGCGGCCACCAGCCCATGCAGGCGGGGAAAGCCTGGGTGGTCTTTAATGGGGAAATTTATAATCACAATGAGTTGAGGCAGAAATTCCTGCCCGACGCGAATTTCGAAAACAACAGCGACACCGAGGTACTCCCGCACCTGTACCAATGCTATGGACCAGATTTTGTCCGCTGGCTGGTCGGGATGTACGCTTTCGTCATCAAAACAGAAAAAGATTTTCTGATCGCCCGCGACCCGATTGGAATCAAACCGTTGTACTGGGCGCGGGAAGGCAAAAAGATCTTTTTTGCCAGCGAAATCAAAGCCCTGGTGGGTTTTTCAAAGAACATCCGTGAGTTTCCTGCCGGGCATTACTTCCACTCAAAAACCGGATTGCATCGTTTCTACCGCCTGGCAGAAGGCAGTCCCCCGATTACCGAAACAGAAGAACAGGCCCGGAAAGCGATTGCAGAAACCATTCGCCGGGCTGTGCTCCGCCGTTTGATGTCAGATGTGCCCCTCGGCGTCAGCCTGAGCGGCGGATTGGATAGCAGCATCATCGCCGCGCTGGCCCGCGAAGACCTGGATCAATTGCATACCTTTGCGGTCGGCGTAGAGGGCAGCGAGGACCTGCAGGCCGCCCGCCTGGTGGCTAAACAGCTCGACACCAACCACTACGAGTTGGTTTACAGCGAATCCGATATGCTCGGCATCATCCCCGAGGTCATTTACGCGCTCGAATCCTTCGACCCGGCCCTGGTACGTAGCGCCATCCCCAACTACTTCCTTGCCAAACTGGCCGCCGATCATGTGAAAGTTTTCCTGACCGGCGAAGGTGCCGACGAACTCTATGCAGGGTACGATTACCTGGCCGATTTCAAAGAACCCCAGGCCCTTGAAGACGAACTGTCTTACATCACCGGCAGCCTGCATAATACCAACCTGCAACGCGCCGACCGCATCTCCATGGCACACGGGCTGGAAGCACGCGTCCCTTTCCTGGATGTGGATTCAATCGCCCTGGCCTTCAACCTGCCCGCCGAGTGGAAACTCCACCAGCCCGGCAAGGCACCCAAACACCTGCTACGCCAGGCCTTCCGCGATTCTCTGCCAGACGCCATCGTCAACCGGCCCAAACAGAAATTCTCCAAGGGCGCAGGGTCGTCCGAAATCCTGGCGCTACGGGCCGAACAGGAGATCAGTGATACCGAATTCGCCGGCGAACACCAGCGCCTTGCAAAACAATATGATGTTCACCTGAAAAACAAAGAAGCGTTATATTATTATCGCATCATGCGAGAACACTTCGACGATGAGCATATCCTCCCGAATATCGGCCACAGCAGGAGCCTGTAATTTATGACAGAACAAGACTGGTACACCTGGGTCATCCTCCCCCTGATCGTTTTCATCGCCCGCGCCATCGATGTCGGCATCGGCACGCTACGCATCATCTTCACCTCGCGCGGCAAACGCCAGCTGGCGCCCCTGCTCGGCTTCGTGGAGGTCTTTATCTGGATTGCCATCATCAGCCAGATTACGCGCGGCTCAGACAACATCATGGCCTATCTGGCTTACGCCGGGGGCTTTGCGCTTGGCAACTATGTCGGTATGAAAATTGAAGACCGCCTCGCCCTCGGCAAAGTCGTGATACGCACCATCCTGTCCAATGGCGGGGCTGATGTGGCCGCCAACCTGCGCCAGGCCGGGTTTGGCTCCACAGTGGTCAACGGGGACGGCGCCAACGGGCCAGTCAAACTGATCTACACCCTTGTCCCGCGCCGCAGCGTAGGCGATGTGGTCAATATCATCCACGAGAGTCACCCCAAAGCCTTCTTTTCGGTGGAGGAAGTCCGGGATGCCCAGGACGGTATTTTCCCGGCCGACAAGTTACAACACCAGATTGCCAGCCAGCAACGCAAGGGCAAATAGCAAAGGAAAAGGATGCCAGCACAAATGGCATCCTTTTTGAATCGAGATTATAGGTGGGCTTACCCGGGGTGGGGGGCCCGCCTGCGGGCCCCCCCCCCGCGGGGAAGTTGCTTCA
>JANJTV010000051.1 GCA_024710905.1 Anaerolineales bacterium | reverse complement strand
CCACGAATCAGATGAAATTCGAAATTTCTGGTGGCAGGTGGCGTGGCGAGTTCCCATGTTCGAGCCAGCCAGTACAATCATTGCCAGGTATCCAACGGCAACCATCCAGGAAGACTACTTCATCTGGGGTCCGGCGAATCTTATTTATTATCCCGTCCCGGGGAACGAGCAATACATTCAAACAACCCTGTTTGCGGCCCTGCCCACCGGCGAAACCGCCCAAAAGGTGGTTGACCGCCTGCCACAGGAATATGACAAGCGCCGTGAAATTGTGACGTATACCAATTACGGCAATATCATTATTTTTTTCCAGCCAGACAGGGATTCTTGCGTCCGTGTCGTGGGTGGGGAATTTTCAGACCTTACCGATTATGATCCGGAAATATTCCTGGCCATGGACCATCGTTCCGAGACCGAGAAAATCCTGTTCGATTATCCTGAGCCGGATGTGCCCGAAGCAGTCTTTGGTACTGAACCGACGCATGACTGGTGCTACTACTACCAGAAAGCCTCGCTGGCCCGCCAGCAATATCTATGGGATGAAGTGCTCCGGCTTGGGCAGGAAGCCCGCCAGGAAGGCTTTGCCCCGGCCAACCCAATTGAGTGGATTCCCTTCTTACAGGCAGAGCTGCTGCTCGGTAGCCCGCAGCAGGTGGATGAAATTAGCAAAAGCATCACCGATCCCGTCATTCGCGCTCACGCCTGCCAGGCCCTTTTCAACCTGGAAAATCTATCCACTGAGTCGAAGATGCAGGTTGAGCGCATATTGTGCAATAAAACGCAATAGCGCTTTCACGGCAACCTGATATAATACGGCCTTGTAAAATTCAGTCATTGAATATTGAAGGAGAACGTTTGATGTCCAAAGCCAAATTGATTGCCCCTTATGGCGGCGAACTGGTTAACCTGATGGTGGTAGGCAAGGAGCGCGATGCTTTGATTGCTCGCGCCGCACACCTGCCATCCATCAAGATTACCATGCGCAACCTTTGCGACCTGGAGTTGCTCGCCACAGGTGGGTTTTCACCGCTGACCACCTTTATGGGGAAAGCAGATTATGAAAGCGTATTAAGTAAGATGCGCCTGACCGACGGCACACTCTGGCCGTTGCCGATCACCCTGGCAGTTAATCCTGCAGAACTGCCTACGGTTGGTGAAGAAATCGCCCTGCGCAATTCATCTTTTGACCTGATTGCCGTGATGACGGTGGACGAGGTCTATCACTGGGATGCCGAGCGTGAGGCTGCCCTGGCCTACGGTTCAACCGACTCAAAGCACCCAATGGTGTCAGAGATGACCCGCTGGGAGAAAGTCTGTATTTCTGGCCCGCTTAAAGTGGTCAACCTGCCTAAATATCATGACTTTTTAGACCTGCGGCACGCCCCGACCCAAGTACGACAACAGTTGGAAGAAATGGGCAATGATAATGTGGTTGCCTTCCAGACCCGCAATCCACTGCACCGCATTCACGAAGAACTGACCAAACGTGCCGCAGCAGAAGTTAACGGCTCGTTGCTGATTCACCCGACTGTTGGTATGACCAAACCCGGCGATGTGGATCATTACACCCGCACGCGTACCTACAAGGCCCTGTTCGATAATTACTACGATAAAAATAAGACCATGCTCAGCCTGCTGCCATTGGCCATGCGCATGGCTGGCCCGAAGGAAGCCCTGCTACACGCCATTATCCGTCGCAATCACGGCGCAAATCATTTCATTGTCGGCCGCGACCATGCCGGGCCGGGCAATGACAGCACTGGCAAACCTTTTTATGGCCCGTATGATGCCCAGACCCTGATGAAGGAACACGAAGCCGAACTGGGCGTAAAGATGGTACCTTTTGAAATGCTGGTCTACCTACCAGATGAAGACCGCTATGTAGAAGAAAAGGATGTCCCCAAGGGCGCCCGCACCCTGAATATCTCCGGCACACAGGTGCGTGACGATTACCTGGCCAAGGGTAAACTGCTCCCTGAGTGGTTCACCCGCCCCGAAACAGCTGAAATCCTGCGCCAGAGCTACCCACCGCGCCACAAGCAGGGTTTCTGCCTGTGGTTCACCGGCCTGAGCGGCTCGGGCAAAAGCGCCACCACCCAGATTCTCACCGAACTGCTGCTCGAATATGGCCGCCAGGCCACTGTGCTGGATGGCGATGTTGTCCGCACCCACCTGAGCAAAGGTCTCGGCTTCAGCAAGGAAGATCGCGACACCAACATCCTGCGCATTGGCTTCGTGGCCGGTGAAATCTCCCGCCATGGCGGGGCAGTCGTATGCGCGGCAATCAGCCCGTACCGCGCCGCCCGAGAAGAAGCCCGCAAGTTCGTCGGTGAAAACTTCATCGAAGTCTTCATGGATACCCCCGTGGAAGTCTGTGAAGAACGCGATGTAAAAGGCCTGTACGCCAAGGCCCGCCAGGCCCTGGCCGACGGGAAACCAATGGGCTTTACAGGTGTGGATGACCCGTACGAGCCACCTGTCAGCCCGGAAATTACCCTGCAAGGCTACGGTGCAACCCCTGATGAGAACGCCCGCAAGGTAGTTGCTTATCTGCTGGACAAAGGTTATCTGCTCAAGAATTAGCAGTTCAAGCCCTGGCAGGCCTGTAAATCCTGCCAGGGCATTTCTGACATGATTAAACGTTTTGCATTCCCCCTAACCCTGACGATAGTAGCCATCCTGGCATCCACTGCATTGTGGTGGAGCACCCCTGCCGGGATTGGCCTGACAAACGATTCTGCCGCCTATATCTCCGGCGCGCGGTCTCTGATGGAGGGAACAGGATATAGCGAAACCTGGCTGGCAGGTGACCTGGAACCGATTACGCACTACCCACCGCTACTTTCCATTACCTTGGCTGGGATCGGCGCCCTAGGCTTTGACCCATTAAGGGGAGTACGCGGGCTTAATATCCTGCTGTGGGGCATCAACACCACGCTGATGGGCCTTCTGGTCTGGCGCATGACCCGTTCACAACCCGCTGGGGTGTTGGCCGCCTTGTTGTTTGCGCTTAACGCATCCCTTTTTCGTGTACATGCATTTGCCCTGAGTGAACCACTCTTCCTGATGTTAAGTTTCCTGGCCTTCCTGCTTTTCGATTTCTCTTTCGAAGGGCAAAGCCCGCGCCAGAACATCCTTTCCCCGGCTTTTTTCAGCCTTTTCTTTTCCGGTTTCTCGGTGGGGCTGGCCTTCCTGGCCCGTTATTCCGGCCTGGCCCTGCTGGCCACCCTGGTAATGGCCTTCTTCCTCCTGCGCTCGAACTGGAGCTCACGCATTGCCCGTTCCGGCGTATTTTTATTCGGGGCTTTGCCGCTCATGGTCTCCTGGGTCTTGCGAAACGCCCTGATTGCCCAGAACGCCACCAACCGCACAATCGACTGGCACCCAATCACGTCGGAAAACATTGAACGCGGCCTGTATAACGCGATGATTTTCCTCTTCCCATACGACCCGTTGCACCGAGATCTGTGGAAAAGCCAGGCCATACCTGGTCTACTGGCCTGTATTGGTTTTGTACTTGTCATCTGGCTGTTGGTTCGCGCCCGGGACTTCTGGATGGAACAACGCGCTGTCAATATTCTGCTCTTTAGCACCAGCCTGTATATCTTTGGCTACCTGGGTTCCATCTTGACCTCCATTACCCTGTTCGACGCCAGTACCCGCCTCGAACCGCGCATACTGGCACCGCTCTACGTCAGTTGGATCATCTTATTTTCCGCCGGGATGTGGTGGCTGTGGAATAAGCAGCACATCATCGGGCGCAGCATTGTCATCTTACTGGCGGCCAGCGCGTTGGGCCTTTCAATCTACGGGCAAAGCCAGGCCATGCTCGAATATCGCGATGCAGCCGGTCTTGGGTACGGCTCCTGGCGCTGGCGCGACTCGCTTGTCATGGAAGCCCTGAAAGACCTTCCACCCGAAATTACCATCTATACTAACAGCCCGCCTGCAGTGTACTTTGGCGCAAAACGCCCCAGCCTGCCCGCGCCAACCCCAATCGACCCGGGCCACAACACCCCGCGCGATTATTATGACGAGCATCTAAAAATCATGCGTGAAGACATCCTAGCAGGCCGCGCCGTGCTGGCCCTGTTTGATTACCCCGATGGCGACTATGCCCAGTTTGTAGACGGCCTGAATCTCGCCGTCAACGCCCAGCGACACAGGTTGTACACCCAGCCATAACCCGGAGAACCTCCATGACCAAAATACAAGAAAAATTTGACCTTACCGGCCGCGCTGCGGTCGTCACCGGCGGCGTAGGCCTGCTCGGCGCGGAGTTTTGCCGCACACTGGCCGAGGCCGGGGCTGCCGTGGCCGTGGTAGACCTGAACGCTGAAAAAGCGGCTGCCGTAGCCACCGACCTGCAAAAATCCGGGCATCAAGCCATCGGCATCGCCACAGATATCACCAATCAGCAATCGGTCAACAACATGGTGGAAAAAGTGGTCACTACTTATGGCCGGTTGGATATCCTGGTCAACAGCGCAGCCCTCGACCCAAAATTTGACCCGGAAGCGGCTGCCCGAGGCATCGCCCCCGGTAAATTCGAGGAATACCCGCTGGACCAATGGAACGCCGCACTGAAAGTCAACCTGACCGGCATGTTCCTTGTCACCCAGGCCTGTGTGAAACAAATGATCGCCCGGGGCCAAAAAGGCAGCATCATCAACATCTGCTCTACTTACGGGCTGAACGGCCCCGACCAGCGGATCTATCGCAAAGCGGATGGCTCCCAGCCTGCCTACAAACCGGTCTATTACACAGTGACAAAAGCCGGTGTGGTTGGTTTTACCAAATACCTGGCCGCCTACTACATGGAAACGGAAATCCGCGTCAACATGCTTACACCGGGTGGCGTTTACAATAATCACGATGAAACCTTTGCCAAAAACTACGCCGCCAAGACCATCCTCGGGCGCATGGCCCGCAAGGATGAAATGAACGGCGCCTTGCTCTTCCTGGCATCCGACGCTTCCTCTTACATGACCGGCAACAACGTCATTGTGGATGGCGGCTGGACAGCTTGGTAACGCCATGACCGAAGTCCTCGCCATCATCCCGGCGCGCGGAGGCTCCAAAGGCATCCCGCGCAAGAATATTCGCGATTTTTCCGGCGCACCGCTGATTGCCTGGAGCATTGCTGCTGCAAAACAATCACCGCTGGTCACGCGGATTATCGCCAGCACGGACGATGAGGAAATCGCCGCTGTGGCCCGCGAGTGGGGCGCGGAAACGCCCTTCCTGCGCCCGGCAGAGTTTGCCCAGGACAAAACCACCGACCTGCCGGTATTTGTCCACGCGTTGGAATGGCTGGCCGAACACGAAAACTACCGGCCCGAAGTGGTCGTCCAGCTACGGCCTACTTCACCCATCCGCCCGGTTGGCTGTGTGGATGACGCCATCCGCGCACTGCTGGCCCACCCGGATGCCGACTCGGTGCGCGGCGTTGTCCCGGCCGGGCAAAACCCCCATAAAATGTGGCGGCTGCCTGCGGGTGGGTCCGCTCCGATGAAAAACCTGATAGACGTGGAAGGAATCGAGGAGCCGTATAACGCCCCCCGCCAAAGCCTGCCAGACATCTACTGGCAAACCGGGCATATTGACGCCATCCGCAGCCGGGTAATCTCAAGCGGTTCGATGAGCGGCAGCAATATCTACCCGCTGGTGATTGACCCAAAGTTCACGGTGGATCTGGATAACCTAAACGATTGGATGCGCGCCGAGTGGCTGGTGGCCTTTGGCGGACTGGAAATAGTCTGGCCGGGGCGAGCCAAACGCCCGCTCCCCGAAAAAATTGAACTGCTGGTACTGGATTTTGACGGCGTGGTGACCGACAACCGTGTCTGGGTCGATGAAGAAGGTCACGAGATGGTTGCCGCCTACCGGGGCGACAGTATGGTGATTCGTAACCTGCGCAGCCTGGGAATCGAAGTGCTGATCCTGTCTTCAGAAGTCAACCCGGTGGTGGCCGCCCGCGCCCGCAAAATGAAGGTGGAGGCCATTCACGGTGTCGGCCTGGATGACAAAGCCACCGTGCTGAAAAACGTGCTCGAATCGCGTACAATTGACCCGCAGCGCGTGGTTTTTGTCGGGAATGACATCAACGACCTGGGTTGTTTTGAAATGGTCGGCTGGGCGGTGGCGGTTGCCAACGCCGAACCCGAAGCCCTGCGCGCCGCCGACTTTGTTACCCAACGCCCCGGTGGCCACGGCGCTGTACGTGAAATTTGCAACCTGCTGGTTGCCTCCAAGCGCAATCAATAAGTATTTTTTTCACTTAAAAAGGATTAACGAATGACTCGCGAAATTAAACTTGGTAACAAACTGGTTGGCGATAACCACCCCGCTTATGTGATTGCCGAAATTGGCATAAATCACAACGGCGACCTGGAATTGGCCAAACAGATGATCACTGCCGCCGCGCATGCCGGGGCCGATGCTGTCAAGTTCCAGAAGCGCACACCCGAAGTCTGCACCCCGCCCGATCAGCAAAAACAAATGCGCGAAACCCCCTGGGGTTACATCACCTATCTTGATTACCGCTACAAGGTGGAATTCAACCTGGAGCAATACCAGGAGATTGACCGGCACTGCAAAAGCCTTGGTGTGGATTGGTTTGTCTCGGTCTGGGATGAGCAATCCGTGGACTTCATGGAAAAATTCAACACCCCGGCCTATAAACTGCCCTCGGCCTCCCTCACCGACCACAACCTGCTTAAGCACGTCCGCAAGACAGGCAAGCCGGTTATTATTTCCACAGGCATGTCCACCATGAGCCAGATTCACAAAGGTGTGGAAGCCGTCGGGCTGGATAATCTGATCATCATGCATGCCACCAGCGCCTATCCATGCGACCCGGAGGAACTGAACCTGCGCATGATTACCACCCTGCGTAAAGAATTCCCCAACACGCCCATTGGCTACTCCGGCCACGAGGTTGGCCTGGTGCCTTCGGCGGTGGCTGTCGCGCTCGGCGCTTCTTCGGTTGAACGCCATTTCACCCTTGACCGCGCCATGTGGGGCTCCGACCAGGCCGCATCAGTGGAACCCGGCGGGTTCGAGAAATTGGTTAAATACATCCGCGTCGTCGAACAGGGCATGGGCGACGGCGTAAAGAAAGTGTACGACAGCGAACTATCTTCCATGAAAAAACTTCGCCGCGTGACCGACGCCGAATAGGTAACTGCCAGACAGCAAACGCCCCGGCTCATGGGGCGTTTTGTTTCTCTGATACAATTTTAGACCATGCTTAACTTTTTTGAACCGGCTTCACTCAAGCGCCGTTTTGTCCGCCACACCAATAACCTGCGCATCTTCCTGATGGCCCAGCGGGTTGCCCGCCTGGCCCCGGCGCCCCAGGACGCCCGCCCAATTGCCTTCTTCAAGGCTTCCAGCGGGCTGGACGACCTTTCCTGGAACAGCGCCTTCCACCTGCTCACTTCCTGGGGCCTGCGCTTACAGGGCATCCCAGTTGTTTTCTTTGCCTGCAACCACGGCATGAGTCGTTGCGTGCTCGGCACCAACCGCGAAGACCCATCCCAGACCCCGCCCTGCCATTCCTGCACCTACCAATCACACACCTTATATACCGGCGCAAAAAAGCACTGGTTCGGCTTTGAGCGCATCCCCGAACTGGAGAAAAACCTGCAAGGGCTCAACCTTGACAAGCTTACCCGCTTTTCCTTCCAGGGAATTCCACTTGGTGAGTTATGCCTGCCTGGCCTGCGCTGGATTCTGAGGCGGCACAACCTGGTGGATGATGACGCAACGAGGTTTTTCTTCCGCGAGTACATCCTCTCCGCGTTCAACATTGCCCAACGCTTTGAACAATTCCTCGAGCAGGCCCAGCCCCAGGCTGTTGTCCTGTTTAACGGGCAATTCTTCCCTGAGGCCACCGTTAAATGGGTGGCCAAACAGCGAGGCGTGCGGGTTGTCTGTCATGAGGTCGGCCTGATGCCCATGACGGGCTTCTTCACTACTGGCGAAGCCACCGCCTACCCCATCGACATCCCCGATTCTTTCGAGTTGAACGAAGCCCAGAACGGTCGGCTGGATGAATATCTTGCCAAACGCTTCCAGGGCAATTTCAGCATGGCGGGCATCCAGTTCTGGCCGAACATCAAAGGGCTGGATGAACCCTTCCTGCTAAAGGCCGGGCAGTTCAAACAGACCGTTCCCATCTTTACCAATGTCATTTTTGACACCAGCCAGCCGCATGCCAACACGGTTTTTACAGATATGTTCGCCTGGCTTGATCTGGTGCTGGAGACCGCCCGCAACCACCCCGAGACGCTGTTTGTCATCCGCGCCCATCCCGACGAAACCCGCGCCGGGAAGGAAAGCCAGGAGAGCGTGGCCGGGTGGGTGGAAAGCCGCCAGGCAACAGAATTGCCGAATATTGTTTTTGTGCCTTCAACCGAATACCTGAGTTCTTATGAATTGATCGCCCGTTCAAAATTCGTACTAATCTACAATTCCACCATCGGGCTGGAAGCCTCCATCATGGGCGCGGCAGTGCTCAGCGCCGGGAAAGCCCGCTTCACCCGTTACCCGAGTGTGTTCTTCCCGCAAAGTGTGTCTGCCTATCGCGCCGAACTGGAAAAATTCCTGGCGGCTGATTATATCCCCGTGCCACCTGGTTTCAAACGCAATGCCCGGCGCTTTTTATACTACCAGTTGTTCCGTACTTCGCTGCCGTTTGGCAATTATATTGATCGGGGCATCCTGCCTGTCAACAGTCGCTTAAAGTGGTTTGACCCACAAGAACTGCTGCCTGAAAACTCACCGGCACTGGCAACCATTACCAAAGGCCTGCTGGAAGACGGCGATTTCTTATTGGAAGAAAGTGCTTTCCAGGCAACTGGTAACACTCAGGTATCCACCAGTCGCCATACTCCAAGCCTTTCCACGGCCAACTTACGCCATACCCTCCGCCAGTCCTTTTATCAGGCTGAGAAACTCATCCACCGTGCCAGGTTTGCCAAACTGCCTGAACCAAAAGGGGGCTGGCCAATCTTGCTGGGTATTTCATTTCCGAAAAGCGGTACACATCTGCTAGACCAGGTGTTAATTGGTTTTTCCGGTGTTGCACCTTTTTCACGCCGCTTACACTCGTTCTACGCCCAATATGATGGCGAAACCGGCCGCAAGCACTCCAAGATGGAAACAGCCGCCTGGCTCAAATCGCTGGGACCATTGGATGTGACTTCAGCGCATTTATTCGCCTCGCCAGAAGCCTTTGAACGGGTCATTACACCGGCTTTTCTTCCTTACTTTATCTACCGCGACCCACGCGATGTAGCTGTGTCACACGTGTTTTATGTGACCGAAATGGAAAGAAGCCATGTTCACCATGTCTATTACCAATCCCTACCAGATTTTGACGCTCGTCTCGAGGCAAGCATTCTGGGCATTCCTGAAACATCCCTGCCAAAAGACGTAGAATTCCCTAACATTGCCCGGCGTTTTGAGCCATATATGGGCTGGCTGGCACAACCCGAAGTGCTGGCCATTCAATATGAAGACCTGATCGAAAACCGCCAGGCTACCCTGAACCGCATCATAGACCACTTCCTGAACCGCGTTCCGTTGGATATGCCCCGCGGGGTTATCCTACAGGCCTTGGAGCGGGCAATTGACCCTAAAAAATCGCCAACCTTTCGTTCGGGAAAAACCGGCGAATGGAAAAAGCACTTTAACAAAAACCACAGGGCGATTTTCAAAGAAGTAGCCGGTGATTTGCTCATTGAACTAGGCTATGAGAAAAATCATCAATGGTAAACGATGAACTGTTCAATTGTCATCCGTGCTTATAACGAAGCAATACACCTGCCGCGCCTGCTGGAAGGCGTCAGACAGCAATCGATTCAAGATGTGGAGATTATCCTGGTTGACTCAGGCTCCACCGATGAAACGGTTGCAATTGCCGAATCATTTGGCGCGAAAATCGTTCACATCCTGCCCGGGGAATTTACTTTCGGGCGCTCGCTTAACCTGGGCATCCAGGCGGCAACAAAGAACCTGGTCGTTATTGTTTCGGCACATGTATACCCGGTCTACCCGGACTGGCTGGAAAAACTACTCTCGCCGTTTACAGAGTCATCTGTAGGGCTGACTTATGGCAAGCAGCGTGGCACAATTGAGAGTAAATATTCCGAACATCAAATTTTTGCCCGCTGGTTCCCGGATGTATCTGACCTGAACCAGTCACACCCATTTTGCAACAACGCCAATGCCGCCATTCGGCGCAGTTTATGGGAAAAACATCCTTATGATGAAAGCCTGACCGGGCTGGAAGACCTGGCCTGGGGTAAGTGGCTGCAAAGCCAGGGCGGCAGGATTGCCTATGTGGCCGAAGCGGAAATTGTTCACATCCATAATGAAACACCAGCAGGAGTACAAACCCGTTATCGCCGCGAAGCCATGGCTTTTAAGCAAATCTACCCGGAAGCACACTTCAATATCTATGATTTTTTCCGCATGGCAGCCAGCAATATCTTCCATGACCTGGTGTACGCCATTCGTGAGAAGGCCCTGGTCCGCCATTTGGGTAGCATCTTCTGGTTTCGGATCAACCAGTTCTGGGGCACATACCAGGGCTATCGCCAATCCGCAGAACTGACCTGGACGCTCAGGCAGACGTTTTATTATCCCCGCAGTGTGGATGCAGTCGAAAGCACCTCGCGGGATGTGAAGCCAATATCCTATAAATAACCTCTGGAATTGCTATGAAATTATCGAGAACTCAAATCGAGACCCTCAAATCCCTGTATAACCACACATACCCTGAACCACTTGGTGGCATTATTATCGTTATTGTGAGCTTATTTTCCTTTGGCGTATTATTGGGTGGGTTAGGTTATTTCCAGGATGACTGGCACCATGTGTTTTATTACCATCACGAGGGCAGCGATGGCCTGGCGCGATTTTTTATGACCGATAACCGTCCATTTGCAACCTGGGTTTATTCTTTTTTGTTTAATGTGCTGGGGATAACGCCAGCCAATTGGCACTGGCAACTTATGGTTGTCAGGTTATGCACTACACTTGTTTTCTGGCTCCTTTGCCGCCAGATTTGGCCAACAGAAAAACTCACCACACTGTGGTTGGGTATATTTTTTGCCGCGTATCCGGCTTTTACACTACAGGCCCTTGCAGTAGCCTATAGCCTTCATTGGGTTTCTTACCTAAT
>JANJTV010000032.1 GCA_024710905.1 Anaerolineales bacterium | reverse complement strand
AGTGGTTGTCCCGTCGTTTTAATTTCCTGAGTGTAGATTCGTTTTTATATACCGATCAGCCTGGCGTTTTATTGACCTTTGATGATGGCCATGCCAACAATCTAAATGTACTGCCTGTGCTGGCTGAGTTTGGAGCGCAGGGCATTTTTTTCATCACGGCGCAACATGTCCGTCAGCCGCGCAGGTGGCTTTCTTTTACCCGTGCCCGGGCTTGCCAGGCATTTGGTGATGTGGAGCGTGTTCCGGAAGAAATTGCCGTCGATTGTTATGATGGTTTTTCAGAGACTCAACTGGCTGAGTTGGCGCAAAGCCCGTGGGCGATCATTGGTGGGCATACTGAAACGCACCCTTCCCTGCCCGCCTGCTCCGATGCCGAAATAAAAGTTGAACTCAGACAGTCTGCCGACTACCTGCGGGCAATCAGTGGTCAACCCGTGAATTTATTCGCCTACCCATTTGGCGAATTTGACCGCCGGGTTGCAGAAGCAGTCGCCGAAGCAGGGTATCAGGCTGCTTTTGCGGTGGGAAGCCCCCGGGTGTGGCTGCCCGCGTTTGAAATCCCCCGCGTCGATTTGTATTCAGCCGATCCCGGTTACCTTTCCATAAAGTTATCCGGCCTGCGCTGGCAACCTTTGCGCGGCCCTGTGCTGGCAGACGGCGCATGAATCGCATACGGATTATTTATCTCATCGGCCAGTTGGGGTTGGGTGGCAGTGAACGCCAGTTATACCTGATTTTGAAACATATGGACAAATCTAAATTCGACCCACACGTGGTGGTGTTTAACCCCAGCGCTAACTATACGTTGGATGATGCCTTGCGCCGGGCTGGTGTTCAGGTGCATGCCGTTCCGCCGGCTGTAAAGGATATTGCCCGCCGGATTGCCTGGTTGTTTCGCCTGTTTCGCCACCTGAGTCCGCAAATTGTTCATTCCTGGTCGCTGCACGACAACCCCTATGCCGGGCTAGTGGGCTGGCTGGCGGGTGTGCCACATCGGCTTGGGTCGGTGCGTGGTGCGCTAGCTTCGCCGGATTTTACCAATTTTCATCCTGTCTTGCGCTGGCTGATTTTGCATAGCGTGCAGGGATTGCTGGTGAATGCCGAAACGATTACCACCGAATTGCATCAGGCCGGGGTACCAGCCCACAGGGTGCAGGTCTTGCCAAATGGTGTTGAGGTGAACGATTCTCCGCCCCCGAAAACCTTACCCGGTGGTTTTCCACAGGGCGCAAGGGTGGTGGGGATAGTTGCCAATCTGCGCGCCGAAAAAAATATCCCCATGTTTATTCGCGGCCTGGCACAAGTGCTGCCAGACTTTCAGGATGTTTATGGGCTTCTGATTGGCCAACCTGTGCTGACCTCTGACCCGGGAATCCCGGCATTGGTGGAACAAGAGATACAGGCCCAGGGGATGCGTAATCACATTAAAATCGGCGGGTTTCACGCTGATGTACCTTCGATTTTGCCAGGTTTTGAAATTTTCTGCCTGACCTCTGACAGTGAAGGGATGCCGAACGCCATTCTGGAAGCGATGGCAGCGGGGCTTCCGGTTGTCGCCACCCGGGTGGGTGGGATTCCCCGCCTGGTGTCTCATGGCGAAACCGGTTTATTGGTCAATCGCGGTGACGTAGTAGGCTTTGCCAGCGCGGTACGTTCCCTGCTACAAAAGCCTGATCTTGCCCGCCAGATGGGGCTTGCAGGCCGCAGGCGGGTTGAGCAGGAATTTTCCTGTCAGGCGCTTGCGCCGCAAGTTGAAGCTTATTATTTTTCCTGCATCAAGGTTAAGATTAATTAATGATCACCTCTGTGCAAATTGTCACGGCCGAAACACTTGACCCGCAGACGCTGGCCGGTTTCCTTGATCGGATGTATCCTCCACTTAAGGCTGGTTTTCTTAATCAGTATGGCGAATGGTGGCATGGGTCCAATGCCAATAGATTGGTTGCGCTGGTGGATGGGCAGGTGGCCGGGTATTGTGCTGTTATCCCGGTACGTGTGCGGGTGGCCGGGCAGGTACACAATGCCCTGTGGTGGGTCGATTTGGTCATTGCCCCCGAGTTTCGGGGTCGTGGGTTGCAAACCTTGTTCGATGAGCGTGTCCGGCAAATGTCGTCCCTACTGTTGGGGTTCCCAAACGAACTGGCAGCGAAAATACACCGCAAGCACGGCTGGGGTGTGCGGGATGATCTGCCGATTGTTTTATGCCCTTTGCGCCCCTTGCAGGTAAAATCGGTTCGTGGCGCTGTTGGGCAGCAAAAATGGCTTCGTCTGGCCGGGGCTTTCCTCCTTGCACCAATTGCTTCACTCTGGCGGGCCTGGTGTTTGTCATTTCAGGTATCTGGCGTCTGGAAACTTGAGAATTTTAATGGAGAAACCCTGGCAACCATCTTCCTGGCAAATAGCGATTCGCAGGTGAATACCACGTGGCGTGACGCAGAATATTTCAACTGGCGCTACGGGCGATCACCGGGACTGGCGGGGCACGAGTTTTTCTGTTATGGTAGCTCATCTGCGCCGACGCATGCCCTGATTCTGCGTCATATCTGCGAACCTGGCGGCGCACGATATTCACGCATTCTGGATGTTATTGGTGATATGAGTAATCGCACCGCTCTGGATGCGCTCATCTGCCGGGCGGTGCAGGCCAGTATTTACTATGGGAGCGGCCAGATCACCCTGCTTGCTGCGACACCTGGCCTGTTGGATGCATCCCGCCATTATGGATTCTTGTTCTCGGCCCCGGTGGGTTTTTGCTGGCTGAGTGATGACCTTGTGATCATGAATGCCCTGGCCGGGCAAAATTACTGGTCATTGGCTGATAGTGACAATGATGCGCCAGATTAAAGGATATGGCTTATGAATGAATCACAACCAATCCGCCATCCCCGGCAGGCTTCCCCTTCCAGGGGACGGGTTTGGCTTACCCCTGGCCCAAAGCAAGGGAGCAACCTGTTTACCCTTGGCGGCGAACCATTGACTCTTTCCCAGGTGGTCTGGTTCCTGCTCTTGCACGCTCCATTGATGCTCATTTTCCAGATGTTACCTATTTTGGCAACGATCCATTCACTTTTTATGCTCTTGCTGGGTTTTCATTTCCTTATTCGAGATGAAAATGCTACCCGTGTGGCCTGGGTGCTTGGGTATCTTGCCGGGGCGGAAATTTTGTGGCGCGGTTTGGAGGCAACAATTGTCTGGGAGTATGGTAAATATGCCACCATATTGCTCGCAGGCCTTATGATTCTTAAGGCCCGTACACCACACTCCCCAACAGTCTGGC
>JANJTV010000146.1 GCA_024710905.1 Anaerolineales bacterium | reverse complement strand
AGGAGAAACCATGCCCAATCCTCGTATCGTTCACGCCCCACGCGGTATCGAACTGACCTGCAAGAACTGGCTCAGCGAAGCTGCCTACCGTATGATCCAGAACAATCTGGACCCTGAAGTGGCCGAAAAGCCTGAAGACCTGGTGGTATATGGCGGACGCGGCAAGGCTGCCCGCAGCTGGGAGGCCTTTGACGCCATCCTTGAAAGCCTGAAAAACCTGGAAGAAGATGAGACGCTGCTGGTACAGTCCGGCAAGCCGGTGGTGGTTTTCAAAAGTCACAAAGACGCGCCCAAAGTGCTGATTGCCAATTCCAACCTGGTGCCGCACTGGGCAACCTGGGAACACTTTGATCAACTGGCCCGCAAAGGGTTGATTATGTACGGCCAGATGACCGCCGGTTCGTGGATTTACATCGGCACGCAGGGGATTCTCCAGGGGACGTATGAGACCTTTGGTGCGCTGGCAAAGCTCAAGGGTTGGGGCTCGCTAAAGGGAAAATTTGTGCTGACCGCCGGGCTGGGCGGCATGGGCGGTGCTCAGCCGCTTTCCATCACCATGAATGAGGGTGTTGGGCTGATTGTGGAAGTGGACAAAGAGCGCGCCGAACGCCGCCGGGCGATTGGATATGTGGATACTGTGGTGGATACACTCGAAGAAGCCATGACGATGATTGAAGATGCCGTACATGACCAAAAACCGCTTTCGGTGGGGCTGGTGGGCAACGCGGCCGATATTTACCCCGAACTGGTGGCACGCGGTGTCACCCCGGATGTTGTCACCGATCAGACCTCGGCACATGAAGCCCTGTATTATGTGCCATCTGGCCTGACCGTCGAAGCTGCCAACCAGTTGCGGGTCAGCAACCCGGAGCAATATAAGAAAATGGCAATGGAATCGATGGCCAGGCACGTGCAAGCCATGCTTGATTTCCAGCGCAACGGCGCGGAAGTATTTGACTATGGCAACAACATCCGTCAGCAGGCCTATAACCATGGCGTGACGGATGCATTTGAATTTCCCGGCTTTGTCCCGGCCTATATCCGCCCGTTGTTCTGCGAGGGCAAGGGGCCGTTCAGGTGGGTGGCGCTTTCGGGCGACCCGGAAGATATTTATGTTACTGACAGGGCAATTGCAGAGCTATTCCCTGAAGATGACCACCTACATCGCTGGCTGGCGATGGCGCGTGAAAAAGTGCCTTTCCAGGGTTTGCCTGCCCGCATTTGCTGGCTGGGATATGGCGAGCGCGTAAAGGCCGGGTTGCTCTTTAATGAACTGGTTGCCAGCGGCAAGGTTAAAGCGCCGATTGTGATTGGTCGCGACCACCTGGATAGTGGTTCGGTGGCCAGCCCCAACCGCGAAACAGAAGCCATGAAAGACGGCTCAGACGCCATCAGTGACTGGGCCATCCTGAACGCGATGATTAATGCAGTAGGCGGAGCAACCTGGGTATCCTTCCATCATGGCGGCGGGGTGGGCATGGGCTACAGCCAGCATGCCGGGCAGGTGATTGTGGCTGACGGAACGCCGGAGGCCGCCCGCAGACTGGAGCGAGTCCTGACAACGGACCCGGGCATGGGGGTAGCCCGCCATGCTGATGCCGGGTACGAGATTGCCATTGAGGCGGCCAAACGGCATGGCATCAAAATGCCCATGTTAGGAAAATGATTTCCGAAAACGACAGGGAAGGTGAGTTCCGGCGCCTTCCCTGTCGTTTTAAGGTGAAATGTTGGTGAAAATTGTCGAAATTAGATGAATTTCGTTGTACATGCAATTCTTTAAGATTGTATAATTGATGCATTACAGAAACATTGCTAAAACACTGCACTTACGCCAGGAGGCAGCATGTATAAAACGACGAACCTGTATCAAAATGACCCGGCATGGGCAAAATCATCGCTGGGTCATTCATCTGAAACAATTGGCGGTTGGGGCTGCCTGCTCACATCGGTCACCATGATGTTGAACGGATTGGGGTATAGCGAAACCCCGCTGACTGTCAACGAAAAGATGAAGAAGGCTGGCGGTTTTCAGGGCGCGTTCTTTATCCCATCTGTCCTGCCATATGTTTTCCCGAACTGTGTTTATAAGGGTATGCAGCCTTGTGAATCATCACCTGCCCCGCTGGCCCAGATCGATGCGGCTGTGGCGGCAGGAAAGCCTGTCATTTTGCAGGTGGATTGGAACAAGGATGCCGGCATCCAGACCCATTTTGTGCTGGTCAAAGAACGTGTCGACGAAGATTACTCCCTCTATGATCCTTACAAATATAGCGGCGATGGCCCGGACAAACCGGTGTTATTGACCAAACGGTATAAATTCAATGGCGCGACCCTGCCGGTCGAAATCAGCGGTGTTCTGTGGTTCGATGGTACTGTTCCGCCCCCGCCTCCGGAAAAGAAAACGGTGCCCTTGCCGGCCGAAAAATTTGTGGTCTATGTGATCGAAGATGATCTGGCCCTGCGTGACCAACCCAACCGGGCCGGGTATCTCTGGAAACGCCTGAAGGCTGGCACCGAGTTGATTTGTCTTGAGCCAAAAGCCACTGCTCAGGCCAAAATTGGCAAGCAGGAGTTTGTGCAGGTGCAGGACCCGACAGGCGATCAGGGCTATGTGGCGGCCTGGTACGTTTCGACCGATAAAAATGTTAAACCTGCGGTAGTCTCCCCCACGTCTGCTACCTCCACTTCAACGACCGTCACTTCTGGTGGCGCAACTACGACGAAACCCGTCACCCCGCCCCCTTCGGGCGCATTGCAGCTCATCCCCACTGAGGAAGTATCCTTCCGCACCCAGCCGGTTATTTCAGCCGCAACGCTCATTCGCCGTGTGCCGGTGACAGAGAAGTTTGTGACCCTTGACCCGACCGACCAGGTGATTGCTAAGGTGGGTGTCCAGAACCAGTGGTTGCGGGTACGTGACCAGAACAACCGGGATGGCTATGTGGCCGCCTGGTATGTCAAATATGCCAGCGGTTCCACGGCCCAGGCCCAGGCTTCTGCTGCGCCTGCTGCCCCGGCTGGCCAGCTCAAGGTGCGCGCTACTGCCGAGGGGATTGCCCTGCGGCGGCAGCCTGTGGTGAGCGACTCTACGCTGATTTATCGCCTGGCCATTGATTCTGTCTTTACTGTCATGGAGGCGAATGCCGAAGGCAAAATCGGCGCCAATAACCAGTGGTTGAAGGTCAAAGACCCGGCAGGTGTGGAAGGTTTTGTGGCGGCATGGTTTGTCGCCCGCGCCTGACAAGGAACTAAATGGCCGACTCTGATAACGCAACCAAAGTTTTCATCTCATATTCCCGCAAAGATATCGAATTTGTTCGCCGTCTAAACGGTGGCCTTGACGCATTAGGTATTGATGCCTGGGTAGACTGGGAAGGAATCCCGCTGAGTTCGGACTGGATGGCCGAGATTACCCGTGCCATTGAAGGGGCTGACGCCTTCCTGTTCATCATCAGCCCGGATTCGCTTGATTCAAAGTTTTGCGGTGACGAGCTGGCCCTGGCCATTCAATTCAATAAAAAACTGATCCCGATTTTACACAGGGAATTCAAGAAGGGCGCCGTCCTTCATGAAAAAATTTCATCCACCAACTGGGTATACCTGCGTTCCACTGACGATTTTGATGCCACCATGCCCAAACTGGTGGAGGCAATCAGCACCGATCTGGACTGGGTGCGCGAACACACCCGCCTGCTGACCCGCGCGCGTGAATGGGAAAAGAAGAACCGCAGTGGCAGCTCCCTGCTGATGGGCGGCGACCTGCGTGAAGCCGAAGAATGGCTCAACCAGGCGGCGGGCAGCAAATCTCGCGAAGTACTGCCTCTTCAGATGGAATATATCGTTGCCAGCCGTAAAAACGCAGTTCGCACCCAGCGAATTGTGCTCGGTAGTGTGCTGGTCGCCCTGGTGGTGGCCATTGCGCTGGCAATATATGCCTTGCAGCAAAGCCAGATTGCGATTGTGAACAGTAATGAAGCAGCCACCCAGCGCGCGGAGGCGGTAACCCAACAAGCAGCTGCCCAGGCAAACTACATTGTGGCTGCCACAGCCCAGGTGAATGCTCAAATCAATGCCCTGGAAGCCAAACGCAGCGAGAATACTGCCCGCGCCAAAGGCAATGCCTCCGAAGCACAGGTCTTACAATTTCGTGCGGGCAACCTGTACGGGAGTATCGTCAAGGCAATCCGTTCTTTACAGCGTGAGAGCGATCCGCTGGCCGAAGAGATTTTGCGCCAGAACATCAGCCTGCTTCCAGACCCGGTGCTGCCCTCGGATGGCGTAACCATCAAGCATGGCGGGGCAATTCGACAATTGTTCTTTTCTAATGATGGCCAGTATTTCATTGCTTATAGCGACCTGGATGGCCGCCAGGCATGCGTGTATACCCGCGAAGGAGTGCAGCAATATTGTGTGAACCATGAGGGCTCTGTCAATGGCGCGGCGCTGATTGAAAATGGACAGGTAATGGCCACTGCCAGTGACGACCAGACCGTACGTTTCACCAATTTCGCTGATGGGAAACCCTGGCAGGTGGTGGAAAGCCTGCAATTTGATTCACGGGTCACCTCATTATCGTTTGATGAAACCGGTGGCATTTTCCTGGCTGTGGGCATGGCCAATGGCCGCGTGGAGGTGATTAACCTGGATGCCATGCGTGGCCAGGCAGAGCAGGGCAATGATGTCAATGATCCGGCTGTGCGTGGCCGCTTCCAGACCAGCATCAGCAAATTCCAGAATAAATCGGTCATCACCAAGGTGCTTTTTAGCCCGAATGGTAACTGGCTGGCGATTGCAACAGACCAGGGGGATGTGTTGGCCTGGTGGTTTGGGATTGAGATTTCAGGCCCCAAACATACCGGGGAAATCTTTAACCTGGCTTTCAGCCCGGACAGCCGAAACCTGGTTTCAGTTGCCGAGGACAGCACCTCCCGCCTGATGCGCCTGCCCCAACCCGGTCAACGCTTTGAAAATAAAAATGATGATTGGGCGGAGGATGTAGCCTTTTCGCCGGATGGCACCTGGTTCGTGGTTGCTTCGGATGACTTCAGGGTTTATGTCTACGATGCCGTGACTGGCCGGGAAAAATTACGTGTGTCTCACAGCAATTTTGTCTTGGCGGTTGAAGTCAGCCCAGATGGGCGTTACATTGCCAGCACCGGCTATGACCGGACGGTACGAGTCTGGAACGCGGCCACCGGCGCGCGCATTTATGAAATTCCGCTGGCCGGTATTGGCAACACAATTGCTTTCAGCCCGGATGGAAACCTGCTGGTGGCAGGTGACCAGGGCGGGAACGTGACCATGTGGGATATTTCGGAGTTGGACGCCCGCATCGGTTACATCGAATTTGCTGAATTGGCCCATGATGCCATTATCAGCCCGGACGGCAACTGGCTGGCTGTCAATACGGATGACCGCCGCGTATGGTTCTTCCCGCTTACTGAAAGTGCCGCTGCCAATCCGTTGGCTGGATCCATTGGTAGCCTTACCGCCCCTGTGGTTCACTCCCTGCCTTTTGTTGGCCCCGGCCAGCCTGCTGTGCGCGCGAATGCCCTGACCTCACAAATGGGATTTTCGCCAAATTCGCAGTGGCTATATGCTTTACAGCCCAGTGACTTGAACCTGAAACAGGGGCAGTTGGTGCTATATAACATTTTTACGGAGCGCCAGTACATCATTGATCATCAGGAAAAAGGCCTGACGGCCGGGTTTCATGCAAATGGAGAATTGCTGCTCTTGGGTGAGCCGAGCAACCAGGCTTCCCTTTGGCAGCTTGGCGAAACACCCAGCCTGGTTGAGAACCTAGCGCTTTCCTCCCTAACCACGGATGCGCCCGTGACAGCCTTTGCTTTCCACCCCACTCAGCCCTGGGTGGCAATTGGTGGGCGCAGCATTGTTACCATTTGGGATTACCAGACTTGGGACTTCGTCATGTCGCCGCAAACCCGGGTGAATACTGCCGATATCGGCACAGTTAACCTGATGGTCTTCAATTCAGATGGTTCCTACCTGGTAGCAGCCAGCTCGGAGGGAGTTTCGCAGGTCTGGCGAATTTCTGAAGACGGGATGCAAACCGTTTTTGGGCCAGTGACCGATCGGGTCATCCTGGCGGCTGCTTTCAACCCGCAAAATACCCGCGTCGCAATGGCGGGCACCAGCGGCTTCGTCCATCTCATTGATCTGGCAACCGGCTACGAAGTTTCGCGTGTCCCGCATGCCGGGCGCATGACCAGTGTAACGTTTAGCCCCGATGGTGCTCGTATGGTAACGGTCTCCCGCAAAACTGTGCAGATCTGGGATGTGGCCCGCCTGCCTGTTGTGGAGAAGCGTTTCCTGACATCCATTGCCTGTAACAGTATGCTCAACGCCAGTGATATTCCGTGGGATGTACTTTTCCCCGATGGCGATTACCAAACGATTTGCCTCAACCTGCCGCTGGGCAGGGAGGAACAATAAAAAGTTATCTTCTATCCTCGTTCAGGAGAGTTCATGATGCTTTCTGACAATCAAACCAAACCTTCCATCCTTGAGATCGCCTGGCATCGTTATGCACAATTAAATGCCTACGCCAAAGAGCGTTCTCGTCCGCACTACAGCCTGCGCCGCTGGATTTCGATCCTGGGCGTGCTGGCGACCATTTTTGCCGTGTTGACTGAAGTGCTGGGCGGAAATTTGTCTGCGACTGTGGAATTTATTCTCAAGGTATTGCTGGTGCTGACGCCCATTTTGGCGTCATTGCTGGCAGCCTTTGTGAACAGGTTCCATGGCGGTGGCGATTGGCTGGTCTCACGCGCTGGGGCTGAGGAGGTGAAGAAAGAAATTTATATGTACCGCACCATCCTTAAGGACCAGCCCAACCGGCGTGAATGGCTTGAGAAACGCCTGAACGCCATCCAGCGCCAGGTCTATCGCGGCATGGGCGGCGAATTGTTGCTCAAACCTTACAGCGGCCCTATCCCGCCGTATTACAACCCCTCCAACCCGGATAGCGACGAGGGTTTTTCCGACCTGAACGGCAACGATTATTTCCAGCGCCGCCTGCAGGATCAGTTGGCCTGGCACATCCGTAAAGTGCACCAGTTCCAGACCGAGCGCACCCGTTTGCAGATTTTCATCCTGTTGGCGGGCGGCGCCGGGGCCTTCCTCGCAGCGCTGGGAGGCGGGTTCAGTCTGTGGGTTGCTGTTACCGCATCATTGGGCGCTTCGCTGATCGGCTGGCAGGAACTTCGCAACTACGATCCAACCATCAAAAATTACTCCAAAGTCATCATGGAATTGATGATGGTTTACGATCACTGGCGCCTGCTGGAGCCGGAAGAACGCACTGACCTTGAGTTTTACAAGATGGTCCAGGATACCGAAGAAGTGCTCTGGAGCCAGAATATTGAGTACATCAAATCGATGCAGGAAGTGCTGTCCGGGGCAAAGCTGGAAGAAGCGCAATTGATAGACCAGGTCATCAAAAAGGCTGTTCAAACCGATGCGGCCCTGAAACGCTCCATGCGAGAGAGTGTCGTGCAA
This sequence comes from Anaerolineales bacterium, assembly GCA_024710905.1. GTDB lineage: Bacteria > Chloroflexota > Anaerolineae > Anaerolineales > Villigracilaceae > JANJTV01. The sequence goes on along the minus strand of JANJTV010000146.1, from coordinate 7,661 downwards.
TTGGCCTCCCAGACAATGGATGAATCGGCTGAGCAGGTTGGCGAGACGTATAAAGCTGCCCTGGGAACCCTGGCTGAAGAAGCCTCGTCTGACCTGGTGCAGGCCGAACTGCGTGCCATGCAGGAGCATGTTGTGTACACCGCTGAGGTGCTGCGTGAGAAGTTCGGCGGGCTTTCAAGTTCTATTGAGGCCATTGCCGAGCAGTTTTCAGGGGTTGATATTGGCAAGGAAACCCCGAAAGAAGTACTGAACGATATGATCTCTCGTTACCCGGCCAATGGCGAAGTGAAGGGCTAGACAATGTCTATTTTTGGAAGCGCCAAACCGAAAGTAACTGAAAAGTCTACTCCTGCTGATGCCGCTGCTGTACAGGCCTTGCAGGAATCGAATGATGCCATTCGCCAGGCCATCCAGCAGGTGGTTGAAGAGACTCGCACACAGGTAAAGGCGGCTGTCAGGCAGGTGCAGGAAGATGTTCATAAGGAAGCCGCCCTCAAGGTGCTGGAACCTGTTGAAACGGCCAAAAAGCTGCGGCCTGAGTCCCGCCCGCATTGTTTCATTGTCATGCCGTTCGGCAAGAAGAAAGGCGGCGATGGGTCGCCGTATGACTTTAATGCCATCTACCAGCAGCTCATCAAGCCTGCGGTTGAAATGGCCGGTTTTGAGTCCTTCCGAGCAGACGAAGCCAATACCAGCGGCGACATCCTGACCGATATGTTCCAGGAATTATTGCTGGCGGATATGGTGTTGTGCGACCTGAGCATTGATAATGCCAATGCGTTTTACGAGCTGGGTATTCGGCATGCTTTTCGCAAGCGTGGTGTTGTGCACATCCAGGCCGGACGGGCATACATGCCGTTCGACATCTTCAATGTTCGCACCATTCCCTATCATATTACGCCGGAGGGCGTACCTGACCCCGAATACCTGGAAAAAGACATTGCTGGAATTGCCCGCATCACCCGCGATACCTGGGCTTCAGACCGCGATGCCATTCACAGCCCGATCTTTAATCTGCTAACCGGGTTGACCGAGCCAGACCAGAAAGCATTGCGCACCCCGCTGGCAACCGGTTTCTGGCGCGAGTATAACGAATGGAAAGACCGGGTGACCGTGGCCCAGCGGAACAAGCGTATTGGCGATATCCTGCTTTTGACGGAGGAAATCACCAACCCGCTGATTAAAGAAGAAGCACTTGAGCAGGCCGGGAAGGCGCTGGCCAACATGGGGCGGAATGAACTGGCCCTGACGCAATATCGTAAGGGTCTCGAGATTAACCCACATAACCTGAACTTCCGTCGCCAGGAGGCTTTCCACCTCAACCGTAGCGGTAAAGTGGAGGAGGCGATTGTCAAGATCGAAGCCATTTTGCAGGATTATCCCGGTGATAGCGAATCTACGGCTTACTTGGGACGCATCTATAAAGAGATGTGGGCGGATTCGTGGCGCTGGGTCAAGGATGATGACCAGAAACGTTTACGCACGGCCTTTGATTCATATCACTGGCTGATTAAGGCTTACAACACCTATGTGCGCGGTTTTCGCGACAACTTGAACAATACCTATCCTGGCATCAATGCCCTGACCCTGGCGACCATCCTGGTGCACCTGGCTGACCAGTTTGATGACAAACAGGATCCCGATCCTGATATCGAAAACATTCGCCGTAATATGCCCGAACTGCATGGCGCGCTGGAGTTTGCCCTGGAACACCAGACGTATAACAACGACCAGGCTGACTACTGGACCCTGGCTTCGCTGGCTGAGTTGCGTGTGTTGACGTCCGATCGTATCCAGAAAGTTGTTCGGGCCTACCGCAAGGCCCTGCCTGCCTCGCGCCGCACCATTTTCTACTTGCAATCCTCTATCCAGCAGCTCGAATTGCTCAAGATGCTGAAAATGCGCGATGAATATGTTGATGCTGGTATGCGTGTCTTGCGGGAAGAGCTCAGCCGCCTGCACAAGGAAGAATATAACGACGAACTTGAAAAGAATGGCAAACCGCACCAGCATGCCCAGGGCAATGTATTTTTGTTCTCTGGCTATATGATTGATAAAGATCAGCAGGGCGAGGCATGTTTCCCGGCCCACCTGGAGGAAGATGTCCGCACTGCAATTAATAAGATCCTCGACAGGCTCGGCGCTGGCCCGGAAGACTTGGCGATTGTTGCCGGAATGTCGGCCGGGAGTGAACTGATTTTTATTGAGAGTTGTGCACAGCGTGGCATGCCGGTTGAAGTCTACCTACCGGTGCCTGAAGCCGCCTATATACGTGATAATGTTTCCCCGATGGGAGATGCCTGGGTGGAGCGCTTCTATAAGAGTCGCAATCATCCGTTGGTGGAGGAGTTTTACCAGACGGAACGTCTCGGCTTGCCCAAGGCGGGCGATGATTTGCACGAGCGTAATGATCGTTGGGCGTTGTATTCATCCCTGTTGCGTGGTATTGATAAGACCCGGCTGATTGCCGTGTTTGATGATAAGAGCAGCAGCAACCAACGCCGCGATGCACGCCTGGCGCGTTATATGATTGACTTGATGCGCGACATGGGCGGCCAGGTGGAAATGATCAACCCCTCCCGTTTTGGGCTGCCGCAGGTTGGCAAGAAAGCCGTTGCAAAAGCCAAGAAAGCTGCCCGGTCAGCCAAACCGCGCACCGATAATTAACTATGACCGAAAAGAGCTCCCAGGACCTGATCGAGTCATACCGTGATGGCAGGCTGCGCCGCAGCCCGCTTTCCATTCCGGACCTCTTCATGATCCTGGTCATCCTGATGGTGGTCGGGCTGGTTGGTTATGTCATGGCGTTTGGCGCGCCTGAATTTTTACAGGCCAATCTTGAGCTGCCAGCCTTCCTACTGGCTTCGCCCACGCCGACCTCAACCCTGACGCCAACCCCGACTGCAACGCCAACCCTGACTGCCACCGCAACCCTTACCCTGACGCCGAGCGAAACGCCAACGGAGATTCCTACTGAAACCCCGACCCCTGAAGTTTCACTGACGCCAACTGAAACTGTAACCCCCAGCGCCACCAGCACCTTTACACCAACGGCCATCCCGCCGCTGATTTATGTGGTGAAAGAGGGTGATACCCTGAGTGGGATCGCTACAAGCTTCGGTACAAATATTCGCCAGATCGAGTTACTGAATAACATCCAGCCAGGGACCTTTATTTTTGTCGGACAGCGGTTGCAGATTCCTGCGCCGGGCGCAACACCGCTGCCGGATACAGCCACCCAGTCCCCTTGAGATTGAACAAAAAGCCGGTGAAAAACCGGCTTTTTTACCCTTGACATACTGTGTAATACACAGTAATATATATAAAAAGGTGATGTATGACAAACGATACTGATGTTTCACAAAACATTGTTCTTGAATTGCGCCGGGGTGTAATCGTACTCGCTGTGCTCAGCGAATTGACCGAGGAACAGTATGGCTACTCCCTGCTCAAGCGGTTGTCCGACCACGGCATGGAGGTTGACCAGGGCACGCTCTACCCGTTGTTACGCCGCCTCGAGTCGCAAGGGCTGGTGCAGTCAGACTGGCGCATTGCTGATGAAGCCCGCCCGCGCCGTTACTACGTAATCAGCCCGCGTGGCCAGCAAGCCCTTACCCAACTAAAGCAGGAATGGTCCGGTATTGTGGATACCATGAAGACCATTCTTGGCCTTTAACCAAAAGGAGAAAAAATGAACCTGTTCGACAAGTACGTGATTGAAGTAGGCAAACGCCTGCCCCGCAAGACCCGATCCGACATCCAGGCAGAGATTCGTTCGACATTGCAGGATATGCTCGAAGATCGAAGCCAGCAAACTGGCCGCCCGGCGGATGATGTCTTGATGTTGGAAGTGCTTAAAGACTTTGGCGCGCCCGCCAAAGTCGCTGTCTCATATGGTGCAACCCAGTACCTGATTGGCCCACGCCTGTACCCGTTCTTCGAAATGGTCGTCAAGATTGTTTTTGCTGTGTTGCTTGCTGTGAGCCTGTTCGGCCTGGGTTTCAACCTGTTCCAGGGCGGACTCGGCGGCGCGCAATTGGCCGAGGCCCTGATGCAATTTGGCATGCAGTTGGTCGGCGGACTGGTGGCGGCATTTGGTAATATCGTAATTGTTTTTGCCATCCTGGAGCGCACCCTGCCCTCCGGTGAATTTGAAGATACAAACGGCGAATGGAGCCCTGCCGAACTGGCCCGCGAACCCGACTCGGATGATGTCAAGGTCTTTGATCAGGTAATGACCATTGTCTTTACCACTATTTTATTAATCGTCATCAACCTGTACACAGACCGCATTGGGCTGTATTTCTTTAACGAATCTGACAGCATTGTTTTTGTCCCGTTCCTGACGGAGGCGTTCTTCCGCTATGTCCCCTGGATTAACCTGATGGCACTGGTGGAAATTGCTCTCGGCATCTACCTGCTGCGCCATGGCAGCTGGCAGCCTGCCACCCGCCTGGTATCGCTGGCCCTCAATCTCGCTGCAATCGCCCTGGTTATCGCCATGTGGGTTGGCCCGACGATCATCACTCTTTCACCTGAAGCCCTGGCTGGCACACCCCTGGCGGGCAACACCGAGTTACAGCAGTTGCTTTCACAATTATCCTTTGTACCCTTTGTTCTGGTAATGTTGATTGTGAATGGGATTGAGGCCGGGCAAACGGTCTGGGGGATGATCAACCGGCCGAGCCTGCCGCAGGTGCAAGCCTAGCCTGCTGGCTGCCCCCAGCCTGAACTCCGTTGCTCGAAGCGTATCCCCGCCCGTGGTGAGTCCGCCAGACTCTGCCCGGGTGGGGATTTTTGATTTTTCCCGGCAACCTTACAGATTTTCAAGTACCCTTTAGAAATATTAAAATAATTATTGACTTAATTGAAAATATAGCTATAATAATTTTTGATAAGCGTCAAACCTGTTACGAATATTCAAGAAGAAAGAGAAGGTTCCATGGAAAAGAAACCATCCCTGATTACCCCCACCCTCGCCATTCTGCTCTTTAGCATGATCATGGCCAATATCGGTGGGCAGATGTATGGCCCGATGCTGCCGCTCTATGTACAACAACTGGGCGCCGATTTGAACCAGATTGGCATTTTCTTCACTTTTGCCATGGTTGCGCCGCTGCTGTTCCAGATCCTGGGCGGCTGGATGTCTGATTCGATTGGCCGGGTGCAGGCCATGGCGATCGGTAGCGTAGCCGGTCTGGCGGGCTATATCGTCTTTGTGGTCTCGCCTTCCTGGGGCTGGCTGCTGCTGGCCACGGTTGGCCTTTCCGTGGCGACCTCGTTTGTGGGGCCGAGTTTCCAGGCGCTGGTGGCCGAGGAAGCGCCGGAAAATTCGCGCGGCAAGGTCTTTGGCCTGGTTTCGGGCATCTTCCTGATCGTGGGTGTGATTGGTGCGCCGCTGGGCGGCTGGATGTCTGACACATACGGTTTTCGCTGGATGTTTGCCGTGGCGGCAGGGTTATATGGCATTGCCACGATCATTCGTGTGGCGATGGCTTACCGCATCCAGAAACAGCACCAGGTTGATGTGGCCGCCGAAAAGGTGGCCCCGCGTGAAAAACCTTCGTTTGCCAAACTTCGCGAGAGCCTGGTGGCGATTGCCGGGATGGTGATGGGCGGTGGCCTGTTGACTTGGTTGTTCATCTCAGATGGCGTACGTGACATCACTTTTAGCATGGGCGGCAACCTGTTCCCGTTGTACATGAATAATGTGGCGGGCATCACCAAAACGGAGTTGGGCATTTTGGGTGCAATCACCTCCGTGGCGGCCATGGCTTTTATGGCGGTGGGCGGCTGGCTTTCGGACAAGGTGGGAGAACGCGTGGGCATTTCCATTGGCTATGTATTGGTGGCTGCAGCCTTGGTGACCATGCTTAATAGCTGGACGTTTGCCTGGTTTGTGCTGGCCTGGATCCTGCTCGGTATGGGCCAGGGCCTGCTCGAGCCGGCCTACTCCTCACTGGTGGCGCGGGCTGTACCGCAAAAACTGCGCGGCACGGCGTTTGGGTTAATGTCCACCAGCCTGGGCGTCATCTCACTGCCTGCGCCATACATCGGTACGCTGTTGTGGGCTAACTTTGGGGCGCAGGTTCCCTTCTATATGATGGTCGGCAGCTTGCTGCTGCTCGTCCCGATTGCCTGGTTCAAATTTCGCGTGCCGAAAGATGGCCAAGCGGAAGAAATCACCCCGACAGCCGAAGCAATTGCGGCTGCCCCGGCCAAGTAGCAAGTTCACAAAATAAAAAACACCCCGCGCATTTTGGCGCGGGGTGTTTGGTTGTTTCAGTCTGTGTGCGGATTAGCCAACGATAACGACGTTGCTAGCCTGCGGACCCTTGGGGCCTGCCTCCACGGTGAATTCAACCTTCTGGCCTTCGTTGAGGTTCTTGAAGCCGTCGGCCTGGATGGCAGAGAAGTGTACGAAGACATCTTCGCCGCCTTCGCGGGCAATGAAACCATAGCCCTTGGTGCCGTTGAACCATTTGACTGTGCCGGTGATGCGAGTAGACATTTGTTTTGCTCCTTGTTGCAAAAAAAGAAAAGTGGGTTAGCGAGACACCCTGTTTGTTGCACGGACAGTCAAACAAAAAGGCCCACGGACTTAACCGTGAGCCGACATCGTTTCTTATACAACGCGAACTAACTGGTATCCTTACTGCCCGATGTTATCACGCACCTGTGGATGAGTCAATAGGTGAGAAGGTCTTGTTTTTTATCTGCAATGACGGCAAAATGGAAGGCAAGTCGCCATGAACATCCTCCAGACCGAACGATTGTCACTTCGTGAATTGACAGAAGATGATGCGGATTTCATCCTGCGCCTGTTGAATGAACCGTCTTTCCTGCAGAACATTGGCGATCGGGGTGTACGGACGCTGGCCCAGTCGCAGCAGTATCTCATCAACGGGCCGATAGCCAGCTATATGCGTTTTGGGTTCGGCCTATACTGTGTGATGCTGCACGAGGGCGGTGAGCGGATTGGCATCTGCGGGCTGATCAAACGCGAGATACTGGATGATGTGGATATTGGTTTTGCCTTCCTACCTGCGTACTGGTCAAAAGGCTATGCGTATGAGTCAGCTGCCGCTGTGCTAGCTTATGGCCATGAGACACTTGGCTTGGATAGAATAGTCGCAATCGTCACACCGGGCAATGACCGCTCGGTCGGGCTGCTCGAGAAGCTTGGCTTGGTGTACGAGAAACGCATCCCCTGGTCAGACGGCTCGGAACTGGCCCTGTATGCAGTGAATTTTTGATCTGTATCATGATTTCTTAATCATAAGAGAGGAACCTGCCCCATGAATGTAGAAGCCTTTCGCCATTTATTTGGGTATCACTTTGCTGAAAACCGTACCCTGTGGGGCTATATTGCCGGGTTGAGCGAGGTGCAGTATACCCAGGCCGCGAATTATTCCCACGGGTCTGTCCGTGACCAGGTGCAACACCTGGTTAGTGTGGATGATGCCTGGTTTAGTGATTTGCGCGGCTCACAACTGCCCGGCGCAGTGGACCCGGCTGAACTGCCAGATCGTGAACAATTACGAGCCGATTGGGACCGGGTGGAGCAGGGCATGCGCAACTACCTGGATACCCTGACAGCTGAAATGCTTTCCAGCAAGCCGTTAACCGGGGAGGACAAAGACTTGGTTGTCTGGCAGGTG
>JANJTV010000131.1 GCA_024710905.1 Anaerolineales bacterium | reverse complement strand
AACTCGCTGGCCTCGCCGGGTTGCGCGTTGGTTACGGGGCTTTCCCGGCATGGCTGATGCCGACCCTGTGGAAGGCCAAACAACCTTATAACGTCAACGTTGCCGCCAGCGTTGCCGCAATTGCCTCGCTTGAAGACCCTGCCTACCTCGATTGGACAGTAAAAACCCTCGTTGCTGAAAGAAACCGTCTCGCTGAAACTCTTTCCTCTTTCTCTTGGATTAAGGTCTATCCATCGTCTTCTAACTTCCTTCTCTGTCGAGTCTCTCCGAAGATTGACGCCGCCCACCTCAAAGCGGACCTCGCTCGAAAATATGGCATCTTCATCCGCTACTTCAACAAACCCGGCCTGACAGACTGCATCCGCATCAGCGTGGGCAAACCCGAACAGACGGATGCTTTGTTAGCGGCTTTGCAAGCTTACACAAAATAACTTCTTTCACCTTCCCTCATTCTAACAGGAGGAAGATGAAAGATGAAAGAGAGGCATCATGCGCACCGCTTCCATTTCCCGTAAAACGTCCGAAACCGAGATCACCATCGAACTCAATCTCGATGGCTCCGGCCAGCATGACATCTCCACTGGCGTTGGTTTCCTCGACCACATGCTGACCCACATTGCCATGCACGGGTTGTTTAACCTGTCGGTGAAGGCCACCGGCGACTTGTACATTGATGTTCACCATACCGTTGAAGATGTCGCCCTCGTACTCGGTTCGGCCTTCGACCAGGCTCTCGGTGACCGCAAGGGAATTGCTCGTATGGCGAGTTTTTACGCCCCGATGGACGAAACCCTGGCCTTCGTCGCCATTGATTTATCGGGTCGCCCCTACAGCGTGATTCAGGCCGAATGGGGCAGCGCACCGGTTGGGCAGATTCCCACCAGCCTGTTCCCGCATTTTTTCGAGAGTTTTGCCGTTACCGCGAGATGCAACCTGCACGCGAAAGTGCTCTACGGGCGTGACGACCACCACAAAGCCGAGGCGCTTTTCAAAGCCCTGGCCCGGGCGCTGGATGCGGCCACCATGAAGGACGAAAGACGAAAGAGTGTCCCAAGCACGAAGGGAACTTTGACCCAATAAAAACAGGACACGGATTTCACGGAAAGAACTTTAAGAAACCCCCTTGTTTCCCCGTGTCCGAAAGGTTATATGCCTGAATTTACAATCTTTCCTGCAATAGACCTGCGCAACGGCAAAATCGTCCGCTTAGCGCAGGGTGACCCGAATCGGCAAACCACCTATGGCGGCGACCCGCGCGCCCAGGCCGAGCAATTCAAAGCCGAGGGTGCGGAGTGGGTGCATGTCATCAACCTGAGCGGCGCATTTGGTGAGCAGGCCTCAGCCAACTTGCAGGCCCTCGAAGCGGTACTCAGCGTCGGGTTGAAGGTTGAGTTTGGCGGCGGACTCCGGGATGAAGAATCCGTTAAAATCCCGCTTGAGATGGGCGTGGAGCGCGTTTTCCTTGGCACTGCCGCCATCCAAACCCCCGCCCTGGTGGATTGGGCGATTGCCCGCTATGGTCCTGCCCGCATCGCCGCCGATATTGGTGTGCGCGACGGGTTGGTGATGGTGCGCGGCTGGCAGGAATCCACCCCGTTGACCATGCTCGAAGCCGGGAAACGCTTCAAAGCCCAGGGCCTGGAATGGTGCGTTTTCACAGATGTCCGCCGGGATGGGGTCAGCAGCGGCGTTAGTATGGAGCCTGCCGTTGAGCTGAAAATCGCCACCGGGTTGAAAGTGGTTGCTTCGGGTGGCGTCTCCAGTGTGGAGGATGTCATACGCGTGCGCGAGGTCGGACTGGCAGGCGTCATCATCGGGCGAGCGTTGTATGAAGGCAAATTGCGCTTGCGCGATGTGTTGGATAGTCCTGTTCATGGGGCTTCATAGTTTATGTTCGGGCGGTACCAAGGGCCGAGAGAATGACCCTGGCTGCGACTTCCGCCCCATTCTCTGCCCGGATTTTCTCACCAAGTTCGTGCGCTTTCTCTTGAACATCGTTCTTTAACAAAAACTTAATTGCTTCGGCCAGTTTTCCTGCTGTCAACTGCCGATGTGGAAGGCTTGTCCCGACGCCCAACTCGCGCACCCGCCGTGCCCAGGCAGGTTGATCCAGCCCGTGTGGGATGACCACTGCCGGGACGCCTGCCCGAAATCCGGCAGCGGTTGTGGCTGCCCCGCCGTGATGGACGATTGCCGCCATGCGCGGGAAGAGCCACGAATGCGGCGCGCTTTCGAGTGAGAAAATGTTTTCGGGAAGCGGCTCGTCCGAGCTGCCCTGCCAGCCAGTTGCCAGGATCCCGCGCTGGCCGGTCTGTTGCAAGGCTTCAGATACCAAGCGGGCGGTTTGGGTGGCCTGCTTCGGGTCGCCGATGCTGCCAAAACCAACATAAACCGGCGCGGGGCCGCGTTGCAGGAAATCCGTCAGCGCTATTGGGGGTGCCCAGCCGGGTTCCTCATCCAAAAACCAGAAACCGGTGTGGTGGACATGCGGCGGAAAGTCATCGGCCTGCGCGAAAACATGCGGGCTGCACGAAACCACCGTTGGGTGCGTGGCGCTCGTCTGGCGCGGGAAGGGACTCCCGAATTGCTCAGGCAGGCGGCCAAACTCCTGCTTCCAGAAGTCGCGCAGGTTGCCGCTGGCCGTTGTCCAAAAAACCTGTTGCAGGATTTTGTGCGTCAGCAGGTTGTAGGCTCCGCCCAGGCGCGGCCCATCGTAAAAAATGAGCGACGGGTAAGCGCGGGTGGGCGTCATGGGGAAGGGCAGCCCTAGGACGGAAGGAATCCCGCGCGCCCGGGCTGCATAATAGCCCAGCGCCATGCCGGGATGGTAAATCACCAGGTCAGCGTCCTGGCAGGCGGCAAAAAAATCGGCCTGCAGTGATAACGCAAGCTTTTTCAATTCGTTGAAGCTCAGTATGAACTTGAGCGGGTTATCGGCTCGCCGGGCATTATCGGCCACCTGGCTTTTCATCACGCCCGCCAGGTCGCCCTGGATGGCGTAATGCTCCAGACCGTAACCGGTCACAAAGCTGGCAAACGTCTCCAGCGTGGCAATCCGTACCCGCGCCCCCGCTTTTTGGAGCGCGACACCCAGTGCCACATAGGGCTGGACATCACCGCGCGAACCCATCGCAAGAATGGTAATAAGCATGTTATCTCCTGAACTGCTCGATCAATTTGGTCAAAATTGTTTCAAACTGCCTGATTTCGCCCGGATTGAGCGCCGAAGCGACAAAAGCGACATATTCCTTGATGGTATGCGCCCTGGCCTCGACCAACTGTTGTCCGCTTTTGGTCAGGCGGACGTGGAAAACGCGCTTGTCGGTCTCCGATTGAGTCTTGGCGATAAACCCCAGTGTGGCCAGCTTGTTAAGCGCCGTCGTTGCTGAAGCCTTCGAAAACCCCAGCCGGGCGGCCACCTCCGAAATTGTGGGCTGGCCCAGCGCCGCGATCGCGTCTATGTACTGAAATTGACTGAACGTTAACTGCGAAAAGCCACCCACTTGTTGTTTTTTGAGCGAGTGGTCGAGCGTGGCAATAAACTCAAGCAGGATTTTTTCCATGAGACACCTTTAGGTTAGTTTGACTAACTAATTATAAACGATTTGGGAGATTTTTATGATTACTTTGGTGGATTACAAAGCTGGTAACCTGACCTCCGTGCGGCGGGCATTGACTCACCTTGGCATTCCCTGCCAGGTCTCTGCCGAGCCGGAGGGGATTCGCCGTGCCGATAAAATCATCTTCCCCGGGGTGGGGGCGGCGGGCGCAGCCATGGGCGTACTCCGTGAACGCGGGCTGGATTCCGCACTGAAAGATGCTTTTGCCAAAGGCACACAGATTCTGGGCATTTGCATTGGCTGCCAGATTATTCTCGACCATTCGGAGGAGGATAACGCCAAGTGCCTGGGGCTGCTGGCGGGTAAAACCATCCGTTTTTCATCACCTGCGCATCCGTTACAAAATCCGTTGAAGATTCCCCACATGGGCTGGAATGCGGTCACCGTCACCCAATATCATCCCCTGCTGGCGCACCTGCGGCCCGGCGACGAGTTCTACTTCGTCCACTCCTACTACCCCCAACCCGCCGATGCGTCTCAAATCTATGCCACCAGCGACTACGGCAGTGAATTCCCCGTGGCGATTGGTAAGGATAACCTGTTCGCGGTGCAATTCCACACCGAGAAGAGCGCGGGGGTGGGTTTGCGGGTGTTGGAAAATTTTAGTAAATGGTAATTGGTAAATGGAAATTACAGCAACCGCCAATAACTGCTTACCATTTATCAATTACAAAAAGGATGTATTTATGCTCTCAAAACGAATTATCTCCTGTCTTGACGTGCGCGATGGCAAACTGGCAAAATCAATCAAGTTTGTGGATACGCAAGACATCGGCGACCCGGTTGAAAAGGCCAAAGAATATTACGAACAGGGTCTTGATGAACTGGTCTTTTACGACATCACCGCCTCCAGCGACAATCGCGGCATCATGCTCGATGTCGTCAGCCGCGTGGCCGAGCAGGTTTTTATTCCCTTTTCGGTGGGCGGCGGCCTGCGGACAGTGGACGATTGCAGCCGCGTGCTGCTGGCCGGAGCGGAAAAGGTCAACGTTAACAGCGCGGCGGTGAAGAATCCGGGTTTGATTGCACAGGCGGCGAAAGCCTTCGGTGCGCAGGCAGTCGTTTTATCGATGGACGTTCTCAGGGTCGAAAAATCCCCCCAAATCCCGAGCGGGTATGAAATCGTCATCTATGGCGGACGGATGCGCATGGGATTGGATGCCATCGAGTGGGCAAAACGCGGCGAGGGGCTGGGCGCGGGTGAGTTGGTGGTCAACTCGATTGACGCGGATGGCACGAAACAGGGTTACGAACTAACCCTGACGCGCCTGGTTGCCGAAGCGGTTTCAGTGCCTGTGATTGCTTCCGGCGGTGGTGGGAAGCCTGAACACCTGTATGACGTGCTGACCGAAGGCAAAGCGGATGCCGCACTGGTGGCCTCCATGCTGCATTATGGCGAGTACACA
>JANJTV010000129.1 GCA_024710905.1 Anaerolineales bacterium | reverse complement strand
CACCGAGATTGCAAGCTCCAATCCGACCTGCTCTGCCACCCTATACGACTGGCCGTATGGTGGCCGGTAGATCATCGAGGTTGTCGAGGTTCTCGGGAATCGGCGGCAGCCAGCGCAGTGCGACTTCTCGGGCATGGGCCGGAATGCCGCTGCCGGCAGTGTCCTTCATCGGGCCGGTGCGGAACGCCTTCTCGAGTGTTGGGAACAGTGGAGGGAGGTCGCGCATATTCGTGCAGGCCAGAATCAAGACGTTGCACCACTAGAGCGGAACGCTAAGGCAGCTGTACAGCTAAACAACATGTTTAAGCTAAACTAACGTCAATCATGTTAGTTTTGCTGAACAGCAAAAACTAGCATCTCCGCTAAGTGACATGTGGGAAGGGGCTATGACTCAGAGACAAAACGCCGTGCTCAAGGATCATAACGCCATTGCTGACCGGCTCTGTGCTGCCCTGACCCAAGCTACAGACGGCGAAATCATACACCGCAGCACAGAACAGAAAATCGGCAAAGACCACTTCTTAGACCTGTTCCTCAAGCTTCGGGCGGGCGATGAGTCGGTGGACATCGCGGTCGAGACACTTCGGAACGCGTACCCACGCGACGTCCGGCAGGCCATATGGCAATTGAAGGAGTACAAGCTGGTCAGTGACCAAAATGAGCAACTGGTCAATCTGGTCGCTGCCGAGTCACTGAGTCCTGGCGCTAAGGACATGTTGCGCAAGCACGGCATTGGCTACTTCGAGGGGAATGGCAATCTCTACCTGCGCTGGCGTCGGTGGCTGATTGACATCGAGCGACCTGCAAGGGCACCCACGATGAAGGAGGGCGTCGCCCTCTTCACTGAGTCCCGTGAAATGGTCGTGCATGCGCTGCTCAAACACCACAACGAGTGGCTGACCGGAGGCGAGTTGGCCGAGATGGCAGAGACTTCCTCCTTCACTTGCTCCGTCGTACTGCAGGAGCTAGAGCGACGTGAATGGTGCGAGACCATGGGGGCCGGTCGCACACTTCGCCGACGGCTCACCCAGCCCGGGCAACTGCTCGACGCGTGGGCTGAGCACTGGACGCAGCGTAAACAGGCTCAAAGCCGCTGGTACCTGTTCCCCGGCCAACGCGGATCGTTGCTGGCACAGCTGACTTACAGGATTAGCCAAACCGCGATTCCCTTCCCGTGGGCGTTTACGGGGACAGGGGCGGCAAACGTATTTGCGCCCCTACTCACCAGCGTCGATACCGCGGACATCATTGTTCCCCGCGGTGAAGCTGAGAAACTGGCAAGGCTGCTGGACCTCAAGCCAGCTGATAAGGGTGCGAACATCACCCTAATCGAGCGTGAAGGTACCAGCCTGCAATTCTTAGACGTCCACCCTGAGTATCAGGCCTTCTTCGCCAGCCCTTTCATCCTCTACCTAGACCTGCTCGACGGTCGGGGAAGAAACAAGGAGCTGGCACAACACGTTCGCGAACGATTGGAGCTCTAAATGGCCGTTGGACCGAAACCGAGTACCGCGGAAGGCTATCACTCTGACGTCACGGAGGCTTGTGAGCGCGCTCTGCTCACACTCTTATGCGCCTTTGGCAGCCTGAAGCCGACGCTTCGCCTCGTGGGCGGCCTAGTGCCGCGCTACCTCACGCCTGCGACACCTCCCGACGTCCCCGCTCACGCGGGGACCTCTGACGTCGACGTGGTGCTCAATCTTCAATTGATCGCCGAAGGCACGGGCTACGCCGCACTAGCCGATCAACTTACCGCTCGTGGCTTTGAGCGCTATGTGAACCCTCAGGGGACCTCTTCATCTTGGCGGTGGAAGCGGCAGATAAACGAGTATATCTACGTGCTCATCGAGTTCCTCCGCGATGCGGGTGACGCGCAGCCTGGCAAGCTGGTGAACGTTGATGGCGAGCGTGTGTCGGCCCTGTCTGTGAAGTTCGCCGGCGTCGTTCATGACTGGTTTCGGGAACGAGAGGTTACCGGAAGGTTGCTGGATGGCGGCGGGATATCGACAGAGGTGGTGCGCTTCGCCGACGTGCCTGCTTTCGTCATCCTGAAGGCATTGGCGCTCGATGACCGCGTCGAGAACAAGGACGCAGCGGACCTCATCCACGTCCTTCAGTATGCGGGCACCATTGAGGAAATCGCCGAGATGTTCGTGGCGCGAGAGTTGTCGCAAGCCCACCCCGGCGCTGTCGAGGCGGGTGTGAATGCATTGCGTCGCCGCTTCTGTGACGACCAGCACGGCGAGGGATACGAGAAGGCAGGCTCTGTAGCCTACGCACGGTTTCACGACGTCGGCGACCCCGACGAGTTCGTGCGGGCTCAGCGTTACGCGGCAGGTCTTGTTCAGTTGCTGTTGGGCTATATCGACGAGCGCCTTAGCCGGCTCTTGGCCGCGCCTGAAGCGGCCCATCTCCGCGCAGGGGCGGCTCCCACATAGCCGCTGTCTCATGATCGGGCAGTCGATGCTCGCCGGCGTGGCAAGTTGCCACACTCCGCGCTTTCCTTCGACTCGCTCCAGGACGCCGGCGTGCTTCAAGGTCTGTTGGTACCAACGCACCTTGCGCGCAATCAGGCTGTGCGGCTGGCCCGAGGCGCCAATCGGTTCGCGACGGGCGAACTGTTCCAGGTCGATTCCAGCGCGCTCACCGCGACCTCGCCCGCGTCCGTTGAGGAATCCGAATCGCCTCGGCCACGCCCCGGCAGGCCTGCACGACGCGCAGGCACCTCGCCTCGTCGAACTCGCCAATGTGGCAAGCCTCAACCGCGATGCCCAGCTTCTTCGCGAGCCACGCATAGGCTTGTACGCGCGTCATGCGGCCCGAGCGCCACAGCGGATCGAAAACCGCATGCGCCCGGTTCTTCGCCCGACGCAGGCCTTCGTTGGCCAGCCGCCCAAGGGGTTGAGTGCCGTCGTAGCCAAAGCGCGGATTCGGATCGTGACAGCCGACGTGCGCCTCACACGGGTCGCAACGCCAAAAGCGTTTGTGGTGCAGGTCGGGCCGGTCAGGGTAGATCACCGTCCCGTCGACCAGTTCGGCCGGCTGCTGGCAGTAGCTGCAGATGACGTTCATGTTCAGCCGTAGTAGAAAATGCTCAGCTGGCGAGCGGTTGCCGCGAGAATCTCCTCGTGCACGTCGTAGGCGAGCGCGATCAACTCGTTGGCCTTGTCGAGCACCTTCACGCAGTCTTCGCCGCAGCCCGAATCGGTTGCCAGCCGCTGCAAGGTCGCGTCGAGTTCGATCTCGGTGAGATGCGTGAGCGTCTGCACATAGGTAGCCAGCGTCCCGGCCAGCGGCACTGGATGCCGTTCGCACAGGCCATGCGTCGGATCGAGCAACTCGATCCACGCTTCCGTGGCGTTTGCCGGGACCGACAGACCGTCCTCGGTCGTGAGCCGGATCTGTTCGCCGGTTTCGAGCGTCTTGATGAGCGCCCGCCCCATCCGCCCATCGTCGTGGATCGTGACGGTGGTGTTGGCCTCGATGAAGCCGTAATGCGCGGGCGGCATCTCGAAGCGCCCGCATTCGCTCTCGTACGGGTTGGTGATCGAGGTGTCGTTGTGGGAGAAGGAGATCATCTCGGTGGCCTCTCGGTAATGGTTTCGTCTCGGTGCGCAGGGCCGCTCGGGCAGTACGCTTCGAGATCCATTCTCCAAGG
>JANJTV010000099.1 GCA_024710905.1 Anaerolineales bacterium | reverse complement strand
CGCCCAGCTCATCAAAAACATGGCGCAGCACCGCCGTGCGGCGCTTGCGAACCTCCTGCGGGACGTGGTTTTTCATCCGTGCGGCGGGCGTGCCGGGCCGGGCTGAGTAGGTAAAGACGTGCCCGCCCGCAAAACCGATTTCTTCGATCAATTCCAGCGTTTCAGCAAATTCGTCATCACTTTCGGCCGGGAAACCGGTGATCACATCGGTGGTGATGGCCACCTGCGGTAGGACGGCGCGGGCGGCGTGAATCAATTGCCGGAAGGAATCTGGCGTGGTTTTGCGCAGCATGCGTTTCAGCACGCCCGCGCTGCCGGATTGCAACGGCAGATGCAGGTGCGGCATCAGGCGCGGATTCTCCCAGAGCGAGAAAAAGTCTTCGTCCAGGTCCCACGGCTCGAGCGAGGACAGCCGCAGGCGCGGTGTATCCGTCTCACGCAGGATGGAGGTCACCAGGTCCCGCAGGTGCAGGCCGATTTCCTGCCCCCACGCGCCAAGATGCACACCGGTCAGCACAATTTCCTGTGCGCCGCCCGCCAGCGAGGAGTGGATGTCCTCCAGCACCTGCTGCACCGGGCGGGAACGACTGTCACCGCGCGCAACGGTGGTAATGCAAAAGGTGCAATGGTTGTCGCAGCCGTCCTGTACCTTGATGAAGGCGCGGGTACGCTGGCGCAGCCCCGGCAGGACCTGGCGGGCAATTGGTTCAACATCAAAGGCTTCGGTATGGTGGCCGAGTACCTGCGCGACCAGATTGTCTTTGTCGTCGTTATGGATGACGTGCAGCACATTGGGCAACCTGGCGGCGGCCTGCGGCTCCAGGCTCGACCAGCAGCCTGTAACCACAATTTCGCCTGGCCCGGCACGGGCGGCCTGGCGCACCTTGCGGCGCGAATCGGAAGCGGCGTCGTTGGTCACGGCGCAAGTGTTGACCACCACCAGGTCGGCGGTGTCCGCCGCGCTGGTGATTTCGTGGCCCCGGGCGCGGAACTGTCGCGCCATGTGTTCAAGTTCTGCCTGGTTCAGACGGCAGCCAACCATGTCGAGGAAGATCTTCATAAGGCAAATTTACCAGCTACGGATTATACCGTTCCAGCACCCGGCGGGCCTGGTCACCAAATGGGCCTTGCGGGTCGAGGCGCACCGTGTCTTGCAGGTAACCATAGGCCAATTCAGACTGGCCCTCCTGCAAGAACACCAGCCCCAGGTGAAAGTGATAAGCCGCCACCTCGGGGGCCAGCTCGATGGCCTGCAACAGGTACCGAATGGCCGATTTCGGGCTGCCCACCAGCGCCAGCACCCGCCCGAGCACATCCAGGCTGTCGGGGTTTTCCGGCTCGAGCCGGTGAGCGCGGAAGGCCGCCAGCAGGGCGACTTCGTTCAGGTAGACATCATTTTGCAGGCAAAAAACAGCCAGCGCGCGCCACAACTCGGCATTGGTCGCATCCAGTTGCGCGGCGGATTCGTAATAGGCCAACGCCAGGGTCAGGTTGCCAGCCGTTTCATAGGACTGGGCCAGCGACATGCGCCAGACCGGGTTGTTCGGGTCGAGCAGTACCGCCGAACGGTAGGCCTCGACAGATCTTTCCATATCTCCCTGTCGCTGCCAGTACAGGCCCAGCAAGGCAAAAACACGCGGCGATTGCGGGCTGTCGCGCACGGCGCGTTCCAGCAGGGGCAGGGCTTCCCCGGCCCGGCCGGTTTGCTGGCGGGCCTCCGCCAGCCAGGCGCGTGATTCGCCCAGGTTTGGGTTAAGTTCCAGGGAGTGCTCAAAGGCCTGCGCCGCCAGCAGCCACTCATTCATGGAGGCCAGCGCCTGCCCGGCGGCCAATCGCTGCTGCGACAGGCTGGTGGTTTTTGTTCCGCGTTCCAGGGCGGCGAGCAAGGCTTCTGTGTCTTCCGCGGGGTCAATGGCTAGCAAGGCCTGCAATTCAGGGATGGCCTGCCCGGGCCGGTCGGCGGCAATGAGAAGGGCGCGGGCAAACAACAGGCGCGGGTTTTTAGGATCCTGCGCAAGGCCCTCTTCAAGGAAAGCCCTTTCGCTGGTGAAATCTCCCTGCCAGTGTTTGAGCGTGGCCAGCCGTTCCAGCAGGAACAGGTTTTTCTGGTCATTTTCGTATAACCCCAGCAGGATCACCTCCGCCCGGTCATATTCACCCAGCTGGAAGTGTGCTTCGGCCAGGGCCAGCCTGCCGGAGGCGGTCAGGGCCTGGGATTCCTGGAGCAGGGCCAGGGCCTGGCCTGCTTCCCCGCCCAGCAGGGCAGCTACCCCCGCTTTTTCGGGCAGTTCGGCCTGCCAGGGCATCCATCGCATCCAATCCACATAAATTTGATAGGCCTGCAGCGGCTGGCTATCCACCAATTCATCGGCGCGGGCAATCTCCTGCTGGCCAAATAACAGGACCAACCCGCCTGACAGCATGGACAGGACGAGAACAGGCACGAGCCATGAAAGAAGGGTTTGGCGTGTCATGACTTCATTATAAGGCTTACGCAGGGTTTGGTTTCACGAAAGAAGGCATGCTATAATCACCCAAAAGCCATGAATTTTGCAGATCAAATTTTCAGCATCCTTACCACTTCGCCGGGCAACCTGATTTATCATTTTGCCCTGGCGTTTTCTATTATGGCCGCGCTGCAAAGTGCCTTCCTGCAGTGGCGCTCCACGGGTTACCCGCAGGCCGGGCGCACCGTCGCAGGGCTGGCCCTGCTGCTGCTCGGGCAAGCCGGGTTGTTCCTGGTCTCCGGGCTGGCCTGGCAGACCGGCAGCGACCTGGGCGAGGCCCTGCCTGTGGTCGACCGGGCCGTACTGGTCTTAAGCCTGTGCCTGATCATCTGGCTGTGGACCTTCCCCGAACCGAGCCGCGCCGGGGACGGCGCCACCATGCTGCTGGTGCTGTCAATCATCACTGGCGGTGTTTTTGGAGCGCTGGCCCTTTCACTGGAAGGGGAAACCCCATTTAACCTGACCTTCCAAAGCCTGGCCTGGGATGTGATGGCCATTGTGCTCGGTCTGATTGGCGTTGGGCTGATGTTCATCCGCAAGCCCAAGGGTTGGCAGTATGGCGTGTCGCTGGTTTCAGCAGTTGCGCTCGGGCATGCCCTGAACCTGGTGGTGTTCACCAGCCAGGGCGATACATCCGGAATTATCCGCCTGCTTAACCTGGCTGCCTACCCGGTGCTGTTTACCCTGCCGGGCCGCTTCCCTACCCCAACGGACATGCCGACCACCAACACGGTGGAAGTGTACAAACAGAACGTTACTGAACACAGCAAAGACCCCGACCATGCCGGTGAGCCGGTACGTGAACGCCGCCGATACAGCACCGATCCCAAGACCCTTCAATCCCTGCTGTACCTGGCCGGGGAAAGCGACCCGAAGCGCATTAACCAGCTGATCACCCGCTCCGTTTCACAGGCCAGCCTGGCCGACCTGTGCTTCCTGCTGACCGTGGCCGAGGACAAGAACACGATTTTTATTGCCAGCGGCTACGACCTGATTCGTGAGGAACACCTCGAGGGCGGCATCTTGAACAAGGATAGCGTCCCAACCCTGGCCCAGGCCATCCTGCGCGGGCGCGCCCTGCGGATGCCCGCCAGCACCACCTCCAGCGACCTGAAAGGCCTGGGCGATATGCTCGGTTTAAGCAGCGCGGGTAACCTGCTGTGCGTGCCGGTGCTTGGTGAAGGCGAAGTGCTGATGGGCAGCCTGATGCTGCTCTCGCCCTATTCCAACCGCTTGTGGACAAGCGACGACCAAACCTTCCTGAGCAACATTGCCAGCAGCTTCCTGCCCATCTTCCAGCGTGGCCAGCAAATGTCGCGGGTCGAAGATGACCGCAAGCGCGCACAGGACAGCGCCGAGAGCGCCCAATCGCAACTTTCGCGCCTGCAATCCACCAATACCGAAATTGCCACCCAACTCGAAACGCTCAAACGCGAGATGGAAGAATTAAAAGCCCAGCCGGCCCAGGCAAAGGCTGCCCTGGCAGAATTGGAACAATTGCGCGTAGAAAACCAAAAACTGCAGGCCAGGATCGAGTCCATGCAAACCAGCGGTGAAAGCGCCGCGCCAGACAGCAGCCAGCAGCTTGAGAACGAACTACGCCTGACCCTGAAAGAAGTGGCTCGCCTGCAGAATTCAGTCGCGGAAGCCAACGCCCGCATCCTGGAACTGGAAAAACGCCCCTCCAGCGCCATCTCAAACGAAAACGCCGAGGTCATCACTTCCATTGCCCAGGAACTGCGCCAGCCCATGTCCTCCATTATTGGCTATACAGACCTGTTGCTGGGCGAATCGGTGGGCATCCTCGGTGCATTGCAACGCAAATTCGTCGAGCGCATCAAAACATCCACAGAGCGCATCGGCAGCCTGATTGACGACCTGATCCAGGTCAGCTCGCTTGAAACCGGGCTGATGTCCCTCAACCCCGAAACGGTTGACATCAACCTGATTATTGACAATGCAATGGCCTACACCAGCAGCCAGCTGCGTGAAAAGAACATCACCCTGCGCATTGACATCCCCGAAAACAGCCCGCTGATCCAGGCCGACCGCGAAGCCCTGCAGCAGATATTAATCCACCTGCTGCAAAATGCCGGGGCCGCCACCCCGATGGAAGGAACCATCACCCTGCGCGTCCGGCTGGAACAAGAGCGCGAGCAGGATTATGTCCTGCTCCAAGTAACCGACAGCGGTGGCGGCATCCCGACCGAGGACCTGGCGCGCGTGTTCTCCCGCCTGTACCGCGCCGATAACGCCTTGATCGAAGGCGTCGGCGACACGGGCGTTGGGCTTTCCATCGCCAAGGCGCTCACCGAAGCCCAGCGCGGGCGCATCTGGGTTGAGTCTGACCCAGGCGCCGGGGCCACCTTCAGCGTGCTGCTCCCCATCCAACAACAGGCATCCCCGGAAGCCAGACGAGAGGCCTAAACCATGCAATCGCTGCGTCAGTTGGGAGCAGGGTTTGTCATGATTTTCGCATTCCTACTGCTCGTGCTGGGAGCTTTTTCCATTTCATTGATGGAAGGCGGGCTGACTCCCCCTGCGCCTGTCACCGTTACCCCCAGCCCCGCCCTGGCTGCAGGTGAACTGCCCACCCTGCCTGCCTTGCCAATCCTGCAATCCCCGACCAGCCAGCCAACCGCCAGCCCGAGCCCAACCCTGCCGCCTCCCCCCACCAATTGCCCGCCGCCGATAGGCTGGCAAGGTGTCATCGTGCAACCCTTTGATACGCTGGAAAGCCTGGCAGCCAGCTACCAGGTCAGCGCAGCAGATATCATCCAGCAGAACTGCCTGTTAAGCACCAACCTGATGCCCGGCTCGATCCTGTATCTGCCTGTTACAGCCACCAGTACCACGGCATTCTTCCTTCCATCTGCCACCATCCGGGCTTGCGGTCCGCCACCCACCTGGACAGCTACGTATATCGTCCAGCAGGGCGATACTTTGTTCAAAATCAGCGTCCTGTACCGCGTCACGGTCACACAACTCCAGCAGGCCAATTGCCTGGTTAACATTAACCAAATCACACCGGGCCAGGTATTGCGGGTGCCGAATGTGGCAACCTCCACACCATCAGCAACGCCGCTGATCTTAATCTTCCCCACCAACACGCCAAGCCCAACCGCCAGTGCAAGCCCAACCCCCACCCCTCCACCGCCAACCACGTCTGCGCCTCCCACTGCCGAACCTCCCAGCGCAACGCCGACTGCCAGCAACACACCGGTCCCATGAACAAACTCCTGCGTAACAGTGCCCTGGGCCTGCTGGCTTTCCTTTTGGCCGCCTGCTCTGCACTGGAAGCTACACCCGAACCGACCTATTTGCCATATGTGTTCGTCACAGCGGCTGGCCCCAGCCCGACGCCATTCCAGCCCGGCGAACTTTCCCCATTTGCAGCCAGCCAATCCACACCCCAGGCAGCGACTGTACTCCAGGCCACGGCAACCATCCCACCGCCACAACCAACTGCCACAGCCTTCCCAACGCCCACCAACCAGCCCGCCCAGCCAACTCCCGCCGTCATGGAAGTCCCCCAGCCACTGATTGACGCGCCTGAGACCATCACCTTCCTGTTGCTCGGGTCAGACCTGCGGCCCGGTTCCTCCTACCGCACAGATACCATCGTAATTGCTGCCGTTCGCCCACGCGACGGGCAAGTCTCGTTAATCTCTGTGCCGCGTGACCTGTGGGTCACCATCCCTTCGGTGGGTCTGCAACGCATCAATACGGCCTATCAATATGGCGAAATTTACGGATACGCAGGCGGCGGGCCGGGCTTGCTGAAAGACACCCTGCAATTCAACTTTGGCCTGCAAATTGACCACACCGCCATGGTGGATTTTGACGGCTTCCGCCGCATAGTGGATACGCTGGGCGGCGTGCAGGTTCCAGTGTATTGCCCGTACACAGACTGGCGATTGATCTCCCCCAACCTTGACCCCGAAAACGAAAACAACTGGGCCTTGTATACCGCCGGGCCGGGCTTAATCCACATGGATGGCGACCTGGCGCTCTGGTATGCCCGCTCACGACAAAAATCGAACGATTTCGACCGTGGCCGCCGCCAGCAGGAAGTGCTGCGCGCACTCTACGGCCAGATGCTTACCACCAATGCCATTGCCAATATTCCCCAGCTCTATACAGACCTGAGCGGCAGCATCCGCACGGACCTGGGCCTGGGAGACATCCTGCAACTCTCGCCCATGGCGCTCAACCTGACCAACGCCGACATCCGCAGCTATTACATCGCCGGGAACCTTATTACTCCCTGGACAACCCCCGGCGGCGCGTATGTTTTGCTGCCCAACACCGAAGCCATCCAGGCCATGCTGGCCCAGGCGCTCTCCAAATCGCCGCGCCAGGAAGAGCGACAGGCCATTCGCATCGAGGTGCAGAACGGCTCTGCTTACGATGGCTGGGACAAACTGGCGGCCGAACGGCTAAATTATGCTGGCTATGCGACGTCTTTCAACGTCGCCGATCACCGCCAGCATACCACAACCCTGCTCTACGACCTGACCGCCCTGCAAGACAGGCAGGCTTCTGCCAGCCTGCTGGCCGTACTTGGCCTGCCGCCGTCAGCCTTGGTTTCTGTGCCCAACGGCTCGACTGAAATTCAATACGCCCTGATCGTTGGCAATGACTACCAGCCCTGCTTCAAGCCTGCCGAAATGACCCCCTGACCCAACCCGAAGGTCTGATTAAACAAAAACAGGGCGAGGAAAATCCTCGCCCTGTTGATTACAACATAATCCACTTAAGGGGTCGCTGTCGGTGTGGCGGTTGCCGTCGGTGTGGCGGTTGCCGTCGCAGTCGCCGTGGGTGTGGCTGTCGGCGTCGCCGTTGACGGAACGGTTGTCGCCGTCGGGGTGGCCGAAGCCGGAGCCGTGGTGGCGGTTGCGCCACTGCCTGCGCGGGTGATGCGCGGCTGGCCCCACAAGGCGCGGTCGCCGCCCGCCTCGCCCGTAGCCAGGATGGTCAGGATAAATTTCACATCCTGCCCGGCCAGCGAGCTCAGGTCGAGATCAACATTATAGACCAACCCTTCATAACGTTCACGGAACGACCAGAAAGTGCGCACCGTGCCGTTGCCAATCTGATAATCCAGCCGGTAAGTTACATAACAGCTGGTAGCGTTGACCTGGCAACCAACCGTCGCGCGGAAACGGTCGCCAGATTGCACCCGGAAAGCCGGGTACACGCCCTGGATATAGCCGTTATAAACATTCTGTGGCACAGTGATCAGGCTGACCCCACCGGAACCGCCATTTTCAAAGGTAGGGTTATCCAGCTTGATGGCATACCCATTGGCCGAGCCATCGCTGCCGGGGAAGGCCAGCGTACCCGCGCCGGTAGACCAAATGGCTGAACCACCCGCTTCTGCAAAGTTAAAGATCGTCCCGGATGGGCCAGGCGTCACAGTGATCGGGGTAACGGTCACCCCGGTCGAGCCACCGGTAACTTTAATTTCCACCCAGAAGGGCTTATTGGCCGTTGAACCGATCCCAAACAACTGTCCCGAAGCATTTCGCAGGATAAAGTTGCCGCGATAGGTGCCATTGGCCGCTGGGGAAGTCAGCGAAACCACCAGGTCAACCGTCTGGCCGGGGGCAACCTGCGCCGGGAAGGCGACAGCATCCAGGGCACCCATCCGCTCGCCGCTCTGGAAGACCAGCGCATAGGAGGTCGTCCAGGTGCAGGTACCCGAGTTACGAATGCGCCACGTCTTGGAGAAAGTGGTGCTCGGGGCGATCACACTGCCATCCGGGATGGTGACATCAGAGATAAATGTCGCCCGATCACAACCCGTGTTGGTGGTCGGGGTCGGCGTTTTGGTGGTCGGGGTCGTGGTCACCACCGGCGTGGTCGGTGTAACGGTTACACTGCCGGAGCCAGCGCGAACAATTTTTGGCGCACCCCACAGGGCGCGGTCACCAGCAGCGCTACCAGCCGCATTCACCCGCAGGATGAATTTGACCGATTTGCCAGCCAGTGAACTCAAATCGATATTTGCGCGGTAGAAAAGACCCTCGTACCTTTCATTAAAGGACCAAAGCAGCTGCGGCGCACCGGAACCAATCTGGTACTCCAGCCGGAAGTTGACATAGCAGGCAGTGGCATTGAATTCACAATTGACGATCGTCTGGAAACGATCCCCAGCCTGCACGGTGTATTCCGGGTAGATTCCCTGGATAAACCCGTTGGTATTATTGTTCGGGGCCATCAACAAACCAGGGGCACTATCTGTGGTGCCATTCTCCAGGCGCGGGGCGTCCAATTTTAGTACAAAACCATTGGCAGAATTATCCGTACCGGGGAAGCTCAAGTTGCCAGCCCCGCCTGCCCAGGTCGCAGAACCCGCATTGGCCACAAAGTCGTACACTGTGCCAGCACTGGCATCCGAAACCCGAATTTCCACCCAGAACGGTTTATTGGCCGTCGAACCAATGCCAAACAACGTCCCGGCAGCATTTTTGAACTGCCAGTTGCCGCGGTACGTCCCGTTGGCTGACGGCGCGGTCATTCTCACCGTCAGGTCAACGGTCTGGCCAGGTGCCACCGATGCAGGCAATTTAATTGCCGCCGGGGCACCCATCTGCGTACCGCTGACAAACACCAGCGAGTAATCGGTTGACCAGGTGCAGGTGCCAATATTCTTCACCCGCCAGGTCTTGTCAAACGTCTCGCCAGCCTTGTATAACTTTCCATCCGGCACAGTTACATCCGCAATAAACTGCGCCCAGTCACAGGTGGCCGCCAGTGCGGATTGTGTCGGCACAAACTGCGCCGCCAGCGCCAGGATGACAATGGCTGTCATGAAGATATTTCGCATTCTCATTGGGTCCTCCTTGAACCATCTATTTGTCTGTAAATAGACGGCAAAAGCCACGATGATGTTCCGGGAATAAATTACGACAACATTACAGAACTTTATCCGACAATCACCCTGCACAGGGCAGGGCTACACTCAAAGTATAGCCCAACTTGGGCTTACACGAATATCGCAGAACAATTGCAATTCATTGGTACAAATTAGGGTATCAATAATGACCAGTTCGCTCCGCCGTCATACGTCACATACAGGCTGGTACTGGGATACACCGCCCCGCGCAGGGCAAAACCCACCTGCCGGGAGACAAATTGCAGGCTGATCACTTCTCCCGCCAAGTTGGGGGCGGCAGGGATACTGGCCCACCCCTGGCCGCCATCCACTGAAATAAGCAATCCCGGCTGGGTCTCCTGCTCGAACAAACCCCACACCCAGACGTGATCCATATCCAGCATGGAGACGGGGGCATAAGTCGGCGCAGCCGCGCCGGGCTGCCAGGTCTCACCGCCATCGGTCGTTTTATAGATCACTGTGTAATTCACAAACGGGTCAATACCCACATAACGGGTCAGCATCAATCCATCGGTCTCTGAGAAAAAGACAGGCGGCTGGGTTTCAACGAAAGCCCCGCCGCTAATCTGCACCACCGGGATGTCCTGCACCTCCCAGCTCGCCCCTCCATCACGTGTTCGATAGAAGTATGCAAAATTATCCATCGGGATGTTGCCGGTTACCCAGCCATTTTGCGCGTCACGGTAAGCAATGCCCGACTTTTGGCCGCCGCCCGGCAGGCTGGCCTGCTCCCCGGGCTCGTGGGCAAACACCTGCCGCCAGGTCTGCCCGCCATCTTCTGTGCCATATATTGCAATATAGCTATTTCCTGCGCCAACACCCAGCACCGAAGATGCAAAACCTGCCTGGTCATCCAGAAATTGCAGGATGCCTCCCTGGAACGGAACACTGGAGGTTTGCCAGGTTTGCCCGCCATCCGCTGTGCGAAAGAGCTGACCATCAGGCAACAACAACCAGGCAGACTGTGCCGACCGGGCATAGAAAGAAGCCCCGTCAACGGCAGCAAGGCCGGGGGGAGCCAGCTCCTGCCAGGTTTGCCCGCCATTTTCCGTGCGCAGGAAAGCCTCCCCGGTCAGTGCCCAGCCAGTTTGCTCATCCATCATCATAAAAGAAAGGATATCCAGGTTTTCACCTGCCGGGGTGGGCGTGGCCGTCAGGGCCAGGGTGGCCGTAGCCAGCAGCGGCGTAGGTGGCAGCAGGGCCGGGGTGGGCGTCTCGGCGCTGACCGGCAGGGTTTGCGGCAGCACCGAAGGGCTCATGTTAATGTCGAGCGAACAGGCTGCCAACAACAGGACCATCAGGAATGGCAGGAACTTTTTCATGTTCACCTTCTTTTACAGCATCTCCACAATCGTGGCTTCGCCCTGGCCAACGCCAACACACAGGGTTGCCAGACCGCGCCGCGCCTTGCGTCGTCGCATTTCGTAGAGCAGGGTGGTCAGGATGCGCGCGCCGGAACAACCCAGCGGGTGGCCAAGCGCAATCGCGCCGCCATTAACATTGACAATGCTTTCATCCAAGCCGAGGTCTTCCAGTACGGCCAAAGACTGCACGGCAAAAGCTTCGTTCAGTTCAACCAGGTCGAGGTCTTTGGCCTGCAACCCGGCGCGCCCCAAGGCCTTCTGGGTGGCCGGGACGGGGCCAATACCCATGATGCGCGACTCGACACCTGCCGAGGCCATCGAGACAATGCGCGCCAGCGGCGCAAGCCCCAGCTGGCTGGCTTTTTGTTCGCTCATCACCAGCAGGGCAGAGGCGCCATCGTTCAGGCCGCTGGAATTGCCAGCAGTGACAGTACCGCCTTCCTTTTTAAATGCTGGTTTCAGCCGGGACAGGCTCTCAATGGTTGTATCGCGGCGTGGGCGTTCATCCTGGCCGACCAACACGGGGTCGCCCTTCTTCTGTGGCACCGGCACAGGCAGAGTTTCTTCGTTAAAGCGGCCTGAGTCCATGGCTGCAATGGCACGCTGGTGTGATTGGGCTGCAAAAGCATCCTGTTTTTCGCGCGTCAGGTGTGGGCGCATGACGGCGATGTTCTCGGCTGTTTCACCCATCGAATCGGTACCGTGCAATTCTTTCATCTGTGGGTTGGGGTAACGCCAGCCCAGGGCCGTATCCCAGGCGGTCAAGTTGCCAAACGAGAAACCTTCCTCGGCTTTAGGCACGGAATACGGCGCGCGGGACATCGATTCGACGCCACCCGCCAGGTAGATTTCTCCATCCCCGGCACGAATGGCACGCGCCGCCAGGTTGACAGCGGCCAACCCCGAGGCGCACAGCCGGTTTACCGTGACGCCCGGCACGCTGACAGGCATTCCGGCCAGCAGGGCGGCCATCCGGGCAATATTGCGGTTATCCTCACCAGCCTGGTTGGCACAACCAAGATACACTTCTTCAATTTCGGAAGGGTCAATCGCATTGCGGCTGAGCAAGGTTCTCAACACCAGCGCGGCCAGGTCATCCGGGCGCACACGGGCCAACGCGCCGCCCAGCGCGCCAATGGGGGTACGAATGGCATCTACGATCACTGCTTCGGGCATGGGAATATTCTCCAATTGGTTCGTTTGAAAGGGATTCTACCACCGCGCATTTTGGGTTAGTGGCTGTGCCCATCCCCTTCCGGGCCAAGCAAGGCGCGCCAGTCTGCAGGCAGGCGATGGATGTACAGCGCCAGCAGGATGGCAATGGATGTCGTTAATGGGACTGCTGTGACCAGCCCGAGCGAGCCAACCAGTGTACGGACAATCTCTTCCGCGATCACCTCTGAGTTGAGCAGGAAGCCGTAATTCCCACCTCCCAGGGTGAACATTAGCAATGTTGGCAGGGCCGCCCCGGCATAAGCCAGCACAAGTGTATTGACAGTTGCGGCTACATGGTCCTGGCCGATACGCATAGCTTTTTCGAACAACTGACTGAAACCAAGCCCAGGATCGGTGTGATGTAATTCAAATACTGCCGAAGACTGCGTGGTCACCAGGTCATCCAGCACGCCCAGCGCGCCGATAATCATGCCGCCCAACAACAGGCCACGCAGGTTTATCTGCATGTCAGACATTTGCAGCAGGAACAGGGCATCTTCACTTCCGTAGCCGCTCAGTCGCGCATAAGCAACGAACAGGGCGGCCAGCGTACCTGTGATGACCAACACCAGCGCCATGCTGATGACCGAAGCATGCGTTTTGAGTGTCCAGCCATAGGTCAGGTACAGGCTGACGCCCAGCAAAATGGCCGAACCGAGCAAACTGACAGTTACCGGGTCTTCGCCAGCCAGGATGTGCGGAATAACATAGCCGATGATTACCAGCAGACTGAAAGCCATTGCAAGCAGGCTGCGCAGGCCCTTCCAGCGGCTGATCAGTAAAATCGCGCACACAAAAACGCCCAGCAAGACGAGCAAGGGCCAGGTGCGGATGGTCTCAACGTAATAAGCGGTCAGGATTCCATCCGGGCGCTGGCCAAGCGTGACATAGATCTGGTCACCGGCCACAAAACGGATGCCTTCCGGACGCACCTGGCGGCGGCCATAATCCACTTCCATCAGGATGCCCTGGTACTCCCCCTCCAGCAATTCCACACGCATTACCTGGTAGTCCTGCACCAATCCGCCCAGGTCCACCTGGCCTTCCTCGATGATCTCTTTCACCTCGGCACGCAGGGTTCCTGTGCCAAATGTGGAGCTCATTTCTTTTAATTGCAGGGGTGTAAAAAAGTAGGGAGCTCCCCAAAGAATAAACGCAATAAACAGGGCCAGGATGAGCCCGGCTACAAACAGGAAAGGTTTATTTTCTAACCGCATTCGTATTTTCTCCAACAAAAAAGGGATGGCGCACCATCCCTTTGATTGTACCAGTCTCACCCGTTCAATTTTTCTTCAATGCGCGCAACAGGATATTGGTCTCACGGGAGTTATTGGCAACGTCCACAAATACCAGCATCAACTGACCAAACGCCGCCATCACCATCCCCTGCAGGAAGAGCAGCAAGCCGGCAATCGTCAGGGCATAACCGGCATTCACCAGGCGGATGGCCTGCCCAATCATAAATGTATCGTTGAGCATCGTGGTGACTGACTCATTCTGAACAAACCCGATCACCGAACTACCCAGCCCAACGGCCATGGTGATTACGCCAAAAATGATGGTAACGATTGCAGCAAAGCGGACAAAAATATACATGGCGCATTCTCCTCAAGCCAGATTTTACACCAGAACCCTGTTCACGGCTGGAGATCTTGCGCAGTCTCGTCCATTTGTTCCAGTACGCCGGGCAAATCTTCCACTGGCAGGTTTAGCCGGAAAATATACACAAACCCGTCTCCCAGCACCAGCCGGGCCGTCCGCCAGGAAGCGGCCTGCGGATGGGTTACCATCACCGGGATGAGTTTCGATGCCGCCGACCATTGCGGATTCTGCTGGTGAAAAGCAGGAACCAACTCCAACGCGGAGGAACGGGCTGGCAACCAGCCGGTGTCTTCCACCAAACGAGCCTGTACCTCCGCTGAGGTCATCCAGCGCACAAATAACCAGGCCGCCAACTGGCGCGGCTGGCTGGACTCCAGCAACATATAAGACACGCCATAGGCAGGCACCACCTGCGTGTCGCCGGGGAAGGGGATCACCGTCCACTGGTCGGTTGCCCCTGCCGCGCGAAAGGTATTGGCCTGCTCAAAAATATCGGCCAGGTTGCCGGTGGCAAAGAGCGCCCGGCGGGCGGTCAGGTGCTCATAGTTGGAGTTGCTGGCGGAAACCCAGGCGCAGCCATCATCTCGTAATTCTTTCAGGAAAGTGACCGCCTGCAGGTTTTCGTCACGCCCAAAAGTATATGTTCCGTTTTCATATACAACCCCGCCAGAGGCGGCCATCCAGCCATAACCAGTGTACGGGTCGCCATCCACCACCCAACCGCCCAGGCCGTCGTTGGTCAGGTCAGCGTCGCTGCGGAAGACCCCATTCGCCGCGCAGGCCTGCTGGCGGAATTCATCGGATGTTTTCGGCGCGCTGGGAAAACCAAGTTCCCGCGCCCAGGTCTGGTTATAAAAAATGAACCGGCCGGAGCGCAGCATGGGGAACGCCAGCTGCCTGCCATCCACTTCATCCTGGGCCAGGAACACCGCCGGGATGTCGGCAAGATCGGCCCCGGGAAGCCCGTATTCGGGATTGTTGACATACAGCCCAAGCGCGACAATATGTCCATCCGCGTCCCAGTGCAGGGCATGTTCAGATAATCCAATCACCAGGTCTGGCGTGGTGGAATGGTTAAATGATGCATCCACCTGGCTGACCAGCTGGTTGAAATTGGCCTGCGAAACCGGCTCGACGGTAATTCCCCAGGGATTGGTCAGGTTGAACTCTGCGGACAGTTGGGCCAGCAGGCTCGCTTCACGTCCGCCAAACCCATGCCAAAGCGTGACGGTCACGCCCTGCAGCGCGTCTGCACCAACACCCAGCTGGCTGCCCGGCTCAGGAGTCGAAGTCGCAGCCAGGGTCGGGCGCGGGGTAGGCGTATGCAAGGAAGCATCCGGCGTCGGGCTGGCGAACGGCAGCAATGTCACTCGCGGCGCACAGCCCGCCAGCAGGGAAAAGAGTAACAGGGCAGGAAAGAGTTTTTTCATGGGTTACAGGGAAATAAACGGGACAGGTGAAATCACCAGGAAAAAGATTACAAGTCCCAGCCAGGCCAGCGCACGGCGACCTGGATCCAATTCAGTAATCGTGTCTAATGGCTCGGCATGTTGGCGGCCCAACACCAGCAGGATCAACATCCATAGCCACCAGCCCTGCCAGACGAAGCCCAACGCGCCCAGCACCACCAGGATGACCGGCAAGGCCCGCCGCAATTTGCCGCCAAACAACACATAAGCAATGTGGCCGCCATCCAGCTGCCCGGCCGGAATCAGGTTCAGCGCGGTGACCAGTAAACCCGCCCAGCCTGCCAGCGCCACCGGGTGAATGAACACATCCGTGCCGCCGTAGGGGACCGGGTCGCCGGTAAAAAAGTATTGCAGCCAGTACAAGATCGGCAACGTGCCCTCGTAGCTGGCCGGGGCGGGCAGCAACTGGCCGAAGACCACGAACTTGGCAAACAGGTAAAGCAATGAATTGCCTTCAATAAAACCGCCCTGGCCCGCCTCCACCGTTCCCAGCGAGGAGAGCGACAGGCCGATTAATAAGACCGGGATGGCCACCACCAGCCCGGCCAGCGGCCCGGCCAGGCCAATATCAAGCAGAACGCGCTTGTTCTTCGGCGGTTCCTTCAGGTTAATGAATGCGCCCAGGGTTCCCAGCAACGACAAGGGAAATGGCAGGAAGTATGGCAGGCTGACGGCCGTATTGTGGTAACGCCCGGCAAAATAATGACCAAACTCATGTGCCAGCAAAATGGAAAGCAGCCCAACCGCAAAGGGCCAGCCGGTAAAAATGTTCCCGGCCAGCAGAGTCACCAGTTCGAGGGCATCCTCCGGTACTGGTTGACCGGCTGGCAGCTGCACCCCGGAGAGCATCACGCTGAACACGGTCAGGATGAAAAGCAGAATGTTGGGTACCGGCGAGGAAGGCTTGGGGGTCACCAGCCCATCCAGCAAGATGACCGTCTGGCGCTCATCTTCCACCCGGAAGAGCGGCGTAATCGCGTGCGGCCTTAATAATTCCGCCAGCTGGTCATAGGCGGCAGGCACATCTTCACCCAGCAGACGCCCGTGATATTTCGCCAGGTAACCGCTGCGGCTGTCCCCCAATACATAATCTTCGATCGCAAAAACCCGCGTCACCAGTTTATTAACATCTTCAATTTCAAGGTTTGCCATCAGACACCTCTAAGGAAATGAGCGGGAGTGGATGGGAGTCGAACCCACACTGGAACGCAACGCGCCCCAACACCGGTTTTGAAGACCGGGAGGCCCACCGGAACCTTGCCACTCCCGGCGCAAGCATACCTTAAAAAGCTGTTTTTGGAAAATGGAATACCGTTTACCCGCCCAGCGAGGGCCAGACCTGCTGGAGGGTTTCCGCCAGCACAGGCAGCGCCATCAGGGTCAGGCTGGTAAAGCAGGCCACGGCCAGTATCACAAAAACACCGGTTGCCACTCCCAGCCAGGCCATCCAACCGGCGGGCTGCCCCGAAGCACGTCCCGCTAAAATGGCCCGCGCCCCGCTGACGAGCGCCACCAGCCCAGCAATTAACGCCGCCGGGTAGCACGGGATGGCGGTCAGGGGGATGGGCAGGAAACCAATGCAAAAAAATGTGATGGTTAACAACGATGCCACCAGGCTGGTGACCGCAAGACGAGGGCTATTCATTCAGATAATATTCTCCGGGGCCTATTCTACTATCAAGGCAGCCACTGAGGCATCAGGCCGTTTTCCACCAACAATTGCAGGCCGTCTTCCTGCGACCAAACCATGATCTCAGGCTTGAACACTGTACCCAGCTGGTAAGCCTGCATCACAATTAATGACCCATCCCTGTTCCAGGTGTAATTGGAGTAGGTATAACTCGGTTCCTGGGCAATCATCGGCCCGGCCAGCAAGTCCGGCGCAATCAGCCATAACTGCGTATCAGGCACACCCTGTTTACTACGTAAACCCAAAAGAATCCTGTCGCCCGTCGGGGAATACACAGGCAGGTTATAGCCATAATCGTGGTCGTCGTCCCTACCCATCCAGATGCCCACCTCGCCGGTCGAGAAATCTGCCCGCATCAAGACAGTGCGATACGAATCGACATCCTCGGTAGCCTGGACGGCTGTGTAATAAAAATAAAGGCTGTCGGCAGACCACGATCCCAGTGTGCCTGTGCCGGTTTCAAATAGGAAAGTTTCCCTTGTATCCGGGCTATACACACGAATCCTGCCCTGGATGCCGTCATACGAGGAAACCCACTTGCCATCTGGTGACCAGGCCGCGCCATAACCAATCAGTCCTGGTTCCGGGTAAAGCGGGGCAGTTGTTCCGGCTTCCAGATCTAATAACCACGGGCGCGGGGCTCCGCTAACCAGTGTGCCCTGGTCGATAAAATTGACCTCGCGGGAATAGGCCAGGCGGCGGCCATCCGGCGACCAGGCTGGCGCAATACAGCGATCCAGGCCGCAATCCAGCACCTGGCGCGGTGTCCCGCCGTCCCGGTCCACCCACCAAAAACTGCTCCCGCCTTCATCATTTAAGACTGTGTAGAGAATGCCATCGCCATCCGGCGAAACTGCAAAATCGTACAGGCGGCCTTCCACGCCTTTAATCGGGCGAGGTTCAGAACCATCCAGGCCAATAATCCATAGTTGGCGCGGCAGGTCGCTGACCGCCATGTAGACAATTTGTGGCTGGCTGCGGCGATAATCCTCATAGGCAGCATACCCTGCCAGGATGCCAATGGCAATCAGCAGCACAGCCATAACGCTTAGTGCGGTTGCATCCAAACGGGACAGGGAAAATGTTTTGTTCATGGGAACAGGTAGGGCTGCTCGGGCGCTTCGATTGCCTCCACTGAAACAGCCCAGATAATCGGTTCATTTCTGCCGTCCAGCGAGGTTATGTCCACAGTCCCTTTCACTTTTACCCAGGCATTCTCTTGAAACTCTTCAGCACCAGGCCAATCGACAATCATCCCAAGGGCAAAGCCATCCGCCGCGCAGCAGGTGATTACAAAGCGGCTGAGCATGAATTGCCCTTCCGGCAGTCTCGGGTCGCGATAAATAAAGCCGGTGACATTGGCTTCCTCACCACGATATTTGGCAACCCCGTCTTCCATGCTGAACAGGCGAATCCAATCCAGGATATTGCGCTGGTCGGGGGCCGATTCAAAGGTGGTCACACCCTCCGCAAGCAGCGGCGGCGCACCTGAATTGATGCCTTTACTGCCAATGGCTGCTGAGTCCAGCGGACGGTTGGGCAGGACCCAGCCCAGCGTCAGCGGGAGCATGACGATCAGCAATGCGCCAATTGAAAACCGGGCATGGGTGTGCCCATCATCATGGTCATGTGTTTCGGATGTGTGATGGTGGTTTTGCTGTTGCCAGCCTGACCAAATCGAAAACAAACCCATGATAAACAAGATTGCAATGGCAAAGTAGATCAGCCCCCAGAAACGCTCATGGATATACCAACCGAGCGTGCCGAAAAACCAACGCTCGAACAGGAAGATCGAAAGGGCCAACAAGGCAATCCCCTGGAAAGTGCGTGCAGATAGTTTTTTCATGCTCTCACCCGATAAAAAGGTTGACTGCAATGCCCACCAGCAAGGCCAGCAGGAAGGGAAGAATGACAAGATAAGCGACCGGTTTGCGCTGGAAAACACGCAGGAACATCAGCGTGCTTTTGATGTCCACCATCGGGCCAAAAACAAGGAATGCCAGGATGGCCCCGGGACTGAATATGCCCACGAAACCAAGCGCCACAAAGGCATCCACTGTTGAGCAGATGGAAAGCAGGACAGCCAGTGCCAGCATGACCAGCACCGATGTGACCGGGCCGGTGCCAATCTCCAGCAAAATACTCTGCGGGATGAGCGCCTGCATGGCAGCAGCCAGCACCGCGCCTAACAACAGGAAACGCCCCATCTCAAAGAACTCGTCCACCGCCACAGACATCACGCGGCGCATCCGCTCGAGGAAAGCAGGTGGCGGCGCGGGAACGCCAGCCAGGTCCGCCGATTGGAAGACCACCAGCTCGGAGGTGCGCAGCAACTTCCCTGTCTCGCGCTCCTGGGAGAAGACCAAGCCCACCAGTACGGAGATCAACAGGGTGAACCCCATGCGCGCCAGCAAAATCCAGCCCCAGCCGAAAGCCGCCGCCGTCGAGAAAATCACTACCGGGTTAAGCGCCGGGGCCGCCAATAGGAAAGCCACCCCGGCGGAGATGGGCAGGCCTTTGCGAAACAGGCGACGGGTGAACGGCACCACGCCGCACTCGCAAACCGGGAAGAACATCCCGAGCAATGCACCGCCAAACGTAGCCGGGAGGGTACGCCGGGGAATCAGCCGCTCGAGCCGGGAGGGGTCGAGGAAAACCTCGGCCAGGCCTGACCCCAACGTGCCCAGGAGCAGGAACGGAACCGCCTCGATAAAGATGCCCAGGAATATGGTGGCAAAGACCTGCAGGCGTTCGAACAGCCAGGCCCAACCTGAAAACGGGACAAGCGGCAGGAAGAACAGGCCGTTGACCCCCAGGACGAGCAGGAGCAGCATCAAACGAGGCCGCTCAAGGATGGAAATACGCATGGATGGGATTATACCAACCCGCCCGGATTGCAGATGAACGGTAGTTTAAAAAAGGGAACCGCCGATTTTCATCAGCGGTTTTTTTCCAGTCGGGGCGAGAGGATTTGAACCTCCGACCTCTTGCACCCCATGCAAGCGCGCTAGCCGGGCTGTGCCACGCCCCGTTGGACAGGGCAGTATTATACACCAAATTGCATTCCAGGCAATGAGGCGGGCAGGGCAATTTGCCGGTGTCAGGCCGCGCGACGGACCAGCCAGCCCATCATCCACGCGCCGAGCAGCCAGAGCAGGGCCAGCGCCACCAACCCCTCTGCCGGGCCAAAGAATAAATCCGCGCCCGGCGCAAACCTAACATAACCCTCCAAAACCAGTTGGGCGCTGATGGCATTGGTCATGTTGTGAGCAATGTAAGCCGGCCAGAGCGAATCGGTCTTCAGGCGCAGCTCGCCATAAATGATGGCAGTGGGAACAATACCCAGCAGGGCCAGGACGATGAAAACGCCCAACCCCAGCCCGGTATATTGATTAATCGTATCCGCCAGGAAGAACAGCCAGTAAGGCACATGCCACAGACCCCAGATCACGCCAGTCAACACATGATTTTGCAGGTTCGGCAGGCCCAGCGCAGCAAAGCGCGGAGTCAGGTAGCCGCGCCAGGCAAATTCTTCAAAGAGGTTCTTGAACAACGCGGCGGCAAATCCAAGCCCAATGGTAATCAGCAGGGCGGGCAAACCCTTCGCCGGCAGGCCATCCAGGGAGACCATGCCGGAGACTGCCCCCAGCAGGATGACCACAGCAACGATGACCGGGTACATGAACAGCGCCACAGCGTACCAGTCCAAGTTGCCACGCAGGTTCAACCGCAGGCCAAAATCCTGCCAGCCATCGCCGCCAAACGCACGCAGCAACAGGGCTGTCGCCAGCGGGGCGAGAATCCATAACAGCAGGCCAAGGCTTTCCTGCGGATGGGGACTTTCTACCACCTGGTTCAGCCCAACGCCCAGCCAGCCACTGGCCAGGGCGACCACGGCAAAAATTACCAGGTTTCGTTTGATGACAGTCTTCTCCAAGACATCCTCCATTAATGAACGAGCACTCGGTTTTGCAGATCCCACATGGTTTTATATAACCCGTCCTGTTCCAGCAAACCGGCATGAACACCGCGTTCAACAATTCGACCTGCATCCAGGACAAGGATTTCGTCCATGTTTTCCAGCCCGACCAGGCGATGCGTAATCCATAATACGGATTTTGGCGTGGAAGAATTCGCCGCATGAAGCGCTGAGTGAATCGTCGCAACGATTTTCTGTTCCGTGGCCGGGTCGAGGTTGGCAGTCGGTTCGTCGAACAGCAGGATGGGCGCATCCTTGAGCAAGGCACGGGCAATGGCTACACGCTGTCTTTCACCGCCGCTCAGGGCCAGGCCACGCTCCCCCACCAACGTTTCGTATCCATCGGGCAGGCTGGTAATGAAATCATGGACTTCGGCCTGGCGGCAGGCAGTTTCGATCTCCGTCTGGGTAGCCTGCGGTTTTGCCAGCAGCAGGTTCTCACGCAGGCTGGCGTTAAATAAATAGGTCTGCTGGCCGACCACGCTGAACATGCGCCGCACATCGGTTTGCTGGTATCGGCGCAGGTCCTGGCCATCGAACGCAATCTGCCCGTCGGAAACATCCCAGAAGCGCAGCAGCAGGTTGGCCAGGCTGCTCTTCCCTGCACCGGAAGGGCCAACGATGGCAATCTTGCGCCCGGCAGGCAGGTCGAAATTCACTTCAGAAAGAATTTTTTTGCCCGCCGGCTGTGGTTCAGTTTCGTATGTAAAAGATAGATTAGTAATTGACAAATTGGCGGAGGCGGGGCGCGGCAGCGGTTCAGGAGGGTCGCTGACCGCCGGTTTGGAATCCGCTATTTCAAACAGGCGGCGGGCGGCCTGCAGGTTGGCTTCGAGCAATTGCGCGGCCTGTGGCAATCCCTGCACTGCTTCAAACGAGGCCATGGTTCCCAGCACAACCACCGCC
>JANJTV010000011.1 GCA_024710905.1 Anaerolineales bacterium | reverse complement strand
TTCACCGCTGGTCAGGGTGATGGTAATGGTGTCTCCGACATTGGCTTTGATGGTCGGGTTGACCTTGTCGTGGATATTTCCACCGACACCGATAAAGTTCATGCCGCTGCTGATGTCCGATTTCAATTCAAAGGACAGGCTTGCGGGACCTGTGTCGCCTGCCGTTTCGTCGGCAGCCTGGCCCTGGCAGCCGCTCAGTGCGAGCATGGCGACCAGCAGAAGGGTGAAAAAGGTTGTATGTTTCATGATAGTACTCCTTGGGTTGGTATGGCCCGGATGGCCTTTTGTGCTTTCTTGCACAAATAGTACCCAATTAGTATAGATTCTTCTTTGCGCTGGCGCAAATAAAAATGCGCCGTCAGGCGCATTTTTATTTGCAAGCTGAATGGGCTTATTCGCCCAACTCCTCGGCAATTTGAACCAGATTGTGCGGATGCAGGATGAAGACCTTTTCGCGACCTGTTTTTAAGATCCCGTGCCGCTCCCACTCGGAGAGGATCCGGCTAACTGTGTACAGGGTGGTGCCGGACATTTCGGCCAGGTCCTGCCTTGAGAGGGCGAGCTGGATGCTGCCATCCTCCCCTGGTGCGCCGCTGATTTGAGTCATGCGCAACAGGGACCGGGCCACGCGCCGATCAACCCGTTCGGTGGCCATTTCGCGGTAGCGGGCCTGCATTTCCTGTACATAGGCGCGCATGACCTGCATCACACTCATGGCCAGTTGTGGGTAGGTGTCGGCCAGTTCACGCAGCAGGCTGCCATCCCATAAATAAGCGCTGCTATCCTTCATGGCCTGGGCGGTCACCTGGTACCCGCCGGTTGGGTTCAACATGGCAATCCCGGCGAACATCTGGCCAGGCAGCACGATGCGCATGGCCACCTGCTGGCCGTCCTGGGTGTTTTGCAGCAGTTTTACCTGCCCTTCCTTCAGGATGTACATGTGCCGGGCTTCATCCCCTTCAAAGAAGAAGAATTCACCTTCCTCTGCAGATCGCTCCAGGCAGGTCTCCGCGAGTCGTGCCTGCAGGCTTTCGGGAAGGTCCGCAAACAGGGAGATTTTCTTGAGATTTTCTATGTTCATCAGAGTCGAATCACCAAACCACAGAACTCACACTTGAGCGAGTCCTGTCCGCGCAGCACGGTCTGGGGCAAGTGGCCGCCGCAGGATGGGCACTGGGCGGGAATGGTTTTGGTTTTCTCGGCAATGGATGGGTCGATTTGGATGGCGCGGGTCTGGTCAAACTCCCGCGCTTTGGCTTTGTTCAGCAGGGACTGCCAGGTTTCTACCGGCTGCCAGATGTGAACATGCACCATCTGGTGGGCTGCGCCGGGGCCAAAGAACAGGTCGAGATGATCCTCGTTCTTCATCATGCCCTGTTTGCTGGTTTTGATGTCGGTCAGCAGGGCCACAGGCAATTCCCATTTCAGGTCCTGCACTTTTTGCTTTTCTGTTGCAATAAATAACACCTTTTTGGTGGCCACCTCCTGCTTCTGCTCAAAAAGTAGACGCTGGTCGGTCAGGTAGAGAACGCCCTGCGGGTCGTCGTCCCGCTCCTTGACCTCCTTGCACCACACGGCTTTAACCGCCATGATGCCCGATTCGCTGGGTAGTAATTGGAAGCTCGCCTCGCCCAGTTGCTTCATCATCCATTCCACCTGTCCGAGCTGGTAGGTCAGGGCGTTCAGGTCGCTGTTGTATTTGTCATACATGCCGCGCACGGTTCGCTCGGCGGCGGCCACCTTGTCTTCCAGTGTTTTCAGGTTGGTGCCCAGGCTGGCAACCACTGGCGCGGCGGCATTCAGGTTGTTCTTTAACCCACCCAGCTGGGTCATTTGCGCTTCCAGCGGGCGCAGGGAGGTTTGCAGGTTGGCCGCCTGGGCATTGGTCTGGGCCTTGACGGTCGGGTACAGGCTGCCCCATTGTTTCAGCAGGGCATCGGCGCGGGTTTCCAGGTCTTTTTCAAAGGCATAGCCCTGGGTGCGCAGGCTGTTGATCCGGGCAGCCAGGCCTTTGGTGGTGGTTTCCACGTTTTCAAGATGATCCAATGTGTTGGCCAACCGGGCGCTGGTTTGCAGCTGCCCGAGGCGGGTTTGCAGGCTGGTAATCTCGCGATTTAATTTTTCGGCGGGGCTGGGAGTGCTCATTGCTCATTCTCCTCAATGACGGGGTAATGTTTGTATAAGTATATATGAAATGCCCGCATGGTAAAATAGCCGCGACTTCTCCCATTCCCAAGGAAAATTAATGACCGACCTTCTTGCCCGCGCCCTGAACACCATTCGCTTCCTTTCCGCCGATGCCGTCCAGCAGGCCAATTCCGGCCATCCCGGCCTGCCGATGGGGGCGGCGGCCATTGCCTACACGGTCTACATGCGCCACCTGCGTCACAACCCGCACAACCCGAAGTGGCCCAACCGCGATCGTTTCATCCTATCGGGCGGGCACGGCTCGATGCTGCTCTATTCCCTATTGCACCTGACCGGGTATGACCTCTCGTTGGATGAGCTCAAGCGCTTCCGCCAGTGGGAGAGCCTGACTCCCGGCCACCCGGAATTTGGCCTGACTCCCGGCATCGAGACGACCACTGGCCCACTGGGTCAGGGTTTTGCCAACGGCGTGGGTTTCGCCATCGCCGAGGCGCACCTGGCTGCGGAATTTAACACGCCGGATTACTGGATTATGGACCACTACACCTATGCACTGGTGACAGACGGCGACCTGATGGAAGGCGTGGCCTCCGAGGCGGCCTCCTGGGCCGGACATCTGAAGCTGGGCAAACTGATCTACCTGTACGACGATAATCAAATTTCGATCGACGGCTCCACGGAATTATCCTTTACCGAGGACCGCGCCGCCCGTTTTGCAGCCTATGGCTGGCACGTGCAGACGGTCTCCGATGGCAACGATGTGGAGGCAATTGACCGGGCGATTGTGGCCGCCAAGGCCGACCCGCGCCCGAGCCTGATCCTGTGCAAGACGACCATCGGCTATGGCGCTCCCACCCGGGCGGGTACCTCAAAGGCGCATGGCGAGCCGTTGGGCGATGCCGAACTGGATGGCGCCAAGGACGCGCTGGGCTGGCCGAAGGAGCCGCGTTTTCACATCCCGGAGGATGTCCTGGCGCACTTCCGCGAGTCGGTTGAGCGTGGGGCCAAGGCGCAGGCTGAGTGGCAGGCGACTTTTGACGCCTACCGGCAACAATTCCCCGAGAAGGCCGAAGACCTGGCCCGCCGTTTCCGGCGCGAATTGCCTGCCAGGTGGGATGCCGATTTGCCCGTCTTCCCGGCGGACGAAAAAGGCATGGCCAGCCGGGCTGCTTCGGGCAAGGCGC
Source organism: Anaerolineales bacterium (assembly GCA_024710905.1). Lineage (GTDB taxonomy): Bacteria > Chloroflexota > Anaerolineae > Anaerolineales > Villigracilaceae > JANJTV01. The sequence continues at coordinate 3,249 of JANJTV010000011.1, read as the reverse complement.
TCAATCATTTTGCGGCGAAACTGCCCGAACTGCTGGGCGGGTCGGCCGACCTGGCCCCTTCCAACAACACCAAACTGGACGGCTCGCCTGCCTTCCAGCAAGGTTCTCCCGAAGGACGCAACTTTCACTTTGGGGTGCGCGAGCATGGCATGGGTAGTGCCGTAAACGGCATGGTTTACCACGGCGGGCTGCGGCCATTTGGCGCGACTTTCCTGGTGTTTGCCGATTACATGCGCCCGCCCATCCGGCTGGCAGCACTTTCCCACTTACCTTCCATTTTCGTCTTCACCCATGACAGTATTGGTGTTGGCGAGGATGGTCCCACCCACCAGCCAGTGGAGCACCTGGCCAGCCTGCGTGCCATCCCCAACCTGCATGTCATCCGCCCGGCGGATGCCAATGAAACGGTGCAGGCCTGGCGTATGGCCATTGCCCGCACGGATGGCCCGACTGCCTTGATCTTTACCCGCCAGAACTTGCCCACCCTGGACCGGGCTGTGTTTGCCGAGGCCAGCGGGTTGGAAAAAGGCGCCTATGTGCTGGCGGATCTGGGCGATGGTACGCCTGAGCTCATCCTGATGGCCTCCGGCTCGGAGGTTGGGCTGGTAGTCAAGGCGGGGCTGCAGCTGGCCGCCGAGGGGATTGCCGTGCGGCTGGTGTCCTTCCCGAGCTGGGAGTTGTTCGAGAAACAGGAGGCGGCTTATCGTGAGTCCGTGCTCCCGCCGAACATTCCTGCCCGGCTGGCTGTGGAAGCGGGGGTGGCCCAGGGCTGGCATCAATATGTCGGGGAACGGGGCGGCGTGATTTCCATCGATCGTTATGGTGCCTCTGCACCCGGGGCGATCTTGTTTGAAAAATTTGGCTTTACCGAGGAAAATGTCGTGGCGCAGGCCAGGGGATTGGTGGGCAAATGATCGTCGCAATTGCAACCGATCATGGCGGGTTTGCCCTGAAGGACACCGTTTTACAGGCCGTGCGCGAGGCCGGGCATGAGGTGCTCGACCTGGGGACGCACAGCCCCGAGGCGGTGGATTATCCGGAGTATGCCGCGCTGGTGGGCGAGGCGATTAATGACGGGAAGGCCGAGCGTGGCATTTTGCTTTGCGGTTCGGGGATCGGTATCTGCATTGCCGCCAATAAGATCAAGGGTATTTATGCTGCGATCGCGCATGATACCTATTCCGCGCACCAGGGCGTGGAACACGACGCGATGAATGTGCTGTGCCTGGGCGGGCGCATCCTTGGCCCGGAACCGGCCCGCGAGATCGTGAAAGCCTTCCTGTCGGCACGCTTTGTGGGGGGTGACCCCGGCCAGGAGCGGCATGCCCGCCGGGTGGGCAAGGTGCGGAGGCTGGAAGATGGTGCCTGACCGGCGAATTCCTTCTTTTGATGAGATTTCAAGACGCTCCCAGTTTTTGATCCTTTCGGCCAATGCGGCCGGGGCATTGCTGGGATTCTTTTATTTTTCCTATCTCGACCCGCTGCCCACCGGCGCCTCCCCGATCCAGTTTGTGGAGCAGAATGCGGTGCTGTTTAACATCCTGAGCATCGTGGTGTTGCTGGTGGTGGGAATTCTGGTTTCGCGCTATGGCGAGCGTTACATCCCAACCTGGTATCGCAAACTGTATGCCGAGGCGGCACGGCCTGAGGACGTTCCCGAGGCGGCCCGACGCGAGGTCTTGAATTATCCGTTTTTTGTGGCCATGACTTCACTGCTGATGTGGACGTTGGCCGGAATCTTCCTGGGCCTGCCATTTGGCCTGGATGGCCTGTTCCGCATCCTCGGCATCAGCGGGGTGCTGACCACCGCCCTGGTGTACCTGCTGATGGAAATTCACTGGCGCAATGTCATCCCGTTGTTTTTCCCGGATGGCCGCCTGAGCAGTGTGCGTGGCTTCCGGCTGCCCATCCATATGCGCCTGATTTTCCTTTTCCTGATCGTGGCCGAATATCCCCTGGCCATGCTGGCGCTTTCAGCGTACTCACGTGCCCAGGGTATGGTCGGGGCCGAAAACCCGCAGGTCATCCTGGATAACATGCTCTGGTCGATGGTCTTTATTTTTGGTGTGGTGGTGGTGCTGTCGGCCGTGATCACCTATGCCACCTCGCGCGTGATCGTACAGCCGCTGGAAAAGTTGCAGGTCGCCATGGAGCAGGTGGCCGGGGACGACCTGACCGTTCAGATGGAGGTGACCTCCAAGGACGAGATCGGCGTGGTCTCCGAGCGCTTTAACGAAATGGTGGCCGGGCTACGCCAGGCCGAGTTATTGCGCAACCTGCTCAACCTGTATGTTTCGCCGGAAGTCGCCCGCGCCGCAGTAGAAGGTGGGGCGAATCTGGGCGGCCAGGTGGTGGAATGCTCGGTGTTGTTTTCAGATATTCGCGGTTTTACAAGCCTTTCTGAACAGCTTTCACCGGACCAGTTAATCGAAACGCTCAACCGTTACATGAGCCGCATGGTGGATGTGGTGATCGACAACGGCGGCATCGTCAACAAGTTCGGCGGCGATTCGCTCCTGGCGGTGTTCGGCACACCGCTCAACCCGGCCGAAGATCATGCCGCCCGGGCCATCCGCACGGCGCTGGCCATGCAAAAGGCACTGGTGAATTTCAACCTCGAGCAGGTTAAGAAGAACCAGCCCGAACTGCAGATCGGGATTGGCATCGCCAGCGGCCCGGTGGTTGCCGGGAATATCGGCGGGCAGGGGCGCATCGAATACACCGTGATCGGTGACACCGTCAACCTGGCCTCCCGTTTGCAGGATCTGACCAAGGAACTTAACCAGGATGTGCTGGTGAATTCGGCAGCCATCCAGCAGGCCACCCAATCGATTGCCCTCGCAGCCCAGCCGCTGGGTGAGATCCCGGTGCGTGGCAAGGCCGAAAAGGTCAATATTTTTGCAGTTCTATCCAATCTTCAGGAGCAAGCATGACCAACCCGATTGTACAAACCACTGCCTTGGGGCAGTCGCTTTGGTACGATAATATCCAGCGCCGCCTGCTCGAAAACGGCGAGCTGGCAGCCATGATCCAGCGCGGCGACATTCGCGGCGTGACCTCCAACCCCACCATCTTCAACAACGCCATCGCCAAGACGAACGATTACGACTCGGCATTGACTCCGCTCGCCTGGGCAGGCTGGGACGCGGAGAAGATCTTCTGGCAACTCGCCATCGAGGATATCAAAGCCGCCTGCGATGCCTTCCAGCCGCTGTACGAAGAATCCAATGGCGGCGATGGATATGTCAG
>JANJTV010000132.1 GCA_024710905.1 Anaerolineales bacterium | reverse complement strand
GGCCTATAGTTGGCATCCTGCTGATTGGCAGCGTCATCGGTGATGCATTAGACCAGTTGATGCGTTCAACCCGGGCCCGGGGTGAACGCCTTGAACCCAGTACGCAGTTTGCACGCCAGATCGCCCTCTCGCTGGAGACCCAGCAGGTGCTCTCACTGTTACAGGCCGCCCTGCATAGCGCCATGGAAGCGGACACAGTGTATGTAGGCCTGGTGAATGGCAATAAGCTGCGCCTGGAAATGTTCTATGACGACGGCGAGTACTTCCCTGCAGTTGAGCTGGAAATCAAGGGAACGCTTTCGGGCTGGGTCGTCAGGCATCAACGCTCCTTATTCGTCGCCGATCTGCGCAAACCACTGGATCTGGATGACGTCGACCTAGTCATTATCGGTCAAGACAGGAGCAGCCTTTCGTGGATCGGTGTGCCGATGATTACACCACACATTACCGGCATCCTTTCCATTTCATCCTACCGTCCCAATGCCTTCGACATCAGTGATGTAGAACTATTGGAAAACTTGGCCCAGCAGGCTGCGCTAGCCATCGAAAATGCGTATCACCATGCGGAGGTGGAAGAGCAATCCCGCCTAGACCCGCTCACCAAAACATTTAACCACGGGTACTTCCTCGAGCATGCCGAACGACGGGCAGAGGATGTTCGCAGCCGCAACAGCTCAATGAGCCTGATTATGCTGGATATTGACTTTTTCAAGCAATATAACGACACGTACGGTCACCTGGTGGGAGACGAAGTCCTGATCCAGACAACCCGTGTGATTCGGGAACACATCCACACCACGGATGCAGTGGGGCGCTGGGGTGGGGAAGAGTTCGTCATCCTGCTGCTCGATACAACCGGCGCGGAAGCTATCAACATTGCCCACCGCATCCGTCAATCGCTTGCAGATCACCCATTGTCAGACCGGAATGGGAATATTTTGCCCCTGCCAACCGTCAGTCAGGGCATTGCAGTATTCCCTTATGAAAGAGATGAGATCATCAAACTGGTGGACCTGGCCGATCAGCGGCTTTATCAAGCCAAAGAACGCGGCCGCAACCAGGTTGAACCTGGCGAAGATTTTTGGAAATAACTTCCGTTCACCCCCGGTTTTCCCATCTACCTGTTTTGGTAAACCCGGCCTTTCCAATTTACCCCGCGACCAGAGAGCACCTTCCAAGCTGAAGTGAACATCATTGCGGCAAAGACAGCTGCGCCAATGGGTGTCGTCAGCGCGTACCAGGCCGGGATGTGCATGTCCCGCGCAGCCAGCAGACGCCAGTAAAGCAGTACAGTCCAGACCAGCAAAGCTTCCACCAGGACAAGCAGGCCCATCCAGCCTCCGGTTTGCCAGAACCACAGCCAGCCCAACAATGGCCAGGCAGGTAAAAACAGGGCTGCCGTGACCGCCAAGAATACCCCGAAAACACCCAGCCACAACAGGCCGGGCTGGTCTTTCAGCCCAAGGTAGATATTTTTCGTCCAGCCTTCCCACATTTCAGGCAGGGAGGTGTACATACGTGTCTGTGCCACCTGGCGGCCATTGGCAACCACCAGCCGGTAACCAGACCGCTTCACCAATACGGCCAATTCCTTGTCCTCGACAATCGAACCCTTCAGCGTAGCGTGGCCGCCAACAGCATCATACACTTCCCGGCGTATAAGTATGAACTGGCCGTTTGCAATGGCATCCGGGTGATGCGGGTCGTTTACTTTGCGAGGAGAAAACCCGACAGAGAGGGCTGTAAAGACCAACGGCATGACTGTCCGTTCCCAGAAAGACCCCAGTTGCTGGTCGTTCATGATAGTGAACAAATCTGCGCCAGTTTGCACGGCTTTGCCGATCGTACTGGAAACTGCAGAAGGCGCGAGGAATGTATCCGCATCGAGGAAGAGCAGCCATGCGCCGCTGGCCTGCGCCTGGGCCTGGTACAGGGCATGGGGTTTCCCGGCCCAGCCCCGTGGGAGCCCGCTCCCGGACAAGACCAATAAACGGTTCTCTTTGCGGGACAGTTCTCCCAGGATGAGCGGGGTATCATCTTCAGATTGATCATCCAGGACAATGATTTGCAAATTTGGGTAATCCTGCGCCAGTAATGATTCGACACAACGGCGGATGTTACGGGCTTCGTTACGCGCAGGTACCATAACCGAAACAAGCGGCGCGAGCTCAGGCGGCGCGACAGGGGTAACAAGAATATCCAATTGCCACTGATTGTGCAGCCAGTACAGGATAAACACTGCAACCAGGCAAACCAGGGTGGAAAGCAGCAGCCAGGATAACATGTCAGACCCGATCAGCGCGGAAGTTGGGCAGGCGGTCCATAAAATGGACGACGAATAAGATTAAGAGGTTGGCAGCAGGCAGTTCCGCAAAACCGAAATAAGCATTTACCCCAAACGCCAGCCCTGCAAAGGCCAGTACCAGCAGGAACTTCCCCAAAGGCATTTGCTCATCGCTGAACAGGCGTGGCATGACCTGGTAGATGTAATGCCGGTTACAAGGCAGGATAAGCGCAGAAAGCATGAGGAAAAAACGCGCCAGGAAGAGCGCATGCAGCAAGAGGAAGATGCCAGCCGCGCCAGCAATGGCATATTGGAACGGGTTGGCCGGTTGCAGGTCGTTAGCAAGGAAAACGCTAAAATTGTTTTGCAGGGTCAGCGCTAGCAGGCAGAGCAGGTACCAGAAATAGACCAGGCTCTTGAGCAACGGGGGCAGGTTATGGCGGGTAAAACCGAGGAAAAGCAATACCAGGCCCGGGATGGCAAACCCGGCCAGGATAATAGGATGAAGATCGGGGACAGTTAAAAGATTAAGTAGGGTTATCAGGTTCACCGCCAGGATAGCCTGCTCATTGACTCGCGGCATCAGGCGCGGGATGACCAGCCCATAAACAAACAGGAAGGAAAATGACAGGAACAGAATTGCATCCGAGATGGCGCCAAGCCATACAGCGGGCAATTGCAGAGCCAATGCTTCGGACACAGCCACGAGCAGGAAAGCCACCAGTGTAACCAGGCCAATCCACAATTGGATGGGGCTGGAGCGCCTTGGCACAATACCAGCCTGCCCACCAGCCTGATCGTGGGTGGATTTTTCCCAGAGCAAGAGTATCTCAACCAAAATCCCGGCCAAGAGCGCAACCAGCATGGAAAAAGTCATTGCAGGGCCTCGCTCATCAGCTGGTTGAAGTCGACCAGGCCCAGGAACACAAACTGTGGTTTGAGCATAATCACCAGCCAAGCCAGTGCCAGCATGACAAAAATATCCGGGGAGACGGGGAAGTGATTCTGAACCTGTGACAGGTTTTCTGACAGCGCAGTTTGTTCGTACCCGGACACAAGCGCATCAATATAAAGGATGGAAACGGGCTGACCCGGCTGGAGGCCTGCCAGCAAGGAATCAGGATAGTACTCCAGCCGAAGCACACCGTACTGCTCCTGCCCGTCAGCATTGAGATAATCCACCCCGGCGCGGCGGGATTCAAGATCGACATAGCTAATGACACCTTGCGTCTCGCGGCCATAGCGCGACAAGTTTTCAAGGAACGTTTGGTGGCTGGCATAACGGTCGAAGGCAGCAATCACCCCAACCACAAAGAACAGTGGCGCGAGGGATGCCAACAGGCCAAGCAGCAAGCCAATGATCAGGCGGACACTTTTCATGCAGGTTAGATGACACGAACAGTGGAGCCGCTGGCGGTTTTATCCACTTCAATGCGGTGCGGAAAGGCTTCTTTCAATTCTTCCATATGGGTGATGATCAGGATTTTGGCAAAATCTGCTTTGACGAGATTAATGGCTTCAATCAGCCGCTGGCGACCCTGAGGGTCCTGTGTACCGAACCCTTCATCAATCACCAGCGTTTGCAAGCGTGCGCCAGCCCGGCGGGCCAGCAACTCTGAGAGCGCCAGGCGCACGGCAAAGTTTACGCGGAAGGCCTCGCCACCTGAAAACATTTCATAATCCCGCGTCCCTGCGCTATCACTAATCTGGATATCAAGCGTTTCTTTCAGGTCGTCCCGTTTCTTATCCTTGTATTCGGCCTGGGTGACAAAACGCACACTCATATTCCCATTGCTCAGTCGGTCGAGTAGTTCATTGGCTTTGGTTTCCAACTCTGGCAAAGCCTGCTCAATCAGAATGGCCGGGACGCCATCCTTACCAAAAGCACGTTCAAGGGATTTATGGCGGGCAGCCTGCAAGGCCAGTTCCTCGCGCTGGGAAGTGTATTCCGCTTTTTGCTTGCGCCGGCTATCAAGCACCAGCACCATCTGGCGGGCGCTGGAGACTTCCTGTAACGCCTGGTTCTCACGCTCGCGCAGGTCCAACAATTCCCGTTCGGCAGTTTGAAAATTCGGGGTTTTCTCTTCATTTGCCGCAAGCGCAGCCGCCTGACTGGCATAAGCATCCTCTTCCCCGTCTATCTCCTTTTGCAAGTCGGCCAGTTGTTGTTCCAGGCTGGCAAGTTCATCTTCCAACGGTGTCAGGGCAGCCCGGGCGGATTGCAGAGCAAGGTAATCTTGCTCGACTGCACGGCCCTGGTATTCAGCCTGCCGGGCAGAGTCGTGTGCAGCCGGGTCGTAGCCCAGGGCAGTCAGTTCTGTGTCAATGACCTGTAACGCCTGGCGGGTTTCTGGTTTGTATTCCTCGGTATCCAGCAGGTGTGTCACTTGCTGCAGGCGCGGCTGGCCGGTCTTATTCCAGCGCTCCACTTCCTGCTGGCTGGTTGTCAGGTTGGCTTCTAGGCGGCCAACCAGGGCGTGGAATTTCCGCAATTCACCATCCCATTGCTCAACGCCAGATAAATTCCCCTTAAGCTCTTCCAATTCATTGCGCAGTATTTCAATTGTTTTATTGTTGGCTTTGTAACGCCCGGCCAGGGCAGTACCTTCTTCTGTCAGCGACTGAACCGCCTGCTCAAGGTGCTCATCGGTCAGCGGCTGACCGCACAACGGGCAGACTCCTGACCCCGCCTGTTTGAGCTGCTTGCGGCGTGCATCCAACTCGTTCATCTGGCTTTTCAGGGATGTATTTTCCCCGGCCAGGCTGGCTAATTTTTCATTAACGTCGACCAGGTGGGTTTCCTGTTGCTTCGCCGCATCAATTTTTTGTGTGGTTTCATCCAGCTTTAGGCGGGCTGCATCCAGCTCCTGTTGAACCGGCTGGTTTTCAGCGACCATCCGGGCAGCTTGCTGCTCCTGGGCAAGCAACCCCACTTTCTCTTGTTCCAACCGTGCCCGCTCCGTCTGGATGTCATCCAGGAACGGCTGGCGGCGTTTTTCAACATCCCTGAATTGCCCGGCCAGCGATTCGAATTTTTCCAGGCTAGCGCGGGCCTGTTGCCAATCCCTGAAAGCCTGTTCCAATTCGACTGCACGTTCCAACAGGCTGGCCTGCCTATCTCGTTCAATCCGGCGCGTTTCAAAACGACCCTGCAGGCTGGCCTGGTTCTGACGAAGGCGCGCCAGGCGGGTTTCACGCTCCTGCAATTGACGTCGCTTCTCAGAAAGACTGGCGGCCAATAGCTTAATCCCTTCCATAGCGCTTTCCTGTGTGGCCCGAACAGCCGACAAACTCCCCAGTTGTTGTTCCAGTTCGCTTAACCGGCCCCGGCGCTGACTTTCTTCGGCCAGTTCCTGCTCCACTTCAGCCAGCCGCCCATTGAGGGTGTCCATCTCCCGTTCAATGGATTTACGCCGATCGGCAGCCCGCTCGCGGTATTGTTCCCAAATCTCAAGGCCGAGGATGTTACCCAGAATCCGCTTGCGGTCACCCGCTTTCTGCTGGGTAAACTGATCCGCCTTGCCTTGCAGGAAAAACGAAGCGTTGACAAAGGTTTCATAATCCAGTCTCAAGATGGTTTCAATACGCGCCTGGGTATCACGATTCGTTTTTTCGGTTAGGGCGCGCCACTCATCACCATTACGAATCTGGAATTGCAGGTCAGCATTTTTTCCACGCGGCAAACGCCGAAATATACGATACTGGTTTTGTTCATATTCAAAAGTCAGGACGACCTCGGCTGCGTCAGCCCCGGTATTAATCAGCGCCTCTCCACGCTGGCGGGCCTCGCCAAACAGCCCCCATGTGATTGCATCCAGCAGCGAAGATTTACCCGCCCCATTGGGGCCGGAAATGCAGGCCAGGTCAAAGGTGGTGAAATCAACCTCGACAGGGTCACGATAAGAGAGAAACCCGGATAATTTCAACCGAATGGGAATCATAATGTTTGGATTTTACCAGTTCGGCGTGCCTCGCCGGGGTTATTTCCGGAATAATTCGTTGGGCGGGCTGTTTTCTTGCCCGTGAAACTTTCTAATGATAAGATTACTGCGTGTACTCTGAAGAAGCCCTGCGCAACCGCCGCCGATCCATACTCGCCACAATTATCCTGGCGACCCTCCCCTGCTATTGCCTGGGCATCATTGTTATGCAATTCTCGCCTGGCAACCTTCCCCCAACAGCAACGCCAACCATCACTCTGACGGCCACCGAGACCCAACTGGTCATCCCGGCGACAACTTCAGGGCCATCCCCAACCCCTAATTTATTGACCGCCACTCCCAGCGCAACAGCCACAGCCACAGCGACTGCCACAACCACTGCTACAGCGACAACTACGCGTACCCCGTTCCTGCCGCCCACGTTAACACCAACCTTCACCTCATCGCCTTCAGCAACAGCCACGGCGACCAACCTCCCGCCGACTGCGACATTCACCGTGACAGCAACCACCGCGCCGCCAACGGCAACAACCGCGCCTCCTACAGCAACCTTCACCCCTACCCCCAGCCCAACGACCGGGCCATAAAACCACTCCAACCCAGGATACAAAGCCCAGCATGGATATACTCCCCTTCCTGAAAACCATCCTTTCCGCCCCGGGTCTTTCCGCTTACGAAACCCCCGCATACCAGATTATCGAAAAAACCTGGCAGCCGCTTGTCGATGAAATTCGCCCCAGCAAAATCGGCTCGCTTGAAGCACTCAAACGCGGCAATGGCGAGGGCAAACGCCCTTCCGTCATGGTCGCCACCCACATGGACGCCATCGGCCTGATTGTTACCCGCCTTGAAGGCGAATGGCTGGGCATCACCGGCGTCGGCGGAGTCGATCCGCGTGTATTGCCCGGCACACCCGTCACCATATATGGTCGTGAACCCATCCCCGGTATTATCGTCCAGCCGCCCGCAAAACTTCTGCCCGCCAGCCTGGGCGACGGCCCCGTGCCGATGGACAAATTGCTGATTGACACCGGCCTGACTGCCCGCGAACTGGCCCAAAAGGTCAATATCGGCGATGTCGTCTCCTATGCCACCGAGCCCGTTGAATTGGCGGGCGAGGTGATTTCCGGCCACACCCTCGACAACCGCGCTTCCGTGGCCGCACTCACCATTGCCCTCGGTGAACTGCAAAGCAAGGCGCACACCTGGGACGTCTGGGCTGTCGCCACCGCCCAGGAAGAAGTCACCCTCGGCGGCGCATACACATCCGCCTTTGGCCTGAAACCCGACCTCGCCATCGCCGTGGATGTCACCTTTGCCAAGGGCCCGGGCGCCAACGACTGGCAAACCCACCCGCTCGGCAAAGGTCCAGCGCTCGGTTTTGGCCCCAACATCCACCCCTTCCTGCACAAAAAATTCAAAGAACTGGCTGAACAACTCGAAATGCCCCATAATGTGGATGTTATGCCGCGCATGTCCGGCACCGACGGCTTCGCCACGCAAATCTCCGCCGAGGGCATCCCCACCATGGTGATCAGCATTCCTTTAAGATATATGCACACCGCCGTTGAGATGGTCGCCATCAAGGACATCCAGCGCACAGGCCGCCTGTTGGCCGAATTTATTGCCGGGCTGACTCCCGCTTTCATCGATACCATTACCTGGGACGACTAACCCGCCCGAGCCTGTCCCCGCTAAAGACCCTCTAAACAGGAAACTCCATGACAACCATTGGAACCGCACAAATCAAATTACTCGAAAAACTCTGCAATGCCGTGTCCGTCTCTGGCGACGAAGGCGAAGTACGCAAGATAGTACTTGAAGAGATCAAAGGCCACGCCGACGAAATCAAAGTGGATGCCCTCGGCAGCGTATTGGCTTTCAAAAAAGGGACAGCCCCCAACCGGTTGCGTGTCATGGTCGATTGCCACATGGACGAAGTCGGCTTCATGCTGGTAGGCGATGATGGAGAAGGCCTGTATCGTTTTGAAACTGTTGGTGGGCTGGATGTCCGTCAATTGGTCGGCAAACCGGTCTGGGTGGGCCGCAACAAAACCCCCGGCGTCATCGGCGCGCGCCCCATCCACCTGACCACACCTGAAGAACGCCAGCGCAAAATCCCGCTTGACCAGCTGCGCATTGACCTCGGGCCAGGCGGAAAAGCCAAACTGGGCGAGCGCGCCACGTTTGCCACAACGTTCCAGCGCGTGGGGCCGTCCATCCTTGCCAAAGCCATTGACAACCGCATTGGCGTCGCCATTGTGATTGAACTGCTCAAAAACGCCCCGGGCAACATTGACCTGTGCGCCGCCTTCTCTGTCCAGGAGGAGATCGGTTTGCGCGGGGCGCGGGTGGCCGCCCAATACTTCAAACCAGACCTGGCCATTGTGATTGACTCTACCCCGGCCAACGACCTGCCCGTTTATGAAGGTGGCGAAAATATTTATTACAACACCCGCCTTGGCGCTGGCCCGGCCATCTACAGCGCTGACATCGGAACCCTGAGCGACCCACGCCTGATTCGCCTATTACAGCAAACGGCTGATGCGGAAAAAATCCCGTATCAAATGCGGCAGCCGGGCGGTGGCGGCACCGACGCCGGGGCAATCCATCGTCAACTGGCGGGCATTCCGGTCGTGTCTGTCTCGGTGCCCGGGCGTTATGCCCATACTTCCACGCTCATCAGCCGCATGGAGGACTGGAAAAGCACCCAGGAACTTCTACTGGCCACCCTGAACCATATTACACCTGGGTTGTTAAAAGAAGAGAGAAAGTAAGCCCAGGCAACCTTTTACCGGCAGATTAATGCAAAATACATTGATCGCACTGCTTGGCTCTGGCGAATACATGCCAGTGATGAACGAGGTGGATCGCCACCTGCTTGACAGTTCGCCTGCCGTTGGTAGACGCCCCGCAAAAGTGGCATGCCTGCCGACTGCCGCAGGATTAGAAGGCGAGGAATCGTGGGGACGCTGGAACCGTCTGGGCGTGGATCACTTCAAGAACCTGGGTGCGGATGTGGTGGGCCTACCCGTCATTGATACAGTATCTGCCAACGACCCGGCCAATGCCGTCATCCTCGAACAGTCCGACTTGGTATATTTTTCCGGCGGCAACCCGCATTACCTGTTCGAAACTCTGCATGGCTCACTGGTCTGGCAGGCCGCTGGAAAAGCATTTGCCAGTGGGGCTGTTTATGCAGGCTGCTCTGCCGGAGCCATGATCCTGGGTGAGCACATGCCAGAGTTTCGCTCAATGAGCCTGCGCAAGAAACACGGGTTTGGCTGGTTGCGCGGGGCCGTCATCCTGCCGCATTTCGACCAGCTGGCCCGCTGGCGCGGGATCGCCACGCCGATGATCCAGGTCGGGCTGGGAGAAGGAGACTACGCGCTGGGCATTGACGAAGACACTGCACTGGTCGGGCAGGTTGGCAAAATATGGCAGGTGATGGGCCGCCAGATGGTGTATGTCATCACCCGCAAAGAAGTAAAAACCTTTCGAGCAGGGGATGTTGTGACCCTGCCTGTGACATAAAATTGTTTTGGAGACGTGGAGAACCCATGAAAGAATTGCTCAAAAAACTGACCGAAACCTTCAGCCCTTCCGGGTACGAATCTGCCGTGCGGGATGTCATCCGCGCCGAGGTCAAAGGCCTGGCAGATGATATCCGCGTGGACGCGCTGGGCAACTTGATCGTGCGCAAAGGCCCGACCAAACCCGGTAAAAACACAAAAAGAATCATGATTGCCGCACACATGGATGAAATCGGCCTGATTGCCACCCACGTGGATGAGAATGGCTTTGTGCGTTTCACCACCATCGGCGGGGTGTACCCGAACATGCTGCTGGGCGGACGGGTGCGTTTTGCTAATGGCACGCCCGGCGTGATGCACACCGAGCCACTCGACAAGCCCACCGACACCCCGGCCATCGAGAAAATGTTCATTGATGTCGGCGCAACCTCCAACAAGAATCATCCCATCAAAATTGGTGATGTGGCCGCCTTCGAGCGCCCGTTCATGGACTGGGGAGAGCGCATGGTGGCCAAAAGCATGGATGACCGCATTGGCTGCCTGGTGGCGATAGAAGCCCTGCGCGCACTCAAAGACACCCCCCACGAGGTATATTTCGTCTTCACGACACAGGAGGAAGTCGGCACACGCGGCGCGGAAACCAGCGCCTACGGCATTGACCCAGACCTGGGCTTCAGCATCGACGTGACCGCCTGGGGCGATACGCCCAACCGCAAAGGTTTCGAGATGTACCTGGGCAAAGGCCCGGCCATCAAAATCAAAGATGGCGGTATGCTCTCAGACCCGCGCATTGTGGATTGGATGGTTCGCACCGCCGAAAAGAACAAACTGCCCTACCAGCGCGAAGTACTGCTGGGCGGCACCACCGACGCCCGCTCCATGCAACTGGTGCGTGCTGGCGTACCGGTGGGCTGCGTTTCCATCCCCTGCCGTTATGTACATTCGCCCAGCGAGATGGTGGATAGCAAGGATGTAAATAATGCCATCAAGTTGATTGTGGCGCTATTGAGTAACCCCGTACAACTCTAAACACGCACAAAGAAGGACTGACTTGAGAAAACCAAGTCAGTCCTTCTTCATTGCAGCGATTCCAATTACACTAGCACCCAGGCCAGCCACAGGCCGATCATCACCAGTCCAATCGCAAATAAGGCAACGAACGTCCAGCTAAAACCGGCCAGCCAGGCTTTGGTGGCTTCAAATGCCAGTTGCCGGTCTTGCAAGCGGCGATACTCCAGGAAGTATAAAATCAGTGGGGCAATCAGCAGGGCCAGGATGGGTGTGACAAAAAAACTGGCAACCAGCGTCAGCACACTGCTGATGATGATATTGCTCCACGGCGTGCCGGTTTTTCGCAACCATCCGGCAATGATGATGTTATCCACCACCCCACCAAAGGCCGCCAGCACAGTAATTATCGCGAACAATACCCAGTCCCAGACGGTCATTGTCCCCAGGATGGCCTGCACAATGGCGTAGATTAACACGGCCAGCCACATCACCGCGATGCCGGGAAAAATGGGAATCAACAGCCCGAACAACCCGACCAGCATGAAGGTCAGGGTCAAGGTGAACATCAGGGTTTGGATGGCAACAGCGCTGAATTCGGTCCAGTCCATATGTTTGGTTCTTTCTACGGAAAAGGCCATGCGCAGGTTTCAGGCTGGCATGGCCAAATCGATGTTTAAGGTGTGATGACCTCGATACCGCCCATCCACGGACGGAGCACTTCAGGCACGACAATGGAACCGTCAGCCTGCTGGTAATTCTCCAGAACGGCAATCAGGGTACGGGGGAGCCCGAGACCGGAGCCGTTCAGGGTATGGAGGAGGCGCGCCCGTCCGCCATCTGCCGGGCGGTATTTGATGTTGGCGCGCCGGGCCTGGAAGTCGGTGACATTCGAGACCGAGGAAACCTCCAGCCATTCATCACATCCCGGCGCCCAGACTTCGAGGTCATACGTCAGCGTGGAGCCAAAACCGATATCACCCGTGCAAAGTTGTTTCACGCGGTAAGTCAGGCCAAGCCCGGCGCAAGTTTGCTCGGCATCGGTCAACATTTTTTGATGCAGCGATTCGGATTCTTCCGGCTTGCAATAAATATACATTTCCACCTTGTCGAACTGGTGGCCACGCTTGATGCCACGCACGTCACGCCCGGCGCTCATTTTTTCGCGCCGAAAACAGGGCGTGTAAGCCGTGTACAGGCGCGGCAGGGCCGCCTCGTCGAGGATCTCATCCATGTGCAGGCCGGTGAGCGGGATTTCAGCCGTTGGCACAAAGTAGTAATCTTCCTCGTGATCACGGTAGAGGTTGTCGGCAAATTTTGGCAGCTGGCCTGCGCCAAAGACCGTCGCAGTCTTAACCAAAAACGGCAGGTACTGCTCAGTGTAACCCTGGCGGATATGCAGGTCGAGCATCCAGGCAATCAGGGCGCGTTGCAGGCGTGCACCTGCCCCGCTCAGGGTGTAAAAACGTGAGCCGGTGATTTTGGTGCCACGCTCAAAATCGATGATGCCAAGTGCCGGGCCAAGTTCCCAGTGTGGTTTAGGAGCAAAGGCAAGCTTTTTGGGTTCGCCAACCGTTCTCAACACCACGTTCTCGCTGTCGTCCTTGCCATAAGGCGTACGCGGGTCTGGAATGTTGGGCAAGATGGCGACCAGCCCATTCAACTGCTCTTCAACATCCGCCAGCTGCTTGTCCAGCGTGGCGATTTTGTCACCCACCACGCGCATGGCGTCAATTTTGGCCTGCCGTTCAGCGGGGTCCTTCATTTGGCCGATTTCTTTCGAGACGGTGTTACGCTCGGCCTTGAGCACTTCCACCTCGGCTATCAGTTCGCGGCGCTTTTCATCCAATTGCAGGATGGACTCCACCGGGGCCGGGTTGTCCTGCCGGTCTTGTAACGATTTCCGAACAAGGTCTGGGTTTTCGCGAATGAGATTGAGATCGAGCATCTTGCACCTCCAAAAGAATAGAATACGCCCCCGGTCCGTTTGCAGGACGAAGAGGGCGTCTCGTGGTGCCACCTGCGTTCACTGCCGCCAACGCAGCAGTCTCGGTTTGCGCTATAACGGGCACATGCCCGGCCTCCTTACGGCTTTCCAGCCCCTGCGAAGGCAACCCTCCCATATCAACCGGGAGACCGAAGTGGAAAAGGCTGTCCATCCCTGCCGCCTCGCACCAACCGGCGGCTCTCTGGTAGGGGTCAGGATTCAACCTGTTCTTCGGGTAGGTCTTTGCTGTGCGGATTGTACCACCGCTTTATGCTAGAATCACCCCTGAATGAAGCGTATTTTTACCCTGCAATGGATCATACTGATATCTCTTGGCCTGGCCGGTTGCACCCCTATCAATGTTGCGGATGAAACCCCCGAAAGGGCTGGCTCCACCCCGACCCTGACCGCTATTTCATCAGCATCCCCCACTCCCGAGAGCATCCCCACGCCCGCCCTCACCCCGGAATCTAACCCCGATCAGGAATCCCATATCCTGACCGCGAAACAGCGCGAACGCCTGGTAATCGCCTCACACCAATATCTGGCAGATACCGAAGCCGAAGCGCTGATCATTGCCCGCCAGATGGATTTTGTCCTGCGCGATGGTCACCCATCCAATATGTGCGGGCCATTGGCAATTGCCATCCTGAAAGATGCCGGGCTGGTGAATCCCTACGCCAGCCTGCACGATTTCTGGCTGCTGCGGCCGGATAAAAACCCGAACACCATCGCCGAAACCTTTCCGCCAGACCAGTTTGAACTCTTCCGCTTTACAACCCCCACCGATGAATTTGATTTTTCAGCCTTTCCCCTGCAGGAAGGCGATTTCCTCTACTTATATGCCGGGTTGAACGGCACATTCGAACACATGCTGACCGTCACCCGCGTGGATGAAGGCGGGCGGGCCTACACAGTCACCAACATCAACACCAATGACGGCTATCTCATCCGTGAAGTGCTACTTTATGACCCGGCCAACCCCGGGGTCGGCCAGCTATACGACTGGACCAACCGCGAAATTAACCGCTGGCTGGGTATGACCGGTTTCGGCGGGTTCGACGTCTGGCGCATACGCAAACCGGTCAGCGACCCCTCCCTTGAACAACTTGAGCTTTCAGCAACTATCGATGAAATCCTTGCTGCCAACGGCGGGGAATGGCATATCCTGATCCGGGACAGCCAAGGGGAAACAATATATAGTCGTAATGCCTACCGGCGGCTGCATGCCGCCTCGGTCATCAAGATACCGGTTGCACTGCTGTTTTTTTCCGCCCTTGAAAATAACCCCACTCGGCCGGAAAACCTGACAGAATATCTTTCAACCCGCGGGCCAGGACGCACCTACGCGCAACTGTTAACCGCCATGCTGGTCAATTCTGAAGAAGAAGCCACCGAAGAGTTATCGGCCGCCATCCGGAAATGGGGATTGGATGTACCAAAAACACTCACCGCCTGGGGCGCGCCAAACACGGATATTAACCTGCGCACTTCCACAGCCAGCGAACTGGCGGGCTTGTTACAGGGACTTTATGACGGAAACCTGGCCAGCCCGCAGGCCCGGGAAATCATATTGCCACTCATGGCAGAATACACTCCCAACGACGAAACCCGCCTGGGCAAACTGGCGGAATTCCTGCCCGGCTGGCAGCTTTACAACAAACGTGGCACCGTTGTAGAAGGATTATTGGTCGTCGGAGATGCGGCCATCCTCATCCCACCGCAAGGGGAAGATGGCAAAAGCTACGTCCTGGTCATCATGGGGTATCCGGGTGAAGTCCCCACCAATGACCTGTTGATGGTCAATACGATTGAGTCGATCGCAGAAGCCTTTGCCTTATACCTGCAGGCAAACAACACCCCCTAAGCCCGGCCTTCCCATTCTGCGTAGAATTGATCCAGGAATGCCTGCATGTGGGCATGCCGCCCGGCGGCCAATTTTTTGGCAGTTTCAGTATTCATCCGATCTTTGAGCAACAATAATTTCTCGTAAAAATGATTGATCGTGGCTGTATTGCTGCTCTTATAAGCATCAAAAGAGTCGTGCGCTTCGGGCGGCATTTTAGGGTCATATAACATGCGGCCTTTATAACCACCGTATGCAAAAGCACGGGCAATGCCAATCGCACCAATCGCATCCAGCCGGTCGGCATCCTGAACAATCATCCCTTCCAGTGTTCGCATCGGAGTGGGGACATTCGCCCCTTTGAAAGACAGGCTGCGGATAATTTCCACAACGTGGGAGACAATCGCTTCTTCCACTTCCAGTTTTTCCAGCCAGGCGAGGGCGGTGCGCGGTCCAATTTCAGTATCGCCACCGTGGAACTTATGGTCAGCAATGTCGTGCAGCAAGGCGGCCAGTTCGACAACAAACATATCAGCCTGTTCACCCCGCCCAATCAGCAGGGCGTTCTTCCATACCCGTTCAATATGATACCAGTCATGCCCGGCACTGTCACCAGCCAAGGTTTCCTTAACGTAACCAACCGTTTTTTGGATGATCTCAGCTTTGTTCATGATTCCCAATTTTCTTTATGAACCTGGCAGGCACACCCGCCACCAGCGTGAAAGGGGCCACATCGCGGGTGACAACCGCCCCGGCAGCCACATACGCACCCCGCCTAATGTGTACTCCCGGCAAAATGACAGCACCCATGCCGATTAAGACGCCGTCTTCAACCACCACAGCGTTCGAGGTGGTTTCCCAATTCCCGTCCTTATCAACACTTGAAGGGTGAGCGTATGAACTGATGGTTACCCGCGGGCCAATCGAGACCCGGTTGCCCAGCAATATCGTGCCATGAAATAATGCACCCGAATTAACATAACACCTTTGCCCCATCTCAATTCGCCGCGCATTCCCAACTCCCAGCATGAGTGGTGGATTGATGGTGCTCCCGCTACCAATGGTCATCCCCGTTGCGCGGTAGCACCTCAGCCGCACAGGCTGCAAAAAGCGCACCGGTGGGATGAAATTGGCAATCCCCAGGAAAAACCACTGCCTGATGACCGGGAACATCAACTTTCCTTCGAGTTCCCCATAAATTCTTGGGCGGTGGCATGGCCGGGCTGGCTGATGCCCTCGCGGCGGATGACCTTCCAGGCCGTTAACAACAAAATCTTGATATCCAGCCAGAAAGACCAGTGATCCACATACCAGACATCCAGCTGGAATTTCTCATCCCAAGTGATGGCATTGCGTCCATTGACCTGCGCCCAGCCAGTGATACCGGGCAAGACGTAATGTCGGCGGGCCTGTTCCGGGGAATAGCGTTCCAAGTATTGCATCAGCAGCGGGCGCGGCCCGACCAACGACATCTCGCCGCGCAGGACGTTAAACAACTCGGGGAGTTCATCCAGGCTCAGGGAACGAAGAGCACGACCCAGGGGAGTCAGCCGGGCAGAATCCGGCAGCAGATTTCCCTGCCCATCACGGGTATCCCGCATGGTGCGGAACTTAATTATCTGGAACGGCTTGCCCATGTACCCTGGACGTTGCTGAGTAAAAACCAGCGGCCAGCCATGAAACAGCAGCACCAACGCAGAAACCAGTAGAAATACTGGGAAAAGTAAAACCAGCAATAACAGGCTGGCGAGAATGTCAAAGATTCGTTTGAATGGGGGCACGGTCATGCGGAAATTCTACCAGACGTGTGTATAATTTAACTATTATAGGAGTTCACCATGAATGAGCGAATCCTTGTTATTGAAGACGACCCAGCCATTTTGAAATTACTGCAACGCGGGCTGGCTTACGAAGGGTATATTGTTGATGTTGCCACCGATGGCCGGGCGGGCCTGAACCTGGCCCGTGACCGCAGCCCCGACCTGGTGGTGCTGGATTGGATGCTGCCAGGGATGGACGGCCTGGAGGTCTGTCACCGCCTGCGGATGGGCGGCAGCACGCCAGTGTTGATGTTGACCGCCAAGGACAATATCCAGGATCGAGTGCAGGGCCTAGATGCCGGGGCGGATGATTATATGGTTAAGCCATTCAACCTGGATGAGTTGCTGGCGCGTATCCGCGCCCTTTTGCGCCGCACCCAGCCGGAACGCATCCAAGTGTTACAATTTGCCGACCTGAAGCTGGATACCGGCTCACGCGAGGCCAGCCGGGGCAATAAATTAATACAGTTGACAGCCAAAGAATATGAACTATTGGAGTTGTTCCTGCGCCACCCCCGCCAGGTGCTGACCCGCGATGTTATTTTTGACCGCGTATGGGGCTATGATTTTGGCGGAGAAAGCAACGTGCTCGAAGTATACATCCGCTACCTGCGCCAAAAACTGGAAGACGGCGACCTGCCGCGCCTGCTGCATACCGTGCGCGGGGTTGGTTATGTCTTGCGCGAAAACCCATAAGCCTGTACATTAAACGCACTGCTTTCCGCAGTGCGTTTTTCATGTCTCGCTTAACTTAAGGCCCTAGAATGCAACCCATGTCTCTGCGCGCCCGATTGACCATCCTGTATGCCAGCCTGCTCGGCGGGATATTGCTATTTTTTGGGGTGGTCATGCATGTTGCCGTCAGCGATGCTCTGGTCGGGCAGGTTGATTCAACCCTCTCGGGCACAGTGGATGAGATTATCGCCAATTCGCGGGTCGACTCGGTCGGCGAGATGCAGATCATTACCCTGCCCTCCCTGGAATTGACCGCCAATGTCTATGTGCAACTCTGGGAACGGGAAGGCAGGCTGACAATTGCCTCCCCGGCCATCGAAAATTTACTTGAGCCGCTTGACGCGCTTTCCATAAATGCCGCCCGCCCGGTCTTCAACGACAGCTATGTCAGCAATACCCATTTACGCGTGCTGACCGTCCCCCTGCGAATCGGCAACCGCCCGGCGGGGTTTATCCAGGCCGCCTCACCACTTACATTGGTCGATTCCATCCGCAGCCTGATGACCACCAGCCTGGTGGTGCTGACCATTGCATCCATTGCGCTGGCTGCCGTGGTTTCATGGTTTGCCATCGGGCAGGCCCTGGCTCCGCTGAAGGATGCCACAGAAACCGCAGACCAGATCACTCGCGCCGATGACCTGTCGCGCCGCATCCCTTATGATGGGCCGCAGGACGATGAAATTGGCAGGCTGGTGCAGGCGTTTAATCGCAGCCTGGCCCGCCTGGAGGGATTGTTCACTTCGCAGCAACGCTTCTTGGCCGATGTATCCCACGAACTGCGTACGCCATTGACGGTCATCAAGGGCAATGCCGACCTGATTCGTAAACTTGGCCCGGACGATGAGTCCCTTGATTCGATCAAAGACGAAGCCGACCGGTTGACGCGCCTGGTAGGCGACCTGCTCATGCTGGCCCAGGCCGAATCGGGCCGCCTGCCGCTTAACCTGAAGGCTGTGGAAATTGATTCCCTGCTAACCGAGGTCTTCCAGGAAATGCGCGTGCTGGCAGGCCAGAAAGTAAAATTGAAGCTGATAGAAATTGACCAGGCCGTGATCAACGGTGACCGTGACCGACTAAAACAGGTCTTGATCAACCTGACTTCCAATGCCATCCAGTACACACCTACCGGGGGTCAGGTCACGCTGGCCATGACCAAATCTGACAGCCAGGTCTTTATCCGCGTGGCAGATACCGGGCCGGGTATCCCGGCCAAAGACCTGCCGCATATCTTTGAACGCTTCTACCGGGCCGAAAAATCCCGCACGCGTTCCAAGGCCAGCGGGTTTGGACTGGGTCTATCAATTGCTTACTGGATTGTGGAACATCACAAAGGGAAAATGGAAGTTGAATCAAAAGAAGGCCAGGGCACTACCTTCACCATCACCCTGCCGCTCGAGGGCCAATAAATACAAAACGGCGTGGTATCAAACCCACGCCGTACGCTTGTTATAACCGGTCCCCTTCCCCCAATAAAATCCTGTCAGCCCCACGGTCCACCTCCCAGGGGTAGATGACGCGTGCATCGGTCACTTCGGCGTAATAATCGGGCTTCGAATTGTTGAACAGGCTGCGATAGGGATTAAAGTGCAACACGCAGGTGCTGGGGAAACCACCCGCTGAAGAAACACGGTTCTTTACCGCTGTAATCGTCCGCCCTGATCCCCAGACATCGTCCACAATCAGTGTGGCGCGGCCGACCAGTTTATCTTCAGCCGGAAACTGGATGAATTCAGGCCACGAGAAAAGGCTTTGCTTCTGGTTGGCAAGTTGGGCCGGGAAATCCACCGCCGCAGTCAGGACATGGGTGATGTTCATTGCTTCGGCCAGCATCCCGCCAGGGACAAGGCCGCCGCGCGTTATGATTACCATTGCATCGAATTCGCGATCCAACTGGGGAACTAGCCGGTCTACCAGGCGGTCAATATCGTCCCAAGTCAGGAAAACCCGGCGTGGAGGTTGCTGGGCAGGCTGCATCTTAATCCCCTGCCAGCACTGCTGCCAGCGGCGCAGGGGCGAGAATCCCCTCAGACGTACCCGCCCGCTCCACATCCCTTGCCCACAGGTACAGGCAGGTGTGATACGCCGTAGCCGTATAGGAAGAAATAACGCTGGCCGCCATAAAGAAGATGGAAGCCACAAAGGCCCCCAACATGACCCCAATCACCACCAGCGGAACGGACTCACCCGCAGCGGCCACCACCGGGAAAGCGATTCCCAGCCCAAGCAGGATGCCGATAAAGCCCAGCACAAAATTAATGATTCCAGTGATTGTGCCGACCCCCACCATGCCAACGCCAATCAAGAGCAGGTTGCCTTTGGCAATATAAGTAGCTCGTTTCAGGCCGTCCCACAGGTTAATATCTTCAATCACCATGGCTGGCAACACCAAATAGGTAGCCTGGGTCCAGACACGGTCAATCAACTCACTGAAAACATCACGGCCCGGGTTCCGGTTGCGCCGGTTGCCGCGAATAATTGCTTTTAGCACATTTACCAGCGTGGAGGCCGCCGCCAGCGAGAGGATGTCCAGCCAGTCGCGCCGCACAATCTCCCAGGCTTTCTCCATCTGGCCGTCCCCTTCAGAGAGGTAGCCATAGACCAGGTAAACAGTCATAGCCGAGAAAATATAAGTCACAGAAAATTGCAGGAAAACCAGCAGCGAGCCGCCAATCCCCATGATTACCTGCCCGGCGAGCCCGCCATCGGCAAACAGAAATACCAGTAATCCCAAGGGGATAGCCCCCAGTAACCCGACTATAAAACCAACCACCATGGCATAAATGGACGGCTTAAGCAAATCCTTGTCAGCCAATGCCATTTGCCAGGCCTGGAGCAGGAACGACCACCCGCGTTTGAGACTATCCATTGCATCCTCCGGGAAAAACAAATAAACTGCACCCCGATTATAGCAAACCCTGCCCCCGCCTGCCCGCCCACTTTGCAAGCGCCCAACAAACCTGACATTGCCGGTGCGGATTGGTTATAATTCAAACATTAAATTCGCATTAAAAACAAAAGGCCCATGAAAAACATCCTCCTCTTCGTTGCCCTGATCGCAATGACACTGGCCGCCTGTTCCGAAACAGTCGCCACCGAACCCACCTCCACGCCTGATCCGTTGATTGAAGAAGGAATTAAAGTTTATACCGCCCGCTGCGCCCAGTGCCATGCCTTGGAACCGAATACCGCCATCATCGGACCTTCCCTGGCAGGGATTGCCACCCTCGCCGCAGACCGCATCCCCGGCTACGATGCGATTACCTACATCGAGCAATCCATCCTGCGCCCCTCCGACTATCTGGTGGAAGGCTATACCGATGTAATGCCCAAAAACTTCGGCAGGGAATTGACCAGCGAACAATTCAATGCCCTGATGGCCTACCTGATGACCCTGGAATAATCCCAGTACCAATCCGCCCAAGGAGAGTTGCATGAAAATCACCGCCAAACACGTCTTATCCGTACTCGGAATTTTGCTTCTGGCAGGGGCCGGACTGATGGCCTTCCTGCCCATCCCGCAAGACGAAGTACTGCCCGAAGAAAAATGGGGCGCCGGCTCCAGCAGCGTAGAACCGGCCTACAGCGGCTTGCAGCGCGCCTTCCCGGCCAGCAACGAACCAGCTGAAAACCCCACCACGCCTGCCAAAATTGAACTGGGACGTTTGTTGTTCTTCGACCCGGTGCTCTCCAAAAACAACGACCTGTCCTGCGCCACCTGCCACAACCCTGATCTCGGTTTCAGTGACGGCCTGCAGGTTGCCCAGGGCAATGGCGAAAGCCTGACCCGCAATACTATGAGCCTATGGAACGTGGTTTACTCGACCAAATTTTTCTGGGATGGGCGCGCCGAAACACTGGAAGCCCAGATGCTCGTCCCCCTGACGGCGGAAAACGAGATGGCTGGCGACCCTGAAACGATTGTCGAGGAACTGAAGAGCATCCCGGCCTATGTGGAGATGTTCGAACGCGCCTTCGGGGCCAAAGATGCCATCACATTTGAAAATGTACAGTATGCCATTGCCGCTTTCCAGCGCTCGCTGGTCACCAACAACAGCCCATTCGACCGCTACGCCGCCGGGCAATTCAACGCCCTGACCGCCCAGCAACGTCGCGGGTTGGACCTGTTCCGCTCGGCCAACACGCGCTGCTTTGAGTGCCACGCCGCGCCCACCTTTGGCCTGGATGCCTTTTTCGTCACCGGTTCACCCGACCTGCCCGGCCAGCCACATGACCTCGGCCGCGCCGGGGTGGCCGCAGACGGCGAAGATGGGGCATTCAAATCCCCCACCCTGCGCAACATTGTCCTGAGCGCCCCCTACATGCACAATGGCGCTTTTGCCACACTGGAGGAAGTGCTTGATTTCTATGCCCAGGGCGGCGGCCGCCCGGATGGCGTGACCAATGTTCACCGCCATGTGACCGGTTTCGAAATGAACGACCAGGACAAGGAAGACATGATCGCCTTCCTGTATGCCCTGACCGATGAAAGCAGCCTGCCCGAATTCCCGGAAAGCGTGCCCAGCGGCCTGCCGGTGGTAGAACGCGCCGCCAACCCGACGCGCGAAATTGCCAGGGTGGTAAACGTCCCGGCAACGGAAGCAGGCGAGGTTTCGGCCAGCCAGCCCAAGACCGTCCGCGTTGGCCGCAACGAGAGCATCCAGGAGGCAGTTGACCGGGCCGGACCCGGCGATACCATCGAGGTGCCCTATGGCATCTATAAAGAAGACGTGGTAATTGACTACAACGACATCACCCTGCTTGGCATCCCGAACGAGGCAGGCGAATGGCCGATCATCGAAGGCGAGGGATTCCGCTCAGACGGGGTGATTGCCTCGGGCAATAACTTTGAAATGGCCTTCTTCCAGGTCAAGAATTTCACTTCCAATGGCGTACTGGTGGAAGGCGTGACCAATGTTTACCTGCATGACCTGTATATTGAGAACACGGGCGTGTATGGCGTGTATCCGGTACGCTGCACCGACGTGCTGATGGAGCGCATTGAAGGCACGCTGGTGAACGACGCGGCCATTTACGCCGGGAAATCTGAAAACGTGATCATCCGCGATAGCGTGGTGTATGGCAACGTGATCGGCATTGAAGTGGAAAACACGGTCAATAGTGAGATTTACAACAACCACGCCTACGACAACACGGTGGGCATTTTCGTTGACCTGTTGCCGCAGCTGCCATCCAAGGTCTCGCTGTACACCAAAGTGCATAACAATATCACTGAGAACAACAACGGCGAGAACTTTGGCACGCCGGGCACGGCGGTGGCGCTCATCCCGCCGGGGACTGGCATGCTGATCCTTGGTGCGGACCATGTGGAGGTGTACGACAACGTCATCCGTGGCAACAAGAGCGTTGGCCTGGCCGTTTTCAACCTGACGATTGGCTTCTCGAAGGATGAAATTGACGTCGGCCCAAATCCGGAACACATCTATGCGCACGGCAATACCTACGAGAACAACGGCTTTGATGCCGACAAATTCGTGCGCGACCTGCTGGGCGGTGGTTTCGATATTGTTTGGGATGGGTCGGGCATGAACAACCGCTTCGACGAACAGGTGTCGTCCTCCTTCCCGCCCGTGCTGCCTGCCAGTAGTTGGCCCGAACCGCTGTATAACTTTTACTGGCGGGTGTTGAATTTTGTGATCAGTATGGTTGGGTAAGAGACTTAAGTCGTTAGACTTTAGATGGCAGATGAAGGAAGAGAGACGGCCGTGTTAAGGGTCGTCTCTCTTTTTTATAACAAACTGCCGGGATTGACTTCCACACGCCAGCCATCCAGGCGCAGGCCGTCAATCAACACGGCGGGGTTCGGCCCGCGCAGTACCACCTGCCAGCGAAACAGGTCGTTCATTTTCTGGAAGTAGCATGGCGCAGGGCCAATGATGGTCGTCTGTCGGGCGGATTCGGCATGGATGCGTGACTCAAGCTGTTGGGCCAGGGAGTCGGCTAGTGCCCGGACCTGCTCGCCGTTTCGGTGGCGAATCTCCAGCCGCAGCAGGTTCATGAATGGCGGGTAGCCCAGCTCCCGGCGTGAGGCCAGTTCGGCGGCATAGAACCCGGCAAAATCGTGCCGGGCCGCCATCTGGATAACAGGATGTTCGGGCATAAAGGTTTGCATCACCACCCGCCCACCGCGAGCCGAGCGCCCGGCCCGCCCGGCCACCTGGGTCAGCAACTGGAAGTTCTTTTCAGCGGCGAATGGGTCTGGCAGGCTCAGGCCAACATCCGCCAGCACAATGCCCACCAGCGTCACCATCGGCAGGTCCAGCCCCTTGGCCAGCATCTGTGTGCCCACCAGCACATCGGCCTGGTGATTGGCAAAATGGGTCAGGATGATTTCGTGGGCGTCCTTTTTGCGGGTGGTGTCCCAGTCCCAACGTAATATGCGTGCGTTGGGCAGCAAGGATTGCACTTCACTTTCCACTTTTTCACTGCCCAGCCCGTAGGCGCGGATCTGTTCGCTGTTGCAGTTCGGGCAAGTCTTGGGTTGTTTGCGGGTGTAGCCACAGGTGTGGCAGAGTAGGGCCTGCCCGCCCGTTTCGTGCAGGGTCAGGGGCGAGTCACAGCGCGGGCATTGCACCACATGGCCGCAATCGCGACAAAAGACATGCGTGGCCGCGCCGCGCCGGTTAAGGTACAGGATGGCCTGCTCACCGCGTTGGAGGGTTTCGGCCAGAACCTCCTGCAACTCCCGGCTGAAGATGCCGCGGTTGCCCGCCTTGAGTTCCTCGCGCATATCTACCAGCGAAACCTGCGGCAGGGGTTGCCCGCCCGCCACGCGATTGGGTAATTCCAACAGGGTAAATTGGCCTGTCTCGGCCCGGTAACGCTGTTCAACCGTCGGGGTGGCCGAGCCAAGCAGGCAGGTTGCGCCGCAAAACCGGGCGTACTGGATAGCGGCCTCCACCGCCGAGTAAAATGGCGGCTCGGATTGGCGATAAGAACTATCGTGGCATTCATCCAGCACGATCAGCCCAATGTTTTGGAAAGGGGTAAACAAGGCCGAGCGCGGGCCGATGACCACTTTCAGCAGCCCGGCGCGGGCGCGCCGCCAGGTGTCATAGCGTTCTCCATCCGACAGGCGCGAGTGTAGCAGCCCAACCTGGCCGGGGAAGCGCGCCAGGAATCGTCGCACGGTCTGGGGAGTCAGGGCAATTTCGGGCACCAGGATGAGCGCCTGCCCTCCCGCCCGCACCACCTCTTCGGCGGCGCGCAGATAAATTTCCGTTTTGCCGGAGCCGGTTACACCGTGCAATAGGATGGGATTGCCACCCGGCAGGCCCAGCGCCTGCATGGCCTGCTGTTGTTCAGGGGAGAGTTCAAAATCCGTAACAGTATCGTTTTCAAGCGGCCTGATACCTGCCAGCGAATCGCGGAAAATTTCACTTTCAAACAGGCGAATCAGCCCGGCCTCTTCCAGTTCTTGCAGGTCGTCCAGTTTGCAGCTGCTCTCGGCATACACCCAGGTCACGTTCACTGCATCCGGTTCGTGGATCAGCATTTGTAGGGCCAAGGTCAGGCGCTGGTTCTTTTGCCGGTTGCGCTGGGTCTCGTTTTCAGCCAGTTGACCGATGAAATCCTCCGCTTCGGCGGGCGGGGCAGCCAGCTGGGCCATACGGATGAACTTGGGCCGCATGGTGGGCGACGGCAGGACGGACTGGCTTTTCAGGTAGCCCTGGCGGGCCAGTTTTTGGGCAGTTTTGCGCCACTCGGCGTCAGGGAAATGCCGGTCAATCTGCCTGCCACGCAGCGGTCCGCGCGTTTGCAGCAGTTCCAATAGGCGTTTTTCGGTCGGGCCGTTGAAACTGGCCGGGCTGAACCCCTCGGCGAGACGGTACAACACATCCGCTTGCTGGGCTAGGCCGGGAGGCAGGAACAGGCTGATGATGGCGGAAAGCGGCTGGAGGTTGGCCTGCGCCATCCAGCGCGCCAGGGCAATTTGCTCCTCCGTCATCACCGGCCGGGGATCGATCACATCCTGCACCGGTTTGACATCCTCCATCGCCGGGGTTTCGACAAACGCCAGCAGCACGCCCTGCATCACCTGCCCGCCCAGCGGGACGGTCAGCAGGCAACCGGGCCGGGCCTGCGCCGACAATTCCGGCGGCAGGGAGTAGTCATACTCGCCGGGGATGGAAGGATGGTTGACGGCAACGCGCACAAAAGGCATGAAAGCATTATAAACCGGGTCAATCGGCGCCCGGCAAAGGGTTTTTGCATATAATCCACAACATGCCTTCCAATAAATGGCACATCATCATCATTGGCGGTGGGGTGGCCGGGTTGACCGCCGCCCTGCACCTGGCCGAACGCGGCCTGAAACCATTGCTGCTTGAAGCGCATCCATCCCAGATCGGCGGGCGGCTGGCCGGAACGGGCGAAGTTATCGTTGGCGGCCAACCCTTCCCGCTGGAACACGGCGTGCATGGCCTGTGGGATGGCTACATCCACCTGAAACACATGCTGGCCCGCCACAACCTGCTTCCGGAACTTATCCCCGCCCGCGAGGAAGAGTGGATCTACCGCAGCGGGTCGTTCATTGGCCGCAGCCCGATTGGCAGCACCATTCGCAACAGCCTGCTACCCGCGCCTTTCCATTACCTGCAACTCTTCGTCAAACCATCCTTCCTGTGGACGATTGACTGGCGCGACTGGCTATCGCTGCTGCACGTCTGGAGCGTGCTGATCATGGCGGTGGGCGTCGACCCGTTCGGAGAAAACCAGCCGCTTTCCGGCGAAAACCTGGGCCGCGCGCTGCGGCGCTGGGGACCGGCCATCCGCGCCCTGTTCGTTGGCCTGACCCGCAACGGCATGTCCACCCATCCAGACAATGTCCCGCTGGCGGGCTTCCTGGCCTTCCTGCGTTTCTACACCGTGCTGCGCCGCCGGGCCTGGGCCTTCAGCTACCTGCCACAGGGTGGCGGGCCGCTTTGCGAGGCGCTGGCAGCCAGAATCACAGCCCTGGGTGGGGAAATTCGCCCCGGGGTGCGCCTGCATCACCTGAAAAAAGATGGGGAGGACTGGCGGCTGGAGGTTGACTCCGCCAAAGGCAGCCTGACCCTGCACTCCCAATTTGTCCTGCTCGCCACAGACTCCCCCAATGCGGCTGCCATTATCAAGGGCAGTTTCCCTGCTGAAAGCGAAAACCTGTTCTTCCCGCAGGGCATGGAAAATGCCGTCATCCACCTGTGGTTTGGCCGCAAACCCCGCCGCGCCCACGAAGCGGGTATTTTCAGCGGCGATTTCCAGATGCACAATTTTTTCTGGCTCGATCGGTTATATGAGCCTTACAGGAACTGGTCTGATCAAACTGGCGGTTCGTGCATTGAAGTGCATATTTACGGCCCGCCGGAGGCGCTGGCCCAGCCCGATGCGCTGCTGATTACGCAAGTGTTGAGCGAATTCTACAAAGCCCACCCGGACCTGAAAGGCGCGCTGCTCGGCCAGCACCTGCAACGCAATGCCGCCAGTCACACCCTGCCCGCCCTGGGCGAGCGCGGCAGCCACTTGGGCATTGAAACGCCCTGGCCGGGCCTGTTCTGCGCCGGGGACTGGGTGCAAGACCCCGCGCCGTGCTTCTTCCTCGAGCGG
This sequence comes from Anaerolineales bacterium, assembly GCA_024710905.1. Lineage (GTDB taxonomy): Bacteria > Chloroflexota > Anaerolineae > Anaerolineales > Villigracilaceae > JANJTV01. The sequence continues at coordinate 27,806 of JANJTV010000132.1, read as the reverse complement.
GCCTGCTTCACTGGCCTGAAAGCCGCCAATGCCATTTTGCAGGCTAGCGGCCAGCCCGCCTTTGAGACCCTGCCCTACCCCGCGGCGGAGCCGCTGGCCGGATGGATTGAGAACTTAATGCGGCGCGGACGCGAAAACATTCGCAAACGGAAAAAAGGAGCAAGCCATGAACGTGAACCTGCTGACCCAACAATTGAAAGATGACGCCCGGCGCATCGAAGCGCTGGTGAGCGGCGTGGGTGAAGAACAGGCCCGCTGGAAGCCCACCCCGGAAGGCTGGTCTGTGCTGGAGGTGGTGAATCACCTGTATGACGAAGAAATGCTGGACTTTCGCGTGCGATTGGGCATCCTGTTAAGCGGTTCAGGAGAAGACTGGCCACGCATTGACCCGACCGGCTGGGTCGTGGAGAAGAAATACAACCAACGCGACCTGGCCCAATCGCTGGCCAACTTCCTGGCCGAACGCGAAAAATCCCTGCACTGGCTGGGCGGGCTGGAAAACCCGGACTGGCACGCCCGGGCCATGGCGCCCTGGGGACAGCCCATGCGCGCCGGGGATATGTTCGCGGCCTGGGTGGCGCACGATTTGCATCACATCCGCCAACTGGCAGAGTTGCATTACGCCTGGGTAAACCGGCAGGCCGATCCCTACAAAACCCTGTATGCCGGGGATTGGTGAAATAAAAACGGACTGTCGTCAAATTCGGCAGTCCGTTTCTTTTCATGGCACAAGCTTTTTACTCATACCGCAGGGCATGGACGACATCCATCTGGGCAGCCTGGCGGGCCGGGATAAACGCAGCAAAGGCCCCGAACAGCAGCCCGACTGCAACAGCCACCAGCAACCCGGCCAGCGGGAAAACATAACCAAGCGGGAAAATATCCCCCAGCCCAATAACAAACACATAACTCAGATATAACCCACCCAGGATGCCAAAGGCCGTCCCGATGGCGGAGAGCAGCAGGGCTTCAGCCAGGATCATGTAGCGCACCTGTTTACGCGTGCCGCCCACCGCGCGAATCATGCCAATTTCGCGGGTGCGTTCAATCACCCCAATCGTCAGGGTATTGATCATGGCGATGAGTGAAGGGATGGCCAGCATGGCAAACAGGCCATACATGGCCACAAAAGCGGCATTCATCTGCTGCAACATGGTTTCGTAATATTCCACACCGGAGACAACCTTGAAGGTCGGGTAGTTCCCGGCCAGGGCCTTGATGGCTGCGTCAACGGCGGCGCGGTCAACATTTTCCGCGAGATTGAGCTGGATGAAGACATCCTGTGTAACACCAAAATCTTCCTCCATAAACCGGTGGGAGATATACGCTGTGGTCACTTTTGCATTCAGCAAATCGGCTGCTACGGCCACAATACGGTACTCCAGTACACCATCGGGCGTGCTGACTCGGATGATGTCACCCACCTGTTTGCCCAGCGCGGCCAGCAACACACTATTCACAATCATGTTGCGGCCTTCGTCCAGTGAACGGTAGGCAGCTTCATCAGAAGCCAGAACATTCTGCTGGAAGTACAACCCTGAAACGATGGGGAATTTGACCGGGTCAATGGCCAGCATGGAGATGGGCTGGCCGCCTGAAATGGCCCCAGAAAAACGCATCGGGCTGACCGCTCGCACGCCCTCAACAGCGGCCAGTTGCTCCGCAAAATCGGCGTTGACGGCCATGTTGCTGCTCCACAATGCAATGGATGGCGGCACAAACAGGTAATCACTGCCCAGGTTCTTGCGAATCAGGTCATTCAGGCTGACGGTCAGGCTGGAGACCATACCGCCTGCGGCCACAATAATGGCCAGGGCCAGCATGCTGGTGCTGGCGGTGACAGCCACCCGTGAGGGCTGGCGGGTCAGGTTTCCCTGCGCCAGGTCACCGGTACCCTGCCGGGCATAGAAAAAGACCAGGATGCGCCCAAACAGGAGTGATAGCGGGCGCACCAAGCCGGGCGCAACCAGCACCAGCCCGAGCAGGAACAGGAATCCGCCGGGCACAATCAATGTAGCCTGCCCGCTCAGGATGGCCAGGAGGGTCAGCAAGATTAGCACAACACCCACAAAGAAACCTATCCCGGCGTTGCGATCAAACTCCGTTTCTGCCATGGAGGGGCGCAGGGCATCCAGCGGGGTAACACGGCTGGCGCTGATGGCCGGGAACAACCCGGCAGCCACCGTGACACCGACGCCCAGCGCAATGGAACCAAAAAACAGCCAGGGGGTAATTACCGGTTCACCTAAAGTCAGGTTAATGAACTGGCTCATGACCGGCCCGGCAATGGCAATGACACCTGCACCAAACAGGTACCCCAGCAACAGGCCGACGCCTGTGCCCACCAACCCCTGCAACAGGCCTTCGGCCAGGAACATTCCAACAATGGTCTTGCGGTTTGCGCCAAGCGCACGCAGCATGCCAATATCGCGGCGGCGTTCGGCCACAACAGTACGGAATGTGTTAAAGATAATGAACCCGCCCATGAACAAAGCCATAATGCCCAGCAGGCTGAACATGGCCTGCCCCAGTTGCAGCGAGGCAAACATCTGCTCATCGGCACCCAGCATGGAACCAATTGTGTAGCCTTCGCCGAGCGCGGCTTCAATGGTGCGCTGCACTTCAACGCGCCGGGCTTCGTCTGCAAACGCTTCAAGATTAATATCAATGGTATTAATCCGCCCCGGCGTGCCTGTGATGGCCTGCGCCTGCGCCAACGGCATAAGCACTTCTTCGCTGCCCGGGGCCGTGCGCGGCGGCAGGATGCCCACCACCATCAGTTCGGCGCGGCCATCCACGCTGGGAACGAGGAAGACATCGCCAACATCCACTTTAATGGCGTCGGCCAGGGTGCGGGAGATGACCGCCCCGTTGGTATCAGAATCCGCCAGGTACCGGCCAGACACTACGGGGTAGGCGCGCACCGTGCGAGCGGCCTCAGGCTGTACGCCTACCAGCGAGAGCGTTGTGACCCCATCCGCTGTTTCAGCATCTGCATCGTAAAAATCTGCCGGGATGTTCACCACCCGCGCCAGGGAGGGCGAAACCGCCCGCACGCCATCCACCCCTTGCAGGCGGTCGGCCACGGAGAGCGGGAAAGGCTCTGCCGAGATGTGCGTGGCGCTGAAATCCACCAGCCCCGAAGCGCCCTGCACATTGACATGCAGGGCTTCCATCATGGTCGGCAGGATGATGTTCATACCAAAAATGACCAGTACGCCAAATACAACGGCCAGGGTGGTGAGGAAGGTGCGTAGTTTTCGCCCGAGCAGGTAACGGGCCGCCAGGGTAATCTGCAGGTTCATCTCAATCACCCATTTCGTTGATTTTGTCGGCCACCATCTGGGCAGTTTTATTTTTCTCCCGCGCCTCACCTGCCAGGGCAGGGTTGCGTTCCAGCAAGGTTTCATCCACCACTTTGCCATCCTTCAGGAAGACAATCCGGTCGGAATAGGCAGCAATGCGCGGGTCGTGGGTCACCATCACCACTGTGCGATTATATTGCTTTGAGACATCGCGAAGCAGCCCGGCAATTTCATCGCTGGAGCGTGTATCAAGATTGCCAGTGGGTTCATCAGCAAGAATTAGTTCCGGCTGGGCAACCAGGGCACGGGCGATGGCCACGCGCTGCTGCTGACCTCCCGAGAGCTGGTCTGGCCGGTTCCTGAGACGATCTCCCAGCCCAAAGCGGGTCAGCCACTCCGTCGCTTTAGCGCGGGCTTCGGCGGGTTTCATACCATCCAATGTGACGGGCAGGGCAGCGTTTTCGACCGCGTTTAGCACGGGAATCAGGTTGAAGAACTGGAAGATAAATCCGATTTTACGGCGGCGCAGCTCGGTCAATTGGTCATCATTCAAATCCACCAGGTTGTGCCCACCCACCAAAACGTGCCCGCTGGTGGGCTTATCCAGCCCACCCATCAGGTGCAGCAGGGTGGATTTTCCGCAGCCACTGGGCCCCATGATGGCAACGAATTCGCCTTCCTGAATGGTCAGGTTGACATGGTCAAGAGCGTTCACAGCTGTTGCGCCGGAGCCGTAGGTTTTGGTCAATTTTTCGATATGAATAGTAAACATTTTTCACCTTTATAAACGAGCGCCTGCTGGCTGGCTCCTGTTGGAAAAACCAGCAGGCGAATCTTCACAAGAGACTATTTTAACGGAGGTACTGAACTGTGACACGCATTCCTGCCCGAATCCCATCTGGCAGACTGTCCAGCGCAATGGTGGTTTTGTAAATCACATCCCCACCGAGGGTGTCGGCTACGGGTGAGATTAAGATGACCTGGCCGTCAATTTCCACGCCCAGAGCTTCAACCAGCACAGTTACACGTTGATCCAGGCTGACTTTGGCCACATCACGTTCGCCCAGGTCAGTCGTAACAACCTGCAAGTTGGTCACATCGCTTAAGACCACCACCACCTGACCAGGCAGGGCATATTCCCCGGCAACGATATTTACAGCCCTAACCACCCCATCAAACGGAGCCTGCAGGCGCATCAGGGAAAGCTTCTCTTCAGCAGCCCGCAATGCATCATGAGCCTGCTGTAATCGAGCCAACTGTGCGCCGGTAGCCTCAGCAGGGATATCCTGGCCTTTCAGTTCAGCCAGATACCATTGCGCTTCTTGCAGGGCCGCTTCAGCGGCAGCCAGATTGGCCTTGGCCTGGGCAATATCGGTTTCGGAAGGCAGTTCTGTATACCAATTCAGGTTGGCCTGAGCACGGGTAAAGGTCTGCTGGGCAGCATACAGGTTGGTCGTGGCTGTTGCCCGTTGCGGATCAGCCGAGGATAGGCTAGAGGTACTGTTATATGCATCCCGTGCCTGGTCAAGGGCTTTTTGAGCCAAAACCAGTTGGGCTTCATAGTAGTCAATTGTGGCCTGGTCTGTGCGGCGCGAATTTATCGAATCAACCTTGTTTTTCGCATCCGTATAATTTTTCTGTGCAGCAACAACTGCCTGTTCACCAGCAGCGATTGCTGCTGGGGAGGTTAGTTCTCGTATCGTACGTTGGGCCTGTTCCACTTCCAGTTGCACGGTGGCATTTTCCAACTCGACCAGCACATCCCCTGCGGTGACTTCATCCCCTGCGGTGACAGACACGTTCATGACACTGCCTGCGGTTGCAAAAGCCAATTTCGCTTCCTGTGCAGGGACAACCACGCCTGAGGCCCTGGCATCACTGCTGGTACTGGCAACTGCGGAGGTCTGGGAGGATGAAAAATCAGCAGATCCACCTTCCAACACAACCGTAGGGATGGGTTCCTGCCCCTGGCTGGCCGCTCCACAGGCGGCCAGCCCGAGGAGCAGCACCAACACAAAGGTGTATGTTAGTTTCATTCTCAACCCTTCTTCTTCTTGCCAGTATTTCCGTTGTCATCCACAATCAGACCGTCTTGTAGGGTCACAATACGGTTGGCATATTTGATTACACGCGGATCGTGGGTGGCAAAGACAAAGGTTGTGCCTGTGTCTTTGTTCAGTTTTTTCATAATCTCCATGACCTGTTCACCATTTTCGGTATCCAGGTTGGCGGTCGGTTCATCAGCCAGAATCATTTTTGGATTAGTTGCCAGCGCTCGGGCAACTGCCACACGCTGCTGCTGCCCGCCAGAGAGTTGGTCGGGACGATGGTGCGCGCGATTGGTCAATTCGACCGCATCCAGCAATTCCATCACCCTGTTTCTGCGCTCTGCGGCACTTTTATCATTTAACAAGAGTGGCATCTCAACATTCTCATAAGCCGTCAGGGTCGGGATAAGCGCAAAAAACTGAAAAACGAAACCAATTACACCTTTGCGCAGGTCGGCACGTTGGTTGCGATTCAGGCTGGTGGTCTCCTGACCGTTGATGATTACACTGCCAGAAGTAGGCTGGTCGAGACAGCCTATCAATTGCAGCAGGGTGGTTTTGCCTGAACCGGAGGGCCCGACCAGGGAGGTAAATTCGCGGTCTTCAATTGCCAGGCTGACGCCATTCAGGGCGCGGGTTTCCACTTCGCCGATCTTAAAGACGCGAGTGACGTTGGTTAATTTTGCGACTTCCATGATAATTCTCCTTAATTTGAGCCGTGCAAGGCGTCAACAGGTTCCATATTGGCGGCCATTCGGGCCGGGTAAAGTGAAGCAAGCAGGGTGACTATGAAAGCTGTGATAATCAGGTTGACAGCGGCATCCAGGGTCAGGTATGGGTAAATGCGATCTTCCAGCAGCATCTCGCCAGAAATTCCCAGATCGCCAAAATAGACGCCAACCGCGCCAAAATAGGCCGAGAGCGCCCAACCGACCAATGTGCCAAAGGTCACCCCGCCCAGGGCCAGCAAGCTGGCTTCGGTCAGGAATAGGCCAATCACCTGGCGGCCCTTCATGCCAATCGCAGTCAGGATGCCAATCTCACGGGTGCGTTCAAAAACGGACATCAACAAGGTGTTGACAATCACGGTAGCCGTCACACCCAGGACAATCAGGTTAATGAACGTCAGGTAAGCGTTTGAAAAATCGTTAATCAATACCAGCAGCTCGTTCATTTCAGCCCAGGTTTTCACCTGATAATTTTGCCCCTGAATGGCGGCGGCAACAGCATCGGCCTGTTCTCGGTCATTCAGCAGGATAAAAATGGTGCTGGAGCGGTCCCCCGACCCCGAAAACGCCTGCGCCTTGCCGATTGGCAGCAAAACAATGCCTTTATCGTAGGCCGTTGTACCGGTGGTAAAAATGCCGCGCACGGTAAAAGCCTGTTCATCCACTGTGCCATTGGCTGTATTAACCAGCAGGTTGAGTTGATCACCAACCGCCAACCCCAGGCTTTCAGCCAGCGGGTAACCAATCACTATCCCATCCCGGTCATCTGCAGTCAAGAAATCGCCCGAGACAAGGCCGTTATAGTAGGGTTCATTCGCCACAGAATCGGGCACAATCCCCATTACCTGCACCCCCACCGCTTCGTCACGCACAGTGACAATGCCGCTGGCAAACAGGCGCGGAGTAGCCTCATGCACCTGTGGAATGGTCTTTATCTGCTCTGCAACCTGACCAGGGTTTTCAATCAGGTACTGCCAGGCCACACTAAATTTATCGGGGTCATAATCAACATCACGAATCTGGATGTGGCCGCTATTTAGTCGCAGGGTGGTTTCCATCGACCCACGCATCTCGCCCTGGAAAAATGCAGCAATAAAAAGGAGTAACGCTGTACCCAACCCCAGGGCCAATGCTGACAGCAAAGAGCGGCGGCGATGACGGCCCAGATTGCGGTATGCCATTTTCAAGTATGTAATCATTTCCGACTCCTATACATAATGGAGCGCTTCGGCAGGCTCACGACGGGCGGCTTCGGTTGCCGGGTAGAGGGCAGCCAGGGCCGAGATAATCGCAATTGTGGCGGCATGCTGCAAAACCTGCAGTGGCAACACCTGCGGATAAATCTTCCCGGTGATGAGCGCAGTATATTCAGTCAAATCGGCAAAGGCACTGTAGTCAATGCCAACGAATGCCAGGATCATTGTGAGTGTGATTCCCAGCACTGTACCGACCACTGCGCCTGCTAGGCCAATCAGGATGCCTTCCAGCAGGAACAGGAAAGTAATCTCACGCGGTTTGAGCCCCAGCGCACCAATGATGCCAATTTCGCGGGTGCGCTCAAAGACAGCCATCATCAACAGGTTAAGGATGCCAATCGCAACGATGCCGATCATGAAGACACCAAACATGCTCATCACGGAGGTTTTCATCTCCAGGGTTTGCTTCAGTTCGGGGATGCTGGTTTCCCAGGACTGAACTTCGTAGCCAGGCTGAGCCTGGTTGATGTGACGCATTACCTGGGCTTCGGCACCTATCTGATTAAGGGAAACAACCACTTCGGTGACCTGCCCCGAGAGTCCAAACAACTGCTGCGCCTCTACCAGGGAAATATAAATGGTTGTCTTTTCAAGGGATGGTACGCCTACGTCATAAATACCAACGACGGTCATGGTGCGGGAACGAGTTTGTTCATGAGTACCATTTCCAACCATGGTAATACGGTCACCAATGCCAATTTCCATGGCATTGGCCAGACCCTGGCCGATGAGAATGACATCGCCATCCTCTGGGGTCAGGTAACGACCCGCGGAGATATTCTGCGCCACCGGACTGATGGCCGCCTCCTTTTCGGTTTCAATACCAATAATAGAGACAGCAAACGCGCCTTCGCTGTTTGTCACCAGGCCGCCGGTAACAATACGTTTGGCAGCCATCACCACATTGGGATCATTTTCAGCAGCCAAAACAACTGCTTCTGGATTCTCGAGCGCGAGCAGCGGCTTGCGGCCCGGTCGGTCGTTAAATCCCGGCGCATGTACCTGGATATTTCCACCCATCAACTGGATGGAATTGCCATAAATAGCCTGCTCAAAACCGACAATCACACCATCGTAGAGCACAAGCAAGGCCATGGTTACCCCCATGCCGATGGCGATCAGGAAGGTCCTGCGGCGTTGCCGCCACACATTACGCCATGCCAGGCGAAGATATAAAAGCATAGGATTCTCCTTTCAAGAGCGGGTAAATACTTCATCCAACCAGTTGAACATGGCGGTATTGGGCAAAGACAGGTTATTTACCTGACAATGGGCCTCCCCACCTTGTTCACGAGTGAAAATAATCATCTTCTTCTTCGGGTTGGGCAGTTGCGCAAAACATTCGCGGACAATTTTCAATGTAACTTCCGCTTCACCTTCGCCAGCCATTAACAACGCCGGGATTTGGATTTTGCTCACCTCCACTTTGCCGTTGGTCAAATAATCGTAGGCTTTGGCGAAGCGCGCGGCAATATCTTTGGGGTTAAAGCTAATCTTCAGACCAAAACGCCAGACGATCTGGTCGAACGCAGTACGACTGATAGGGTCATGACGGTCATGTCCTTTTTGCTGTGCCAGCACCGAACGGAAAACATCCGGCATGGGTGGGTTGGCAATCATGGCTTTCAGGCGCTCATCAAAACGGGCAGCCTTGAAGGCAATGTGCCCACCCCAGCTAAAACCAAACAGTGCCAGGCGATCAGAATCGACTTCCGGGCGGGTGAGGGCGTAATCCACCAACGCGCGGGCGGTCACTTCCATGCGCGCGCCAAAATGCAGGCCTTTGTCGGGGTTCATGCCTTGGCCTGCCAGGTCGGCAGTGATGACGTTGTAACCACGTTCAATGCCAGACTGGCCAACCATGAAATAGCAATCCTCGGCCCAGGTTTCCACACCGCCCACCACTACCAGGGTGGGGCGTTTCTTGCCGCTGTCGTCCACTTTCCATAAGTAGCCTTCCAATACATGTTCGCCAAAAGGAATCTGGATCGGCTCAATAGCCGGGGTGAACAGGGCTGCTGCCTTGCGGAAGCAGGACTGCATGTTCTGCCAATGGGTGTAAAAATCAGGGTGCTTTTGGCCCATGATGAACAACGGCCCGCGGTGATAGGTGCAGGCTCGCAGGAACAGTTTGCGGGCATCTTCCTTCTTCTCGGTTTTCAAGGCTTCTTCAGCCTGTGCTTCGATACGGCGGGCCAGGGCAGACCATTCGGTATGCCAGGCCTGCACATCTGCATTGGGGATGCGCCGGGCGGTTTCCATCAGTTCGGTGTGATCGGCGCCATCGTATACATCACGTCCCATCATCCAGGACAGGTAGAAGTCCATGTCCTTATGATCAAAGTGTATTTTCTCAGAGCTGCGCTGGGCAAACCCTACATTGTTATTGTTCATCGTTAATTTTCCTGTTCAGTTATGTTGTAAAAGTTGCTCGGTAACCGCCCACAATTTCTTTTGAATGTCACGATTGTAGGCATTCTTGTTGGCTTTTACGGCCACATTCGGCGCGTCCCAATAACCGCCGGTGACTTCCGACAGGGAAGGGTCCGCAGCCAGCCAGGTATACGTTTCAGCCATCTTCTCTGGAGTGAGGGAGAATTTGCGCTTGAAGTGGTAGAGTTTCACCATCCAGCCGGGCAGGTGATCCAGGCGCTCATCGGGGATGGCGACATTTCCGACTCGCACGCAGTTTACAATTATGCCTGTGCCTTTTAGTCGCTCAGCGAGGTCAAAGGTGTACATCACCTGGGCCTGCTTGGCATGGTAATAGGCATCCTGCATCGAAAACCGCTTTTCGCCATTCAGATTATCAAACTGGATGTCAATAAACGGATAGGTAATTAATCCCTTACTGGCAACGGTGATGATACGACTCGGCGCGCTGGCTTTAAGCAAGTCCATCAGCAGGTTGGTCATCAGCACAATATTGACGTGATTGGTAGCAAACACCGTTTCAACACCATCCTCGGTCATGACGGGTTTGGTCTGGCGATGATCAAAATTGGCTGCATTGTGCACCAGAACATCCAGCCGGTGATGTTTATTCCTGAATGCATCGACAAACTGTCGCACAGATTTCTGCGAGGCCATATCCACCTGCATCAGTTCCACCTGCTGGCTGCCCGATTGGGTCGTTACATCCAGCAAGGCAACCTGGCCGCGTTCCAACGAACGACACGCCAGGATGATTGTTCCACCCAAGCGAGCCATCTGGATGGCAGCCGCCTTGCCAATTCCTGCATTGGCCCCGGTGATAATAATTGTTTTATTTTTTAAGGTTAGGTTTTCCATTTTTTTTATCCAATAGTTAGGTAATTTTGATTATTTAGACGTGGGCACTTCCGGCAGGTGATCAGGCGGTGGATAAGTCGAACCTTTATCGCCTTTCCGGGGTCTTCCACGCGGGCGGATTTCCGGCTTCGGCAGGGGCTGGTGCTTAATGGCTTCCACGCGCATCTCGATCATGTCCATCCAGCGCAGGTCAGCTTCCAGGTGCATGATGGTTTTATCCAGCAATAATATCTGGGCTATTTCTGTTTGTGGGTCATACGAATCGCGCTGGGATGTGGCATCGTGCATCTCACGATACAGGTGATTGCGCTGGATCTGGATTAACCGCCAGGGGTCTGCCCCGTCGCTGGCTAGCGCCACCATCAATTTGACAAAAAATTCGTCGCGCTGGTGCTGTGTCTCCACACTGCTGGTGAACCAATCATGCAAGGCCTCAGCGCCCAATTTTGTAATGGCATAAATACGCCGCGAGGGTTCTTCACCATGCCCCAGGTCAGACTGGCGTTCAACCAGGCCTGCTTCTTCCAAACGGTCGAGGGTGGTGTAGATCTGGGCAGGTTTGACCTCCCAGTTCGTATCGCCACCGACAACTGCTTCAAAAGCAGCGCGCAGTTCATAGCCATGACGTGGTTTTTGGGCCAGCAGGCCCAGCAATGCATTCCGGACAGACATAATAAATAGTCACCTGGTGAATATTTTTGTAAATAATATACAAGTTAGTATTTATTGTCAAGGGAATAATGTCCCTTTCCAACAAACAGGTTCTTACCAATCGCTACAGCAGGCGGGATATAATTGAAGCATGTCATTGAACCATTTACTAATCTCCTGGAAGAAAGAACCAGAAACCGCCCCAAATATTACCGCCTGGCAGGTTACGCCACCCCGCCCGGCGGATTTTCACCCGTTGCCCGCAGATATTCCGCTGGATATATCGACAACGCTGAAACAGAACGGTATCAACCAACTGTACAGCCACCAGGCTGAAACCTGGCAAGCTGCCCACGCCGGTCACAATGTCGTCCTGGCAACAGGCACTGCCAGCGGTAAAACCCTGGCTTATACCCTGCCCGTGCTGGCTAAACTAATCGAACAGCCCGGCAGCCGCGCATTGTATCTCTTCCCCACCAAGGCCCTGGCACAGGACCAATTCGCCGGGCTGGAACGCCTGCTGGCCAGCTTGGAGAACATCAGCCTGGGAGCGGCCATTTATGACGGGGACACGCCGGTCGGTCACCGGCCATCCATCCGAAAAAACGCAGCCATCGTGCTGAGCAATCCAGACATGTTGCACACCGGCATCCTGCCGCACCACGCCAACTGGGCGGATTTTTTCCAGAAGTTAAAATTTGTCATCATTGATGAAATGCACACCTACCGCGGGGTGTTTGGTTCGCACGTTGCCAATGTCCTTCGGCGACTGCGACGCGTGACAGCTTTTTATGGCGCTTCCCCGCAGTTCATCCTGACCTCGGCCACCATTGCCAACCCGCAGGCGCTGGCCGAAACACTGATTGAATACCCAGTCACGGTGGTGGATCGCGACGGTTCGGCACGCGGGGAAAGGCATTTCATCCTGTACAACCCGCCAATTGTTGACCCTGCACTGGGAATTCGCAAAAGCGCCCTGCGTGAAAGCGTGAGGCTGGGAAAGGATATGTTCGACCAGCAAGTGCAGGGCGTGGTGTTTGCCCGTTCGCGCCGCACTGTGGAATTGATGCTCAGCGCCTTCCGTGAAGCCACAGCGGGGCAGGTTGAGGCAAATGCCATTCGCGGCTACCGCTCCGGGTATCTCGGCGCCCAACGGCGTGAGATTGAACACGGCCTGCGCGACGGCTCTGTACAGCTGGTGGTTGCCACTAACGCGCTGGAACTGGGTATTGATATTGGCGGGCTGGGCGCAGCCCTCCTGGTGGGTTACCCTGGCAGCATTGCCAGCCTGCGCCAGCAGGCCGGGAGGGCCGGGCGCGGCAAAGCCCCCGCCGCTGCCATTTTTGTTGCCACCCCGGATCCGCTAGACCAGTTCCTGGCCCGTCACCCGGCCTACCTACAGGGCCGCAGCCCGGAGCAGGCCCTGCTGAATCCCGACCACCTGCTCATCCTGCTTAATCACCTGCGCTGCGCCATCTTCGAACTGCCTTTTACACCCGGCGAACCATTTGGCCTCCTGCCAGCCGAAAGCGTGCGCGAATATCTTGACTTCCTCGTTTCCAACCAGGAAGCACATCTTTCAAAAGACAAGTATTTCTGGATGGCTGACTCCTACCCGGCGGCCAGCGTCTCCCTGCGCACGGCATCCCCCGCAACGGTCAGCCTGCAAAGCGTGGACGAGGACGGCCAGCCGACCATTGTCGGCATTGTGGATGTCGAAAGCGCCGCCTGGATGGTGCACCCCGGCGCACTCTACCTACATGAAGCCCAGCAATATTTCGTCCAGGACCTTGACCTGCAAAAGAACATTGCCCACCTCGTGCCGGTTGCGCTGGATTATTTCACCGAGCCGCTGCGCGAAACCAGCATTGAACTGCTGAAAGAAACCGCCCACGAGCAAGCGCCAGGGGCAAGAAAACACTGGGGCGAGTTGCAGGTCACCACCACCGTGACCGGGTTCCGCAAACGCCGCTGGGGTACAGGCGAGACTCTCGGGCAGGAAGCATTGCAGATGCCCCCTTCCGATTTGCAGACCACCGGCTACTGGCTGGTCATTGCGGGGGAAACAGTCCGCAGGCTGGCTCACGAGGGGCTGTGGACGAATGCCCCGAACGATTACGGCCCCGAGTGGCAGCAGATCCGCCAGCAGGTGCGCCAACGGGATGGTTTCACCTGCCAAATATGCGGCGCAGCAGAAAGCCCCGGCCGCCAGCACGATGTGCATCATAAAATTCCGTTTCGCCAGTTTCGTGACGAAACCGGGCGCATCCTGCGTGAAGAGGCCAACCGACCGGAGAACTTGGTCACGCTTTGCCAGCCCTGCCATCACCTGGCGGAACAAAACGTGCGCATGCGCAGCGGCCTGGCCGGGCTGGGATATGTGCTCGCACAACTGGCCCCGCTCTTCCTGATGTGCGACCCCGGCGACCTGGGCCGCCACACTGACCCGCAGGCCCCGTTTGCCGAGGGACAGCCGGCTGTGGCATTGTATGACCTCGTCCCCGCGGGGATTGGTTTCAGCCAGAAATTATTCGAGATTCATAACGAACTAATCACCAGCGCGCGCACGCTCGTGCAGGCCTGCCCCTGCGAAGATGGTTGCCCCTCCTGTGTTGGCCCGGCAGGCGAGAACGGCATGGGCGGCAAACAGGAAACACTGGCCTTGCTGAGTGCTCTGGCCGCAGGGGAATAAACCGTCCAGGCCCGTTATAATCGGGGCATGCCCTCGCTTGCAGACAAACTTAAATCGCTTGGGGTAAAAACCGGCACGGCGGGCATCCTGCCGCCCGTAAACCCTGCCGCCCGATCCAGCTTGGAAGAAACGCTGGATGGCCGCTGGCTGCCCACCCGGCGCGGCGAAGTCTTCGTCGTGGAGCAAGTCTACGAAACGGGATACAGGCACGGGCGAAGCCCTATCCACGTGCAGGCGCCGCTCGCCACATTGTCAGCCTGGGCACGGGATGAAAGCCTCCAGGGCCTCGACATCTCCCAATTCGCCTTCCTCGATACAGAAACCTCCGGCCTGTCAGGCGGCACAGGTACCTATGCCTTCCTGGTTGGCGCCGGGCGGTTTATCGACAAAAACTTTCACCTTTCGCTGTTCTTCATGCAGGATCCTGCCGAAGAACCTGCCCTGCTCGAAGCCTTGAGCGATTTCCTTGCCCCCTGCGCCGCACTGGTCACCTACAACGGCAAGGCTTTTGACGCGCCCCTACTGAGAACCCGCTACACCCTGCACAGCCTGCCTTGCCCGTTTGAGGGCTTTGCTCACCTCGACCTGTTACCTCTGGCCCGCCGCCTGTGGCGCGCCCGCCTACCCAGCCGCAGCCTGAAATACATAGAAGAACACGTTTTGCTAGCCCCACGATCCAGTGAAGAAGTTCCCGGCTACGAAATCCCCTGGATCTATTTCGACTTCCTGCGCAACGGCAATCCCGCCCCACTTAAGGGCGTGCTTTACCACAACGCCATGGATGTGGTCGCCATGGCGGCCCTACTGCAACACACCGCCAGTATGCTCGAAGACCCCTTCAGCGAAACCGTCGAGCACGGGCTGGATGTCATCTCACTGGCAAAACTCTATGAGGACCTGAACCGCTGGGAGATCGCCGCCCGCCTGTACGAGCGCGGGCTGGAAATGTCCCTGCCCGAAACAGACTTCTGGACGGCGGTACAGCGGCTTTCAGCCCTGCAAAAACGGCGCGGTGACCTGGCCGAGGCTGTCAGCTGGTGGCACAAAGCTGCCGGGCAGGGGCATACTTATGCGCATGTCGAACTGGCAAAATATTTTGAGCACACCGCTAGGGATCTCGAAACCGCCCTGCACCACACCCAGACCGCCATGCGCGACCTCGGCCTGCGAACCAACCTGCCCGCCTACATCAAAAAACACTGGCAGGCCGAACTGGAGCAGCGCCAGGCACGCTTACTAAGGAAAATGAACCTGGGAGAATGAACCATGTCAAATGATGAGTCCCAACCCAAAGGAACCTCCATCAATATTGGCGGCAATGTTTCGGGCAACATCGTGGTTGGCAATAATAATGTTGTCAACAATCCGGCACTGCCCAACGAACAGGAATCGGGCAGGCCGTCCCGCAGCGGGCCGCCGTTAAAGATATTCATTTCCTACCGCCGGGCCGACAGCGCGGATGTGGTCGGGCGCATCTACGACTCATTGGTACAGGAATTTGGCCGCGAAAGCATCTTCAAGGATGTCGACTCCATCCCGATGGGCGTCGATTTTCGCAAATTCTTGGCCGATTCTGTCACGCAATGCAATGTATTCCTGGCCATCATTGGCAGGCACTGGCTGGTCACTGAAGACGGCCGCCGCCGTCTCGACGACTCAACAGACTGGGTGCGCATCGAAATCGAAAGCGCCCTGGCGCGCAACATCCCGGTGGTGCCCATCACTGTCAGCGGGGCCAGCCTGCCCCCCGCCAGCGAGTTGCCCGCCAGCCTGCAAGACCTGGTCTATCGCAACAGCATGGCCGTACGCTCCGACCCGGATTTCCATCACGACATGCAGCGGCTTGCAAAATCCATCCAATCGGCCACTGAAGTGACCTGATTCAATCAAATTGCAACGTCTTGCCAATGGTTTAACGTATAATCAGCCTATGACGGAATTACGCCGCCTGCGCCTGCCTGCCGAACTCACCAACCTGAACGATTTCAGGGACGTGGTCGAAGAAGTTTGCCAGTACCTGCGAATTGACGAAAACACTGCTTATGGCCTGACCCTGGCCGTGGATGAATGTATTGCCAATGCCATCCTGCACGGTTACAAAGGTCAGGGCGGGGAAATTGAATTAACCGTGGAGCTGGTCAACCATCAGCTACGCATGACCATACACGATGATGCGCCCCATTTTGACCCCACGACCATCCCGATACCAGATATCAACAAACCACTTGAAGACCGTCCCATCGGCGGGCTGGGGATGTTCCTGGTGCGCAAAAACACCGACGAGATTTTTTACCGCGCTCTGCCCAATCAGGGTAACGAATTGGTACTCGTCAAACACATGACCCCGGACCGTGAATAACATGCAGCTAGAGACATTCACCCGCCAGGCGCGCGTACCGGTGACAATCCTTAAAATTACCGGCAACATCGACTCGCTTACCTTCCCGGACTTGTTGGACAAAGTAAAAGAGCTTAAATCAGGCGGTGCCCAGTACCTGTTGCTTGATATGGCTGAAACTGCATACCTGAGCAGCGCGGGCATCATGGCCCTGTATAACATCAACAGGATCATGAAAAACGAGCCCGCCAACGAGTTTACTGACGGCTGGAGCACCCTGCGCAGCATGGACAGGGAAAAGGCTCACGGGAAGCAGGAACTGGTCAAGCTCTATAACCCACAGTTACGCGTACTCAACCTGCTTGAAATGGTTGGCTTCGACCAATTCTTTGATATCTACACCAATCTTGATGAAGCTCTGAAGGCATTTTGATATGTCAAACTTTGTCGAATATGACAAGTATGATGGGCTGGGGCTAGCCGAACTGGTACGCAAGAAAAAGATTTCGGCTGCCGAACTGGTCGAAGAAGCCATTGCGCGCATCGAGGCGCACAACCCAACCCTGAATATCGTCATCAACAAACTCTACGATTCAGCCCGGGCAACCGCCAAGGGCACCCTGCCCAAAGACGGGCCGTTTACCGGCGTGCCATTCCTGGTCAAAGACCTGATGTCCACCATGGAAGGCGTTCCCACCAGTGCTGGTAACCAGTTACTCAAAGATATTCCTGCCAAACAGGATAGTGAATTGATTAAACGCTGGCGCGCCAGCGGGGCAATCATCACCGGGAAAACCAATACCCCTGAATTCGGCTTGACACCCTACACAGAATCTGAAACCTTTGGCCCGGCCCACAACCCCTGGGATACTTCCCGTTCGCCGGGCGGTTCTTCAGGTGGCAGTGGCGCAGCCGTTGCGGCACGCATCGTGCCAATGGCCACTGGCGGCGACGGTGGCGGTTCCATTCGCATCCCGGCTTCTGCCTGTGGTATTTTTGGCCTGAAGCCCACCCGCGGACGTACTCCTACCGGACCGGAAATCGGCGAATCGTGGCGCGGTTTTACCATTGAACATGTCCTCACCCGGTCAGTGCGCGACAGCGCCGCCATGCTGGATGCCACCCACGGGACGGATATTGGCGCACCGTATATCATCCCAGACCCGGAACGGCCTTATCTTAAGGAAGTGACTACCAAGCCCAGCAGGCTCAAGATCGCCTTTACCACCAAACCGATGCTTGGCAAAAACGTACATGCCGACTGCGTCAAGGCTGTCGAGGAAACCGTCAAACTGCTGCAAGACCTGGGGCATGATGTTGTGGAGGATACTCCCGTCATTAACGGTGAGGAATTTGCCCTGGCCTTTATGACCATCATCACCGCCGAATTGCGCGCAGATATTGAAGAAGCCGCTGAAAAAGCCGGGAAAAAAATTTCGGTTGACCACTTTGACCATGCCAGTGTCATCGGTGGTCTTTTTGGGCAAATCATGAGCGCCGCCCAGTATGCCCGAGCCAGCCGCGTCATCCAGGCGGCAAATCGCAAAATCGGCCTGTTCTTTGAAGATTACGATATTTTGCTCACGCCCACCCTTTCCACCCCGCCCATCAAAATAGGTGAACTCAATCTATCTGCAAGTGAAAGAGTTCTTGTCCGTACCCTGTCCACGATGAATGCAGGCTGGGTGCTGGATGCGTTCGGGATGATTAAGCCGCTGGCCGCGCAGATGTATGAATTCACCCCCTGGACACCAATCTTCAACACCACCGGCCAGCCCGCCATGTCTGTACCCTTATACTGGAATGGCGAAAATCTGCCCATCGGAAGCCATTTTGTCGGCCGCTGGGGCCGGGAAGATGTCCTCTTCCGCCTAGCCGGGCAGCTAGAACAGGCCCGCCCGTGGTTCGACAAAGCACCTGCCGATTATTAAGTGCAACTTTTTTTGGTGTCCTGCATCTGACCAGAAACCTAGGAAATATCAGGAGAGAGCATGTCCCGCAAAAATCGTCGTTCCGAGTCATCCAATTCCATTGGCCGCTTCCTGCGCCGCCCGATGGTGCAAATCGGCATCCTGGCAATTGCAATTGCAATCGCTGCGTTTATCATTATCATCGGCCAGCCCACCGGCACAGCATTTGCCCGCGAGGTTTCCGTTGATGAAGCTTATGCCCTGTACGGCCAGGAGGATATCTTCTTCCTGGATGTGCGCCAGCCGGAAGAATGGGACGAGTACCACGCCCCAAACAGTACGCTCATCCCGCTGGGTGAACTGGCCGCCCGGGTCAACGAAGTGCCGCGTGACAAGAAAATTGTCGTGGTCTGCCGCTCCGGCAACCGCTCGCAAGAAGGCCGCGACATCCTGCTCAGTGCCGGGTTTGAGAATGTCACCAGCATGAACGGGGGGCTAGTCACCTGGCAGCAGGCTGGCTACCCCACTGTGAGCGGGCCGTAATAACTAGGCCTGACAACAATAAAAAACGGACACCCTCGTGTCCGTTTTTTATTTCCTGACCAACACCTTCATGTCTTCCAGGATATCATCTGCTGACAACCCGTACGGCCAGGTGAGCGCCAGCGCGCCTTCACGATTGAGCACCAGCGTTGTAGCGGTATGGTCCACTGAGTAATAACCACTCTCGGCATCCGGTTCGTTGAGCTGCACAAAAATACCATAACCTTTTGTAACCGCATCAATTTCTTCCTTTGCACCGCTCAGGCCAAGGAAAGCCGGATTAAAACGTCCGGCATAGGCCGAGGTCAGTTCCGGCGTATCACGGGCCGGGTCTACCGAGATAAAGATCACCTGGAATTGATCCGCACCTGCGCCAAGGCGAGACAGCGCATCACGCAGGTGAGCGAGCGTGGTCGGGCAGATATCCGGACAGTTGGTGAACCCAAAATACAGGACGACATACTTCCCGGCAAACTGGCTGAGCGTCACCGACCCGTCCGCCGAGTGCAAGGTGAAATCAGGCATTGGCGCTGGCGGGTCGATTGCCGAACCCTTCATCACCGGCGGCAGCATGGTCTGGTAAACGGCCAGCGTGGCAATGAACAACGCCACTGCCGAAAAGAAAATTATTCCCTGTTTATTCACGCAACCTCCTTACGGGTTAACCACCTGGACAGGCACAACCATCGCCCCGGCCTGTTCAAACTCAAGCGTGATGGTGATCACCTGCCCCTGTGCGAGCGGCTGATTCAGGTCAATTAACATGATGTGATAGCCACCGGGTTTGAGTGCGAGGCTGGCCCCGGCTGGCACTTCCAGCCCGCCCGCCACCTCGGCCATGTTCATCACCCCGGCTTCCATTTTCATCTCATGCACTTCAACAAAACCGGCCGCATCGCTGCTGGCGGAAAGCAGGCGATCTGCGGCCTCACCCGTGTTGCGGATGGTCATAAAAGCCCCCGCTACAGACTGACCATCGGCGGTGCTGCGCGCCCAGGCATCCAACACCTCTATGCTGCCCTGACTGGCAACCACCTCCCCGGCGGGAGCGCAGGCAGTGAACATGAAAATGGAAAACAAGACAAGAATAAATATTTTCTTCATGGCTCCTCGATTTGTACTAATTTTCATTATACCCAATCCACCTCGGATAACCCTGCCAACACGGGCGAAATAAGCTGTACGGAGGAGTGATTTTGAATTAACCTTGACGCATGCAGGTAGTTGTATATAATTGAAAATGATTTTCATTATGGATACCAAACCTTGGCTGACCTGCCTGCAACAAAACGGCTACCGCCTGACCGCCACTCGCAAAGCCGTGGTGGAGATTATTGCACAGACCGAGAATGCCCTCAACCCACTGGAAGTGTACGAACAGGCCCGCCGCCGGACGCGTGGACTGGGGTTGGTCACCGTCTATCGCACGCTTGAAAAGCTGGAGGAAACTGGGCTGATCCAGCGTGTGCACCAGCCGGGCGGCTGCAACGCCTACCTGCCCAGCGCGCATGGCCACCAGCATCTCATCATCTGCCAGCAATGCGGGCATGCCGAATATTTTGAAGGCGATGATATGCAGGGCCTGTTCGAACAGGTTGCCAACCAGCATGGGTTTCACATTCGCGAACACTGGCTGCAATTGTTCGGCACCTGCCGCGACTGCCAGAAGAATTAGGAGGAACGTATGTGCATGTTCTGCGCTGCCATCCCTGCTGCCGCCGCCGCCGGTGCTGCGGTCAACAGCAAGCAAAAGAAAAAACAGGCTGAGACCGGCAAAAAGGCCAGCCTGCCCGTCGGGCCGATTACCGGCCTAGTGATCGTTGGTCTGCTGATTGGTTCGGCGACGGTTCACAGTCAGTTAAACGGATAAACAGCCCGGGCGGAGCCTGCCAGATTCCGCCTGTTTTTTGGCTGATTTTTATTGAAAGTGAATTTCAATTTCAAAAGGAGAGTTGTACCGAATGCTTACCAATAAGTTTTTCCTGATTATGAGTCTCATCGTCCTGGTCGCAGCCGCCTGCTCCCCGCTCTCGGGCGGGCAAAATGGCACAATCAATGTCATTGCCAGCACCACCCTGATTGCCGACACCGTCCAGCGTGTGGCAGGTGACCGAGTGAATGCCAGCATTATCTACCCAGCTGGCACTGACCCGCATTCTTTTGAACCGCGCCCGCAGGATGCTGCTGCGATTGCAGATGCAGACATCGTCTTCATCAATGGCCTGGGGTTGGAGGAAAACCTGGAGGGGTTGCTCGGTAACGCCAGGCTGGTCGTGGAAGTCTCTGAAGGCATCACCGCCCTGGAAGGCGAGCAAGGTCATGATGCAGAAGATGAACATGCAGAAGAAGATGCCGATGAAGAAGAACACGAAGGCCTCGACCCGCATGTCTGGCAAGATCCAAACAACGTGATTATCTGGACAAATAACATCGCTGCAACCCTGGCCGAAAAAGACCCAGCCAATTCCACCGAATACCGCGCCAATGCCGATGCCTACATTGCCGAACTGCAGGCGTTGGACAGCTGGATCGTGGAGCAGGTGCAGCAGATCCCTGAAGATCGTCGCCTGCTGGTAACTGACCATGAAACCTTTGCCTACTTTGCTGAACGCTACGGCTTTGAGATGGTCGGGGCAGTCATCCCCGGCGTGAGCACCGGGTCTGGTGTGTCAGCCCAGGAGCTGGCTGCCATTGAAAATGAAATTCGCAGTTTGGGGGTTCCGGCTGTCTTTGTCGGCAACACTGTGCCGGGCAACATCGCCGCGCAGGTGGCGGCTGATACAGGCATACAGGTTATGCCGCTCTACACCGATTCGCTTACTGAGGCGGGCGGCCCGGCCAGCACCTACCTGGAGTTCATGCGCTATAATGTCAGCGCGATTGTAGATGCCCTGAAATAACCATGAGCCAGAGCAAAAAACCGGCCTATATTATTTACCCCAATACCCAGCACGATGACGAACAACCAATCCTGGATGTTCGTCATCTTTCCGTTTTGTATGATACCCACAAAGCGCTTGACAACCTGACCTTCCATCTGCACAGCGGGGAACGTGTGGCCGTAATCGGCCCCAACGGGGCAGGCAAAAGTACATTGTTCAAGGTAGTAGCCGGGGTGCTGCCCCCCACCCAGGGCAAGGTGAGCGTCTTCGGCTCGCAGCCCGCCGGGCACGTATGCATTGGTTATGTGCCACAGCGCAGCCAGGTGGATTGGAATTTCCCCGTCACGGTCTATGACGTGGTCATGATGGGCCGCATCGCCAAGATGGGCCTGCTGGGCTGGCCGCAGGCACGTGACCACGAGCAGGTGCGCTCCGCGCTGGCAACCGTGACCCTGGAAACACTGGCAAAACGGCAAATCGGGGAACTCTCCGGTGGGCAACAGCAACGCATGTTCATTGCCCGCGCCTTGGCCCAGGAGGCTGAACTAATGTTGATGGATGAACCGCTGGCCGGGCTGGATGTGCCTTCACAGGAAGAAATTTTATCCCTGCTGGATACGCTCCAGGGGCAGCGCGTCACCGTTATGGTCGCCACCCACGACCTGGACCAGGCCGCCAGGCACTTCGACCGGGTCATGCTGCTTAATCATAAAATTCACGGCTTTGGTACACCGGAACAGGTTTTGCAGCCCCAGCGCTTGATGACCGCCTACGGTGGCCACTTGCGCCTGCTTGGTGAAGATGGCCTGCTGGCGGTGGATGATTCTTGCTGCGACGACGGGGAGCATATCCATGTTCACCTGGCTGACTGAACCACTGCAATATGCCTTCATGCTGCGCGGATTGTCCGCCGCCTTACTGGTGGGCATCGTTTGCGCCGTGGTCGGGACGTATATTGTGCTGCGTGGCATGGCCTTTTTTGGTGATGCATTGGCGCATACCATCCTGCCGGGCGTAGCGGTTGGCTACCTGTTCTCTGGCGGCGACCGAGCCATATTATTCTGGTGGGCGCTAGGCACATCCGTACTTGCATCGCTGGGTATTGGAGCAATCAGCAAACGGGCCAAGATAAAAGAAGATACGGCCATCGGCGTCATCTTCGCCGGGATGTTCGCCCTGGGTGTGGCGATCATCTCCACTGTGCGCAGTTATGCTGTCGATCTCAGCCACTTCCTGTTTGGTGATATCCTCGGCGTCTCGGATGGCGACCTGATACGCATGGCCGTCTTCGGCGGGTTGGTCTTGCTCGCCATTGCCTTGTTCTACAAGGAATTCCTAACCGTTTCCTTTGATCCGGTGCTGGCCACCACCCTGCGCCTGCCAGTGGAACTGATCAACAATGCCATGCTGGTATTAATCGCCGTCACCGTGGCTGTGGCCCTGCAAACCGTTGGCGTTGCATTGATGGTTGCCATGCTAGTCACACCCGCCGCCACAGCCTACCTGTTAACCAACCGCCTTCCGGTGATGATGGCCCTGAGCGCAACCTTCGCAGTGCTTGCCAGCCTGGTCGGGCTGTATCTTTCGTATTACCTGAGCATTGCTTCCGGTGCGGCCATCGTGCTGACGGCCACAGCTTTCTTCCTGGTCGTCTTCCTTTTCTTCCGCAAAAAATAAGCGCCGGGAGCAGCGTTATAATCTGGCTCAATGCCCATGCGCCACATCATCTTTTCCGTGTTTGTCATCACACTCCTGATTAGCGCCTGCCAACCTGTCAGCGGCGTCATCCACGCCATTGACCAACCCTATGTAATGGTCACCGCCCCGGCCCTGGCAAGCCCGACTCCCTTCCAACCAGGCGGAGGCAGTTCCCTGCCGCAGGCCCCCCTCCCGGTGGAAGTCACCTCCCAGCCAACATCAGAACTCATCCAGCCGCCCACGCTGACCTCCAGTCCGACGGTAACAGCCACCATGCCGCCGACGGCCACGGCAACTCTCCCCCCCCCCAGCGCCACCAGCCAGCCTGTCAGCAGCGTCGGACGCCCGCAATATGCCATCACTGCCTACTGGGATTATGCAGGCAGGAGCATTTCGGCTTCGCAGGTGGTGCTCTACCCCAACCGGACAGGTGAATCGCTGGATAGCATTGTACTGGCCGTCAACCCCAACCTGTGGCGCAACGTGTTCACCCTGACCAACCTGGAGGTCAACGACTCCGCCTGGGGGAGCTATAGCCTGCAAGGCCAGC
The DNA here is from genome assembly GCA_024710905.1 of Anaerolineales bacterium. GTDB lineage: Bacteria > Chloroflexota > Anaerolineae > Anaerolineales > Villigracilaceae > JANJTV01. Next base: position 3,914 of record JANJTV010000132.1, on the reverse strand, counting down.
GATTGACGATCAACCTGCCCGTCCCGCTGGAAAACGGCCAATCCGTAAAAATTGGCCTGGCCTACAACCTGGCCCTGCCCTACAGCAGCGGTAAATATGAGAATTTCGGTTATACCAACCGCCAGACCAACCTGATCGACTGGTATCCGTTTGTACCGCCGTACCTGCTCGGTGAAGGTTTTATCTTGCGCGAACCATTTACATATGGCGAGAACCTGTCGTATCCGCTGGCAGACATCCAGGTGGCGCTGACCTTTGCCGACCCGAACAATGTGCCGGTTGTGGCTGCCAGCACATTGGGTGTGCAGGACGGCGCGACCATCACCTATAACTTTACGCAGGCTCGCACCTTTGCCATTTCTGCCAGCACCGAGTTCCAGGTGAGTTCTTATGTCGAGAATGGTGTCACCTACCTGAGCTATTACTTCCCCGAGCACCCTGTAGCCGGACAGGCCGCGCTGGATGTGATGGTCACCGCCTCGCGCACCTTTGGCAATATTCTTGGCCCGTACCAGCACACCAGCATGAGCGTGGTCGAAACCGACCTGAACGACGGGTTGGAGAGTCACGGGCTGTTCTTCCTGACCCGCAACTTCTACAATGCCTACGACGGCACACCCGGTAACAACCTGACGTTAATTGGCGCGCACGAAACCGCCCACCAGTGGTTTTACGGGGCCATCAGCAGCGACCAGGCCCGCGAACCCTGGCTGGACGAAGCCCTGTGCACCTATGCCGAACTGCTCTTTTACGAAAACAATTATCCCGGCTATGTCAACTGGTGGTGGAATGCCCGCATCCGCTACTACAGCCCCACTGGCTGGGTGGATACGCGCCTGTATAATAGCGGCAACTTCCGCGCCTACGTCAACGCCGTTTACCTGCGCGGGGCGCTCTTCCTGCACGACTTACGCCTGCGCATGGGAGACACTGCCTTTTTCGCCTTCCTGCGTGACTACTACAACCGCCACAACGGTTACCTGGCCACCGCCGACACCTTCTTCACAGTGCTGGCCGACCACACTACCAACGCCGATGACCTGATCGAAAGCTACTTCTACTACAGGTAAATGATGAAACGAACCCTCCTTGCGACGCTATGCCTGATGATGATGTCCGCTTGCGGACCCAACACCGGGCCGGGGATTGTCACCATTACACCCGATATCCCTGTCACGAGCACGGAAACGCAGGCTGCTCCCGCAGCCGTAACACCGTTAAGCCAGGTCACTCCTGGCCCTGAACCAGCCACCGCCGCGCCACAGGGTGAGATCCTCGCCCGCTACAGCATGGATGTGGAAATGAACTACGACGCCAAAACGGTGGACGTCCAGCAGGGCATTACCTACACCAACAACACCGGCCAAATCCTGAACAATGTTGTGCTGGCCGTTGTCCCCAACCTGTGGCCAGGAACCTTCCAATTGCAAGGTGTCAGCCTGTACCAGCAGTTTCAAGCCGATTACGACCTGAACGGTCAGCGTCTGGAGATCATCCTGCCCCAGCCGCTGGCCCCCGGCGCGGAATTGGAGTTGGGTCTGGCCTATAGCCTGAACTTGCCTGCCCACGACCCCAACCCGGACCCCAACTTAGTGCGCCCGCAGATTTTTGGCTATACCGCCAACCAGCTCAACCTTGTGAACTGGTACCCGTTCATTGTGCCGTTCGATGGCGAAAAATGGATGTTGAACGACCCCTGGTATTACGGCGAACACCTGGTGTACGACCAGGCCGATTATGACATTACCCTGCACTTCCCCGAGGGACAAACCCCGCCGGTGATTGCCGCTTCGGGCGAGCAGGATGCCACCGAAAATGGAATCCGGCTGCGCGGCGCCCGCCTGCGCACGTTTGCAATTTCGGCCAGCCGCGAATTTCGCGTTGCTGAAAATTTCATCGCCAGCGACGGCGTGACAATTAAATCCTACTACTTCCCGTTTTATGAAGCGGCCGGCCAGGCCGTGGCTGAGAATACCACACGCGCCTACATGACCTACACCAGCCTGTTCGGCCCGTACCAGCATAAAACGCTGACGGCCGTGCAGGGCGATTTTAACGACGGCATGGAATATGACGGGTTATTTTTCCTGAGCAACGGGTTTTACAACCTGTATGACGGAACAGAGCGTAATTATCTGGTGCTGGTGACCGCCCACGAAACCTGCCACATGTGGTGGTTTGGCGCGGTGGCCAACGACCAGGCCGAAGAGCCCTGGCTGGATGAATCCCTGAGCACTTATTGCGAGAAGCTCTTTTACCGCCAGCACTACATAGACTCGCTGCAATGGTGGCGCGAGGCACGCATTACTTTTTACCAGCCCACCGGCGCGGTGGATATGCGCCTGTACGACAGCGGCGGTTTTACCCCGTATACCAATGCCACCTACCGGCGCGGGGCGTTGTTCCTTGAAGCGCTGGAGGAACGCATGGGCGCCTACCAGTTTGGCGCGTTCATCAAAGCCTATTATGATGAAATGAACGGCAAACGCGCCACCCGCGAAGATTTCTTCCGGGTTCTGGAAAGGTACAATACAGCGGATATTTCAGATTTGATGGCTGAGTATTTTCAGGAATAATTATGAAAAATATCATCTGTAAAGTCGATGCCTTCGCCATATTAATTATCATTAGTCTGATCATGTATTGGAATATGGGTAACATTCCAATACATCCAGATGAAAGTCACTGGATTGGCCTAAGTGCACCTTTTGAAGCATTCATACAAGGTAATTTTGAGCACGAGTACTGGAAAAATCTACCCGCACCTTATATCAACCCGCCAATGACGTATTATGTCATTGGGCTGACTCGAAATCTTGGTGGCTATAGTGCGGATGATTTACCACCCATCTATAATTTCGACCTTAGCTACGAAGAAAATTTAGCTCGTGGCAGAATGCCGGGGCAAGAGTTATTATGGTGGAGCCGGTTGGGTACCACCACCGGCTCCATTCTTGGTTTATGGGTTTTCTTTTTAATTCTCAAGAAAGTCCAAATAGCCTGGGTCTCTTATATATGGCTTGTTTTAATATTGCTCACACCTTACTTTCGCGAAACCCTACGCCAGGCGATGAATGAAGGACCTTTTTTGTTTTTCATTTCGCTTAGCGTCTCCATGACGCTTCTCGTAATTCAAAAAGCCAAAAGCAATTCCCCAAATTTGATTAGTTTGAACTCTATATCTTACCTAATCTGTGCAGGACTATTTGCGGGTCTGGCAACCCAGACAAAAATTAACGGCGGAATCCTTGTTATTGGCATTTGGGGGACACTGGCATTATATATAATGCGGCAATCCATTCCAATGAACAAAAAAATTATGGGGCTTATATTGACAGGAATCATTATAAGCAGTTCATCATTGATTATTTATATTGGCACTAACCCTGTTTTATGGACAGACACAATGATGGGATTAATAAAAGTTCTTAATGACAGAGCAGATGTATTGGAACTACAGACAAACATGGTAAATAATTCGGCAATGAGTTCAACACTTGCTCGTATTGAAACTGTCTCTAACAGGATTCTTATAGATTTGGCAATTCTCCCCAAAGTGCTCCCTAATGGTCTCTTTTTATTGATTGGTATGGTATTTATGATAAAAAGCACCTATCGTTGGTGGATTAATAAAAATTCCCAACATGGATTAGTTACATTGCTGATCACTGGATTAACACTAAGTATTCCGCCTTTATTTTCTCCGTTAGATTGGCCAAGGTATTTTTTCCTACCCGCCTTCTTCTTTGGGATTTATGCAGTCATTGGACTAGTTATTTTCATCAACTATCTATACTATTCAATTCTTTCGGAAGAATTCTGGAAGAAATTCCAATGACCACCTACGAACACACCTACATTGAAACAAACGGTGTGCGCCTGCATGTCGTGTTGGCCGGCCCAAAAAACGGCCC
>JANJTV010000130.1 GCA_024710905.1 Anaerolineales bacterium | reverse complement strand
CGATGGCACTGCTGCCCCGGCTGCCGTGCCATTTGTTATGCCAGAAGGCAGGCCCATCCATATGATCCAAGTCAGCGAACTGACCAAAACCTACGGCACCCGCAAGGCGATCGACCGCCTGGATTTCGAAGCCCACCAGGGCGAGATCCTCGGCTTCCTCGGCCCCAACGGGGCAGGCAAGACCACCACCATGCGCATCCTGAGCGGCTACATGCCCCCCACCAGCGGCAGCGCCGAAGTGGCCGGGTACGACGTGGTGAACGAATCGCTCGAAGTACGCAAACGAGTGGGGTACCTGCCCGAAACCGTACCCCTGTATACCGACATGACCGCCTTTGACTACCTCAAATTCATGGCGGACCTGCGGCACATCCCCAACCCGCGCGAAGTCGTCCTGGAAACGCTCGAGATGGTCGGGTTGCAGGAACGGGCCGGCAGCTTCATCGCCAACCTCTCCAAGGGCATGCGCCAGCGGGTGGGCCTGGCCCAGGCGCTGCTGCACCGCCCGGAAGTGCTGATTCTGGACGAACCCACCATCGGGCTGGACCCGGTCCAGATCATCGAAGTGCGCAACATCATCCGCGAGATCGGCAAACAACGCACCGTGCTGCTTTCGACGCATATCCTGCCCGAAGCCCAGCAACTTTGTGACCGGATTCTCATCATCAACAAAGGCAAGATCGTCGTCGAGGACCGGCCGGAGAATTTGCAGAACCGGCTGGCCGGGTCTGAACGGGTATTGATCCGCGTGGCGGGCTCCCCCGAGGCGCTTCCCGCCAAACTGGCGAAGCTCAAAGGCGTGAAAGAGGCCCATATTAACGAGGGAGGCGCGCTGGAAGTGGAATACAGCGGCCAGGACATCCGCCCGGAATTGGCCCGCACCTTGATCAAAGCCGGGGCCGACCTGCTGGAAATGCGCCCGATCACCATGAGCCTTGAGGACATTTTCCTGCAATTGACCCGGGAAGAAAACCAGGGAGAAGAAACCCATGCGTAACATCTGGACCATTGCCAGGCGCGAATATAACCATTACTTCGGCAGCCCAATGGCGTTCGTGATCGCCTTCCTGTTCCTGTCCATCCTGGCGATCATCTTCGTCTTCAATCTGCTGACCCTGACCGTCAGCCAGTTTGGGTTTGTCAACCCGCCCGATACCCGCTTCCTGACCGGCACCATGGCCTTCCTGATGGTGCTGACCACCCCCGCCATCACCATGCGCTCCCTGGCCGACGAAGTCCGGATGGGCACCATGGAATTGCTGCTGACCGCCCCGGTGCGCGACTACGAGCTGGTGATTGGCAAATGGCTGGGGGCCTTCCTGTTCGTGCTGACCCTGTATGCCGCCAGCCTGATGTTCCCTTTGATGATCAACAGCATGGTCACGCCCGGCATTGACCAGCTCAGGATGCTTTCCGGTTACCTGGGGCTGATCCTGGTCACCAGTGCCTTCCTGGCGATCGGGGTGGGCATTTCAGCGCTGTACGCCAACCAGATGACAGCCTTCTTTACCACCCTGGTGGTGCTGATCGTGATGTGGTGGCTGGTCGGCGCCCCGGCCAACATCCTGCCAGGCGGCAACGAGGTCTTGCGCTATCTGGACCTGGCTGCTCACTTTTATGAAAAGTTCAACGAAGGGGTCATCACCTTGACCGGTCTTGTTTACTACATCTCATTGACGATCCTGGGATTGTTGATCGGCACCACAGCCGTTGAAACACGGAGGTGGCGCTGATGAACACCCGGGACTATCGCCGCTACGCCCCGCTTGGCCTGGTGCTCTCCGGCCTGGCCGTCATTGTATTAATAGGAACCTTTATCGTTCAGGCCGTGGCCAATGCCGGACTGATCACCCTGCCGGACCCGGAACTGCTGAATCGCATCCTGATCATCAGCGGCAGCGCCATTGTGGTTGGCCTGGCCATCACCGCCCTGCTCAACCCCGAAGCGGTGCGCGTTTTCCTGACCGGCCGCCAGGTGCAATACGGCAGCAATGCGGTCATTACCTTCCTGGCGTTCCTGGGCGTGCTGGTCTTTGCCAACATCCTGGCCTACCAGAACAACCAGTCCTGGGATATCAGTGACAACGGCCAGAACAGCCTGGCCCCGGAAACGGTGCAGATCCTGGCCAGCCTTCCCGAACCGGTCTCGGCCCGGGCTTATTATTCCTCCAGCCTTTCAGTGGAAAACATCCGCAACCTGCTCGAGAAGTTCCGCGAAGCGAGTGACGGAAAATTCCAGGTCGAGTTCATTGACCCGCAATTTGATTTCCTGCGCGCCGAAAGTGACCAGGTGGTCCGGGATGGCACGGTGGTGCTCGAAATGGGGCAGCAAAAACAGATCGTGACCCTGCCAGATGAGCAAAACCTGGCCTCGGCCCTGATCCGCCTGACCAATCCCGAGAGCCTGGTGGTGTACTTCCTGACCGGCCACGGCGAGCTGGAGATCGAAACGCCGGGTGAGTTCAACCTGAACGCGGTCAAGACCACCCTGGAAGGCAAGAACTACACGGTCCGACTGCTCAACCTGAAAGCCTCCGGGGCGGTCCCGGAGGATGCCTCCGTGGTCGTGATCGCCGGCCCCCGCCAGCCGCTGCAGGAAGATGAGGTCGCCGCGCTGCGGAATTTCCTGGCCAACGGCGGCGGGCTGATCGTCCTGCGTGAACCCAAGAAGTTGTTGCAGGCCGATCCGGGACAGGTCGACCCGTTGGAGACCCTGCTGGCGGAATGGGCCATTTCCTACAACGATGACATCGTGATCGACCCGAATGCCAACCCGGCCATTGTCGCCATTGCAGACCCGCAAGCCTATGCCAGTCACCCGATCACCCGTGACTTGCGCGGCCTGTATACCTTCTTCCCGAGCACCAGTTCCATTTCGCTGGGCGAATCGTCCCAGAACATCGGCGTGGCCGCCCTGGCCCAAAGCGGTGTAACCGCCTGGGGCGAAACCGACCTGGCATCAATTGAAAACAATGCCCCGGTCTTTGATGGGGCCAGCGACGTCCCCGGCCCGGTCACCCTGGCGGCCGTATCACAGGATTTTCTGGCAGGCGGCCGCGTGATCGCCTTCGCCGATGAAGAGTTTGCCACCGATGGCTGGTTCCAGCGCGGCAATGGTGACATCCTGATTAACGCCGTGGATTGGACCGCCGGGCAGGAGCAACTCATCAGCCTGACCCCCGGCCGGACCATCGAACGCAGCTACAGCCCGCCCAGCCTGTTGGGGTTCATCGGCATCCTGCTCACCTCGCTGTGCGTGGTCCCGTTGGCCGTCATCGGCGCAGGCGCATATGTCTGGTTCGCGCGCCGCAGGCAGGGTTGAGACGGTTGTTTTCCTGGCAAAGTCTGGTATGATTAGCGGTCTTGCCGAAATCTCGCTATTGAATTTCTCACTTAAAAAGTGTATTCTGTTTGTGACAACATAACGTAAGGAATAGTAAATGATGGATGAACCCCTGTTGATCGTTGAAGAAGAGGAAGAGTATTCCCCCATTGCCCGCCTGCTTGAGCTGGGCCGCCAGAAATCCTACATCACGCTGGACGA
>JANJTV010000113.1 GCA_024710905.1 Anaerolineales bacterium | reverse complement strand
CGCCATCATCGGCCTGGGCCGCGCATCCCAAGTAGCTTTTTACAACGACCCCATCACCGCCGATCAGGCGCTGGCCTGGGGCTTGCTCAATGCGGTTGTGCCGGCAGACCAGCTTCAGCAAACCGCATGGGATTGGGCACTGCGCCTGGCGCAAGGCCCCACCAACGCTATGGGTCTGACCAAGCGCGCCTTCAACAAAGCTCTGTTATCAAACTTGGAAGAAATATTGGATTACGAAGCCCACAATCAGGAAATTGCGGGCGAGGGCAGCGACCACAAAGAGGGTCTGGCGGCTTTTGTAGAAAAGCGCGCCCCGGATTACGCCAAGGCCAACGCCGGCAAATAACTAGGCCAGCAGTTTGCCGGCGGCGGCCGCGCCAAAGATCAGCAAGACAGCCAATGCGCCCAGCCATACCTGGTTGGGCGCATTCGTATCCACCAGTTCGAGTTCCTCGCCGCTCTCACGCAGCTCAAACAACGGGCCGCTCAAATAGGTGAACACCAGCCCGCCCAACAGGCCGCCAAAGTGACCCCAGTTATCAATGCCGGGGGAAAGACCGATTAAAAAATTGATGCCCGCAATGGTCAGTACACTTTGCAAGGCTGCCCTCGCCCGTCCGCCGAACAACTCGCGGTTCTGGTACAGGAAGACCGCCTCCGCACCAAGCAGGCCAAAAATGGCAGTTGAAGCGCCCAGCGACGGGTTCGGGGAAAGCAGGAAGGAGATCACGTTCCCGGCGAACGCGCCTGCCAAGTAAAGCCCTAGGAAGCGGGCATGGCCAAACTCTCGTTCAAGGCTGGAGCCGAACGAGAGCAGGGCATACATGTTAAAACCAATGTGCAGCAGGGAACCATGCAGGAACATGGGCGTGATAAACCGCCACCACTGCCCGGCGATAATGAGTTCGTTGATTTTCATACCCAGCAGGGCGGGAACATCCGTGCCAAGCAGGATTTCTGAAAAGAACTGGGCAGCATAAACGATTACCGTCACCGTCAACAGGATGTAAGTCACCAACGGGGTAACCGGCTCGCGCGGTTCAATGGTTACCAGCCCGGGTTCATTCTCAGTATCAGGAGGCGGCGTGGGGGAGCCAGCAGGTATATTCATTTAAAGTTCTATCTCTCGTTTAATGGTGCGGTGATGTTCGGCAGTGATAATGGCCCGAATCTTCTCCACGGTATCATCCAGGTGAAACTCACTATTGATTACCACATAATCAAAATCATCCACCCGTTTAAGTTCCTGGCGGGCAGTGGCAATACGCAAGGCCAGGCCTTCCGGCGTTTCGGTCTTTCGCGATTGCAGACGGCCTACCATCGAGGTTTCATTTTCGGTCGTCAGGAAGATCAGCACAGCGTCAGGCACCAGTTTGCGAATGGTCGCCGCACCCTGCACATCGATACGCATGATGACATCCTTGCCGCTGGCCAGCGCGTCGCGCACCTGCTGTTTGGGAATGCCTTTGAAATCGCCATATACAACGGCATATTCGAGCAGCTCGTCCTGTTCGATCATGCGGGCAAATTCTTCCTTGGCAATGAAAAAGTAATCCTTGCCATGCACTTCACCGGGGCGCTGTTCGCGGGTGGTGGCGGTGACCACAAAATGGAACGGCAGGTCGCGTTCTTTCATGCGCTGCAGCACCGTATCTTTGCCCACTCCTGAAGGGCCGGAAAGCACAAACAATAAGGCCTGCGGATGCAGGATATCAAACTCGTCTGACATTCCCTTATTGTACTTCACGAAATGCGGGCAGGTTGGTTAAAATAAGGATATGCCTACTTACGATTACACCTGCCTGGATTGCCGAAAACGCTTTGATGTTTTCCTGACCTATAGTGAATACGGTGTGCGCCCCGTCGCCTGCTCCCATTGCGGAAGCGGGAACGTCCGCCGGAGGGTCAACCGGGTGCGCATGCTCAAGTCTGACGAGGCGCGCCTTGAATCCATGGCTGACCCATCCGCACTGGCCGGGCTGGAAGATGATCCGCGCGCGCTGGGGCGCATGATGCGCGAAATGGGTTCACAGATTGGCGAGGAAATGCCGCCCGAGTTTGGCGAGGTGGTGGACCGGTTGGAGGCCGGGCAAAGCCCGGAGGAGATTGAAAGCGCCCTGCCCGACCTCGGTACTGGGGATGACAGCGGGAATGACTTTTAGATAAAACGACCCCGACGGGGGGTCGTTTTATTTCCGGGCTGCGATACTGGCATGATACAATTTTACCGCAACAGGTTACTCCAACAATGAATCCTGACCAATTCTCCCGGCTTAAAATCGCCGTGGTCATTCCAGCATTCCGCGTGGAACGGCATATTTTGAATGTGCTCCAGGCAATCCCGGCGTACATTCAGCATATTATTGTTGTTAATGACTGCTCGCCAGATGCCACAGCCTGTCTTGTGGAGCAAGCAGCCCAAAAAGACACCCGGATTTTGCTGATTAACCACAAAAGCAACCTCGGGGTGGGTGGGGCCATGCAAACCGGTTTGATCGAAGCCGCCCGACTCGGCGCACAGATTGTGGTCAAAATGGATGGCGACGGGCAAATGTCCCCCCAGCATCTGCCAGATCTGCTTGCCCCGCTGGCATTGGGCCGGGCAGATTACACCAAGGGCAACCGCTTCAGGGATTTTGCCAGCCTGCAACACATGCCTTTCATGCGGCGTATTGGTAATCTCGGTCTGAGTTTCCTCAGCAAAGCAGCCACCGGTTACTGGAGCGTCTTTGACCCGACCAATGGTTATTTTGCTATTCGCGCCGAGTTGATCAATCGCCTTCCATTTGACCAGATTGACAAGCGATATTTCTTTGAGACATCCATGCTGGCCAACCTATACCTGCTCGGGGCCGTGGTGCGGGATGTGCCCATCCCGGCCCGCTATGGGGATGAAGAATCCAGCCTGTCGGTCACACGCAGCCTGTTCGAATTCCCGCCGAAATTGCTCCGCGCCATCCTGCGGCGCATCCTGCTCAAACACTTTGTCTTCGATTTCTCAATATTATCCATCTACTTAATGGCAGGTTTACCGTTGATTATTTTTGGGCTGGGGTTTGGTATCAACCGGTGGATTTATTATGCCAGCCAGGGAATTCCAGCTCCGACCGGCACAATTATGTTGCCCACCCTGAGCCTGCTGTTGGGAATCCAATTACTGTTATCAGCCATCCAAATTGACCTGGTTGCCGAGCCAAAATCCCCGCTGACTACGCCACTACTCCAGGCGTTTTACCAACCGGAATAAATCTTGGTAAAAAAAATCATTTACTGTATATCCATCATCTCCTCCTTTTTTGGACTGTTGTTCGTCCTGGGAATTTTTGAACCTGCCATAGCTGCCTGGGCAGAAGAACGCATTAGCCGACCGCCAGGGCAGGATTCGCTTAACAGCCTGCGCTTGTTTGGCGTAGTGCTTTTTAGCCTGCCCGTCTGGGTTTTCCTGTATGATCGTTTCGTTCTGCCCCGGCAGGCCATAATCCAGGAAACAATCTCCCGAGGCATCAAGTGTCTGGATGACTGGATGGAAACCCACCTGGGCCGTTGGATTGATTTTTCAGCAACCGAAAACAAAATTCCGTGGAATGCAATCAACCGCTGGGATGTGCTTTTCCTGGCAATTGCATCTATTTACACGGCACTGTATACGCTAGAAAGCATCCAATTTAATCTTCCGCTGATCTTCCTCGGCAGCGACGGGGCCAATATTGCATCTATGGCTGCGGCACATGACCACCCGGAGTTTTTCGGTAAAGATTATTTCCTGAGTGACCCGGCCAACTTTCGCATTTATTTCCAGTTGCATGTCTGGCTTGTGCGCTGGCTGGCGCCGATGCTGGGAAATTATGGACTACCCTTTGTTGCCATCCTGCCGCCTACCCTGCTCTTGACCTTTCTCAGCAATTATTGGCTGGGGCGTACCCTGTTTGGCAGCCGGGTGTGGGCTATGATACTGGTTGTGTATAACCTGATTCCCATTTACTTGCTTTTTGAGAACTGGGGATTAATGGGCAATCCCATCCCGCGCACATTGATTCAGGCCCTCCTTCCCTTCTTGCTGGGTTGTATCTGGCTGTGGCGTGACTACCCCAAACGCTGGCCGCTGGTGGCTTTTCTTACGGGGTTACTGGCGTACATCCATGCTGTTGGGACACCCACCATTATGGCAGTGGTAACGCTGGGCCTGTTTAGCCAAATGCCAGGGAACTGGTCCTTGGCTCGTAAAACCGGGATCAGCCTCGGGCTCGGCTTGCTGATGATCCTAGCCGCATCAGGGTTTATCATCAACTATGCGGGTGCACGTTCCCATGGTGAAGCGGTTGATTACGGCCAAATGATCAGCCTGTACCGAACTTACTTCCCCCAGGACATCCTGAATGTGCCTGTCGTGGCGCAAAAACTATTTGAGTTCTTTAACACCTTGTGGATTCTTCCACTGGGTGTCTCCGGGTTAGGAATGCTCTGGCTGCTTCGAAAAAACCAGCGCCGGGATGTGTCCCTGCTGGTTGCCTGGTTGGCCGGGGTATTGATCGTTTCGGTTTTCATCCCCTACACAGAGCGGGGCATTGAATCTTACCTGCGCATCCTGCCCGTTGAAACGGAATTAATTCGAGGCTCACGTTATTTTGTTCCTTTCCTCGGGCTGGCGGCTATCTGGGGGCTGGCGGTGTTGGCCAAGCGGCTGAAGGTGAAAACCGGGCAATGGCTTGCCTTACTCGTCGCGCTGGGCCTGCTGTTCAATGTCTATTCACACCGACGTGGGGAGATGTTTGTTTTTGAGAACACGACCAGATGCCTGACGCAGGGAAAGATACTGTGTACAGAAGAAAGTGACTATCAAACATTAATAACAGCGCTGAACGAAAAAACACCGATTAATTCCGGCATTTTTTTTGCCCAGTTCCCGACCGATACCATCCCGCTGACCGTACGTTACCTGGCCTTGCGTCCGCTGGTTTTTTCGTGGAAGGATCGCGCAGTCGGGTTTTCGAAACCCGCAAAAATGGTGCTCTGGCATGAGAAATATACTGAGTTCAGCCAGTACCACCTGACGACAGACTGGTTCGCGCAAGACCCGCGCGGGTTCTTGGAATACACCCGCCGCCTGGGTGCGGACTATGTGGTTCTCAACTTGCAGCTAAATGAAGATGACCTGGCCGGGTTGGGGGCGAGGGTGATTTACCAAAACAGTACGTTTACTGTGCTGGAATTGCTGCCAGAAAATTAAAACGACCCCGTTGGGGTCGTTTTAATTTAATTCAGCTTGAATAACCTTTTTCAACCCATCTTGCACAGCCTGCCAGGGCTGGCTGGCATCCACTACCCGCCAGCGGGCAGGCTCCAGCTGCGCCATTTCCAGATAACCGGCCCGCACCCGGCGGTGGAAATCCACCGTGTAGGCATCCAGACGGTTCCATTCTTCCTGCCTGGTTTTGCGCTTCAGGCCGATCTCCACATCCA
>JANJTV010000107.1 GCA_024710905.1 Anaerolineales bacterium | reverse complement strand
ATTATTGATTTGAAAATTATAGAAGGCGGTGTCGTTTTCTACAACACAGAATTTGTTCATACCGTGCTTGAAAATGATAAGCAGCTCTATGAACTGAAGTATGAACCGGCTAATAAAAAAGTAAATTATTATATCGCCTCGGGACTTTTAATTCATATTGTCCCGGATTATATCAGTATTGAAGGTACTGCAGGATACAGCTTCCTTAAATATGATCAGTTCGATCTTAAAACTGAATTACCTGTCGGTGCAGGAAAAATCACGAATCCGGTCGCCAAAGGGGGCTTTTTAGCCACTGTTCAATTAAATATCGGTTTCCCACTCTAATTACTAAAGGTGAATTATGAAATTATCTCAACTCGACAAAGCTTCTATCATTGCAATTCGCGACTGTATGGGGACTAAAAAAGAAGAATCCGTTTTAATCATTACTGACGAGAAAAAGAAAAAAATCGGTTACAACCTTTATAAAAATTCTCTCGGTCTGGGTCATGAATCTTTATATGTTGAGATCAAATCGAGAGAGATGCACGGACAGGAACCGCCCGAACAGGTCGGCCGGTTAATGAAAATGTTCGACGTTGTACTTTGTCCTACTGCCAAATCTTTAACGCATACTAATGCAAGAAGGGAAGCTTCGGCACAGGGTTCAAGAATCGCTACATTCCCGGGGATTACTGAAGAGATTATGGTAAGAGGATTAAATGCTGATTATAAAAAAATTGCAGCACTCACAATAAGATTAACCGATATTCTTACAAATACTAATATTGTTCGGGTTACTGCTCCTAACGGAACAGATATTACAATGGATATCTCAACCAGGAAAGGTCACGCTAGCAAAGGACTCTTTCACGCAAAAGGGGAGAGCGGAAATTTGCCTACCGGAGAAGCTTACATCGCACCACTCGAAGGAAAATCGAACGGCATTTTTGTTGTTGACGGATCCATGGCCGGTATCGGCGTAATCAAAGGCAGACCGATAAGAATTGTTGTTGAAGACGGTTTCGCTGTAGAAATCTCAGGAGGTGCCCAGGCAAATAAACTTAACAAGATCCTAAGCAATTACGATATGCCTGCAAGAAATATTGCAGAGTTCGGTATCGGTACCAATGATAAAGCGAAACTGAGCGGACTTCTTCTTGAAGACGAAAAAGTAATGGGCACAATTCATATTGCCATCGGCGATAACAAATCGATGGGCGGACTGGTAAATGTTCCGATTCATCTCGATGGAGTCGTAAAAAAACCAACCGTATATTTCGACGGTGCAATGATTATGAAGAACGGAAAACTTCTTATTTAATTTTCCGTCTCTTTTTACACATATTATTTTCTTTAATCCGGATTGAAAATCCGTCCGATTTTTCATACCTTTGCCAGCTAAAATTCCACAAAAACCAAGAAACCATGAAAATTCTAAATGATTTAAATCAGGAACAGCTCAAAGCTGTGGAGTACAATTCCGGTCCACACATGATTGTAGCGGGTGCCGGATCGGGAAAAACACGCGTTTTAACATATAAAATCGCATATTTGATCGATAAAGGGCTTGAACCTGATTCAATTCTGGCGCTTACTTTTACTAATAAAGCTGCCAAGGAGATGAAAGAAAGGATTAAAGTTCTGGTTGGAAAAAAAGCCTCATCTCTCTGGATGGGCACATTTCATTCCATCTTTGCACGGATTCTCAGGATTGAAGCAAAATCCCTCAATTATCAACCAAATTTTTCGATATACGACCGGGAGGATTCGGTCTCTCTTGTCAATAATGTTTTGCAGAATCTGAATATTAACCTTGAAAATCTTACCCCGAATGGAGTTCAGCATAAAATCAGCTTTCTCAAAAACCAAATGATTAAACCGGAAAACTTCGGCAAAAATATGGCAACTACACTTGCCGATAAAAAATTTCTTGAAATCTATACCGAATACAATAAACGTTTATTCGAAAATAATGCCATGGATTTCGACGACCTTCTTCTGAAGCCGATCGAATTATTCGAAGAAAATTCAAAGATCCTATCCAAATACAAGAAGCAATTTAAATATATCCTTGTTGATGAATATCAGGATACAAATAAAGCTCAGTATCAGTTGCTTAAATTATTAAGTCCCGCTAAAGATAAAGTCTGTGTTGTCGGTGATGATGCACAAAGTATCTACAGCTGGCGCGGTGCCGAAATAAAAAATATGCTCAACTTTAAAAAAGATTTTAAAGGGGCAAAAATTTTCAGGCTCGAGCAGAATTACCGTTCAACAAAAATGATTCTTGCCGCAGCGGATTCCATTATTAAGAATAATACAGAGCAGATTACAAAAACGTTATGGACGGAAAATAACGACGGTGAAGAACTTACTCTGATGCGGGCTTCTGATGAAAAGGATGAAGCGTTTCAGATCGCTAAAAAAATTAAGAAGGAAATCTCTACTCGTAAATTGTCCTTAAATGATATTTCAATTTTCTACCGGCTTAATTCTCAGTCGAGAGCTCTTGAAGATGCTCTTAGAAGAGAGAAAATTCCTTATAAGATTGTCGGCGGTGTTGAGTTTTACAGAAGAAAGGAAGTGAAAGACGTACTGGAATATCTTATAGTTCTTACTAACCAGAATGACGAGGAAAGTTTACTTCGTATAATGAACTTCCCGCAAAGGGGTATAGGGAATACATCTATAACGAAAATGATTGCGTTTGCCCGTAAGCTCGAACTATCTCTCTTTACTACTATGTCCCGTGTGT
>JANJTV010000087.1 GCA_024710905.1 Anaerolineales bacterium | reverse complement strand
TGCAGGCCAGCGACTGCGCCTGGTTGCAACAATCGTTTGACACAGCCGACGCCAATAACCGGCGCTACGAGCCGGGAACACACGATTACAAATGGACCCTGGGATATATGGTTGCATCGGATGCCCGCATGCGTGAGATCGGCTGTTACGACGAATAATGCCTGATCATCTTTTCCGGCCCGGCGAGCGCGTGGTGGGCTACCTGCGCGACAGCGGCCACGAAAAACAGGAGTTGTCTGTGGCCCAGCAAGAGCGGGCCATGCTGCAATTCTGCGCCGAGCACGGCCTGGTGCTCGAGCGCATCTATACCGATGCCGCCCGGCAGGGGTCGCGCGACGAGAACCGCGAGTGCCTGGCCGAAATGATGAACGACCTGCGCCATGGCCTGGCCGTGGCCGGGGTGCTGGTATGGTCCAATGCCCGCCTGGCCCGCAACAGCGTGCATGCCCAGTTTTACCGGGCCGAGATCCGCAAAATGGGCTACCGCTACCACAGCCTGATCGACCGCACCGTGGACGGGCCGGAAGCAATTATTTTTGAAGCCTTAATCGATTACAAAAACGAACGCTACCTGGTGGATATGTCGCTCGAAGTGCGGCGTGGCCTGCGCGAGCTGGTGCAGCTGCACGGCTGTGTGCCAGGTGCGGCCCCCACCGGATTTGTGCGTGTGCCGGTTGAGATCGGCCTCCACCGCGACGGTCAGCCGCGCCGCGCCCACCGCTGGGAGATCGACCCGGCGCTGGTGGACCGCATCCGCCCGGCGGTTGAGATGCGCGCCGCCGGGGCCAGCCTGGCCGAAATCCACCGCGCCACCGGCCACCTGCTGGGGTCGCTGAACAGTTACCGCACATTTTTTTCCAACAAAATCTACATTGGCATTTTGGAGTTTGGCGACGACCTGGTGGTGGAGAATTACTGCCCGCCCATTGTGCCCATAGATACCTGGCAACGCGTGCAGGAAATCCAGGGGCAGTTTGCGCGCCGCAAAAACATGACCGACCCGGACAAGGCCGCCCTGCATCCGCGCCGGGTGGGCAGCAAATACCTGCTGACGGGCCTGGCCACCTGCGGGCGCTGCGGGTCGCCGTTGTTTGGGCGCAGCCACATCCAGCGCTCGGGGGCGGTCAGTGTCAGTTACTATTGCAGCCGGGCCTATAACAAGCGCGACTGCACCAAGACCCGCATCCCCGGGGCCACCCTGCAGGATGCAGTCATTGACGCCGTCAGCAAACGCCTGGCCGAACCGGACTATATCGCCGTGGCTGGCGCAGAGCTGGATAAAATGACTGCCGGGCAGTCCGCTGCCCTCAAGCGCGAGATGCGGGCCAAAAACAAACAACTGGGGGAGATTCGCCGCCAGATCACCAACACAGTCAATGCCATCGCCCGGGCGCGTGAATCACGGGCGCTGACCGCCAAACTGGCCGACCTCGAGCTGCGCGAGCTGGAACTGATCAACGATCTGACCGATCTGGAGCGCCAGGCCGCCGATGGGGTGCGGCATCTCGGCCCGGTAGAGTTGGCCGCCATGGCCGCCATGTTTGGCCAGATCACAGCCGCAGACCCGGCCCTGCAACGATCCATCCTGCACCAGTTTGTCCAGGGGGTGACGGTGGAGCGGGATGGTCGGCGACTGTTTGGCACGATCACGATCTACTACCCGCCCGGTGATATGGGGGAATTAAACGCAAAATCCCCTGGAGAAAACTCCAGGGGAAATGCTGTGCGTATGACAAGGCGGCCCCGACGGGATTCGAACCCGCGATCTCGGCCTTGACAGGGCCGCATGTTAAACCGCTACACCACGGGACCAGTGCTCTTTGTTTCTTGAGCGGGCAGTAGTTTATCATGCCGCCCCGCCGACGTCAAGGAAAAACGAGGATGAAAAACTGGCCCGCTGGTTGTAAAATTGGGTTATTCCATTACCCAGGAGGCGGCATGTTCCCCTACTTCGATTATGACTACACCGGCGCGGCTTTCGAGCTGTTTGGTCCGGCCCACCTGGCAGCTTTGCTATTGATTGTTTTGTTAAATTTTGTCCTGCTGCGCCTGAAAGGCAGCACCGAAACGGCCAGGCACAACATCCGCTGGGGCATGGCCATCATCCTGTGGATCAATGAAATTGGCTGGCACACCTGGCACCTCTACTGGGGGGAGTGGACCCTGCAAACCATGCTGCCCCTGCACTTGTGCTCTGTGTTGGTCTGGGTCGGCGCGCTGGGGCTGGTGACCAAAAACTACACAGTGTACGAGTTCATGTATTTCATGGGCATTGGCGGCGCGCTGCAGGCCCTGCTCACCCCGGATGCAGGGGCGTATGGCTTCCCACACTATAAATTCTTCCAGACGTTTATTTCGCACGGGCTAATCATCACTTCCGCCATTTACATGACCCTGGTCGAAGGCTTCCGCCCGACCTGGAAATCGGTCTGGCGGGTTTTCCTGTGGATGAACCTTTATATGGGTATCGTCTTTGCCATCAACATGGCCCTTGGCAGCAATTATCTGTTCATTGCCCACAAACCCGAAACCGCTAGCATCCTGGATATGCTGCCTGCCTGGCCCTGGTACATCCTGTACATCGAGGCCATCGGCATCCTGACCTGCCTGCTGCTCTACATGCCATTCGCCCTGCGGGACTGGCGCAGTCCGCAAACCCAGCCTGCCGCTTGACGGGAACGCGCCATGCGATAAAATAAGACTCACCGGGGCGATGGCGGAATCGGCAGACGCAGCGGACTTAAAATCCGCCGATAGTGATATCGTGAGGGTTCGACCCCCTCTCGCCCCACTCAAAAGGCACTCAACCAACGGGGGACTCAGTGAGCCCCCGTTCACCATCTATAAAGGGTAAAGATTATGTACTTCGACCGACTCCTGCTCGAAGAATTGGAAGACAAATTGCTGGCTCCTTACGGGGTGCGCAGCCGCGACACCAAAGGCCGCGCCTACCTGGATAACGAACCTGACTACCGCACCTCCTTCCAGCGCGACCGCGACCGCATTCTGCACACCACCGCCTTCCGCCGCCTAGAATATAAGACGCAGGTTTTTATCAACTATGAAGGCGATTACTTCCGCACCCGCCTGACCCACACCCTCGAAGTCGCGCAGATTGGCCGGACCATTGCCCGCGCCCTGGGCGGTAACGAGGACCTGGTGGAGACCATCTGCCTGGCGCACGACCTAGGCCACTCCCCCTTTGGGCATTCCGGTGAAGTCGCGCTCAACCGGCTGATGAAAGACCACGGCGGGTTTGACCACAACAAACAGTCGCTCAGGATTGTCACCGAACTGGAACAACGCTACCCGGAATTCCCCGGTCTGAACCTGACCTGGGAGGTACGCGAGGGCATTGTCAAGCACGAATCCGAATACGACATCTCCGATGCCAGCGACTACAACCCGGACCTGCGCGGCAACCTGGAAACCCAGATTGCCAACGTAGCCGACGAACTGGCGTATACCACCCACGACTTGGACGACGGCCTGCGTTCCGGCATGATCACCCCGCACATGCTGGAAGGCATTGCCCTGTGGGAAATCCTGAAAGAAACCTTCAACTGGCGCGGGCCGGTGCTCTCAGATATGGAACGCCACCGCATGATTCGCCAGCTGGTCGGGCTGGAAGTGACCGACCTGATCCAATCCACAGATACGCGCATCAAGGAAAGCGGGGCACAGTCTGCCACCGAAATCCAGCGCCTGGACTACAATGTGATCGGCTTCAGCGACGATATGCGCCGCCGCAACCGCGAACTCAAGGATTTTCTGTATGCCAACCTGTACCGGCATTACCGCGTGGTACGCATGGCCGTTAAAGCCGAAAAGATTATTTCAGACCTGTTCGAGGCCTATCACGAAGAGCCGCAGGTATTACCCGGCCACGTACAGGTACATATCCCATCCCGTGGACTAGAGCGTACCATCTGTGACCACATTGCCGGGATGACCGACCGATTTGCTGTGGAAGAACACCAACGACTATTTGACCCGTTCTTAAAACCATAGAGGAGGAAGAGAGACCATGAGTCAACAACCCACCTACCTGACCGCCGAAGGGGCTGCCCGATTACAGGAAGAACTAAACGAGCTGAAAGGCCCGCAGCGCGAAGCCCTGTCCAAACGCCTGCGCGAGGCCATCCAGATGGGTGACCTTTCGGAGAACGCCGATTATCACAAGGCCAAGGAAGACCAGGCCTTCCTCGAAGGCCGTATCCAGGAACTGGAATTTGCCCTGGCCAGCGCCATCATTGTGGAAGAAACCAGTGGCAAGAAAGACCGTGTGCAGGTTGGCGTGACCGTCACTGTGCAGGAGGAAGACTTCTCACCGGAGAAATTTTATATTGTTGGCGCGAAAGAAGCCGACCCCGCCAACGGGAAAATCTCCAACGAATCGCCGATTGGCCAGGCCCTGATGGACCGGAAAGTTGGCGAGGTAGTCGAGGCCACTACGCCCGGCGGCAAGATCAAGTTCAAGATCCTCAAGATCGAATAAACCTCTCAGAAAACAAAAAAACGCCTCCCGGAGCGCTGGCTCAGGGGAGGCGTTTTTGATTAAGCAACCTTGGGATTAAAACCCGGTCTTTGACCAGATGGCCAGTTCCAGGCTGACCCGTTCAAAATAGCTGCTCTCCGGCAGTGAGCCGCCGCCGTATTGCATATCCACCACGGTGATGATTACCTGCAAATTATTGGTCTCTAGTACCACCTGCAGGCCAGGCTGTATATCGATCAACTCGCCCTTCGATTCCAGTTTGCGGCGGTAGCCGTCATCGGAAAAGGCGTGTTCGCTCATCAGCACCTTGGTAACAGTTTCGATCTGGTTCTGGTCAAAAACCCACACTTCGAAGGCGGTTACCTTCTTCGGGTCGCCGATCCCAATTGTGTCAGAAATACCCACGCCGCACTCACCGAGGAACTTGCCGGCAGGCGAGTCGATACTGAATGAGTCATCAAACAAGTCATCGCCAATCACATAGGTGGTCACAAACTGTGCAATGGGCGGGGCCGAACCACCGGTTGAATAATCGGTCATTTCAACCGAGCGGTTAAACTCGGTGGCCTGGCGGGCGGCCGAAAGACTGCCGTCGCCCGAGGACCTGCGGCGCAAAAGCATGAAAGCGGCCGCAATCACACCACCCACCGCCAGCAGGCCAAAAAGGATGATGATGGTGCTCATGTTGTCGCCACCGGAGGTGGTTGTTTCGCCAGGGGCAGGCAACGGCGCAGTCGCCACAACACCTTCAAAGATATTGATGACGGCCGGATCTACCGTGCCGGGAGAGATCTTCACCTGGTCCAGGATGGCCGGGGCATTGGCTCCCAGCTCCTGGTAACGACGGATGGCCTGGGCCTGGTCCGCGTTTACACGAAACGAATCAATCACCGCCCGCAGGTAATCCACCTGCAAATCTTCACGGAGCTGGCTCACCGGGGCGTCCTGCCATTCCACAGGCTGGATTCCCCACCCCCAGGTTAACCCAAGGGCAATCCCAAGCACCAACGCAATCAGGGCTGCGCCAACTGGCTTGCGAAACAAATCAAAAATGGAATTCATCAAACGCTCCTTTCAACGGAACGAACATTACCCTATTATACAGAAGACTTGTAAAAAGCCCGCCTTTTGCTACTCATTTGCCAATTCTGGCAGCACATCCTGCAACAGGTAACTCTCCTGGCAGTTCAGACACTGGGCCTCGCGCTTGTTGGCAATCACCAGCATGCCCTTACAGTTCGGGCAGGGCGTGGCCAGCGGGCGCTTCCAGGAGGTAAAGTCACATTCCGGGTAGTTGGCACAGCCATAAAACACACGGCCCTTACGGGTTTTACGTTCCACCAGGTCGCCGTGATCTTTCGGGCAGGTCACGTTAATCTTTTCGAGCCAGGGCTCAGTATGGCGGCATTCCGGGAACCCAGAACAGGAAATAAACTTGCCAAAACGACCATAGCGGATGACAAGATCGCGGCCACATTTGGGACATTCCCGGCCAATCGGCTCGGGGCCGCTCTTGGTCTGCGGCATCTCAGATTGCGCTTTTTCGACCTGGACCGAAAATGGCCTGTAAAAGGCCTGCATAATCTTGACCCAGTTCGCTTCACCGTCGGCAATCTTATCCAGGTCGTCTTCCATGTTGGCGGTAAAGCCCAAGTCTACGATCTCAGGAAAGTACTGCACCATTAGATCGTTTACCAGCATGCCGGTTTCAGTCGGCTCAAGGCGTTTGTCCACCCGGGTGACGTATCCGCGCTCCTGGATGGTGGACAAAATCGGCGCATAAGTGGAAGGCCGCCCAATGCCATGGCTCTCCAAGGCCTGCACCAGCGAGGCTTCAGAAAAACGGGGCGGCGGCTGGGTAAAATGCTGTTCAGGAATCAGCCGCACAAGTTCCTGCTTCTGCCCTTCCTCCACGCTGGCCGGGATGCGCGAGGCCTCCTCCTCCTCGGGCAGTTTCACATCCTCGTCGCGGGTTTCTTCATAGACCACCAGGAACCCGGCAAATTTCACCACCGAACCCGCCGCACGCAGCAGGTAATTGTGCTGCGAAGTAGTGCCAGTGATTTCCACCGAAAGGGTGTCATAAACAGCCGATTCCATTTGCGAGGCGACAAACCGCTGCCAGATTAACTGGTAAAGTTTGAACTGGGCCGGTTCAAGGAATGCCTTTACTTTTTCGGGGTCGCGCAGTACGGAAGTCGGGCGGATGGCCTCGTGGGCTTCCTGCGCCCCCACCGCGCGGGTCTTGTATTCAGGCGACTGGGCAGGCAGGAAATCAGCGCCATAACGCTGGGTAATGTAACTGCGAACCTCATTGCGGGCCATTTCTGAGATATTGGTCGAGTCAGTACGCATGTAGGTAATCAAGCCGGTTGTGCCACCGTCCCCCACGTCGATGCCTTCGTACAAAGCCTGGGCAAGCCCCATGGTACGACGGGCAGTAAACCCAAGACGGCGCGAGGCTTCCTGCTGCAACGTGGAAGTAATGAACGGCGCAGCCGGTTTCCGTTTGCGCTCGCCACGTTTAATGCGCGTGATTGTATAGGCTGCTTTTTCCATGTCTTCCAGAACAGGCAATACTTCGCCTTCCCTGCCATAGGCAGCGTCCTGATCGTCCACTTTCACCAGTTTGGCAATGAACGTCTGGCGTCCCTTGCCGTCCGGCTTGAGCTCGGCTTCAATCGTCCAGTATTCCTGCGGCTCAAAGGCGTCAATCTCCCGCTCGCGCTCAACAATCAGGCGCAGGGCAACACTTTGCACACGGCCAGCAGAAAGGCGGCTGCGCACTTTTTCCCACAGGATCGGGCTGATGCTATAGCCCACCAGGCGGTCCAACACGCGCCGGGCCTGCTGGGCATTCACCAGGTTCATGTCAATTTCACGGGAATGGGAAAACGCCTCGGCAATCGCCGGTTCGGTGATTTCGTGGAACGTCACCCGGCGAGTCCGGGACGGGTCAATCTGGGCTGCTTCCATCAGGTGCCAGGAAATCGACTCGCCTTCGCGATCAGGGTCAGTTGCCAGGTAAATCTCTTCGGCCTGGCCAGCCAGTTTCTTTAGTTCCTTGACCACATCCTTCTTTTCATTTGGCACGCGATATTTCGGGGCAAAATCATGCTCAACATCAACAGAAAGCTGGGAACGTAAAAGATCGCGCACATGCCCGATCGAGGCCTTGACGGTATATCCCTTGCCCAGGAAACGGCCCACTGTACGCGCTTTGGCAGGCGATTCAACAATCACCAGTTTGCCAGAGCGTTTCTCCACTTTCTCTTTTTTCGGGGCAACCAGGCCCTCATGCGCATCGGTACGGCCGGTTCGGTAGAGGGCTGTGCCGCACACCGGGCAAGAGCCGCGAGTCACTGGCGCGCCGCTGGCATTAAACGTCGCCTGCGGGTCAGTAATCTCCCTCTTGGTTTTACACTTCATACAATAGGCTTCCACAAATATTCTCCCAGTTCTGTGGTCTATGGTTTCTTCATTATTATATGCAAAATGTCAAGAAACATCAGGTCAAATCGTGGCGGCCCATTTGTCTCAATTTTTCCACCACCTGGCGCACCTGCTGCGATTTGTCCTTGCGCGCCACCAGCAACACATCGCCCGAATCCACAATCACAATATCGTCCAAGCCAATCGTCACAAACAACCGGCCATCATGATTGCCATAAATTAAAGAATTGCTGGTTTCGAGCGACACCAGGTGGCCTTTGAATACTATGTTCCCGTCCGCATCTGGTAACAAGACATCGAACAGGGAATCCCATGAACCGACATCGCTCCAGCCCAAGCCGCTGGCAGGCACCACCGCCACTTGCCAGGCATGTTCCATAATGCCGTAATCGATTGTAACGGTCTCCAGGCTTTCCCAGGTCATTTTTAAAGTGGATTGGAAATCAGGCGCACCCCAGGCGTGATCCAGCGAGGCAAGCGCCTTGCTCAGTCCGGGCATTTGCCGGGCAAACTCCCCCAGAATCACCTCCGTTTTCCAGATGAACATGCCTGCGTTCCAGAAGTGATCGCCGCTCCGTAACAGTTCCAGCGCCTGGGTTTCATCCGGCTTTTCCTTAAATCGCAGCACTTCGTAAACCGGGTAACCAAATGCCTCTGACAGCATGGCCCCGCGCTGGATGTAACCATACCCGGTGGCCGGGTAGGTTGGGGTAATGCCCAGCACAACCAGGCGCCCCTGCGCAGCCACATTGCTGGCTACGCGCATGCTGAGGTGGAACAAATCCCGGTTATGGATGTAATGATCAGACGATAGGACGGTCATCACTGCCTGCGGGTCGAGACGATGCAGGGCCACTGCCGCCAGCCCCACTGCCGCCGCCGTCCCTCGCGGGGAGGGTTCGAGCAGGAAGTTCCCGGCGGGAATCTGCCCGGCCTGTTGCATCAGGGCCTTAGCCTGGCCCGCCGCCGTGACCACAAAAATCCGCTCCGGCGGGAACAGCCCATCCAATCGCCTTACCGTGGACTGGAAAAGAGTTTCCTCCCCCAGCAACGGCAGGAGCTGCTTCGGTCGGTCTTGCCGCGAGACAGGCCACAAGCGTGTACCGCCGCCGCCCGCAAGGATTACTGCATAGGTATGTTCCATAAGCACCTTCAATCGGTGAAATAATCGCCCCGGTCTTCGCGAACAGCCACATATTGCATGCCGCTCACATGGCGCACCATGCCGTTTAGTTCCATCATGGTCAACGCCGCCGAAACCTTTTCAATCGGCAGGCCGCTCTGGGCGCGAATTTCATCCACATGTAGCGGCTCGCCGCCCAACAAACCCAACAAGTGGGCTTCGGTTTCATCGGAGGGAATAGCCTTGCGGACTTCGCGACGTTCCAGGTTGCGGGTCAGGTTGAGCACATCCAGCAAATCCCGCACATCCAACAGGGGCCGCGCGCCATTCTGGATCAGGCGGTTGGTGCCTTTGCTCTGCAACGCCAGGATGTTGCCCGGCACACCAAAGACCTCCCGGCCCTGTTCAACGGCAAACCCAGCCGTGATGAGCGCGCCGCTGGTCCCGCCCGCTTCAATTACCACGGTCGCAAGCGACAGGCCGCTGATGATGCGATTGCGTGGCGGGAAGTTTACACTATCCGGCGGGGTTCCCGGTGCGTAATCGCTGACCAATGCACCTTGCGCCATCAGTTTTTCTGCCAGTTGACGATTCTCCGGCGGGTAGATGCGGTCCACGCCACAACCGAGAATAGCCAGGCTACGCCCACCCGCCTTAAGGGCTGCCGTATGCGCCACCGTATCCACACCCCGCGCCAGGCCGCTGACCACGGTAATACCGTTGCCAGCAAGAACAGTCGCCAACTCGTGGGTGATCTGGTTGCCATAGGCTGTGACAGCCCGCGTACCAACAATGGCTACCGCCCATTGATCTTCGTAAGTTAATGTCCCGCGCACATACAACACCGGCGGAGGCTGATCTACCTCAGCAAGGTGCTGGGGATAATCCTCGCTTCCCAATGTCAGCACGCGGATGCCTTTACTTTCAATTTGCTCAATGATTTTTGGAAGGTCAAGGCTGGCGCGAAGCTGGGAAACTCGCTCGGCCAATTTGCTGCCCAACCCGGCTTGAGCCAACTGCGAGGCGGGTGCCCTCCAGGCGGCCTCCGCGCTGCCAAAGTGGGAGATCAGGGCTGTCAGACGTACGGCGCCAATACCCTTGATATGATTGAACCCCACCCAATAGGCTTTTTCGTCCATAGCAGGTTATTCGCCAGGCAAATCCACCAGCCCTGGCAGCAGGCGAACAAGGATTGTTTTCCCGCCCAGGTCAACCTTTAAGATGACATCCGGGATGGCAGGTAAAAGCAATTCACCACCAGAAGGGGAATCCAGCACATAGACATCATTTGCGCCGGTCACCAAGATCTCTTTTACAGTCCCGAGTACGCGTTTCGTATCGTCCTCAATGGCCTGCAAACCAATCAACTGGTGATGATAATATTCGCCTTCCGGTAACGCCGGGATACTTCGCGTGGGAATATACACCCACTGGTTGCGGTATAGGCCCGCTGCTTCAGGCGTATCCACCCCATTGAACTTAACCAGCAATCCCTGCCCGTGTGGGCGCACAGCCTGTAAAGGCTGCGGCTGGTACTGGTCACCCACCCAGATGGTTGCACCGGGGTGCAGGCGTTCAGGGAAATCGGTATGCACATCCATCAGAATTTCGCCGTGCACACCATGTGGGCGTCGCAGCATGCCCACCACCAAATATTCAGGCTCGCCCTGTGATGGCGAGCCTGTTAGACCTTTTCCTTGAGGGGTCTTGCGTTCGGGCATCAGGGTTCCACCACATCCAGGGTAACCTGCTGGCCGTCACGCTCAGCGGCCACCCGCAAGAGCAACCGGATTGCATTTGCCACCCGGCCTCCTTTGCCAATGATGCGACCCATATCTTCCTTGGCCACACGCATTTGCAATCGAACACCGCGACCGGAACGAGTCTGGATGACTTCCACTTCTTCCGGTTTCTCCACCAGCGCCCTGGCAATGTATTCCGCGAGCGGTATCATTTGGCCTCCTGATGAGATGAATGCCCGGCCACAAAGTTGCGGCCGGGCCGGGGAGATTTACGAGCTGGTCTTGGCAGTAATATTGCGCTTGGCTTCCGCGGCCTTGGCTTCTTCCACCAGTTTCTCGACGGCTTCACCTTTTTTGAAACGGTCAAAGCGATCCATCGTCCCTGAAGTCCTGAACAGCTGGGCTACGGATTCAGAAGGCTGGGCGCCCTTGCTCATCCAATCATACACGCGGTCTTCCTGAACGATGATGGTGGCGGGGTTGGTGCGGGGGTTATAAGTGCCGACAATCTCAATAAAGCGGCCATCGCGGGGGGCTTCTTTTTCAGCCACGACAATGCGATAAGACGGCTGGGCCTTGAGACCGATGCGGCGAAGACGAATTCGAACCATTGGGGTACTTTCTCCTTGCTTGAATATTCAAAAACATCGGGCCTGCACATCGGGCGGGTAGAGGTGGCGCGAAAGGGCGCAACCCGCGCGGCTGGCGTGCCCACGAAACGATATTTTACCTGACTCTTGCCCGAATGAAAAGCCCGGATTTACCCACCAAACATCTTTGGCAGGCCACGCATGCCTGTTTTTTGCAGGGTCTTCATTAACTTCTGGGCTTCGCGATACTGTTTCATCAGGCGGTTGACGTCCTGTACATCGGTGCCAGACCCGGCCGCAATCCTGCGGCGGCGGGAGGCATTCAACAGGTCGGGGTTACGCCGTTCCTGGCGGGTCATCGAGCTGATGATTGCTTCGGTACGGCTGAAGTTTTTTTCCATATCCTGCGGATCCACCCCTCGGGCGGCCTGCCCCAACTGGCCGGGCAGCATATCCAGAATCTGGCTAAGCGGGCCCATTTTTTTCATCTGGCGCATCTGTTCCAGCCAGTCTTCCAGTGAAAATTGGCCCTTCATCATGCGCTCTGCCTGTTGCTGGGCAGACTGGGCGTCAAATGCGGCCTCGGCCCGTTCAATCAGGCCAATCACATCGCCCATGCCAAGGATGCGTGAGGCCAGGCGGGAGGGATCATAGGTTTCCAAGGCATCCAGCTTTTCGCCAGTACCCAGGTATTTTAGAGGCACACCCGTCACTGAGCGGATGGAAATGGCTGCACCACCGCGCGAGTCGCCGTCCATTTTAGTCAGGATTAAGCCGGTAATCGAGACATTATCCCGGAACCCTTCGGCGACTTTCAGCGCCTCCTGGCCGATCATCGAGTCAATCACCAGCAGGATTTCCCCGGGATTCGTCCGGCGGGTAATTTCCTTGAGTTCCTGCATCAGCGGCTCATCCAGTTGGGAACGACCCGCGGTATCGATCAACATAACGGTATAGCCGCCCTTCTGGGCCTGGTCAAGCGCCTTGGCAGCCAATTCCGGCGGCTTGAGTTTCAGGTCAGTCACCACAGGCACATCTACTCGCTCACCAAGCTGCTGCAACTGCTGAACTGCCGCCGGGCGGTACGGATCCCCCGCGACCAACAATACCCGTTCACCGCGTGAGCGCAGCAACCTGGCCAGCTTGCCGGTGGCGGTGGTCTTCCCAGAACCCTGCAAACCAACCAGCATCACCACCCGCGGCTTTGCACCCGACAGGTTAAGTGGGACTGGTTCACCCAAGGTGGCGATCAGTTCTTCATGGACGATCTTAATCACCTGCTGGCCGGGGTTTAGCGCCCGGGAAACTTCTACGCCAATGGCACGTTCGCGCACACGGGCCACAAAATCCTTGACGACGCTGTAATGTACGTCTGCTTCGAGCAAGGCCAGGCGCACTTCACGCATGGCGGCATCCACATCGGCTTCGGTTAGCTTGCCGCGGCGGCGCAGGTTTTCAAAGACCTGGTTCAGTCGTTGGGTAAGGTTTTCAAACATGGCGGGGGGATTGTAGCCTTAAGGCGGGCCAGGGTCAAGCCAAGCGGCGTATTGCAATCATGGTCACGTCGTCAGATGGCTGTAAGTTGGCCGAAAAGGCATCCAACTCAAACTCGATGGTATCCAGGATCTTCTGGGTGGTTCCCGCACAACAGGCAGCAGCAATGGCCAGCAGGCGATCTTCGCCAAACAATTCATCTGTCGGCGAATGGGCTTCCGTCACACCATCCGTGTAGAGCAGGAGCAGGTCGTCGGGCTGGAGCTGGATGGTCTTCTCCTCCATCGGGATATCTTCGGAAACGCCAAGGGCAATGCCTGTACGGCCCAGGCGTTCTATCGCCTGCGGGGTGATAAACAACGGCGGGTTATGTCCGGCATTGGCATAGGTAAAATGGCCTGTAATGGTATCCAGCACCCCATACACAGCGGTGACGAACATCCCCTGTTCACAATCCGGGTAAAGCAGGGCATTGACCCGCGCAAGGGCCTGGGCTGGCGACTCAATTTCGCGAACGGCAGCGCGCACCAGTGTGCGGGTCAGGGCCATGAACAGGGCGGCAGGCACACCTTTATCGGCAACATCTGCAATAAACAAGCCGATTTTTCGATTAGGCAATTCAAAGGCATCGTAAAAATCACCGCCCACCTCGCGAGCCGTTCGCCAGCGCGCAGAAAGTTCCCAGCCGTCTTCTGCAGGCAATGTATCGGGCAGGAATGTTTGCTGGATTTGGCGTGCCAGTTGCACCTCGGTTTCGAGGCGTTCACGTGCGCGACCCTCCTGCAGGAAAAGATCATTCTGGATGGCCAGGGCGACCTGTTGCGTAACGCCTGTCAGGATCTCAACACGACGGTTACGAAACCGGCGCGCGCCAAGGGCTTCTTCTGCGACCAGTACCCCAAAGCAGACATCCTTGATCAAAAGTGGGAAGGCCATCAAAAGTCGGTCTTCTGATTGCAGCAAGGGGGTGACGTCTATTTCTTCAGGCGGTTGGATGTGAAGCCATTCGACTGGCCCCAGGTGAGCTTTGTCGCTAAAAGCGGGGAGCCCGCTCGCTATGGCAGAAGCTGCCAAGGGGAAACCCGCCACAGGGATGTTCCTCCATAAAACAGGATGAACATCCTCGGGCAGGTCATACTCCTGGGATGGGATTAGGGTTCCGGATGATTCATCCAAGCGATACAGAACCGCCCGCTCAACACCGACGAGGATGGGCAGCACACGCACGATAGTGGCGAGAATATCATCTAACTCGGAGAGACTGACAACCGCCTGGGCCACCTGCAAGAGAGCTGCGGATGCATACGCCTGTTGCTGGGCAGCATCATAGAGACGGGCATTTTCGATGGCGACGGCAGCATAACTGGCAAACGTGGTGGTCATGGCCTGCGCTTCATGTCCATAGCGGCCCGGCGTATGATGCGACAGGGTAAGCACGCCCACCGGTTGATCACCAATCCGCAGGGGTGCAGCAATGGCAGAGTAGTCCGGGTTAAAACCAGCTGCCAGGCCGGTGGGGCCAATGGGGTCGCTGGACTTGCGGATGACTGGCTGGCGGGCAAGCAGGGCGCTGGTCAGCCAGGTGGATGCGGTTGGGTCAGACAGGCGGGCGTTTTCAATTTCCAGGGCTGGCGCGCCATGCACAGCAGCCAGGTGAATGTCCTCGTCATCGAGCAACCAGATGGCTGCGATGTCGCTGGGCAGGTTACGCTCCAATTCGGTCAGGATGGTATCCAGCACCTGGTCTAGGGTGGCATTGGCGGAAAGCAAACCAGCCACTTCACGCAGACTGTCGGCCACCTGCCGCCGCCACTGTTCCGAGCGATAGAGATCGGCATTACGAATGGCAGCCGCAATCGCATCGGCGAGGGTTTCAAAGAGAATTTGGTCACCTTCGCTGAAGGCATTTAGTTCGTCACTTTGTACGTCCAATACGCCATAGACCTGGCCAGAGAACATAAGTGGGACAGCCAGTTCAGAGCGGGTGTTGGCAGGCGGGAGCAGCGAAGGGCGATAGCGTTCTTCTTTTTCAACATCGTTTGCCAGCACGGTCTGCCCGTTGCGAGCCACCCAGGGAACAATGC
This sequence comes from Anaerolineales bacterium, assembly GCA_024710905.1. Lineage (GTDB taxonomy): Bacteria > Chloroflexota > Anaerolineae > Anaerolineales > Villigracilaceae > JANJTV01. Next base: position 6,488 of record JANJTV010000087.1, on the reverse strand, counting down.
CATCTGCATCATCCAGGCTCAGGACATATCCTTCCAGGGCGGCAGAGCGCACCCCGCTGCCCGCTTCATAATGAATCTGGCGACGGTTGGGATGGACCGTAAAAAGGTGAACATATGGGTAATTAAAACGCTGCTGGACGATGGAAGCAACTTCCTGCATCAACTCGCGCAAGTTTAAGATGGAAGTAATGTGCTTGCTGACCTCGGCCACCACGCGCATCTGCTCAGCACGGCGTTGTAAATCGTTATACAGGATGACCCCTTCGATGGCCACAGCGATGTTGTCAGCCAGGGCGCGCAAGACCAGCAGGTCATTGGGATGGAAGGCATCCAGTTTGTCGCTCTGGATATCCAGTACGCCCAGCACAGTATCTTCAGATTTCAATGGAATGACAATTTCGGAAAGCGTCTCGGGAAGGCTGTCCACCGGCCTGAAACGCGGCTCCTGCCGGACATCATTGCACAGGATTTCTTCACCAACCTGGGCAACATGACCAATCAGGCCCTGCCCCATCTTCACTTCCAGTACCGGGGAAGTAGGCCGCCCACGCTTACGGGTGGCGCCGCCCGCACTGGAACGAAAGCGGAGAGTCTGGTTACGTTCCACAGTGAACAGGGCAACATAATAGTACTTAAAGCGGTTCTGGATTAGTTTGGCAACGCGGGGAGCTAGTTCATCCACGTCTTGCGCTTTGGCAATTTCGGCGCTGACGGAACGCACCAGGTTTAGCTGGCCAATGCGCCAGCGTTCGACGATAATCCGGTGCCAGGCCAGCAGGGCCACTGAAGCAGCACGCGCCAACCCGCGCAGGAAGCGAAATTCCGTGCGACTCAATCGGGTACCATCAGCCCGCAGGACTTCAATTGCGCCCAGCACCGTCTCGCCGTGTGACAACCGAATGGCAACCGAATATTGTTCGCCAGCACGATGATTAATTGGATTGGGCTGGGAAACAGCCATTTTCAGCGCTTCAGTAGGAGGTTCGTCATCAAAAAGGTTTTCCACCCAGCTTGGCAGGCGGAATACTTTCTCGTCCAACCACAGGCGAATCTCACCATCCATCAACTCACGAGCCAGTTCCACAATAAAGTCTCGTTGTTCAGCAAGCGTCGTCGCTGCCAGCACTTTATCACCCAGGGCCACGATATCAGCCCAGCCAGCCTGCTGGTCTGAGCGTTTTTTGGCTTTGGCCAGCCGCTTGCGCATGGTGAGGATATTAATCCCATCCCTGGATTCAAAGGTGACATCATCCATCAGGCGGCGCATAAAATACAGTCCCAAGCCGCCGATAGACCGGTCTTCTATATCATCAGAAAGATTAGGATCCCCAACAGAGTCGGAATCAAAACTGCGACCCCGATCCAGCATGACAATCACCAGCTCGCGGTTTTTATTCTCAGCACGAACGGTAATTTCCCCGTCAGGAATCCCGGCGTAAGCGTGCTCAATGATATTGGAGGCCGCTTCATCCACTGCCAACTGGATGTTATAGACTTCTTTCTCGTCCATTCCCATGGCGCGGGCAGTGGCTGCCACGAAATCTCGGATGGCATCCAGCGACTCAAATTGGGCGGGGTAAATGTTTTCTTCCATGCAGGGGTAGAGTATAAATCAAAAAACCGCTCCGACTGGATGGGTCAGAGCGGCCTTGTTTCACGCTTCGTAATAGTATGGCCGTACCACGTTAGGCTAGAAGTGGCCGACAGCCGCTGTCAGATCGTCGAATGTTTCGAACAGGGTGGTAAACCCGGCCAATTCCAACGCAGAGTAGATGGTGGCGGGCACACCCGAAAGCACAACCTCCCCGCGACTAAAGCGTTTGCAGTTGCGCTGGGTGGCAATCAGGGCACGAAACCCGGCGCTGGACATGTACTCCAGTTCCGACATATCAATGACAATCTTGTAGCGATTGTCATTGGTAATGGCTTCGAGGGCTTCCAGGAATTTCGGGGCAGTGGCGCTATCGACACGACCCTTGACGGTGACCAGATCGCAGTGCTTGAATTGTTGCGTGGTGACTTCCATGCTTCCTCCAATTGGGGGCGATGAGTAAATGATTAAAAAATTATATCACAGGCAAGTCACGCAATTACAGGCCCGCGCCAAAAACTTCCCCGCCTAACTTAAACCCGTAGACTTCCAGCTTTGAGCTAAAGACCGGGCGGATACCGGTTGGTTTTAATTCACCCTGCACCTTGCCATCCTGGCCGATACCGGTCTGGTGGAATTTGAAGATGTCCGTCAATGTCACAACGTCCCCCTCCATGCCAACCACTTCAGTAATCTGGGTTGTCTTGCGAGTCCCATCTGGCAAGCGCGACATATGGACGATCAAGTCCAGCGCAGAAGAAATCTGGCGGCGCAGTGCCACAACAGGCAAATCCAGGCCAGCCATCAGGGCTGTCGTCTCCAGCCTTGAAATTGCATCGCGCGGGGAGTTGGCATGTAAAGTGGTCAACGAGCCGGAATGGCCGGTATTCATGGCTTGCAGCATGTCCAACGTTTCGCCGCCGCGCACCTCGCCAACCACCAATCGATCCGGGCGCATCCGCAGCGCATTCCTGACCAGATCACGGATAGAGACCGCCCCGGCACCATCCACACCTGCCAGTTTGGTCTCCAGGCGCACTACATGGCGTTGCTGCATCTGGAGCTCCACAGCGTCTTCGATGGTAATAATCCGTTCGTGGTTTGGGATGTAGGTGGACAGGATATTCAGCATGGTGCTCTTGCCTGAACTGGTGTTCCCCGAAATCAAAATGTTCATCCGTGAAACCACACAGGCTTGCAAAAAGGTCGCCATATACTGGTTGACCGTCCCCAATGCAATCAGGTCTTCCATGGTCATTTTATTAGACAAGAACTTCCGGATGGTAATGGTCGGGCCATCGACAGCCACCGGCGGGATGGCCACATTGACGCGCGAACCATCCGGCAAACGCGCGTCGGCTGTCGGGTTGTCATAATCCACCCGGCGGCCCAACGGCAGTAACATGCGGTCGATAATCCGCAGCACATGCTCGTCACTATCAAAAGTAACATCTGTCTCAAACAGCTCCCCGCCACGCTCCACAAACGTCAAGCCTGCGCCGTTGACCATGATCTCGCTGACCTCGCCATCTGCCAGCAACCATTGTAACGGCCCAAAACCCACCAGATCTGCCAGGGCGGATTCTAAAAGCTGTTCCCGAACCAGGCCCGGCATGGAGGCAATGTTCAGGTGCGCCAGGGAAGTTTCCAGCCTGGCCTGCACCACCTCGCGGGTTTGTTCACGAACCGGCAGTTTCTGCAAATCCGGCAAAACTGCCGCAAGAATTTTATTCTTCAAAGCCAGCACGCGCGGTTCTTTTAGCGCGGGCGGTACCACCTGGAATATTTCACTCATTGTTCAACCCTTTGTTACGTTGAGTATACAACAATCACCGCTTATGTTGACAAGTCCCTGCACATCAGGTATGCTACCGTCGTCCGGGCAGGCCCGGCGCGGCAGAACCCTGCGAATCCCGCCAGGTCCGAAAGGAAGCAACGGTAAGGAGGCGTTTCTGGGTGCCGCCGGTCTCCTGTCCGGGCATTTCTTGCCCAGCATTCCCCTCTATGGCAAAATAAGCAATATGACAACTCTCCGTTGGATCCTCTTTCTGGCCGCCATTGCCGCTGGCATTGGGTTGGGATTATTAATAGGCTGGGTACTCAGCCCGGTGCAATATGTGGATACGACTCCCGATGCACTGCGTTCCGATTTCCAGACCGATTACACGCTGATGGTAGCCGAAATCTACAGCCTGGAAGGCAGCGCCGAGTTTGCCGTGCGGCGACTTGCCTTGCTCGGCAGCAGCCAGCCTCAAGAGATTGTCAACCGCGCCGTGCAGTTTGCCCGTGACTCAGGCTACAGCCCGGATGATGTTGTATTGCTGCAGAACCTGCAATTGGCCCTTCAAACCTGGCAACCCACCGGAGGCCAACCATGAACGACTCACGCGGTCCTTGGTTCCTACTCACAGGTCTGATTGTCGGCCTGGCAATCGGGTTGTTAATCTCATGGGTTGTGCTGCCTGTGGAATTTATTGATACAACGCCTGAAACATTACGGGCAGATTTTAAAGACGAGTATCGCTACCTGATTGCCAATGCATATGCTGTCAGCGGCAATCTGGAACGGGCACGCGCCCGCCTGAACCTGCTGGGCGACCCAGATTCATCGGCAGCATTAAGAGAACAGGCTGGACGTTTGCTCTCCGCCGGGGCGTCGGAAGCATCGGTCAACGTACTCGAAGGTTTAGCAGAAGCCTTAACCGCACAACCTGGCGCGCCGGAATCATCCGATTCAAGTGAAGTAACACCAGCTGTGTTAGCCTTAAGCCCAACAACGGAGGCTTTCCCCCAAACCAGCCCTACGCCGGGCCTGCCAACCGCTACCAGCCGCCCCAGCCAGACCCCGACCCCTTTCCTGACCTCCACGCCTCGGCCTACCCGAACCCCCACACCAACCCAGGGTGCGGCCTTTGTACTGGTCACCCAATCTACCTTTTGCCGGGACAGCCAGCCGGGTTTGTTGCGCGTTTTCTTAAGGAATGCCGGTGGGCAACCTGCCCCTGGTATAGAACTCATAATCACCTGGCCGGGCGGGCAGGATAACTTCTTCAGCGGATTAAAGCCAGAAATTGACAACGGGTATGCTGATTTTGTGATGCAGGATGGAATTGAATATATACTCAGCCTGAGCAATGGCAGCACCCGCATTACCGGAATTTCCCCGGGATCCTGCGGCACCGAATCAGGGGATGCCTATCCCGGCGGGGTGGAACTTATTTTTGAACAGCCATAAGAAGAAAAACAGGCCGGCAAATTGCCGGCCTGTTTTTGCTTTCGAGGCAAAATTACGGCATTGGGTTGCTTACAGCCCAATCATTCCCAAGAATAATCTCAATATCCGCCGGGGCATTAGGGTCATACTGGCTGACAATCTGCCCGCTGCTGCTTAGGCCAAATAACTGCTGGAAATAACGCAAAGCATAGGGCTTACCGCGATGGTCAATAATGCGAGTGACCGCCGGGGTTTCATTGGCGTTGTCTGCACCGATCACATTTACACCTTGGGCAATCAGGAATTGGGCAGTCGTTTGTCCTAAACCCGCTGTGAAAGTGCCATTTCGAATAATCACTGTCGCGCCTTCCTGGCGCATCAGGTCACCCAAATCCGCGCCACTTGCAAGCGGACTAGCCGGGCCGCCGGTTGTAAAAATCTCATCCCTTAACTCGCGAATCTTATCCGGGATGGGCTTAAAAATGCTCAGGCCATCCGGGGAGGATTGCAAGGTGACCATATCAAAATTAATCACGCCTCGCTTAATGTCTTCCAACGGAATATCGCGCATCAGCACAGCCAGTTCTATGGCATCATCCAAGGGCATATTTGTACGAATACCGCTCTGGACAATCTCATAAATCGCTGGAGCACTAAGAATTAGATTTGGGAAGTTTGCCGGGTCAAGTGCCTTGTTACGAATTGCAATAATGACTTCCTGTGTCCGACGGGCGCGATCAACATCGCCCCCTTCAGTATTACGTGCTCTCGCATAAGCCAGGGCAATCATGCCATCCATACGCTGTGGGCCTGCCCCTAAAAACCTATCATCGGGTCCAGGGCCAATTGGATCTACAGTGATATTCTTTTCAACTTCGACAATAACACCACCCAACTGATCCACAAGGTAAATAAATGTCCAGAATTCAACCTGCGCATAATAATGAATAGGAATGCCCAAGAACTGTTCTACAGTACGAGAAGCAAGGGCTGGCCCACCACCGGGCAATCGGTTGGCATCCCCGAGATAGTAGGCCGTATTAATTTTGCCGTAATCGAAACCAGGAATATTGACCCACATATCCCGCGGAATGGATAACATGCCAGCGGTTTTTGTCTGCGGATCAATTGTAACAACAATCATCGTATCAGATCGAGCCGGACCCTGTCGGTCTTCCGCATCCGACGCATCTACACCGAGTAAAAGGATATTAATACGGCTGGCACCATCCCAGGCGGGGGGTAAATCTGATTCCGGGAGTGCGGGAAGTGGTGTAGGTAATTCAGGTGGAGCATCTATACCAGTTTGGGTTTCGGAGAACTGTGGATCGTCATTCGCTCCGCAACCGGAGGTGGCTATCCCCGGTAACGGTGTAAGGCACCAGGAAAGTACCACGGCCTGTACAAGGAACAGGGAACCCAGGAAGAGCCCTAATCCGATCACAGACAGACTAATTTGACGAGGAGTGATATTTTTTAGCATTTGCATATTTTCTCTTTCGGGCATCAGGATGGTTTAAGATATACCATTCCCAGACCCAGTTTGTTCAGGCCATACTCGGCCCAAAATTGTGAAACTGCAGAGTCTGACTGCATGGCGCTCATCAGGGCGGGGATTGCGCGATGATCACCAATCTCAGCCAGGGCACGGATAATCTCGATTCGTGCTGCAGGCTGCACTTC
>JANJTV010000078.1 GCA_024710905.1 Anaerolineales bacterium | reverse complement strand
GCGGCATGGGCTTCATCGAGGAGACCGGCGCCGCGCAGCACTGGCGCGATTCGCGCATCACGACGATCTACGAAGGCACCACCGGCATCCAGGCCAACGACCTGATCTTCCGCAAGCTGATGCGCGACCAGGGCGCCACCGCCCAGGCCGTCCTCTCCGAGGTGCAGGGCACGGCCGACGCGCTGCTGGCTTCCGACCGGCCCGAACTGCGTGCCATCGGCGCGCAACTGCTGGGCGCGAAACAGGCCTGGTCCGACGCCACGGAGTGGGTACTGGGCACTGTCAGGTCGGACGTTGCGGCCGTGCTGACCGCGGCCCTGCCGTACCTCAACCTTGCAGTCCTCGTCTGCGGCGGCTGGATGATGGGCAAGGCGGCCTTGGCTGCCGCCGACCACCTGGACAGGGAAGCCGGCGACCAGCGGTTCTATCGCAGCAAGATCGCCACCGCCGGCTTCTACGCTGACCAACTGCTGGCGCAGGCCGAGGCCTGGAGCAAGGTGGCGATGGCCGGCGACGCGGCGATCCGGGGCTTTGGCGACGTGCTGTTCGAATGAGACAGAGCCCGTCCGCGAGGTAACAGGCCGGTTTCGACCAGCGGAGCTCCCTCTCTCCCTCTGTTGGCGATTTGCCCATCCGGCACATGTGCCGGATGGGGTCTTTTCCTGCGCGGCGGATCCCGGAAAACCCATCCCCATTCCCATTCCCATGCCCCTGCACGGGGGCGCTCGAGCGGTCGAATCGACGCTCGCATTGCAAGAAAACCTCAAAACAACACCGCCCATTCAGGCGATATCGACCAAAGGAGCAAGACGTGAAGGAAACGTTCATCGACAAGGCCCCCGAGCGAACCAGGTGCCATGGCTGCCCCCCGGCTGATCGAGACCCTGCAGCGCAGGCAATCCGTGCCGTTGCGCAAGGGGCGGCGCGGGCGAGCACGACGACTGCAAGCGGCGTTCGCGGCCAGTGGCGCGCGTCGTCGATTCGCATCCTGGGGACTGCCGTGCTTGCACATACGTGCCTCATGGGCGCGGTACAGGCGGCTGAGCTGACCGCCGGAGGGCCCGGCGTCGCGAAGCCGAAGGAATTCCAGTTCGGCGAGGTGACGGTCCGCACCAAGGGGACGATGACCTACGGCACCATCATCCGCGCGGATGACCGTAATCCCGAGCTGGTCCCGTACGGCAACGGCGTAGCAGTGGGCGTCAACGGTACGGCGAGGGGCGGCACCAACAATGACGACGGCGAACTGAATTACGGGCGTGGCGACCATACCTCGACCGTGCTCAAGGCCGTGCTCGATGCCGACCTGAAGTACCGGAACCTGGGGATGTTCGTGCGCGTCAAGGCCTGGCACGACTTCGACCTTGAAGATGACAGCGTCCCGCACGGCAATGCGGCCAACGGCTACGCGCCCGACAAGAACCTCAGCGACAAGGGCTTCAGTCGCCTCGGACGTTTCTCGGGGGCCGACCTGAGGGCCAACGTCTACGGCAACTTCGACCTGGACGGCAAATCCCTGCTCACCCGCATCGGCTATCAGACCATCGACTGGGGCTCCCCAGGTACGATTCTGGGCGGTCTGGAGCAGATCAACCCGATCGACAATCCCGCGCGCCTGCGCGCCGGCGCGGTTCCCGAGGAGACCCGGATTCCGATTCCGGCGGTCTTCGCCAGGCTGGGCCTGAACAAGAACACCAATGTCGAGGCGTTCTACCAGTTCGGCTTCCGCCCCAGTGAACTGGCGGGCTGCGGCACCTTCGGTGCATTCGTCGACTACGCGACTGCGGGCTGCAACCAGGTCTTCGTCGCGCCTGTGACGGTCAGCGATGCACAAGCCGAGGACCTTGGGCTGGTCGTCAAGCGCGGGGCGGACGGGGATCCTTCGGACGGCGGCCAATATGGCGTCGGCGTGACTTATCTTGCCGAGAACCTGGGGCAGTTCGGCGCCTATTTCGCCAACTATCACAGCCGCCGGCTCGCGGTCAGCGTGCTCAAGTCGTCAGGGACCGCCCCGTTCATTCCGGGCGACCCCAAGGGCGAGAATGTGCAGTACTTCGTTGAATATCCGGAAGACGTGAAGGTCTGGGGGCTGAACTTCAAAACGCGCCTGCCTGACCAGACCCGGGTCTTCGCTGAATATACCTACCGCCCCAACCAGACCATCCAGTTGGCGACCGGGGATTTGCTCTCGGCATTCGTGTCGAACACCGCCCCGAGCCTGCTCCGGGCCGATGCGACGGCGACGCCGGCGGGCGGTGTCTACCACGGCTACGACCGCCTCAAGATGAGCCAATTCAGCGCCGGTGCGTCCAGGCCGTTCGGCAAGGTGCTGGGCGGCGACTTCACCCTGGCGGGCGAAGTCGGCGTGAAGTACATCCACGACCTGCCGGACGTGAGCGAGCGGCGCTACGTTCGCTCCGATCTCTACGGGCAAGGTCCGGTCAATGGCGTGTGCTTGCCTGGAGCGTCGGCTGCGCAGTGCAGCAACGACGGCTACGCCTCGGCGCTGGCCTGGGGCTACCGCCTGAGGGCATCTTCCGTATATGGCAATGTCTTCGATGGCGTGGATCTCAAGCCGTCCATCACCTTTGGCCATGACGTGAAGGGCTGGTCCTACGACTCGCTCTTCATCGAGGGACGGCGTCTGGCGATCGTTGCGTTGCAGGCGGACGTGAAGAAACGGTTCTTCGTCGAGGCCTCCTGGACGCCGATCTGGGGCGGTCGATACAACTTCGCGAAGGATCGGGATTTCTTCGCCCTCGCCGTCGGCGCGACCTTCTGAAGACAGGGACAGCCGGCAGCTCGCTCAACCCCTTCCGATTGCAAGCCGCACAGCTTGGGAAGGGGGCGGCTGCCGGGTCCGATACAGCCGGTGCCGGCAGATCTGGAAATGACAAACGCGGGCCCCGGATCGAGCAACTCGACTCCGTGGGCATCGTATGCATGGCGAAACAACACGCCATAGACGCGCCAGTCGGCGCCAATAACAAGGAGGATGACTCATGAAGATTCTCGTACCCGTCAAACGCGTTGTCGATTACAACGTGAAGGTTCGCGTCAAGGCCGATGGCAGCGGCGTGGATCTGGCCAACGTCAAGATGAGCATGAACCCCTTCGACGAGATCGCGGTGGAAGAAGCGGTGCGTCTGAAGGAAGCCGGGGTGGTGACCGAAGTCGTGGCGGTGAGCTGCGGCGTGGGTGCCTGCCAGGAGACGCTGCGTGCGGCGCTGGCGATCGGTGCCGACCGCGCCGTCCTGGTCGAGACCGACGTCGAGCTGCAGCCGCTGGCCGTGGCCAAGCTGCTCAAGGCCGTGTGCGACAAGGAACAGCCGAATCTGGTGATCTGCGGCAAGCAGGCCATCGACGACGATGCCAACCAGACCGGCCAGATGCTGGCTGCGCTGGCGGGCTGGGCGCAGGCGACCTTCGCTTCGAAGATCACCCTTGCCGATGGCAAGGCCGCGGTGGCGCGTGAAATCGACGGTGGCGTCGAGACCGTGTCGATCAAGCTGCCGGCGGTGGTCACCACCGACCTGCGCCTGAACGAGCCGCGCTACGCCACGCTGCCCAACATCATGAAGGCCAAGAAGAAGCCGCTCGACACCGT
>JANJTV010000074.1 GCA_024710905.1 Anaerolineales bacterium | reverse complement strand
GCGTACGGCATTTCGATGTTCTTCCTGGCCTTCACCCGCGAACCAAGCGACGATGTGCGCGAACTGCCGCCAGACACCCCTTCGCCATTTAAAGGTATGGGTGAGATCCTGCGCCGCGACCCGAATTTTGCCTGGTTCATGGTCTTCCGGGTGCTTTTCCAGTTTGCCACCATGAGCTTTGCCTTTTACATTGTGTATGCACTGCGCGAGTTCAACATGGATGAAATCACAGCCGGGTACCTGACGGCCGCCGTGACTTTCGCACAGGCCGCCGCGAATGTGGTGATGGGCTGGCTGGGCGACCGCATCGGCCACCTGCGGGTGATGATCTTCGGCATGCTGGCCGGGGTGGTCAGCTCGCTGCTGGCCTGGATGGCGCCCAGCCTGGATTGGTTTTACGCAGTCTTCCTGATCTCCGGGCTGGCCAATGTTTCCTACTGGACCATCGGTATGGCCTTTGTCACCCACTTCAGCGGGGAAAAAGATCGTCCGATGTACATTGGCATCTCAAACACACTGGTGGCTCCGGCCACAATTTTTGCGCCGATTCTCGGCGGCTGGATCGCCACCGGGTTTGGTTATCAAATGACCTTCCTGCTCTCCGGGCTGATCGGCGTCGCCACACTGGGCATCCTGGTTCTCCTGGTGAAAGACCCGAGCAAGGTCACGGCGGGGTAACCCTCCCCCAAATTCCCACCCAAATAGTCACATTCCCAACATGGCAAAACACACCCTGCCGGGCATGCCTTCCATCACTGGCAGGCCGGGCGGGAAGGGGTATACTAAAATTGTGAATTTAATCACAATAAAGGAATTCCCATGCCCCAACCTGAAGATCCCCGAATTCTGGAATTAAGGAAAATGCGCGCCCAGGCGCTGGCCGGCGGTGGCGAGGAACGCATTGCCAAACAGCATGCCAAAGGCAAAGGGTCGGCCCGTGAACGCATCGAAGGCCTGCTTGACCCCGGCACGTTCAACGAGATCGAACCCTACATCACCCACCAGGGCGACGAAATGGGCCTGCTCAAAGAGAAATTCCTCGGCGACGGCGTAATCACCGGCTACGGCCAGATTGACGGCCGCACGGTCTATTTCTACTCGCAGGATTTCACCATCTACGGTGGCACACTCAGCGAAATGCAAAGCCACAAGATCTGCCGCGTCATGGACCTGGCCGTGCGCAACGGCACGCCCTTTATCAGCCTGATCGACTCAGGCGGGGCGCGCATCCAGGAAGGCGTACGCTCGATGGGCGGCTACGCTGAAATTTTCCGGCGCAACGCCCAGTACTCGGGTGTCATCCCGCAGATCGCGGTCATGCTCGGCCCGTGCGCAGGCGGCGCGGCTTACTCGCCCGCCCTGCAAGACCTGGTCATCATGGTCGAGAAACAATCCTTTATGTTCCTGACCGGCCCAGAAGTCATCAAGGCGGTCACCGGCGAAGTGATCGACGCAGAATCACTGGGCGGCGCGGAAGTACACATGGCTGTCAGCGGCGTGGCGCATATTTCCGTACCCAGCGAGCAGGCCGCCCTGCAAACCGTACGCCGTTACCTGGCCTACCTGCCCAGCAACAACGTCGAAAACCCGCCCTATCACCAGCCTGCCAGCCTGCCCACCCAGGTGGATGACTCGCTCAACAGCATCATCCCGCTCGACCCAGGCGAACCGTACATCATGCACCAGGTGATTGAGAAAATCATCGACCCCGGCAGCTTCTTTGAAATCCAGGCGGCCTGGGCACGCAACGCCATTGTCGGGCTGGCCCGCATCGGCGGGCACACGGTTGGCATTGTGGGCCAGGAACCGGCCGTCATGGCAGGTGTGATTGACATTGACGCCAGCGACAAAATGACCCGTTTCGTGCGCTTCTGCGACTGCTTTAACATCCCGTTGGTGACCTTCGTCGATTCGCCCGGCTTCCTCCCCGGCATCGCCCAGGAACACGGCGGCATCATCCGTCACGGCGCAAAACTGCTCTATGCCTATTCCGAAGCCACCGTGCCGAAGATTTGCGTGATTACACGCAAAGCATACGGCGGGGCCTATGTGGTCATGTCCAGCAAATACCTGGGCACCGACGTCACCTACGCCTGGCCGAGCGCCGAAATCGCCGTGCTGGGTGCGGAAGGCGCAGCCAACATCCTGTTCAAGAAGCAGATCGAAAGCGCCGCCGACCCGAACGCCGAACGGAAAAAACTGGCCAACGAATATCGCGAAAAGTTCAACAATCCCTATTACGCGGCCAGCACCGGCTACGTGGACGATATCATTGAGCCGCGCGAAACCCGCCTGAAGATTATTGCCTCGCTTTCGGCCCTGCGCGACAAATACTCCCCCAGCCCGCCGCGCAAACACGGCAACATCCCGGTGTAAACATGCAAAACGCACTCTTTGTCACCGTTCTGGGGATGGGCATTACCTTTGGGTCGATCCTGCTGTTCTGGGGATTGATCTGGATGCTGTTGACCGCCCTGCCCGAAAAAGCAGCGCTGGCCGACTCCCCCCAACCGCCCGCCGTTTTGGAAGAAGAAGCCCTGGCCCAGGCCGCCGCTGCGGCAGTCGCTGCCGCGCTGGCCCAACAGGGCATCTCCAACGCACAGGCGCTTTCCGTGCCGCCCACCGCCATTGTTTCGGCCTGGCAATTGGGCATGCGCACCCGGCAAATGGCTCAAAAAGGCAACCGTTCTTAACAAGACAGGGAAACAATGAAATATTCCGTCAATATTGCAGGGAAAACCTATTCGGTGGAGATTGAAGATATCAACGCCCGGCCCGTGGTGGCTGTTGTGGAGGGCATCCGGGTGGAGGTGATGCCCGAAAATGGAAGCACGCCTCCGGTGAGCCCGCCCGCAGCAACACCAAAGGACTCGCTTGCAGCCAGCCTGCCAAAAACCCAGACCCCCGCGGCAAGCATCCTTTCATCCAAAACCCTGACCGCCCCCCTGCCCGGCACGGTGGTGGAGGTCTTTGCCCGGCCAGGCGACGAAATCGAGAGCGGGCAGGTGGTGCTGGTCATTGAGGCGATGAAGATGAAGAACAGCATCCGCGCGACACATGGCGGCAAGGTGAAGCAGGTGCTGGTTAACGCCGGGCAGACCGTGGCGCACAAGCAGGCCCTGCTGGCATTTGAATAGGCGCAGCCCATGAACCTTACCGATTTCCGCCCCTCGCTCAGTTGGGCCAATGCCGTCATGCTGGCGGTGGGCGGGCTATTGAT
>JANJTV010000047.1 GCA_024710905.1 Anaerolineales bacterium | reverse complement strand
GCAAGCCTTGCAGGAATCAAAGTCGGAGACGTCGCACGGATAGGCCTTGAAACCGTATCCCATGTTGTGCATGTTCTGCAGCCACTCCGCCGCCCGCGTATTGCCGGGTGAATGCGTCGTGACGACACGGTAACCCAGCGCCGAAAGCTTGATGCAGATCGCTTCGCCGAGCCCGCCCATGCCACCTGTTACCAGTGCAACTCTTGTCATTTTGAATACCTCCTGTCCAGCTTCATCTCTCGAAGGGTGCTTCCTTCCAGTCCGATGGCGCCCCCCGCATTCACCACCGTCTGTCGAATTCCGTCTTCAGCGTCCTTCAGGCCCGTTGCTTGACATAGCGTCCGGGCGCCGCTTCGATGGGTTTGTACTGCTGGTTCCCCGCGCGCGTACGCGCCCGGACCTCCTTGCCCCCCCTGATCCGCAACCACTCGATCCAGTGCAGCCACCACGTTCCGCGCTGCTCGGAGGCCGTCTGCAACCACTCGTCAGGATCGGCGACTCCAGATGGGCTGAGCCAGTAACTGCGCCGGTTCTTGCTCGCAGGGTTGATGGCCCCGGCGATGTGCCCGCTCGCGCCCAGCACGAAGGTCGTCTCCCCGCCAAGCAGTCCGCGCGCCAGATAGGCGCTCTTCCACGGAACGATGTGATCCTCCCGCGTCGCCAGAAGGTAGGCAGGCGCCGTGATCCGACCCAGGTCCACCTTGACCCCGAGCATGCGCAGCCGCCCAGGTACGCGCAAGTTGTTTTCGAGGTACATGTTGCGCAGATACCAGCTCACGAACGGACCGGGCAGGTTCGTGCTGTCGGCATTCCAGTACACCAGGTCGAAGGCGGGCGGCCGCCCGCCTTTCAGATAATTGCCACTGACATACTGCCAGACCAGATCATTTGCCCGCAGGGCCGAAAACACGTTGGCAAGCTCCTGCCCCTTGAGCAGACCTCCCTTGCCGATCGACGCCTCTCGCGCCGCGACACTGGCCTCGTCGACCAGACATCCCAGCTCGCCAGGATCCGCAAAATCAAGCAGGGTCGTCATCAGGGTCAGGCTCTCGACCGGATCCTCGCCCCGAGCCCGGCTGACGGCGAGCGCACTCGCGAGAAGCGTCCCGCCCACACAGAACCCCAGTACGTTGGGTTTGTTCACCCGGGTCACCGCACGAACGATTTCCAGTGCGGCAAGGGGGCCCATCTCCAGATAGTCGTCCCATCCGAAGCGTGACTGCTCCGGCCCCGGATTCTTCCACGAGATCAGGAATACCGTGAATCCCCGCTCGACCACGAAGCGCACCAGCGAGTTCTCCGGTTGCAGATCCATGATGTAGAACTTGTTGATGCAGGGCGGCACGATCAGCAACGGGCGCTGCGCCACCCTGGCGGTAAGCGGAGCGTACTGGATCAGCTGCATCAGGTCATTTTCGAAGATCACGGAGCCGGGCGTGACGGCCAGATTGCGCCCGATCTCGAAGGCCGACTCGTCGGTCATCGAGATTCGCCCCTGGCGCAGATCGGACAGCATGTTCTGGATCCCGCGGGAAATGCTCTCCCCCTTGGTCTCCAGCGCGGAGGTGACAAACTCCGGATTCGTGGCAGCGAAGTTCGAAGGAGCGAGTGCATCAAGGTATTGCCGCGCAAGGAAGCGGATCCTCGCCTTTGCTCGTCCGTCGGCGATCGGCAACGCCTCGGACACCTGCTCCAGAAACCCCGCATTGATGAGGTAGGCTTGATGAACGTAATCGTAGAATGGGCTTTCCGTCCATTCGCGCGCCATGAAGCGGCGGTCGCCCGGAGCGGGGGTCGCCACCGGTTCCCCACGCACACCCGGCGTCTGTTGCAGCATTGCGCTCCAAAGTTGCGAGTGGCGCTGTGCAAACTCCTTCTGCATCTGGAAGAGCTGCTCGGAGTCGGGCATCGGAATCGCAGTCGCAGCCAGTCCGCTGCTGTCCTGGATCGCAGCGTGATGCTTGGCGAGCATGCCAAAGAACCCCTGCATCATGGCCTCGCCCGCCTTGACGAACGCGTTCGCTCCCGGCGGGTCTTGATCCCTGTACAGGGGCATCAGTTCCTCCCGTTCCTCGCCGTCACGCAAGCACTCCGCTCAACGCCGGGCGCGCGTAGAATACCGCGCATGTATGTGGTCGCCATCGCGTGGCTCTATGTGGTCCTGATCGTCTCCGTCACCGATCACACGATCGTCGGTGGCGTGTTGACATTCATCTTCTGGGGACTCGCCCCGCTCGCCCTGTTCCTTTGGATCTTCGGTACTCCCGCAAGACGCCGCAGTGCGCGCCGGAGAACCGGAACGGACGAGACGAACACGAACGATAAAGCCGAATCCGGACTCGATCAATAGGTGGGAGCCGCAATTGCGCCCCGCCTCCGATGCCCGCCCGCAAAGCCACCGCCTGCCCCTGCTCGAACCGTGTGAGACCTCGCACGCCGCCCTTCAACCGTCCGGGTCCAGCCAGACCAGCGATGCGAAACGGCCGGTCACCCGCTCCCGCCTGAAAGAGTAGAAGCGCTCCGGATCACTCCAGGTGCATCGCCCTCCGCCGAATACCTGACCGACCCCTGCCCGGAGCAAAC
>JANJTV010000006.1 GCA_024710905.1 Anaerolineales bacterium | reverse complement strand
AAGGCGAAACCGGCATATCGGGCCGGGTCATAACCGCCATTGGCCAGCACATCCGGGTGCACCATGCCACAGCCGAGAATCTCCAGCCAGCCCGACTTTTTGCAGACCGAACAGCCTGAACCACCGCACACAAAACACTCCATATCCATCTCAGCGGATGGCTCGGTGAATGGAAAGTGATCTGCCCGGAAGCGGGTTTTGGCCTGGCGACCAAACATGCGGCGCACGAACTCAGCCAGCGTACCTTTCAGGTCACCAAAGGTGATGTTTTCGCCCACCACCAGCCCTTCCACCTGGTTGAACTGCACCTCCGAGCGGGCAGTAATCTGCTCAAAGCGGTAGACCATGCCCGGCAGCGCAATACGGATGGGTGGCGGGTTCTGCGGGTTGCTGGCTGAAAACTCACGCATGGCGCGAATCTGCCCCGGCGAGGTATGGGTACGCAACACCTGGCGGCGGGCCTCATCTGTCTCGCCGGTATCAACGTAGAACGTGTCCTGCATCTCACGGGCCGGGTGATGCGGTGGGATGTTGAGTAACTGGAAATTGTACTCATCACTTTCCACATCCCGCGCGGTATAGACCTGGAAACCCATCTCGGCCAGGATGGCCAGGATGCGGCGCAGGTTCTCCGTGGCCGGGTGCAATCGTCCGCGGCGGGCCGGACGACCCGGCAGGGTGACATCCAGCCGTTCAGTTGCCAGCGATTGGGTCAATGCCGCCTGTTTGATGGACGCCTGCTTCTCGGCAAACGCCGCCTCGATGGTGAGCTTGACCTGGTTGGCGCGCTGGCCCACGACCGGCCTTTCTTCCTTGCCCAGGCCGCCCATCTGGCTGAAGACCTGCATCACCGGTGAACTGCGGCCAATGTTGGCCACCCGCCAGGCTTCGAGCGTGGCTTCATCCTGGACGGCGGCCAACGAAGCCAGGGCTTCTTTTTCGATCTGGTTCAATTGTTCTAGTAGCATTCGTGCCTCCTGAAATGATTGCTGCACACAAACAAAAACCTCCCGTCCACACTGGGACGGGAGGGAATTCCCGCGGTACCACCCAAATTAGCCAAACTGCTGGCTCACTTCTTGCTGACCATCATCAGCTTCCCCGTTAACGCTGGGAGTGCGGCCCGGACTACTGATGTTGTTCACCCGGGCGGCTCACGAGGGAACTTCAGCAGGTTTTTGCCGGGTCGGGGTCTCAGTCTCTGCCCCGACCTCCCTGGCGGCTTCCGCCTGCTTACTTTCCTCGGTCATGGCCGTTCTGGTCGTTATTATCGCCAATTTTGGCAGACTGTCAAGCCTTTGCCAGAAAGACAGAATCGGCCTGATGGCCTGGAGGCGGCTCCGGAACGCCCACCCGATTCATCCACTTTATGGGGCTGTATTCCAGGGTAGGAAGCTGCCGAAGGTTTGAACATCCCATTCATATTTAACAGGCCGCCGCCAAAGGTAATACAGGTTATTTGCATCCTGCTTGAACAACGGCCCAAGACCCACAGCCGCCTCGTAATTCCGGCGCGCCAGTGAAAGAACGCCTTCGTTTTGGCGGCCAAATGGGTAGGCAAAGGTCTGCACGGGCAGGCCAAGCTGCTCTTCGAGCAAGCGACGCGACTCGCTGATTTGAAATTGCAGGTCAAGGCCTTCTGGTGCCGTCAGGTCAGAATGGTCATAGGAGTGACTGCCAACCTCCCAGCCCGCATCAGCCAACTCGTGAATCTGCTGGCGGTTCATAAAGCCATCGGCAGTCAGGCGGTTGGCCACCAGGTAATTAATGCCGACAAAGCCGAACTCTTGCATGATCGGAAAGGCTTCGGTGTAAACCGTGATATCGCCATCATCAAAGCTGATTACCACGGGCCGTTCTGGCAGGGGCGCACCTTCGCGCATGGCCTGCAGCAACAAGGACATGGGAATGGGTGTGTAGCCCCAGTCTTTGAGGGCCTGCATCTGGGCGCGAAAGTTTTCAACCGTTACGTAGTATTCGTTCCGGGTAGGCGACTCCCCGATGCGATGATAAAGCAGGATGGGGCAGATCACGGCTCCCGGACCCTGTATCTTCCAGGCAGGGGTTGGGCTGGACGCCGGTGTCGGCTGGACGGGTTCAGTTGGAGGCAGTGTATTTACAATGGTAGGTGTTCGTGCTGGCAATGTTTGGGTAGCAGGGGTATTTGGGATATCTGGAATTGAAGTTGAAGCCGCCTGCTGAGGAACACAAGCGGCCAACAAGTAGCAAATTAATATTAAAGGGTGAAAGTACTTCATCAAAAAGTTCTACTGATTTAGTTCCCAGATGATTCGCAGGCCATCCAGGGTCAGCCAGGGGGCGATATGATCGATTACCCTGGTTTCCTTTGCCACCACTTCGGCCAGGCCACCGGTTGCAACAACCTTCATCTGCGGGCCAAGTTCCTCCCTGAAGCGCGCTACCATGCCCTCCACCATGCTGACATAGCCAAACAGCAGGCCCGACTGCATGGCATGGACAGTATTGCGGCCAATCACGCTCGGCGGGCGTTGCAGGTCAATGCGAGGGAGTTTGGCCGCCCGGGCAAACAGGGCTTCTGCCGCCAGGTTGACCCCGGCGGTAATGGCCCCGCCCAGGTAATCACCTTCGGCGGTGACGGCGTTGAACGTGGTCGCCGTGCCAAAATCCACCACACAGGCCGGGCCGCCGAACAGCTTCATCACCGCCGCCGCATCACAGACACGGTCCGCGCCAACGGCTTTGGGATCTTCGTAGCGGATGCGGATGCCGGTCTTGACGCCTGCATCCACCACCAGCGGGGATTGCTTAAGGTATTCCTGGCAGGCCTGGGTCACACGTCCGGTCAGGTTCGGAACGACCGAAGCCAGGCAAATGCCAGAAAGATCATCCCGTTTGTAACCGGCATGTTCCAGCAGGCCCAGCAATTGCAGGCCATACTCATCCGGCATGCGGGCATGGTCGGTAGCCAGGCGCCAGTGCCAGGCCAAGCTTTCGTCCTCATACAGGCCAATCGTCAGGTTGGTGTTGCCGATGTCTATAACAAGAAGCATAGCTTTATTTTACCGCTTCTATGATCTCTGCCACCAAATCATAGCGATGGAATTGCGGCATGATATACACGCCCTGCGCCCAGGCTTTGATTTGCTGGATTAACTCAACTGCAATCTTCACCCCCTCGGCTGAACCGTGTTCCCCGGCCTGTTCCATCCGCTGGCGGGTGATTTCAGGGATGACAATCCCCGGCACTTCGTTGTGCAGGAAGTTGGCATGTTTTACACTGACCAAGGGCAGGACACCCACCAACAATGGTTTATCCAGCAGGGAGCCCGTCTCTTCGGCAAAACGATCCAGGAAGGCTTTGGCCACGGACGGGTCATAAATGGGCTGAGTCAGGAAGAAGTCAGCCCCGGCCTTGAGTTTTCGCTTCAGGTTCTTAATCTCTGTCTCTGGTTCCGGGGAACACAGGTTGAGCGCCGAGCCAACGAAGAAACTGGTTGGCTGGCCAATGGAGGCCCCGGCATGATCCACGCCCGTGTTAAAGCCTTGCTTAATCAGTTTGATTAGGCCGGAAGGCACCAGGTCGTAATTATCAGCCGCTTCGGGATAGTCACCAATCGAAGTCGGGTCACCCATGATTACAAATACATTTCGCACGCCCAGCGCATGCGCGGCCAACAGGTCGCCCTGTACACGCAGCAAGTTGCGCCCACGGGTCGGGAAGTGAATGGTCGTTTCGATGCCAACCTTGCGTTGCACCGTATCACACACAGCCCAGGCAGACATGCGCATGCGCGCCATCGGGCTGTCGGCCACGTCAATGACATCCGCCCCGGCTTCCTTTAGCAGGGAAGCCCCGGCCACCAGTTTGTGGGTGGAAAGCCCGCGGGGTGGGTCCATTTCCACGGCAAAGACAAACTTCCCGGCGGCCAGCTTCTGGGCCAGACCGGAGGGCGCCTCCCGGCCATCATCTTCAATCAATTCGGCATATTCATGCGTGTCGACCGAATCCACATGCAGGTTGGGGTTGGAAACAATTGTCTTACGCATGGCCGAAATATGCTCCGGCGTTGTGCCACAACAGCCGCCAATAACATTTGCCCCGGCCTTCCAGAACTCAACCACATAATCCCTGAAATATTCCGGCGCAGCAGCATACATCACCCGTCCGCCAACATGCTCCGGCCAACCAGCGTTGGGTTTGACCCACAATTTGGCCTGCGGCACAGCCTGGCGCATAGCCTTGAGGATACGCAGCAACTGGGATGGCCCGCCGGAACAATTGACGCCGATCACATCGGCCCCGGCTTCATGCAGCGCGCGGGCCACTTTCACCGGGTTATCGCCCAGCAGGGTCACGTCATCGCGGGTAAACGTCATGGTGGCAACCACTGGCAGGTTGGGAGCAGATTCGCGCGCCGCCCGAATGGCTTCCACGGTTTCATAGACGTCTGTCATGGTTTCAATCACCAGCAAATCCACGCCTGCCCCCTCCAACGCAATGATCTGCTCAGCAAAGGCATCCCGGGCTTCATGCAGTTGCACCCGGCCATACGGCGCCAGGCGCACCCCCAACGGGCCAATATCCCCGCCGACAAAAACCTGCTTAAACGACGCATCCACCACCCGGCGGGCCAGTGATACAGCCGCTTGGTTAATCTGCGTTACCTGGTGGTCCAACCCATGTTTGGAAAGTTTATAGCGGTTCGCGCCAAACGTGTTGGTCAGGATGATCTGCGCCCCGGCGTCAATATAAGCCCGGTGCACCTCGGCCACCCGGGCCGGTTCAGCAATATTGAGTTCATCAAAACAGTGATTGAACTCTATCCCCTGGGCGTGCAGCAGCGTCCCCATCGCCCCATCAGCCAACAGAGGTGTATCACCCAACGAATCAAGGAAAGTTTTGTGTGTCATAGGGGTACCTTTATGGTTATTCAATATATTTCACCACCGCCAAGGTCATGCCATCTTTTTCAATGGCATACAACTGTGGCGCTTCAGGGTGAATCTTCAAGTCATTATCGTTGCGCGACAGGATGACCGCATAATATGCACCGGATGGAATCGGCCCGACATCGGCCCCCACTGCCATAATATCCTCGCGGAGGTAGGCCCATAAGGGGAATACCGGCCCCCAGACCACCACCTGCGCATTGGGTTCAGCCGTCTTGCTGATGTACTGGCTGGCCTCCCGAAAGCTGGTTGCCCAGTAATCGGCTTCGTAGCGCCTGAACGTTTCCCCTCCGGCCAGGCTGTTGTAATAGGTGTACTCATAGGGGAACAGGCGCATCCAGCCTGCCAGCCCAGGCAAAACCAGCAAGAGCAGGATGACAACACGCAAAACAGGGAATCTCAAACGCACAAACAAGGCCTGCAACCCCAACCCGCCTAACAGGAACATAGGCGGCAGGATGAAATGCAACTGCCGGAAGTTATCATACAGGTTCGGGTTGCCAATCACAGCCCACAATACCGGCAGGAAGAACCACACCCCGGCCAAGAAAGCAAATTCCGCCAGGCCGGGCTTTTTTTGTAGTAACCAGTACACCAGCGCCGCCAGCCCGATGAAAAACAAGAACAGGGCTGTTTCGGTGGTTTGCAGGCCAATCAGGCGCGGAAGGTAATCCCAAGGCAGGTCTTTGGGAGCGTAATATTGCCCGTCGAACAGGGCCTTGCCCGCCCAGGGAAAACGTAGCATAACCGCGACCGTGAGCAGGAAACGGAAGATCGGGGCCGGCCATAAATACGGCCAGGTAAAGTACATAAAGAGTAGGCTCAGGCCTGCCAGCGCAGCCAATGGGACCAATGCCGCCTGGCGATGCTTCCATAAAAACCACAGTCCGACAAATCCGATTGCCGCCAGCCCCAGAAAGCGGATGGAAGCGGTGAAACCTGCCAGCCCGGCTGCCAGCCACAACCAACCGTTGGACAGGGCATAGTTTAGCTGGCGGCCCAGCGGGCGAAGTTCCGTTTCGTGGATGTGCCGGGAGGTCACCGGCAGGCCCAACCAAACAGCCAGCACCAACCCGGCCAGCACAAACACGACTGCCAAGCCAAGGCGGTTAACCTGCCCGGTGACCTGGTATAGATACTGTTCCAACTCAAAGAAACTTTCCGTGGAATAGACCGGTGGGAAGGCTGCCGCCTGCCAGTCCGCAACCAGGGCGGCCAGCCAGGCAGGGAGGCCGACAGCCAGGAGTAAACCTGCCACCAGCAGGATGCGCCTGGGGGGAGTCAGCGCCTGGACCTCCTCGCGCAGGATTCCGTTCAGGCGGGTATCCTGCTGTTTAGGTGGCTCCAGCTTGAGCGTGTCCATCATCCGCAGGCCAAAATAAATGCTGGCCAGGAAGCCAACCATGAAAGGCGTGTCTTTGGAGTTAATAAAGGCATGGCCCCAGAGCAAAGGTTGGCTGGCAAAAAGCAGCAACGCGCCATATGACTCCCACACACCCAGCCAGCGGCGCGCCAGGGCATAAAAAATTGCCAGCCCGGCCAGGAAAGTGAAAAAACTGAGCAGGTGGGCAATATCCGAAAGGATCGCACCAGGGAACAGCCGCCCGACCAGCACGGTCAGCATCATGAAGGACGGGCCATAGAAACGGTAAATTTCGTCCCAGGCGGGGGGCGGGCCGGTGTAGGCTTGCAGCGAATAGGTGGCATGGGTCAGGTAGTTGAACTCGTCCCAGCTTTCGCCGTAGCGCTGGAAAGTGAACAACCCTGCCAGCAACAGGATGGCCAGCAGGGCAACCAGGGGAGTGGTTTCACGAGCAAGCAGGCGTTTCATCACTATTTCATCAACTGTTCCACACGGCTTTCGCCAACCGAGTAGTATTTTGCATTTTTGTGGTGCACAATGATGGCGGCTGTGGATTGCTCGGGGATGAGCTGGCCGGACACAGAGAGGCTCATGCCGAGCTCGGTTTCGGCAGCGGGCAGCAGGTTAAAGACCTTGAAATGATCCTCCAGTTCGGGGATGGCCGGGTAGCCCCAGGAGTAACGCTTGCCCTGTTTTTCGCCTATCCCCAGCTCGCGGCGGATGTGTTCGTGCAGGTAATTGGCTGTTGCTTCGGCAGTTTGCACTGCCAGGCCATGCACAAAATAGGCTTCACTGTAGTCGTTGGCAGCCTGCATCCTGTCGAACTTGTCGCTGGCTTGCTGGCCGACCGTCACCACCTGCAGGGCCACCACATCCATCTGACCGGACTCCACCGGGGCGTAGTAATCCGACAGTGCCAGATGGTCGTCATACGGCTGGCGCGGAAAGGTAAAGCGGGTCAGTTCGGCTTTGCCGCTGGCGTCTTCGTAAATAACCAGGTCGTTGCCATCTGCCTGGCAGGCAAAGTAGCCATACACACCTTGCGGCTTAAGCCAGCCTTCACGCAGCGCGTCACGGGTCATCTTTGCGAGCCGGTCATCAAACTCAGCCTTTAGCTTTTCCCATTCCGTGCCGTGGGTGTTCTTGGCACCCCACGACAGGCGGTATAGTTCGTTGATGTTCAGGTGCTTGAGGACGATTTCCAGCGGCATATCCTTGACGATGCGCTGGCCCAGCTTGGCGGGCAGGGCAATGGGCGCAGGGAGGATGTTCGAGCGGGCCGCACCCGCGGCGTTCTCCTGTTTCTGAGAGGCGCGCCCCAGCTCCATGTCCGCTTCGCGGCGCACCTGCTCGAGCAGGGCCGGGCGGGCCGAGTCATTAATCAGGGCATCCATTGTTTCCAGGCCTTCAAAGGCATCCTTGCAATAAAAGACTCCCGGTTCGTAAAAACTGCCGTCTTCCGTTTGCAGGATGCGCCGTCCAAAACGCCGGTTGATGGCGGCCCCGCCGATCAGGATAGGGATGTTGTACCCGCGGCGTTGCATTTCGTTGACAATCAGCGGCATCTGCTTGGAGGTGGATACCAGCAGGGCTGAGAGGCCAATCGCAGTCGCGTTGGCTTTGACCGATTCGGTGATGATCGTTTCGGCAGGAACCTGCTTGCCGAGGTCAATGACAGTGTAGCCATTGTTCGCAAGGATGGTCTTGACCAGGTTTTTGCCAATGTCATGCACATCGCCGTAGACAGTGGCAATCACGACTGTGCCTTTGGTTACGCCTTCCACTTTTTCGAGGTAGTTCTCAAGGTGCGAGACGGTTTTCTTCATCGTCTCGGCCGATTGCAACACGAAGGGCAGGATCAATTCACCCGCGCCAAATTTGTCGCCAACTTCTTTCATAGCCGGGAGCAGGACGTTGTTCAGGGTGTGAACAGCGGTTTCGTGTTTGCTCGGGAAGTCGCCGCGGTTGATGATTTCATCAATATCGGCTTCAACGCCTTCCTTGTGGCGATGCAGAATCTTCCAGTGCAAACGTTGCTCAGGCGTCATGCCTTCCATGGGATCAGCAACAGTGGAATCGGCTGAAACGGTTACATTCTCAAAATGCTGGATAAAACGCTGCAAGGCATCGTCGCGGCGATTGAAGATCAGGTCTTCGCACAGCTCGCGTTCCTGCGCGTCAATTTCGGCATAGGGTTTGACGTGTGCGGCATTGACAATGGCCATATCCAGGCCAGCCTGCACGCAGTGATACAGCATGACCGAGTTCAGCGAAGGACGGGCCTGCGGGGCCAGCCCAAAAGACAGGTTGCTCACGCCCAGCGAGGTCATCACACCGGGCAGGTTTTTCTTGATCAGGCGAATCCCTTCGATCGTTTCCTTGGCCGAATCGACAAATTCCGGGTCGCCGGTTGCCAGGGTGAAGGTCAGGTCGTCGAACACCAGGTCTTCCGGTTTCAAGCCGTGGTCATTAACCGCAATGTCGTAAATTCGTTTGGCGACTTCGTATTTTCGCTGGGCGGTCTTGGCCATGCCACTTTCGTCAATCGTCAGGCAGATGATGGCGGCATTATATTTTTTGGCCAGGCCAAATATTTTGTCGGCCTTTTCGCGGCCCGATTCGAGGTGTGTGGAGTTGATCAGGCAGCGACCCGGCGCGGTTTGCAGGGCAATTTCGATGACATCCACTTCGGTGGAGTCGATCACCAGCGGCACGTCCACGCCCATTTGCAGTTTCTTGACCACCTTGCGCATCAGTTCGGCTTCATCGGCGCGTTCGGTGACCGCCACCGAAATATCCAAGGCGTGTGCGCCGCCAGCCACCTGTTCGCGGGCAATATCTAAAATCCCATCATAGTCTTCTTCAAGCAGCAGGCGTTTGAACTTGCGGCTGCCCTGGGCATTGCAGCGTTCGCCCAGCAGGGTCGGGGCGGGTTCCTGTCGCATGGCAATGGCCGACATGGCGGAGGAAAGCTGCGGGGTGGCCTGCTCCGGGCGGCTGGGATGCGGGTGATTATCCAGCTTTTGAATCAGCTGTCTCAGGTGTTCGGGCGTTGTGCCGCAGCATCCGCCCACCACTGAGATGTTGTGCTTGGTGACAAACGCATACAGGTCGTTGGCAAAGGGTTCGGGTTCCAACGGGTAGACCGCCTGGCCGTCCACGTTGAGCGGCAGGCCAGCGTTGGGGATGCAGGAAACCGGCAGGGTGGAATTTTCGCCGAGGAACCGGATGGGTTCGCGCATGTGTTCCGGGCCGGTGGAGCAGTTCAGGCCGATGACATCAATGCCCATGCCTTCGAGGATGGCCAGCGAAGCGTTGATGTCAGTGCCAAGCAGCATGCGCCCGGTGGTATCCAGCGTAACCTGGGCCTGGAGCGGCAGGTGGATGCCGGTTTCTTCAAAGGCTTCGTGCACGCCGGTGATGGCGGCTTTGACTTCGAGGATATCCTGTGATGTCTCGATTAACAGTACATCCACGCCGCCTTTTATCAGGCCAACCGCTTGCTCACGAAAAACATCGATCAGTTCATCATAAGAAACATTGGAAAGTTCGGGGTCGTTGGTGGAGGGTAGTTTGCCGGACGGGCCAATGGAACCGGCCACAAAACGCGACTGGCCGGTCTTTTCGGAGTATTCATCAGCCAAGCGGCGTGCCAATCTGGCGGCAGCCATATTAATTTCGATAATGCGATCTTGCAGGCCGTACTCGACCATGGTCAGGCGGTTGGATCGGAAAGTGTCGGTTTCGAGCACATCCACGCCGACTTCGAGGAAGGAACGGTGCACCGTCTCCACGGATTGCGGGTAGGAAATGACGAGGTAATCATTACAACCATTGTATTGCTCGCCGCCGAAATGCTCAGCGGTCAGGTTTTGCAGTTGCAGGCTGGTGCCCATGGCGCCGTCGAAGACCAGCACTTTCTTTTCGAGCGCATCGAGGTAACGGCGGTTGGTGTATTTGCGTTTGGTCATGTTGATCCTTATCTCTCATACAGATGAGTAGAATTTTTCAGAGAGTGATGGCATTACTTTCTTCCAAAACAGCCTTTGCCCAACCAGTAATGGATTGGCAATAAGCATCAGCATTGCCTGGCTGAACATCCATAATTGTCGTTCTCCAGCTGGTTTTTGAGAGCACCGGCCTGCCTTCCACAGACTTAATCTTGAATGTCCGTTTCCCGCTGTCCACAGCATCCCGGTTTTCAGCGCGGAGCAGGGCTGGCGGTTTATTCTCGATCAGGAATTCCTTTAACAATCTTCGTTCATGCAGCCAACCTTCACGAGTCAGCCTGCTGGAGTGTTGCAGCATGAAAGCCGCCACCGTCAGGTGGTGAACAGCGCCAAAGGCCGCATCAGTAAATTCCAATGCCAGGAATTCATCAAAACGCGCCTGGCAGCCTGCATTTTTTGCGCCACACTCAGGGCAATTCATGCCGAATTCCTCCACAACAAAAACGCCTCTCCATAATGAGAGGCGACATTAAGAACCTGTCCACTCTCATCTCCCAGCAGGAAATTCCTGCTGCCGAAGTTGGCACCGCCTGAACGGTTGCCGAGGTTTCAACGGGTCGGTCCCTCCACCTCTCTGGATGAGTACTTCGGCTGAATATATCATGCCGGGCAGGGCATGTCAAACAAAAAATAATGGCCGCAAAACTTGACTCTCCCGGCTGAGACCTGTATACTGCCGATTAAGTTTTTCCTTAATTGATATGATTCCCGCCATCCAAAAGCTCTCCGCTTACGAACGCATCAAGCTGTTGGCCGACCCGCGCCGCATGGAAATCCTGCGCCGCCTGATGGCGTCCCCGGCCACCCTCAGCAAGTTGGGTGAGGCACTGGGCCAACACCCGGCCCGGGTGCGACATCACCTTAAGAAACTGGAAGATGCCGGGCTAGTTCACCTGACAGAGATTCGTGTGACCCAATCCGTTACAGAGAAGTATTACCAGGCCGAGGCATCGGCATTCCTGATTCAGGAGCTTTTGCTGCCTGAGAGTAGCATTCCCCAGGTGGTGTTCTCTGGCAGCCACGACCTGGCTATGGAAGAATTGGCCCGTCAATTGCACCCCCACATTCACATCTTCAGCCTTCCAATTGGCAGCCTAGATGGGCTAATTTCGCTGCGCCAGGGCTTGTGCCACCTGGCCGGCAGCCACCTGCGTGACGAAAACGGCGAGTACAACACCCCGACCTTGCGACATTTGTTCCCGGAACAGAATGTGCAGGTCATCACCCTGGCCTACCGCACCCAGGGGCTGATGCTCGCGCCGGGCAACCCGCAGCAAATCCGCAGCCTGGAAGACCTGGCCAAGCCAGGTGTGATCTTTATTAATCGAAACCCTGGTTCAGGTACACGCGTCTGGCTGGAGCAGGAACTCAAACGGCTGGGCATCTCTGTCAGCCAGGTAATCGGCTTCGGGAATGCGGTCAAAACCCATCGTGAGTCTGCGCTGGCCATCCAGCAGGGGCAGGCCCACGCCGCCATTGGCATCCAGGCCGCCGCAGAACAAGCCGGACTGGACTTCATCCCCCTGTTCGAGGAACGTTATGACCTGGTTTTCTCGCACAATCAACACGAGCAACTGACGCCCATTTTTGAAACCTTGCAAAGCGCTGCCTTTCGCCGCCGCATTGGCGGGCTGGCAGGGTATGCCACCGCCCACAGCGGTGAAACCATTTCTTTTTAGGAGCATAGATCATGAAACGAATATTTGTTATATTCCTGGCACTGGGCCTTTTCCTAGCCGCCTGCGGGCCTGCCACCGCGCCGGAACCCACGTCAATCCCCGAGCCAACCCAGCCCAGCCTGCCCGTCATCGGGCCGGAAGAAACCGCGACCTCACAACCAACACCAGCGGCAACTCGCGAATTTAACCCGAGCATCATCCTGGCAACTACAACTTCCACACAGGATTCCGGGCTGCTGGATGTGCTGATTCCCCTTTTTGAGCAACAAACCGGCTACTCGGTCAAAACCATCGCAGTTGGCACAGGCCAGGCGCTGAAGCAGGGAGAAGAAGGGAATGCCGATGTTTTGCTTGTCCATGCGCCAAGCTCGGTCAAGGCATTTATGGATGACGGTTTGGGGAAGGAAAAGGTTCTGGTCATGCACAATGATTTCATCATTGTCGGCCCGGCGAATGACCCGGCCGGGATTACCGGGCTGGGCATCACCGAGGCTTTAAGTGCAATTGCCGGCAACGGAGCCAGCTTCGTGAGTCGCGGCGATGACTCTGGTACCCATAAAATGGAATTAACCCTGTGGACCCCAACCGGCGTTGCCCCGGACGGCCAGGCCTGGTACCTGGAAAGCGGCCAGGGTATGGGAGCAACCCTGACCATTGCATCTGAAAAGCAGGCCTACACTCTGACAGACCGGGCCACCTACCTCGCGAACAGTGCCAACCTGGATCTTGAAATCCTGCTGGAAGACGATGCCAACCTGTTGAATTTTTATCATGTCGTAACGATAAACCCCGACAAATGGCCGCTGGTCAATTATGATGGCGCACTGGCTTTATTGAACTTCCTGAAAAGCCCTGAAGCGCAGGGGATTATTGCCAGTTTTGGCCTGGAAACCTTCGGCGAACCGCTCTTCTTCGCCGACGCCAATAAAACCGACGCCGATTTCGGCCTGCCGTAAGCATGGAAACCTTGTGGGAAGGACTGCTCAACGCCCTTCGCCTGCTGTTGAGCGGTGACGCAGAAGTCTGGCAGGTAACCCTGCTTTCATTGCAGGTTTCAGGGCTGGCAACCTTCATCAGCCTGCTGATTGGCCTGCCGTTTGGAACCCTCATCGCGCTGGGGCGCTTCCCTGGCCGGAACCTGCTGCTCAGCCTGGTCAACACAGGTATGGCCCTACCGCCTGTGGTGGTCGGGCTGGTGGTTTCAATTTTCCTCTGGCGCTCTGGCCCGTTTGGCAGCCTGCAATTGATTTACACCCCCTGGGCCATTGTCATCGCCCAGGTCATCATCGCTGCGCCAGTAGTGGCCGGGCTGACAGCTGCCTCGCTGCAGCAACTTGATCCGCGGCTGGTTTTCCAACTCTACGGGCTGGGCGCTTCGCGTCTGCAAATGGTGCTGATGCTCTGGCACGAAGCGCGCCTGCCCCTGCTGGCGGCGCTGATGGCCGGTTTTGGCTCGGTCATCTCCGAAGTGGGCGCCAGCATGATGGTAGGCGGCAATATCCGCGGGCAAACCCGCGTCCTGACCACAGCCATTGTGCTCGAAACCAGCAAAGGCCAGTTTGATATAGCCATTGCACTGAGTGTGCTTTTGCTCTTATTAACTTTCCTGATCAACTGGGCACTGACCAGCATCCAGCAACGCGGGGCGCGCCGTGCCGACTGACCTGCTTGAGATTCGCGACCTGCAAATGCAGCGCGGCGGTAAACCCGTACTGCACATCCCTGCGCTTAAAATCCCCCAAGGGCAGGTCACCGCCATCCTCGGCCCAAACGGCTCCGGAAAAAGTACCCTGTTGTTGAGCGTGGCGCGCCTGCTCAGGCCCTCTTCCGGGGAGATCCTGTTCAACGGGCAGGCCGCCCATCATGAATCTGATACTTCCTTTCGCCGCCGCATCGGCCTGGTAATGCAAGCTCCCCTGCTGCTTGACGCCAGTGTTTTCGACAACGTGATCACCGGTCTGCGCTTCAGGGGCACGCCACACAGTGAAATGACCCGCCGTGCAGATGCCTGGCTGGCCAAATTGGGCATTGCCCACTTGCGAAAACGGCGTGCCACCACCCTTTCGGGCGGCGAGGCCCAGCGCGTCAGCCTGGCGCGGGCGTTCGTCCTTGAACCGGAATTGCTGCTGCTCGACGAGCCTTTTTCAGGCCTGGATGCGCCTACCCGAGCCCGCCTGCTTGGCGACCTACGCATCCTGCTGGCAGAAACCCGCACCACCACCCTGTTCGTCACCCACGATATGACCGAAGCGCAGCAACTGGCCGCGCAGGTGGCCATCCTGCTCGAAGGGCGGCTGCGGCAAGTCGGGGAAGCCCGGCAGGTCTTTAACCACCCGGCAGACCCACAGGTGGCCGAACTACTCGGCAGGGCAACTTAATCGGCAAACCCCGCCAATCGGCGGGGCTGCCTTAAACCAACTCGGAGGGGAGAGTGTATGAAACGGAAAGCAGGAGGATGCTTTCGTTTTTTTATTGAGGTTCGTGGTTCGGGTTTGTACCGCACCACACACAGGTAGCCTTGTCCATCGCGTTACAGGCCAGCGCATCCGTGCAACGATGTGCCACCACGCGCGGAGGATCAGGCAACTGGTCCGCCGGGTAAATCACTTCGGTTTCAATTGAAATCTCGTGGCCAACATGGTCACAATAACGAACCTTTTGCACCTGCCATGTTTTTTTTGCCATCACGCACCTCCAATTGATATGTACAGTGTACGCCGCGCCAGCCAACTGCCATAGTGACATGAGTCACAGAATCGGGTGACAATGTTCCGTTATTGGATGAAGTATGGCGAATTAACAGGAAGGCGGGGCCTGCGGCCCCGCCTGGATGCTGGCGAACGAACAGCGTGATCCCGTTTTAGGGGCTTGGCTCCAGCCGGTAGAGAGTGCCGTTATACCCGCCAATGTATATTTCACCGGCTTCGTCCTGCCCGAACGTACTGATTTGTATCCCGCTACGGAACAAGATGGAAGACACCCAACCCTCCCCGCTCTTTAGCAAGCCCCAGACATTCCCGGAGCAGAAATCGCCAAACAGGTACACGCCCTGCATGTCAGGGATGGATTGTCCGCGATAGACATAACCACCTGTCACGGAGCAGCCCTGGTCGTGGGAATATTCCACCACCGGCAAGGTCAAGTCAGGAGAGTACGCACCTTCGAACGGGTGGTTGCCTTCCATCAGGTCCCAGCCAAAATTCAGGCCACCGGGCGTGCCCGACAATACGACGTTAATTTCTTCCCACTGGTTCTGGCCGACATCGGCAATGTACAGGTCACCCGTGGCTGGGTCAAATGCAATCCGCCAGGCATTGCGCAGACCGTAAGCCCAGATCTCGGGCAAGCCGCCGTTGCTGGCAAAGGGATTATCCGGCGGGATGCGATAGCCGCTCTCAGTGTTGATATCAATCCGCAGGATCTTGCCCATCAGCGTGTTCAACGACTGCCCCGCGCCAAGCGGATCGCCGGCAGAGCCGCCATCGCCAAGGCTGATGTACAGGTAACCATCCGGGCCAAAATCCAGTCCGCCACCATTGTGGTTGCGGTAGGGCTGTTCCTGCGTCAACAGGATGACCTCGCTGTCAGGGTTGGCCAGGTTGAGGTCATCCGTTACCACAAAGCGCGAGACAACCGTATCCCCGGCCAGATTGGTGTAATAGACAAAAAACCGACCATTTTCAGCATATTCTGGATGGAACGCCAGCCCCAGTAAGCCCTGCTCGTAGGCATCCGAGCCAACACGGCCCGTAATGTCGAGGAAGGGCTGGCCGGACAGGCTGCCATCCGGCTGGAGGATCTTCACCAGGCCGGGCTTCTCGATGATAAACAACCTGCCTGAGCCATCCCCGGCGTGGGTAATATCGGTGGGAATATCCAGGCCACTGGCAATCTGGTTAAGTTGCACGCCTGCCGGGTCGGGCAATGTGTTGGCCGACGGGGGAGACGGGACCGGCGTGGGTGTTGGCGGCGATTCGGTGACGGTAGACACAGCGGGGACGTCTGCTGTCGCAGTGGCCGGAATCAGCGTTGCAACCGGGGTAACGGGGCCCGCCTGGGGCGGCAAGCAGGCTGTTAACAGGGAAAGAACAATACCAATAAATAGTAAGTGTTTCATGGTTGTGGTTACTTGTCCGAAACGTCGCTGACTTCCCCATCGACAATATCTTCAGGGGCTTCGTCACTGGCATGGCTCAATTCTTCTTCGATGATGGCATTGTTGCTGACCAGTTTCTTGATATGCTCGCGTACCACTTCCGGCGGGGCAAATTCCACAAACAGGTAGCTGCCCAGCCAGAGCAGGGCCACATCATCCAGCGTGCCGATGATGGGCAACACCACCGCCGGGGCCAGGTCTAACGGCCATAGCATGTACGCCAGTGCGCCCAGGGGTAGCAACTTGGAGAAGATGTTAACCCGTCCATCCACCATCAGGCGGGCGATCAATTTCAGGCGCAGCGTGGCGTCTTGCAGCATGTTCCCCTGCGCCGGGATAATGCTGCGGGAAGGTTTATTGTTCATAAGAAAGTTCCTTTCGGTGGTTCGATTATATCCATTGTACGTTAGAAAACCCTAAAAATTGCATCGCGTGCTTGACCGGTGGGCGGGTTTGTATGACAATCAACCATGCCATGAACAATAATGTGTTGAGAGTATATGCCCAGCGCGTGGGAGCATTTCGCCCAAACGCGCGTTTGTATCTTTTTAGCGCCATCCTGACCGGCGCGGCATTGGGGGTGTACCGGCTGTTATTTAATTTCTATGTGCTCAGCCTGGGCTACGATGAAAGCCTGCTGGGGCAGCTGATTACCACCAGCAGCATGACATCTTTAATACTGGCTCTGCCAATGGGTTATTTGGGTGATTTCCTGGGACGCAAGCTGAGCCTGATCGGCGGGGGCGCCGCAGCGGGCGTGGCCATCCTTGCAATGGTGATCTGGCCTTCGAGGGAGATGTTCATCCTGATGAACGTACTGCTGGGCGCCGGGCAAAGCCTGGGCGCAGTGAGCATGTCCCCATTTTTAGTGGAAAACAGCGGCGAAGAAGAGCGCACCTATCTCTTCAGCCTGAGCCAGGGTCTGCAAACCGCAGCCGCCTTTGTTGGCAACTGGGTTGGCGGCTACCTGCCGACCTGGATTGCCGAGAATCAGGGTGTGACAGCCACCAGTAGCCTGGCCTATGCCGGGGCACTGGGTATCATTGGCGGGTTTGCCCTGCTGGCCCTGCTGCCCATGTTGTGGATTCACGCCCCCAAACTGGAAAAAAGCCAGCGGGCCATGTTTGCGCCCTGGCAGTTTGCCCGCGAACACCCGGCCCTGCTGGCCAAGATCATCGCGCCGATGCTGATCACCTCGATTGGCGCAGGCCTGTTCATGCCCTTCATGAACGTTTTTTATCGAAATGTGCACAACCAGGCAGACCCGGTAATCGGGGCGCTGTTTGCCTGGGGTTCGCTGGCCATGGGGCTGGGCATCATCATCTCGCCGCCGTTGGCAGACCGGATGGGCAAGATTCAATTCGTGGTCATCACCCAGTTGCTTTCCATCCCGTTCCTGTTGCTGCTGGGGTTCTCACCCTGGTTCTGGCTCAGTGCGGCGGCCTTTTATGTGCGACTGGCGCTGATGAACATGGGTGGGCCGGTCTACAATGCGTACGTGATGGAACATGTGGACCCGACCAGCCGGGCGACGGTCGCCAGTCTGGTGAGCATGGCCTGGAATTTTGGCTGGGCTTTCAGCCCCTCCATCAGCGGGTGGATGCAGGTCAATTACGGGTTTAATCCGGTCTTTTTAAGCGTCATTGTGCTGTACAGCATTTCAACCTTTTTCTACTGGCAGTTCTTCTGGTCCAGCAAACCCAGGAGTAGCGTATCGGCCGGATAAAGACGGACTGCATCATCAACGAAAGAGGAGAGGAAACAGCTCTCCTCTTTCGTTTTATTAATCTCCTTTAATTTTGCCTGCCGGGACAAATCTGTTGCAACTTTTAATCATCCCACACATCCAACCAGTGAATAACAAAACTCAGGAGATTTCTTATGGAAATGATTATTGACTTCCCTGGCGACCTACGAGTGGATGCCCATTTCGGGCAGTTCACTGTTCACACCGACCAGCCGCCCGCCGCCAGCGCCCCTACCCCGTTTGCCGTATTCCTTTCGTCCATTGGCACCTGTGCAGGGATTTACGTGCTTGGTTTCTGCCGCCAGCGCGGCCTGCCCACCGAGGGGATTCGCATCCTGCAGCGCATGCACAACAGCCCATTCAGCGGACTGGTGGAGAAAATTGACCTGGAGATCCAGGTGCCGCCGACCTTCCCTGAAAAATATCGCGACTCACTCATCCGCTCGGCGGAGTTGTGCGCGGTCAAGAAACACCTTGAGCAGCCGCCGGTCTTTGAAGTGACCACCCGGGAAGTACAGGTAGCGTAAACACAGGCAAGGTTTCTTCAACCCCTTTCATAACCTGAAAGGGGTTTTTCATCGCCATCCCGTATAATTCCCACATGCCCACCCTGATTGACGGTCATAACCTGATTCCCTGCCTAGGCCTGCGCCTCGACGACCCGGAAGACGAACAGGTCCTGGCGCGCCGATTGGGTGAATATTGCCGCATTGCCCGCAAAACCGGCCTCGAAATCTATTTTGATAACGCCCAGCCCGGCAGCCCGGCCAGCCAGAGCTTTGGCATGGTAAAAGCCCATTTTGTGCGGCCACCGCGCATTGCGGATGAAGCCATTCGCCAGCGGCTGAAAAAACTGGGTAAGGCCGCCCGCAACTGGACGGTGGTTTCCTCCGACCGGCAGGTGCAGGCCGAGGCGCGGGCGCTGGGCGCAGCGATCATCCCCTCAGAGCAGTATGCGTTGATGGTCATTGAAACGCTGCGGGTGGGCCTGCCCGAGTCATCTTCCGAAGCCGGGGTTTCCAAAAGCGAAGTGGATTACTGGCTGGACCAGTTTAATAATCATAAACAACGTTAACACAACTCTCATTGACCATTAATCAAATTGCCACAAAAAAGGTGTAATATGTCTCCAACGGCGCCTGACACCCCCTTTACTGGTATCAACAGGCGCTTCCACCGCAACGTGGTTTGCATGTCCCCCCCATGCTAACTCGCATCGGTGGTGTCCCTCCCTCAAGACTGCACGGTATGCCAAATGGTGTACCGTGCAGTCGTTTAACCGTACAATGGGGAAATGACGACCGTTTATACTTATGTGCCTTCGCCCGAGCACCGCTTTCAGAACCACCCGGAGCGCCCGGGTCGCCTGGATCAGTTACGCCTGGGGCAGTTTAACGGGCTCGTGGACTTGCCCGCCGAAGCAGCCAACGTGGAGGAAGTTTGCCGGGTGCACCCTCCCGCCCTGCTAGAGCAATTACAGAACTGGTGCGCGGAAGGGCCGGGCATTATTGACCATGCGCCAACCTATGTCACCAACGAATCGTTTAATGCGGCCCTGCGTGGCGTGGGCGGCACACTGGCCTGCACACGCGCTGTGTTGCGTGGCGAGGCCCAAAACGGGTTTGCCATCGTCCGCCCGCCGGGCCACCATGCCGAGCCAAACCGCTCGATGGGATTTTGCCTGCTGGCCAACACCGCCATTGCCGCGAAAACCACACTGGCCGAAGGACTGGAACGGGTGGCAGTGATTGATTTTGATGTACACCACGGCAACGGTACGCAGGCCTGCCTGCTGGATGACCCGCGGGCGGGCTTTTTCTCCAGCCACCAGGAGGGCATCTACCCCGGCAGCGGTTGGCTGCATGAGACGGCAGATTCGGGTGGCAGATTGGTCAACGCGCCGCTGCCCGAAGGGACGGGCGTGCAGGGGTTTGCGCGCCTGGCCGAGGGCGTGATTGCGCCGTTCGTGGCGAAATTCCGCCCGCAGATGTTGATCATTTCAGCCGGGTACGACGCGCACTGGCGCGACCCGCTGGCCTCGCTGGCTCTGACGGCAGGCGGCTATTACCAGCTTTCGCAGCGGCTCGTAAACCTGGCGGAGGAGTTTTGCGACGGGAAGATTCTCTTTGTGCTGGAGGGTGGCTACGACCCAGCCAACGTGGCAAATGGAATCCATGCCGGGCTGGCCGCGCTGATGGGCCTGCCACAACCCGAAGTGGCGGATACCTGCCCATACGCCGAGCCGGACATTGAACATCGGATTGCTGAAATTAAACAGGTCAACGGCCTGTAAACAAACTCCCCGCCTTTTTTGTGGCGGGGAGTGGTTTTTTTCATCAAGCCAGCAAGCCGATGATTTTTTCCACTTCGGTCAGGATTTCGCCGCTTTGCACCAGTGCTTTCATGGCGTTGTGATCCGGGTAAAGCGGGCGGTCCACTTCGAGATGTTCCACGTGGCGGCGGATGACCTCCCGGGCTTTGGCTGTACCTTTGCCCGGTGTAAATTCACGAAAATCCAGCGCCTGGGCGGCGGCCATTAACTCAATCCCCAGCACGCCATAGGCGTTATCCAGAATCTGTGTGTTTTTCAGGGCAGTATTCATGCCCATCGAAACAAAATCTTCCTGGTCTGCTGCTGCCGGGATGGACAGGATGCTGGCAGGTGCGCTCAGGATGCGCTGTTCAACAATCAGGTGGTCAGCCGTGTACTGGCTGAGCATTAATCCACTGTAAAAGCCGGGTTCGTGGGCCAGGAAATCCGGCAATCCCTGGCTAAGGGCCGGGTTGGTCAGACGGTTCAGGCGGCGCTCGGAGAGCACACACACCATTGTAATGGCGGTCCCGGCCATATCCATGGGCAGGGAAACGGGCGACCCCTGGAAGTTCGCGCCGGTCAGGGTCAGGTTCATTTCAGGCACGAAAATCGGGTTGTCGGCCACACCGTTTAGTTCAATTTCCACCTGAGAGCGGGCATAGGCAATTGCATCGCGGGCCGCGCCAATCACCTGCGGCGTGGAGCGCATGGAATAAGCATCCTGAACCTTGGTTTTCATCTTGCCAGTGGTCAGGTCTGAACCCTCAACACACTTGCGGATGTTTTCCGCGGAAACAATCGCGCCCTTGAAGCCGCGCAGTTCGTGCAATTTGGCCGTGTAGGGCTTCATGTTGCCCAGCAGGGCTTCAATGCTCATCGCGGCGGCAATCTCAGCCTGCTTGATAAAGCGTTCCATGTCGTAAATATTGAGCGCCGAAATGGAGGTCAGCAGGTTGGAGCCATTAATGGCAGCCAGCCCA
>JANJTV010000149.1 GCA_024710905.1 Anaerolineales bacterium | reverse complement strand
GTCTTTTTGAATAATGTATTCGGTCTGGCGCTGGACCAAAGCCTGACGCAGATCGCGGGCATTTTTGCCGGGGAAAGACGTCCGGCCGGAACCAATTCCCCAAAAGGTATGCGCATCACTGTTGCCCAGCCGGGCGACTGGGAGATTCTCAGCGAACTTCTGTACATCCCGGTTGCTGTGACGCTCCATGATCAGTCCGGCATTGTAACATTCCAGCCCGACCAGGATTTTAGACAGGTCTCGGTGGTTGAGTGCCTTCATGAGAGATTCGGGACTGACCGCCCCTGTGGTTTTGGAGAACGGGTGCGCGGCCACGGCAAGCCCGCCCAGTTCACCGATTCGGGCGACGGTCTCGAGAAAAGGCAGTCCAGCTGGTATTTTTTGGGTGACGAACAGGCCCAGCACATGCCCTTCGGCGCTGGTGACTTCGATGCCGGGAATCACTTCGATGGCATATTCCGGGGCCAGTTGCAGGGCTTCGAGGGCACCGTTTATCTCGTCGTGGTCGGTGATGGCGATGATGTCCAGTTCGGTATGGTGGGCCGCATATTTCAGGATGGCTCGCACGCTGGCCGTACCATCCCCGCTGTAGCTGCTGTGAATGTGTAAATCGGCTAATCCCATGGTTTTTCCTCTACTCAATTAAATCCAGTATATCGCAGGCAAGTTAAGGTCCCTTCAAGGAAAGGTTAAGAACTTGTAAAGAATAGGCTTGCAGAGTATATTCGCACCCATTCTATCGTAATAAGGGATGGCTATGAACCATATTCAACGAGTGATGCGCCCGGAGACATATCACGGTGCAGGCCGCAAACCGCCTTTCTTTGAAGGCTGGTATTTCAAGTTGGTCAGTGCCGATGAGCAGCACAAGATCGCCATTATTCCGGGGGTCATCTTTGGCGAGGATGAGCATGCTTTCATCCAATTGTTGGACGGTGTGGCCGCCAGCGCCATGTATTTCACTTTGCCGGTGCAGGCCTTTGAGGCGCAAGATGAGCCCTTCCTTGTCAGCGTTGGTCACAGTCAATTTTCTTTACGTAGTATCCAGCTAAACGTTTCAAACCAGCATGGCAGTATCCAGGGGAAAATCGAATTCGACGGCGTGCAGGGTTGGCCGGTGACGTTGACCTCGCCGGGTGTAATGGGCTGGTATGGCTGGATTCCCGGGATGGAGTGTTATCACGGCGTGTTGGGGTTTGATCACGGCCTGCGTGGCAGCCTGACGGTCAATGGCCGCGAAATTGACTTTACCGGCGGGCGCGGGTATATCGAAAAAGACTGGGGGCAGTCCTTCCCGGCTGCCTGGGTGTGGATGCAAAGCAACCATTTTGGCCGTCCGGGCCTGTGCCTGTCGGCTTCGGTCGCGATTATTCCCTGGCGTGGGGCGGCTTTCCCCGGTTTCATTATTGGTTTTTGGATGGATGGGATATTATACCGATTTGCCAGTTACACCGGGGCAAAGATCGATTCCCTGAAAGTGGATGATACAGCAGTCCGCTGGACGGTGTCCGACTCCCGTTATACCTTGCAGATGACCGCCTCCCGGGCTGAAACCGGCCTGCTGAAAGGTCCGACCAAGTTGGAGATGGGTAAGCGGGTGGCGGAAAGCCTGGCCGCGACGGTTGAAGTGCGTCTGACGAGGAAAACGGGCGAACTGATTTTTGAAGGGACGGGGAAACACACGGGGCTGGAAGTGTTCGACACCGAGAAACTGGTGGCCATGCTGGGCAAGTAGAAAGGCGGGCGGTGAAAACCGTCCGCCTTTCTTGTTTATAGCATAATCACAACATTGCCTTGCTTTCTTCCGCTCTCGGCATAGGTATGGGCATTCGCGGCCTGCTCTTTGGGGAAGGCCCGGTCCACAATGGATTTAATCTTCCCTGCCTGGATCATTTCAACCACTTCGAGGAAATCCTCCCGGCTGCCGGGGGCCATCTGGCAGACCAGCTTTTTGCTGCTGCGTGCGCTCATCAGCATTTGCAGGATTTGCTTTCCTTTGAAGCTCGCGCAGACATAGCGACCGTTGCCGGTCAGCGATTTTTTTGTTTTTTCAAAATCTCCGCGGCCCAGCACATCCAGGATCAGGTCGTAGGTTTGCCCGTTGCGGGAAAAGTCTTCGCGGGTGTAATCAATCACTTCGTCCGCACCCAGGTTTTTTACATAATCCATGCGTTCTGTGCCGCACACGCCCGTCACATGCGCGCCGAGGTGTCTGGCGATTTGTACCGCAGCGGAACCAATGCCGCCGGAAGCGCCGAGTATCAACACCTTGTGCCCGGCCTGCAGTTTGGCACCGTTAATCATGGGCAGGGCCATGAGTGCGCCATAGGCTATGCTGGCAGCTTCTTCATGCGTCAGGTGCGCCGGACGTTTTGCAATCAATCCGTTCTCTTGTACACAGATATATTCTGCGTACGCGCCCATGTTGTCAGACAGGTATCCAAAGACCGGGTCGCCAGGCTTGAAGGCAGTCACGCCGCTTCCGGTTGACTCAACCTCCCCGGAAAATTCGCTACCCAGGATGGATTTCTTCGGTTGGTTGAACCCAAAAGCCAGCCGGGCCAGCAGGTAGAAAATGCCGGGCATGTTGAATTCTTGCGCGGAGACGTTCTTGAAATTTCGTGCCAGCAGGTCGCCGTAGTTGACGGAGGCGGCGCGTACACGTACCAGAACTTCGCTATCCTTGGGCGCTGGTTTGTCGTGACTGGTGAGGTGCAGGACGTCCGGCGGGCCGTACTTCGTGTATGTAATAGCTTGCATGGTTTGTTCCATTTCTTAATCCTTTTCCTCGCGGATGTATGTAAACACTTCTTCCAGGGATACACCAAACGCCAGGGCAATCTTGAAGGCCAGTTCCAGGGATGGGGAGTACTTGCCGCCCTCAATGGCGATGATGGTCTGGCGCGTGACGCCCACTCTGGCAGCCAGCTGTTCCTGGGTCATTTCATTGTTGTTGAAGCGCAACCTGCGGATGGTGTTATGGATTTTGTATTCGCTCATCTTAGCTCCCGTTGCGGTAGAGTACGATCTTGATGACATCCCCGATGATTTCGGAAAGAAGGGAAAAGAATACCATCCCGCTGATCATCACCAGCGCCGGTTGGCCAATCACAAAGGCAATCACACATCCCAGCACGCCAACCGAAAAAGTCAGGTGCGAGGCGCGGGTGCCTTTCAGGGAAATTAATTCATCCCGTTCATCGGCAATGAAGCGGGGGTCTTCATAGCTGCGCGAGCGGATGGCTTCCAGGATGGGTAGCAGGATATTGGTCAGGATGCTGGCGATGATATTCGTCAGGATGGAGACAATGATTACGGTCAACCAGAGCAGGTATAGCTGGCTGGCGATCAGTTCCCCAACCTGGGTCATCTGGAACAGGCTGATCAGGTAATATCCGGTAATCAGTAGGTGGCTGACGAGCGAAACGGTGATGTTTTTTTCCTGGTAGGACATGGCAATCTCCTTTGGGCTTTGTTCTTGCTGGTATGTTATTGTATACAAATGGTAATGTATATATAACATAATGTCAAGTAATTTTTACATTATGGGCAAAAGAAAAGGCTGACAACCGTCAGCCTTTGAAAAGTAGTTCTGCGGTGATTGTCAGGCAGGATTTGTACCAAATAGCCAGCCAATCAGTGCCGTTGCGGCCATGGCCAGGGCTCCCCAAAATGCGACCCGGACAGCCCCGATCAGCATATTGGCCCCGCCCACCCGGGCGGCAACACCTCCCATCGCGGCCAGAAAAACCAGTGAGCTGCCAGCGATCCACGGAATGAGCATTTGCCCGGGGAACAGCCAGGCGACCAGCAGGGGCAGGGCAGCCCCGAGCGCAAAGGTAACGGCGGACGTCCAGGCCGCTTGAAAGGGTCGGGCTGTATGAATCTCGGTCAGGCCCAATTCGTCGCGGGCGTGTGCGCCCAGGGCATCGTGCGCCATCAATTGCTCTGAGACCTGTGCCGCAAGTTTTGCATCCAATCCGCGTTTCATATAAATTTCTGTCAATTCATCCCGTTCAAACTTGTTGTTCGTGCTCAGTTCCTCGCGTTCGCGATCCAGGTCCGCTTTTTCGGTATCGGCCTGCGAACTGACCGAGACATATTCTCCTGCTGCCATCGACATGGCTCCCGCCACGAGCCCGGCGACCCCTGCGATCAGGATCTCATTGTGGGCAACTTGCGCGGCGGCTACGCCGACCAGCAGGCTGGCTGTGGAGACGATACCATCATTGGCGCCGAGCACGGCTGCGCGCAGCCAGCCAATCCGTTCGGCATAGTGCTTTTCAGGTTTGGGACTCATTTTTTTCCTTTACTTTCTCATTCTTGCATTTGGTTTC
Source organism: Anaerolineales bacterium (assembly GCA_024710905.1). Classification (GTDB taxonomy): domain Bacteria; phylum Chloroflexota; class Anaerolineae; order Anaerolineales; family Villigracilaceae; genus JANJTV01. The sequence goes on along the minus strand of JANJTV010000149.1, from coordinate 5,383 downwards.
GTGGCAGGCCATGCCCGCCGACCGGGAGGGTTTCAAAGCGCTGCCCAAAGCCAGCAATCAGTGGCCGCGCTTTCATGATGGCCTGTTGCACGGAGGGCAACCCAAGCGAGTTTTGATGGCTGATTGGGCTGTCCCAGACCTCCGTGACCCAGATTAAATCTTCCTCCAGCGGGTCGCGGGCCAGGATGTAGCTCAGGCAACCTGGCATAGCCATCAATCCTTCCAGCATGATCTCGATCAGTGCATCGCGCTGGCCGGGCGCGGCTTTGATCTGGCCGATCAGTCCGTACATGCTTATTTTACCTTTCGTATGGGAGATGCTTTCTCTGCAACAAGAATATCCTGGCGGCTGAGGAAGTTGGTCTTATGTGACCAATCTCCCTGGCGCAGATGGTGAACAATCTCCAGCTTGTGTTGACCAAAAATCTGTTTTAAATAATCTTCCTGGTAGGCTATCGATGATTCGGGATCGTTTGCATCAATCGTAAAGCCGGTCTGGATGGGGTAACGAAAATCAAGGGCGTTCTTCCCTGCGCCGATGATGCGGAATTGATCGTCTTTCAGGATTGAGTAAGTGGCAAACAACCGCCCACCGGGTTTCAAAACCCGGGTAATTTCTTTCATGTAATGAAGCATGGCTTCCGGCAGCATGTGGGTGAAGACAGAAATGAGAATAACGAAGTCGAATTTCTCATTTTCATACGGGAAAGTATAGTCGCCTGGTTGGAGCTTCCCGGCAGGGTTGTAATATTTGCTGTAAACATCGCTGTGCTCAAAATGAAAGTTGGCAAATTTTGCCCCGATATGATCCCGGCACCATTGCACACGTTTTTTGCCGGAATCGAATCCCCAGTAAGCGCCATGACCAGACAGGTATTCGGTTAAAGGCACAGCCATTCGGCCGGTGCCGCAGCCAATGTCCAGCATACTCATCCCAGGCTTTAAGCCGCCGTACTGGATGAACAGTTCCCTGAATTCCTGCCCGACCCTTTCATAATCCTTGTACGCCACCACCATCATGCTCCTGGGTGGAACCATGGAGTCCGGGTTTTTCCAGCGGTCATACACATCGAAAGGGAAGCTTGTGATTGTCCTGACTGTATCGCGTACTGGTTTGGGAATGGGGATGTTGAGGAAGTTTTTCAATGTGTTTATTGGATCGGCTAGTTGAGTTCTTTTGCCATATGAATAACCATTGAACCGAGCAACGGTTCGCGGCGGGTTTCCCGGTAGCCCATTTTTTCGTACATGCGCAGGTTGTCTTCAAATTTTTCGTTCGTATACAGGCAGATGGTTTTATACCCGGCCAGTTTGGCCTGCACCTCGGCCAGGGAAAGCAGGCGCCGCCCCAGCCCGTGTTGCTGGAACCCGGGCCGCACCGCTACGCTGAAGATGAGCAAGTATTCCGGGTGGTGAATCAATACCAACACCCCGGCTGGCTGCCCATCGAAGGAGAGCAACCAGATGTCGTTCTCAACCACCATGTGCTCATAGTCCACCATCATTGGCTGGGGTTTGCGGCCGATTAACGGAATGTATTTGCTGTAGGCTTCATCCGTGATGGCGAGGAGGGCAGGCACATCCTGTGATGTTGCGCGGCGCATCTCAATTTCATGATCGGTCATGGCTGCATTCCCTTGTCCTTATTTCTTTCCGAAAAATCTGCCAATCAGGGCACCGACGGGAGCGGCCAGGGCGATTGCCAGCAAGCCTGACAGCGCCAGCCCGCCTGCGGCCAGCAGGCCGATCCAAACGAACGCATAATCGGGATTGGAGTCACGTACTACCTGGCCGCTTGCATCAACACAGCGCATTTCATAGGCCGTGGAGGGTCGGTCGATGCCATTGTCGTCCCGCATGGTGGTCTGGTAGGTGGTGATTTCACCCGTGCTGCCTGCCGGGCAAAGCAACGGGCTGACCATTCCGGCCACATTGTCTGCGGCCAGGGTGGATGAGAAACCGCCGACCATCAGGGCAACGGGGACCAGGCAGCTGGAGGCCAGCCCGCAGGCGAAGAACCAGATCAAGCAACCCGAGAGAAAGCCGGTTTTCATTGTTTTCATGGATGTCTCCTCTATAATTTACTATACTGGTTGTTGTGGCCAGATTCAAGTTAATCGGTGAATTTGCCAGTTTCGACATTTCCCAGGGCGGCCAGGAAATCCTCCCGGCGCATCAGGAGGGCGGTATTGCGCTGGCCGGAGCCGAGAGAGATTTCTTCCGGGCGCAGAACGCTCTCGTCGAGCAGGATGCGCATCCCGGTGGCCAGCCCGAAGGGGGAAACTGTGCCAATGCGATAGCCTGTCGCGGCCAGAACCTCCTGCTCGCTGGCCATGGTTAATCTGCTTTGACCAAAATATGCCCGTAAAGCAGGCCAGGACACCTGGGCTGGCCCGGCCACACAGACCATGGCAAACTGGCCCTCGCCCAGCCTGAAGACAATGCTGCGGATGACCTGCCCTGGCTGCTGGCCGCGCTCGGAAGCTGCCTGCTCAAGCGAGGTGACCGGGTTGGTGTGGACGAAAACGCGGTGCGGAATGTTGAGGCTGGCAAGGGTTTGCGCGGCGGGCGGCAGGGTATCGCTCATTGATGTGGCTCCAGGGCGGGCAGGAGGTCTGCGCGATGCTCGGCCAGGTGTTCCGCCAGTACGCGGATGGCCTGCTCGATGCTGACGTTGCCCTGCAGGGCGCGCAGGCCGGGCGGGTAGTGGGCGATTTTGGTCAGGTCGGCGGCAGAGGTGTTTTGCAGGGCGCGTAGTACAGACAGGTGGCCGCGGTCGTAGGTCTTTTTCAGGCTGGCTGGTTCCGGGTGCAGGTTGCTACGGCGGGCGAGTTGGGCGTTGATGAGATTGAACAGGTCAATGGGCAGAGGCGGGAAAAAACCGATGTGGCGAATAATAAATACATCCACGCGCACGGCATACGGGCCAAAGGTCAGGTGGTGCAGCAGGTCGCCAACCGTCCAGGCCGGGTTGGCCGAGGGGCGGGGATAGGCCTCCGGGGGGACGGAATCAACCAGGGCGTGGTAGCCATGGCGGGTTTCCTCCAGTAGGTTTAGCAGTTCTTCGTGCAGGGGGGTGGTCATGCTGTTATTTTAATGGCAAACCTTTGACAGCGCCTGCCAGTTGGCGTATAGTTGCAAGAAATCATTCAGGAGGTTGTCGTTATGTTCGAGATTGCACGTTTTGCCGAAGAAACCGGCGGTTCGGGCGGGTTGGACTGGCTGGTGTGGGTGGTGCTGGGTGTTTTTGCAGTGATGGTTTTCTTGGGCTGGCTCGCCTCCAGCCGCGGCTGGCTGAAGCAGGAGCCTGACGCTGCCGGGCACGCTGAGCATGCCGGGCATGGGCACGAGCACGCCGCCCACGAGGACGATCACGGGCACGAACCGAAAGCGAAGAAGTAAGGTCTGATTAGATGAAACAGGCTCTCCCAACCGGGAGAGCCTGTTTTTGTCAAATATGGGTTTTTAATGACCGCTGCCGGGCATGGGCGTGCCGTCGAAAATCTCAGGGACGGGGTCGCCTTCTACAATCAGGAAGCCAGCCAGTCCGCGCTGTAATCGTGACAGGGCATGGTCCACCAGGATGTAGTTGCCGGGCACTTCAAGGCCAAACTCCACCATGGTGGCGCCTCCGGGCGGGACGAGCGTGGTCTGCACGTCGGTCAACGGGCTGGAGGTGAGCGAAGCCTGGTCATAGACCCGGTCGAAAATCTCACCAATCACGTGGAATGAGGAGGTGAAGTTCGGGCCGCCGACGCCGAAGAAGATGCGCACCGTTTCGCCAGTATTGGCGGTCAGCGGCTTCTGGGTGGTCAGTGCGCCGACTGCGCCATTGAAGACCAGGTATTCGGGATCTTCATCAAGCAGGGCTTCAATATCCTCGGTCTGGTGACCCTGCGTGCCAAACTTGGCGGCCGTGTAGATTTCACCCTGCATGACGTAGAATTCGCGATCCACAGGGGGCAGGCCGCCTTCCGGCTCGACCAGGATCAGACCATACATGCCGTTGGCGATGTGATGGGCCACCATGGGCGTGGCGCAGTGATAAACGTACAGGCCGGGGTTGAGGGCCATGAACTGGAACTGGGTTTCCTGGCCGGGACCCATGTTGGTGAAGACAGCGCCTCCGCCGGGGCCGGTCGTGGCGTGGAAGTCCACCGAGTGCGGCATCTTGCTCGAGTCAGCATTTTTGAACTTGACGATCACGGTATCGCCCACGCGCACGCGGATGAATGGGCCGGGTACCTGGCCGTTGAAGGTCCAGTAAGTAAAGGTTGTGCCGTCCGCCAGCTGACCATCCACTTCGATGGTTTCCAGTTCAACGACTACGGTCTGCGGTTCGCGCAGGGGCAGTGGCCCGGGCAGGTCAGCCGGGTCGCGGACGATATCGCTCAGATTCGTGCTCGCCGGGGCCAGCGTGGCTGCAGCGACCGGGGCGGCTGAGCCGGAACCGGTGTAATCCATACTCTCGGGCGACGCATCTGTGGCCTCGCCAACGATCTCGATCACACCTTCCATACCCGCCTGGCGGTGGCCGGGGATCGAGCAGTAGTAGGTGAACTTGCCGGGTTTGTCGGCCACAAAAGTAAAGGTAACGCTTTCGCCCTGGCCGGTAACCGACGGCGACTTGACACCGAGTTCGTCGATCACGAAATCGTGTTCCGCGCCTTCACCGCTGGTCAGGGTGATGGTAATGGTGTCTCCGACATTGGCTTTGATGATCGGGTTTACCTTGTCGTGAATCTCGCCGCCGACGCCGATAAAGGTCATCCCGCTACTGATATCCGATTTCAATTCAAAGGACAGGCTGGCCGGACCCGAGTCGCCTGCCGTTTCATCGGCGGACGCCTGGCCCTGGCAGCCGCTTAGCGCGAGCATGGCAACCAGCAGAAGGGTGAAAAAGGTTGTATGTTTCATGGTATTACTCCTTGGTTTGGTATGGCCTGGACGGCCTTTTGTGCTTTCTTGCACAAATAATACCGAATTAGTATAAATTCTTCTTTGCGCCAGCGCAAATAAAAAAGCGCCGTTATGCGCTTTTTTATTGTCAGACAGCCTGGACCTATTCGCCCAGTTCCTCGGCAATTTGAACCAGTTTGTGTGGATGCAGGATGAATACCTTTTCGCGGCCCGTTTTCAAGATCCCGTGCCGCTCCCAATCGGAGAGGATCCGGCTGACCGTGTACAGGGTGGTGCCGGACATTTCGGCCAGGTCCTGCCTTGAGAGGGAGAGCTGGATGCTGCCATCCTCCCCAGGTGCGCCGCTGATTTGAGTCATGCGCAACAGGGACCGGGCCACGCGCCGATCAACCCGTTCGGTGGCCATTTCGCGGTAGCGGGCCTGCATTTCCTGTACATAGGCGCGCATGACCTGCATCACACT
>JANJTV010000135.1 GCA_024710905.1 Anaerolineales bacterium | reverse complement strand
AACCTGGTTTTCTGGGGGCAAATGTATGGCCTGGGCGGCGCGGTGCTCAACAACCGCGTGGATGAAGTGCTCGAACAGATCGGCCTGGCCGACAAAGCCAAAAACCGCGTTAAAACCTATTCCGGTGGCATGAAACGGCGCGTCAACATTGGCGTCGGCCTGCTGCATAAACCGCGCCTGCTGTTCATGGACGAACCCACGGTAGGCATTGACCCGCAAAGCCGCCGCGCCATCCTCGATACTGTCAAAGACCTGAACAAACAGGGCATGACCGTACTGTACACCACCCATTACATGGAAGAAGCCGCCGAACTCTCAGACCGGGTTGGCATCATCGACCACGGCCAGCTGATTGCACTGGGCACCCAGAAGGAACTCACCCGCCAGGTAGGCGAAAGCGAAACCCTGATCCTGCACATCAGCGAAAACGAAGACCCTTCCGCCCTGGCGGCTGCCCTGCGCCCCCTGCCCGGCGTGCTGGAAGCCAGCATAGTTGACCATGAAATCGCCGTCATCACCCCGGACGCCGAAGAGATCCTGGCCAGCGTGGTTGGCGCCGCCAACGAGCGCGGCATCAAAATCCGCTCCATCGACATCCGCGAGCCCAACCTGGAGGCCGTCTTCCTGCACCTGACCGGACGCGCCCTGCGGGATTAAGCCATGAAAAAACTGATCCTGATCGGTCTCAAAGACCTGACGTTAATTTTTCGCGACCGCGCCGCCCTGATCTTCATGCTGCTGGCGCCCTTCTTGCTCACCCTCGGCATGGGCTTTGTCACCGGCCGGTTTAGCGGCAATAGCGGCTCCGGGTTGTCAGACATCCCGGTGATTTTAGTTGATCAGGATGACGCTGAACTGGGCAACGCGCTGGTGGAGGTCTTCCACTCCGAGGAGTTATCCACCCTGCTGCTTCCCACCGAAGCGGACTCCCCCGAAGAAGCCCGCCGCCTGATCGACGAAGACCAGGCTGCAGCCGCTGTCATCATCCCGGATGGGTTCACTGAAAGCATCATCCCGACCCAACCAATGATTTCCGCAGCGCAGGCTGGCGAACCACTCTCCTTCGAGCCTGTACAAATTGAAATTTACGCCAATCCCTCCCGCCCGACCGGCTCCGGGGTGATTAAAGCCATCGTAGATGAGTTCATCAGCCGCGTGGAGGCCGGGCGCATCTCCGGCATCACCACCATGAGCGGCATCCCGAACATTGAAACCTTGCCTGCCGAAGCGCTGGAAGAACAAGCCCGCGCCATGTTTGAGAGCGATGACATGGATGAACCTGTTGAAACAGCCATTGCCTTGAAAACCAACCAGCAAGGCGGCGAAACCAACGAGTTTGACCCGCTGGCCTACATGGCCCCCGGCATGGCGTTGATGTTCCTGATGTTCACCGTCAGCTATGGCGGGCGCAGCATCCTGTCCGAAAAAGCGCAGGGCACCCTGCCACGCCTGCTGGTTTCCCCCACCAACAGCGTGCAGGTGCTGGGCGGCAAAGTGCTTGGCATCTACCTGACCGGCCTGGCGCAAATGAGCATCCTGATCCTGGCCAGCGCACTGTTCTTTGGCGTACAATGGGGCGACCCGCTCGGCATCATTGTTCTCATCCTGGCGGCCGTGTTCGGCGCCACCGGCTGGGGCATGCTGCTGACTGCGCTGGCACGCAACCCCGGACAGGTGGCCAGCATTGGCTCCGCCCTGATGTTAATTTTCGGCATCCTGGGCGGCAGTTTTATCCAACTGGATGCGATGCCCGAATTCGTACGCGCCATCAGCGCCATTACCCCCAATGCCTGGGGGCTGGACGGTTTTACAACCCTGGCCCTGGGCGGGAGCCTGGAAAACCTCGGGCGGCCCATCACAGCCTTGCTGGTCATGGGCACGACCTTGTTTACTGCGGCAACCCTCCTGTTCACCCGCTCCAACGTGATGAAGAAATAAAGGCAAACGACCATGAAAAAACTCTTTGCGATTGCCTGGAAAGACCTGCTGCTTAAATTTGCCAGCCCGTCTGAACTGCTCTTCTTTATCATCCTGCCCATTGCGTTTACATTCCTGCTGGCCGGCGGTACGCCAGGCGGGGATACGGATACCCGGATTCGATTGTTGGTGGTGGACGAAGCCCAAACCGCCCTCTCCGCGCAGATCATTGCACAACTGGATGCCTCTACAGCCATCCGCCCTGAAGTCACCAGCCGGGAGCAGGCTGAGCAGCAATTTGACGAACGCCGCGCCTCGGCTGTGTTCATCATCCCTGCCGGGTTGGATGTGGCCGCCCTGCAAGAAAACACTGCCGAGACTGAACTCATGCAACAACCGAATAACATTAATGCCACCCTGGCCGAACGCGCCGTGCTGACCGCCTTACGGCAGGTTGGCACGGCCGTCAGTGCGGCAAACAATGCGGTCGCCCGGCGCGAGGAAAACCAGCCCTTTGCTTCTGCACAGGAAAAACAGGCCTTTTTTGAATCAGCCCTTGAAACCGCCACCAATCTGCAACAAGACTCCCCGCAGCGCGTGACAATCCTCCAGGGCAACACGCCAGACCAGGTGGAGTATGACCCGCGCGCCAATACTTCCGCCGGGCAATTGATCACCTGGGTATTTATCCCGCTATTTGGACTATCCGAATTATTTGCCTATGAACGCCAGCAGGGAACCCTGCGCCGCCTGTTAACAACGCCCACGCGCAAAGCCACTTACCTACTGGGCACCATCAGCGGACAGGTATTGATTGCGGTTTTGCAGATGTTACTGCTGGTTGGCTTTGGCATGCTGGTGATGGGACTGGAATGGGGACGTGACCCGGCTGCACTGCTGCTGATCCTGGTTTGCTCGGCGCTGGCCGCTGCCGCGATTGGCACCACCATGGGAACCTTTATCAAGACCTCCAGCCAAGCCAACGGGTTGAGCATCATGCTCGGCATGGTGATGGCCCTGATGGGCGGCTGCTGGTATCCACTGGAGTTATTCCCCCAGGCCGTGCAGCAAATTGTGCGTGTCCTGCCTACCACCTGGGCCATGCAGGGCATGCTCGACCTCGTCCTGCGCGGCGGCGGGCTGGCGGAGGTGCTGCCCGAAGCCGGGGTGCTGCTTGCCTTTGCGGCAGTCTTCTTTGTGGTCGGGATTTTGCGATTTCGATATGAATAAAAAAGTGGCGCACAGATGGTGCGCCACTTTTGCTATATCTATTCTGTCTACCCTTGCTGGATTTCCGCCGCGCGCAGGGTGTTAGCCATCAGCATGGCGATGGTCATTGGCCCTACACCGCCGGGCACCGGGGTGATAAACCCGGCCACTTCCTTGGCTTCGGCAAAATTGACATCGCCCACCAGGCGCTGGCGCGGCTTGCCAGTTTTCTCACTGATCACCGGCGAGCCATCCGGGTTGAGCATCGGGATGCCGTTAATGCCCACGTCGATCACCGCCGCGCCGGGCTTGATCCAATCGCCACGCACCATCTCGGCCCGGCCAATCGCCGCAATCACAATATCCGCGTCACGCAGGGCCGCCGGGATGTCTTTGGTTCGTGAATGAACGACGGTTACGGTGGCATTTTCCTTGATCAACAACAGCGCAGCAGGCATCCCGACAATGTTTGAGCGGCCCAACACAACAGCATTTGCGCCGGCGATCTTGACGCCCGCTTCCTTAAGCAGGTAGATGCACCCGTAGGGTGTGCACGGCACAAACAACGGTTCTCGCCCTTTTTGGGCCAGCCGCCCCAGATTGATCGGTGAAAATCCATCCACGTCCTTCTCAATGCTGATCAGTTGCAAGACCCGTTCTTCGTCCAGGTGGTCGGGCAGGGGCAGCTGGACCAGGATGCCATTGACTTTCGGATCAGCGTTTAACTTTTTGATCAATTTTTCCAATTCGTCCTGGCTGACATCCGCAGGCAGGGGGTGATGGAAGGAGGTCATGCCCAGTTCGGCGCAGGCTTTTTGTTTCATGCTGACATAGGTGGCCGAATCGACCCGGTCACCGACCAGCACCGTGGCTAGGCCAGGTTGTGGTTTACCAGCCGCAATGCGGGCGGCGACTTTGGCCTTCACGTCATCACGTACTTTTTGGGCAATGGCAGTGCCATCAATGAGTTGAGCAGTCATGGGTTTCTCCCGGGGTTGTGAGTATGAAAATGAGCAAAATCATTATACAACCGGGTTTTCTGCCACCCTAGTGACACCTGTCATACATTTTTCACAAAAATTAACATTTGGCTGTGACGAATCTGGGCTTCCCGTGCTATTATTTTGGAAATCAAATGAGTGCCACAACTTCACAAAAAGGAAGTTCCGCGACAAGGAGACCCGCCATGCAGGAAAAATCCGGAATCCAGATCGGCCAGCGCGCTTTCATCCAATCACTCGTCATCCTGTTTGCACTGATGCTGCTGGCCGGGGTGTTGACCCTGGTCATCCCTGCCGGGCAGTACCAGCGCCTGGATGTGGACGGACGCAGCAGCATTGACCCGGCCAGCTTCACCTTCACCGACCGGCCCGATTACCCAATCTGGCGCTGGCTGACCGCCCCCGTGGAAGTGCTCGGCGCGGATGGTTCGCTGGTGTTGATTGTGATCATCCTCTTCCTGCTGATGGTTGGTGCGGCCTTTGCCGTTCTGGAAAAGAGCGGGTTGGTGCAGGCGGCGCTCAGCCAGCTGGTGAACAACTATGCCGCCCAAAAATACACCCTGCTATTGATCATCACCTTCTTCTTCATGGCGCTCGGCTCGTTCTTTGGCATCCTGGAAGAAATGGTGCCGCTCGTCCCGTTGATGATCGCCCTGTCTTACTCGCTGGGCTGGGACGCGTTGACCGGGCTGGGGATGAGCGTGCTGGCGACCAATATCGGCTTTTCGGCGGCCATCACCAACCCGTTTACGATTGGCGTGGCCCAGCAACTCTCCGGGCTGCCGCTGTTCTCCGGCGCGGAGTTGCGTATCCCGTTGTTTATTGTCATGTATATCCTGCTGGCCTTTTTCCTTGTCCAGTATGCCCGGCGCATCGAAAAGAATCCCGAAGCCTCGCCGGTCTTTAACGAAGATCGCCTGGGGCGGGAGAAATATTTCCATTTGCAGGTGCAGGCCGGGGGCAGCCCGCCCGA